>CAYWKD010000020.1:36240-68195 GCA_964458705.1 uncultured Saprospiraceae bacterium | reverse complement strand
TTCAAAGCTATTGACCGGGAACTACCTTTACTGAACTAATAAGTTTGTCAAAATAACTTAATCCATCGGGCGTCAAATAGTTAGCATATTTAGGCTGCCCATTCTCTAAGAAAACCATGTACTTGCATTGGTTTGCTTTGTTGTAATAGAGATTAGCTTCTAGCACAATCTCTCCACTGGCTAAATACACAACATTTGCAGTGAGTGGGCAATTGTTATCAACGACAGCCGGATTAGTGGAAATGTGTAAGAGCATTGCTCGGGATTGCTGATTATCATCAACACTAATACTGTAAGGCAAGTCTGTGAAAATGTAGTCAATATGAGTGCATTTTTCCCACAGCATCTCCATAGTTGCTTTTGGAACAGAAGGATAAGAAGCACCAACTACCGTAGTTGTTTCAGTTTTGGTAGTTGTTTTACTTGTATCGCTACAGCTCCATGTGGTTACTAAAAAAATGGATAGAATGGCAGTGTACTTTGTTATCATGCTCTGTTTAGTTTTTGATCGTTACTTATAACACAAACATCTCGAAAACAGCCGTATTTTTAAAGGATATTTTGAGTTATTTTAGCTTGGCAAGTAACTATTTGGTACTTATGCTGTCCAAATGACAAAATAATCTCGCTTATTAGACCTGAACTCAACAGATAATCTCTGACATCTTCAATGCTAGTTCACAGCTCTTCAATAGCAAAAAAAGAGCTTCTGAGCAGACTTCAAAGAGAATCTTAAAATTCTTTAAAAGCGAAAATTAATAACAATAAAGGATACTCTGTAGTGTTCTACTATTGTCGTTATGATGTGTGATTTCTAGCAAGTAATTGCACAGTTGCAGTTTTTACCTTGTCAAGAGTATAAATGGGTACAATATTTTTAAATTGATACTAATACTAAAATAATTGTACTTGTGGTTTCTGTACTCATCCTTTTAAAAAAATTGTTCACTATGAGAAAGTTATGTGTTCTTCTGCTGTTTTTGATTGGTACAGTTTATATCCTTTCCGCTCAAAAATGTATTCAAGGGAATTGTCAAAATGGTCAAGGCACTATGGTTTATCCGAGTGGAGCGAAGTACATTGGCACTTTTCAAGATGGCAGGATTGAAGGACAGGGCATTTTATATTTTTCCAATGGTGATAAATATATTGGCGATTGGCAAAATCAATATCGACAAGGCAAAGGGCGGTTAGTTTTTAAAAGTGGCGGAGAATATTTCGGTGATTTTAGAGAAAATCAACTGCATGGCACTGGCAAAATGGAATATGCCAATGGTGATTACTATGATGGGGAATGGCTCAATGGCAAACCCGATGGACAAGGCATTTTTACACTTGTTAACGGCGATCAATATGAAGGAGAATTGAAAATGGGGAAGTTCCATGGCTATGGCAAGATGCGTTACAACGATGGATCAGTTTATGAAGGGAACTGGGTAGCTAGCAAGAAACACGGTAAAGGAGTACTGATCACTTCACTCGGTGATGTAGTTGAGGATGAGTGGATAGAGGGAAAACTGGCAAGCGAGGTATTTGGCTATAAGAAAAATGAAACAGTCTCAAACATAGAAAATGCTATTGAAACCTCCGTGGATCAAAGCGAGGAAGTCAAAATATGGGCAGTCATAGTGGGCGTGGGGAGTTACGAACATATGCCTTCGCTGAGATTTACGGACGATGATGCCTATCAGTTGTATGCCTTCTTAAAAAGTCCAGAAGGCGGCGCACTACCCGATCAGCAGTTGAGGGTATTGATTGATGAAAATGCGACTTACCGAAATATCCTTTATACCATCCGAAGGGTGCTGCATCAAGCAGATGAAAATGATGTGGTACTATTTTACTTTTCAGGGCATGGATTCGAGTCTTCCTTTTTACCAGTCGATTATGATGGCACTAAAAATGAGTTGATGCACGAAGAAATTCGTTCGCTTGTTAATACTAGCCGAGCAAAGCATAAAATTGTCATCGCAGATGCTTGTCATGCAGGAGGATATCAAAATTTCCGATCTCCAACTATAGATGTGGCACTGAGTCGCTATTACAAAGCTTTCAAAGATACAGAAGGTGGTACAGCATTGTTGCTTTCGTCCAAAGAAAAGGAGTATTCATTAGAAGATGGTGGGCTTCGCTCTGGAGTATTTAGTTATTTCATTATCAGAGGATTAAAAGGTGAGGCAGACTCCAATTTAGATAAAATTATCACCATAAATGAATTATTCGATTTCGTAAGGGATAATGTACGCTATTACACAGCTAATATGCAAACACCCCTGCTAGTAGGCGATTTTGATCCAAAGATGCCCGTAGCAGTAGTGAGATGAAAGTTGCAATAATCTCATGAAAGTAACTTTCTAAACCTTTTCAGTTGTACCTTACAAATGTTGGCACTAAAATCTTTTTTAGTAACGGACAAAAAATAAGTTATTTTACCTTAAGCAGACAGGTCTATGATCGTTGCTTAGCTAATCCTTTCTCACAATGGCAACAGGCAGTCTTAAATCATATTCTCCTTTAATAATAGGTGATTGACGATTGCCGGTATAACTTCTGACGTTGTTGCGGATGAAAGAAAACAATTCTTGAATATCGATTACTTTATTTTCATCCTGATCTGCCTCACCTTTTAAACCTCGCAGTAGAAAATGGCTAAATACACCTTGGCGAAGGTTGTTAGACTCCAGTGAAGTTTCTTCTGACTTAGAAGACATAATAAGTGCAGTGCCTGGTGTTGCAGTAGCTAAATTCTCATAATAGCTTTCTAGTATATTCTCCAGTGCGCCATCTTTTAACATCGCTTGGTCGTTCAAAAAACTACCCGAATGGCAGGCATCCGCTATACACAACTTGAATTTAGCAGCACTGTTTTTAAGGATTTGATTGATTTCTTCATGATAGAATTTATTGTTGTAACCATCGTAATCATAAGGTAGAAAAGAACCTGGCAGTCCATGTCCTGAAAAATAAAGAATAACTAAATCATTGGGACTTGCACGATAGAAAATATCTTCCATTGCAGATTGAATATTAACTTTGGTGGCTTCTTCGTCAATTAGAACTCTTATTCTTTGGTCGGAAAGTGCGCCACCCTCTGGACTTTTTAAGAAAGCATACATTCTATAAGCATCATCGTCTGTGTAGCGCAATACACGCATGTGGTTATAATTCGCAACGCCGACAATAACTGCCCAGACTTTTGAGCTACTTGAGCTACCCAGTCTTGTAATACCAGAACTACTCGTTGTGAATGTATTTTGACTAGCAGACTTTCCTGTATAAGCCCCATTGTTCCAGTAACCTTCGCTTTTTCTACCATTGGAGTGATACAAAACGCCATAGCCATTGATTGCACCTTGATCCAACTGACCTTTGTAACGACTGCCATCTCTGTAAAACACAGTGCCTTCTCCATGCGGTTTACCATCTAAAAAAGTACCTACATATCTACCTTGACGATCTGAGAAAATATAAATACCTTCTCCATTTTTGCAATCTCCTTTTATACAGCCTACTTGCTTGCTGTTGTAAGTGTTATCGCCAATAAATTCGTCCTCCATCCAAAAACCACTTAGATCGCTGCCACTTGAAAATCTAAGTGTTCCTTTACCTTCTCTCAGTCCTCGCTTGAATTCACCAATATACTGATCTCCGTTGTAGTAATTGTATTCCCCCCATCCACTGGGTTTATTGGAGGTAAAATTACCTCTGTAAATACTGCCATCAGGATACGCAAACGTGCCGTAGCCATTCCTACAATTTCCTAGCAAGCAGCCCGTCTGAATATTCGTATCAATATTTTTTGTTGTTTCTTTTAGGCTTTCTGCAATAACAAGCTGTCCGTTGTCATCCACAGGTTGCCCTTTTTTCCAAAATCCTGATCGCACTTGACCATCCTTGTACGTCTTCGTTCCGAAGCCATCATACAATCTATTTTTCCAATCTCCTTCATATTTGCTACCATCAGCATATTTACAAGTGCCGTATCCGTGAATTTCTCCATTTCTGAATTCTCCAAAATACTTAGCTCCGCTTGGTAGTAGGTAAGTCCCATCTCCATTTTCGCAGTCTCCTGAGATACACTGAGCAGATAATAAAGTAACTAGACAAGTAGTAAAAGTAACCGTTAATAAAAGTAATCGCATGGCTATGTAAGTTGAGTTCTTTGTAGTGAAAAAAGAAATATATTAGGGTGTCATGAAGGTAGTTTGCTAAGCTGGAAAAAATGAACTGCAAGTTAAACATAAAGTAGGTGCAGCGCAACTTTGAAAGCATACCAAATTCTACTTGTAATAAACGAAATAGCTAGATTCTGCTTACTAGCATTGATGATCATTTACTAAATGACGAATAAACTGGGTAGAAGGTACTATTCATTGAGTAAAAGTTAGATCAACTTATGAATAATGTGCAACAACTTTAATATTGAGCTGATTTAAAAAAAATTGGCACTTCTAATCCAATAATATATATTTTACAAGATATCAAAGGGAGCAGATGGCGACATAAAATGCGAGTGAATCCTCTTTTCTACTCCGTAAAAGAGCTTGGTTTTTTTTTCATTGGTACTCACTTATCTATCCAATACTCAATACATTTGTGTGCTCAAATATATCTGATAAATGAAAGTCTTAAAATTTGGTGGTTCATCCGTAGCCAAGCCTGAACGAATAGAGGGCGTCATTAATATACTGCGAGATTACTATGAGCGAGGGGAGCAATTTACAGTCGTCTTTTCTGCATTTGGAGGTATCACTGATGCTTTAATTGAAATGAGTGCTCTGGCAGCAAAAGGGGAGATTGAGTACGAAGCTATTTTTGAGGCTTTTCATAGTAGATATTTTGAGGCAGCACACCAACTGATTAGTCGCCCACTGTTGGATGAAGTGTTGCCTGTTTTGGAAGAAAACCACGGCGTATTAAAGAATTTGTTGTACGGAATCTTCTTAGTTCGAGAGGCTTCACCGCGCACAATGGACTATGTTCTGAGCTTTGGAGAGCGTAATTCTGCTTTTATTATTGCTCATGCTTTACGTGATAACGGCGTGCCAGCTAGCTATCTAGATGCTCGAAAAATTATTAAAACCGATAAGAAATTTGGTTCTGCTAATGTTGACTTTGAACTAACTTATAAAAAAATTCAAAATTATTATAAAGAGCATAAAGACATTCAAATTGTAACGGGCTTCATTGCTACTGCAAGAGGAGGCTTAACAACAACGCTAGGGCGTGGAGGTTCTGACTACACAGCTTCGCTACTAGGAGCGGGCTTGGGTGCAGAACAAATTGAAATTTGGACAGATGTGGATGGTGTCTTGACCTGCGATCCAAGAAAAGTAAAACGTGCTTTTACTATTCCCACCATGACTTACGCAGAGGCGATGGAGATGTCACATTTCGGCGCAAAAGTCATTTACCCGCCAACTTTGCAACCTGCTCTCCAAAAACGTATCCCTATTTATATCAAAAACACTTTCAATCCTTCTTTTTCTGGGACTTATATTTCTGATGCCTACGACCCAAATGACAAAGCTGTAAAAGGGATTTCTTCTATTGATGATATTGCCCTATTAACACTCTCAGGAGGAGGACTATTTGGTGTGCCTGGTATTGCTGCTCGATTGTTCGCTGCACTGGCACAGCACAAGATTAACATAATTCTCATCACGCAAGGTTCTTCGGAACATTCGATTAGTTTTGCGGTGAATCCGAAAAATGCAAAACTAGCTAAAGATACCGTTGCAGCAGCTTTTGAATATGAAATGCAAATGGGTATTGTGAATCCTGTAAAAGTGGAAAAAGAGCTTTCGGTAGTAGCTATCATTGGAGCAAATATGCGCTATCAGCCAGGAATAGCAGGTCGGATGTTTGATGCAATGGGTAAAAACGGGATTAATGCAGTTGCTATCGCACAAGGCTCTTCAGAGTTGAATATATCAGTTGTTATTAATCGCTCGAATGAGAAGAAAGCCCTCAATGCACTTCACGAAGCCTTTTTTCTCTCGGATAGAAAAGAACTACACTTGTTCGTTGTGGGTATTGGGTTGATTGGCAGTACATTACTGGAGCAAATCCGTACTCAGCAAGAGTTTTTAAAATCAAAGCGCAGCCTTGACGTTCGAGTGGTAGGACTGGCAAATTCCAAAAAAATGCTGTTTGACCAAAATGGTATTGACTTAGATAGCTGGCGTGAATTGCTTGAAAGTGCTGATGAAACGATGAGTATGGTGAACTATGTGGAGCGAATGCAGCAGCTAAATCTTTCCAACACTATTTTCGTCGATAATACGGCTAGTGCTGAATTACCTAAACATTACGCAGCTATTTTGGATAGTAGTATTTCTATTTCTACGCCTAATAAGATTGCGGTTTCTTCTTCTTTTGCTCAGTATAGACGATTGAAAGAAATTGCTCAACGTCGAGGCGTTCACTTTCTCTACGAAACGAATGTAGGTGCAGGCTTACCTGTTATTTCTACCCTCAACGATTTGATTTATAGCGGTGATCGCATTCTGAAAATAGAAGGTGTCATTTCGGGTTCGTTGTCTTTTATTTTCAATAATTTTAAATTGGGTATTGCTTTCAGCTCGATCGTGAAAGAAGCACAGAAGCAGGGATTTACAGAACCTGATCCAAGAGAAGATTTGAGTGGAAAAGATATGCGTCGTAAACTCATCATTCTAGCACGAGAAGCTGGGTTTCCACTAGAAGAGGAAGATGTTACCATTCAACCTATCTTATCCGACGAAGCTATTAATGCACCAACGGTTGATGCTTTTTTTGAAGAACTCCAAGCCAATGATGTCCAGTATGAACAATGGCGTAGTCAAGCAGCTACTGAAGGCAAAGTATTGAGAGCAGTAGCACAAATTCAAGGTGGTAAAGGTTTAATTGGTCTCAAGAGTTATGATGCTAGCCATCCTTTCTACAATCTGAATGGCAGTGATAATATGATTATTTTCACTACGGAGCGATACAAAGAAACGCCACTAGTAGTGAGAGGCCCTGGTGCAGGAGCTGAGGTTACAGCGGCAGGTGTATTCGCCGAAATTATTACCATCGGAAATTATTTAAAATAACTACTGATGCTGAAAGCTATTATCTAACTTACTTATCCAGAAATGCCAAAACCAAATACCTAGTAAATAATGCAGATACTTCAACAATTAGCGCAGCGATATATGGATTGGTTTAAGCAATCTTACATTATGGTTCAAGCACCCGGTAGAATCAATATTATCGGGGAGCATACAGATTATAATGAAGGATGGGTGCTACCAGCAGCTATTGATAAATATATTTATTTCGCATTGGGTAATAATAGTGATATTCGTCAAGTTGAAATTTATTCGCCTAACTTTGATGAAACAGCACGCTTCTCTATCGACGCTAAAGACTTTGAGTCTATTCCCTCGTGGGGAAAGTATTTGCAAGCGGTCATAATGGAACTGCAATCAAGAAACTACAATATCAGTGGTGTAAACGGGATAGTGAATGGTGATATTCCCACAGGAGCAGGGCTTTCTTCGTCCGCAGCACTTTGTTCGGGCTTTATTTTTGGTCTTGCACACTTGAATCAACTGAATATTTCAAGACTAGAAATGGCTTTAATTGCTCAAGCTACTGAGCATCGAGTCGGCTTAAATTGTGGATTGATGGATCCTTATGCCTCCTTGCACGGCAAAGCAAATCACGCTATTTTTTTAGATTGTCAAAATAACGAGTCCAATTATTTTCCGCTTGATCTAAAAAGTTACAGTTTGGTATTGATTGATTCAAAAGTAAAACATGAACTAGCTGCGGATTCTGGTTACAATGAGCGCCGTACAGCTTGCGAGCGAGTAGTTGCCCTCATTCAGCAATCACAGCCAAATGTGAGAAGCCTCCGAGATATAGATTATCAAACCCTGCGAGCATTTCAATCTCAAATTCAACCGAAGGACTATCAACGTGCTAAATATGTACTAGACGAAAACCAGAGAGTGCACCAGGCCATTGCAGCACTGGAACAGGGACGTTTGGCAACACTTGGACAGTTGCTCTATCAATCGCATTACGGAATGCAGTATGACTATGAAATTACAGTGCCTGAAATTGACCTACTTGTTGACTTAACTAAACCCTATTCTGGTGTTCTGGGAGCTAGAATGGTGGGTGGTGGTTTTGGAGGTTGCACCATTAATTTGATACACAATGACCAAAAATCGGCTATCCTAGAAAGAATAACAGAAGCCTATCAAGCTGCAACTCAACTATCACCTATTGTTTATGACTTCAATATCGGCGATGGTGTGAAATTGTTGTAAGAAAAATTGGGTACAACTTTATTTTAACGACACTTATACTAAAGAACCTCTTGTTCTTCGTTTAAAAGACAAAATGCACTCAAAATAATCTAAATCTTATGAATTGCCATTCTTTGTCGTCTAAGTTGTTAATAGTCATTGCTTTATTTATTAATGTTAATCATGTTTCTGCGCAATTTGTACCCAAAAAAGTAAAAACAATCAAAGGGCAGCTTGGTATAACAACGGCTAGTGATTTTGATGCACTTATGTTTACAATGGACGGGTTTGGGTTAAACACACGCTCTATTCTGACCGATCAAAGCGTAAAACCATATATGATGCCTCCGAGAAGCGCAAGTCGAGCAGAGTATTCTGTCTCTTATGTCCTAGCCAGTTGCCTTGAGTTTTACATTAATTATCGTGAAAATTATAAGGTTAATCTCAGCCCAGATTATGTTTCCTTGAGTATGCAAGCGGTCAGCGAAGGTAACTCTATTGAAGATGCCCTTCGCTTTTTAGTCGAGTATGGAACCGTGAATGCCGCTATTGTGCCCTATGGTGCAACCTCGATTTCTTCAAGCGTCTATGCTACACCAAAATATTCGATTAGAAATTATTTGCATATTTTTCGGCCTGATACACGAGGTCGCCAAAAGATTTACGAAATTCGCAAAGCCATCTTACGCGGCAATCCAGTTATAATAGAAATGAATATTGATGATGCTTTTAACAACTTGCAAGGTGTTGAATTTTGGGAAGGCAATACTAATGCGCTAACATTAAAGCAACCACTCCTTGCTGTCAGCTATGATGAAGACCTTGAAGCCATAGAATTTTTAAACACCAAGGGCAACGCTTGGGGCAGCAATGGTTACATCTGGATCAAATACAGTGATCTTGAGCGCATGGCGCAAAATGCTTATGTATTGATTCCCGATTGAAGGGTAATAAGTGATTGATTGTACACAACTGCTCACTACTAGTATAGCCAAGGCTTTGTGCTAAATTAAGCAAAGAAGGCACGCAATGCGAAATCATACACTTTCAAAATCGAATTATATTCAATACCTCGACTGTCCAGAGGAGTTGTGGTTAGAGAAAAATAAGCCATCACTTATTCCCAATTTAGAAGAAGATCGCTTGTTTAAAATCGAACAGGGAGATTTTATAGATGCTCTAGCGCAGCATTGGTTTGAGGAGGGAGCAGTAATTGATGGCGTAGCCATTGCACCACAGCAAGCAAGTTATCAAGATCGGATTACTTTCGGGGGCTATGTCATCATTTCGGATGTATTGGTAAGGCATGAAGACGGCAGTATTTCTATCTTTGAAGTGAAGGCATCCACAAAAGTAAAATCGAAGCACCTGCACGATGTGGCATTTCAAAGAATGGTCTTTGAGGAGGCAGGCTATAAAGTACAACGCACTTACCTAGTGCATGTCAATAAAAAATATATATCACAGGGAGCAGTAGATGAACAAACTTATTTAATAGCAGAAAATATAACTGAAAAAGTGTTGAAACTGATGCCTGAAACACGTATTAAGGCAGCAGCAGCACTCGCTTACATTAACGGCGATGAGCCAACTACGAAGCTCAATCCTAGTTGCAGCAAAAAACAAGACTGCCCTTACTTGAAGTATCGGATGCCGAACTTACCAAACTATTCTGTATTTGAGGTATCGAGAATATCAAAGCTCAAGTTAAGCGAACTAACGGCAAAAGGTATTTTTTCTGTGCAGGATATTCCTAGTGATTATGAACTGACTCACCGGCAGCGCCGTCAAGTAAAGCTAGCTCAGCAGCGTAGTGTTCAGATTGACCATACGAATATTCGTTTGTGGCTCAACCGCTTGGCTTATCCACTTTACTTTTTAGATTACGAAACCTACGGTTACGTTGATCCACCACAGGAGGGGTATCGTCCTTATCAACAGATGATTGTGCAGTATTCTTTGCATATACTTGAACACCATAACGCAGAGTTGCGACATGCTTGCTACTTGTTAGATGATCGAAAGGAATCCGTAGAAAATTTGTTGAATCATCTGGCTAGATTTATTCCCATACAAGGCGGCAGCGTAATTGTTTGGAATGAATCATTTGAGAAAAAGCGCAATGAAGAGGCCGCTCAACGCTATCCTGCTCATGCAGATCTTCTGCACGCTCTGAATAAACGGGTGGTGGATTTGAAAGAAGTATTTGACGAAGATTATTATATCCATCCAACATTTAAAGGTAGTAGCTCTATTAAAAATGTGCTACCTGTATTTTGGAAAGCCGATAATTATAAAGCACTAGACATCAATAACGGCAGCATGGCAACAATTGCTTGGCACAGAATGACGCACACCAACACGGAAACAACTGAAAAAGAGAAAATAAAACAGCAGCTACACGACTACTGCTTTTTGGATACACTAGCAATGGTTAAAATATATCAAGGATTGATGCAACTGGAAGGGCAGTAAGATTTCAAAAAGTATTGAAGCAATTTAGGTACTTTGCCTGCAAACTCGAAGTTGATATTCTTTAGGCGAAACCTTATACTGACGCTTGAAAAGCCTCGTGAAGTAGGATACACTGTTGAAGCCACATTCCATGTAAACTTCCTTGATTTTTCTCCGTGGGTTTTGCAATAAATTTATTGCCTTTTTTAAGCGCTCTCCATTAATGAACTCTATTGGTGAAGTACCTAATTCATTCTTAAAAACTCTATGAAAGTTGGATTCGCTCATGTAAGCTTTTTGACTAAGTTCGCTGACTGTTAACGATTTGTCAAGGTTTGTTCTGATATACTCAATAACATGAGCCAACGGATTAGAACTACTCATCATAGTTGCTTTCTCCAGATAGGTAGATGCTACTTCTGCTTGTAATACTCTAATAATAAGTTCCCTCAAAGTAAATTCTACAAATAAATCTCTGGATGGATGATTTTCAGTAAAGTAAGAGAGCAGCCTATAAATAATTTGATGTAGCACGGCATCATTTGTAAAGCGAAATTTGTCTTCTAAGTATTTCCATTCTTTATCACCTACTTTTTGCATGGTTTCATTCATTAGTTGAATGACCTTGTTAATTTTTTCCTCTGATATAGTCATGGCTAAGCATCTAGTAGGATTGTTCATCTGTGCCTCAGGAAAGTCGATGCACATCAACTCGTTGGAGGGGAGCATCAAAGACTCACCAGGCAGAAAATCAAATGAAGAACGATTCTGAAGGTGCATCACTTTCTTTCCTGTAAGCATGCTAGCTATTACTGGCTGATCGAAGCGTAGTAGTACTTTCTCTGCTTGCTGATGCGTCTCAAAAACGTGCATTTCGGCATTTGTAAGCGAATAAGTTGTTTGATTTTCAACAAGGGTTTGTAGTTTTCTTTGATGAAAAAATGAGTCAGCTAACTTCATAGGTCTAGTATTTTATTATCATCTATTTCGGAAGTTTCTTTTAAAATAGCTAAACAAGAAAAAATAAAAGCAATTCAAAATCAACTATAATGAAATATTTAATCAAATAAGATGATCTAATTTTTAGAATTGCAAGAATTGTTCACTTTCTTGATAGTATAGTGCAAATAACGCAATGATTCAATAAGTAATTTTGCTTAAAGTGAATAATTAAAATTAAATTTCAATTATTTGACAATTAGCAGAAATTTTTAAATAAATCTAAAAAAGTAAAGCATGAGTTCAACTATTGCAATAAGTCAAGATGCCTTGGCGAAGCCGAAATTTAAAGACCAATACGAAAATTATATTGGCGGAAAATGGACACCACCAACAAAAGGGACTTATTTTGAAAATATATCACCTGTGGATGGTAACAGCTTTACGCGCATTCCTCGTTCTACATCTGAGGATATTGATAAAGCTATTGACGCAGCTTGGGCAGCAGCTCCAGAGTGGAATAACTCTTCTGCTGCTTATCGCAGTAATCTTTTGTTAAAGATTGCTGATGTTATGGAAAAAAACCTAGAAGTATTAGCCAGAGCTGAAACGTGGGATAATGGTAAAGCACTTCGAGAAACAACGGTTGCTGACTTGCCTTTGGCAATTGATCATTTCAGATACTTTGCGGGTGTTATCCGTGCGGAGGAGGGTTCTATGAGTGAACTAGACGCCACCACCGTCTGCGTGAATGTTCTTGAACCATTGGGAGTAGTCGGTCAAATCATTCCTTGGAACTTTCCAATTTTGATGGCTACATGGAAAATTGCTCCAGCTTTAGCTGCTGGCAACTGTGTGGTATTGAAACCAGCAGAGCAAACTCCAGTGGGCATTCTAATTCTGATGGAATTGATTGAAGGTATATTGCCGGATGGCGTCTTAAACGTCGTAAATGGTTTTGGTATTGAAGCAGGTAAACCTTTGGCATCTAATCCTAGAATCAAGAAAGTTGCTTTTACAGGAGAAACAACGACTGGTCAACTCATTATGCAGTATGCGTCTAAGAATATTGTACCCGTTACGCTTGAATTAGGGGGAAAGTCTCCAAATGTATTCTTTGCTAATGTAATGGATGCGGATGATGACTTCTTAGATAAGTGTATCGAAGGGGCAGTTATGTTTGCGCTAAATCAAGGCGAGGTCTGTACCTGTCCGTCAAGAATGTTGGTGCAAGAAAGTATTTTTGATCAATTTATGGAGCGAGTGATTGAGCGAACCAAAGCCATTAAGTTAGGTCATCCGCTTGATCCTTCCACTATGATGGGCGCACAGGCTTCTAACGATCAGTATGAAAAAATACTTCGCTACATCGAAATTGGCAAGGAAGAAGGTTGCGAAGTGTTGACAGGTGGTGCTGCTGCTTACAACGAAGGCTTGGATGGTGGATACTACATTCAGCCGACTATTCTGAAGGGGAATAATAAAATGCGTGTATTCCAAGAAGAAATCTTTGGACCAGTTGTTTGTGTAACGACGTTCAAAGATGAGGCAGAAGCTATCGAAATTGCTAATGATACACTTTATGGTTTAGGTGCAGGTGTTTGGACAAGAGATATGCACCAAGCATACCAGATTTCTCGCTCTATTCAAGCGGGTAGAGTCTGGGTGAATTGCTACCATCTTTATCCCGCACACGCACCATTTGGAGGATACAAGAAATCAGGAATTGGTCGTGAAACGCACAAAATGATGCTTAATCATTACCGTCAGACGAAAAATATGCTGATTTCTTATGACAAAAAAGCTATGGGCTTCTTCTAACTAACTAGATATTTGAAGCAAAAGCATTGGGGGGATCAACAATATCACCCAATGCTTTTTTACCTTACGACTATTTTTTACAAAAATTACAAACAATGACAAGCAGAGTATTAGTAACGGATGAAGCCAAAAAAGTAATCGACCAACTGAGGGAGCAGCACGGTGAGTTAATGTTTCATCAAAGCGGTGGTTGCTGTGATGGTTCCGCTCCAATGTGCTTACCTGAAGGGGAGTTAATGATTAATGAGACAGATGTGCTACTCGGAAAAATTCACGACTGCAATTTCTATATGTCAAAAGACCAATTTGAATATTGGAAGCATACTCAACTTAACGTTGATGTAGTAAAAGGCAGAGGAGCGAGTTTTTCATTAGAGATTCCGCTGGGGATTAGATTTATTATTCGCTCACGGCTTTTTACAGACGAAGAATATGAAAGTCTATCTTCAGTTGAGATTATACCGAATTAATTAGCCCACTCAAAATTGAGTAGGCTAATTTGTTTTACTTGTTGATTGCTGATCGGATTAGACCAATAATCGTCATCAACACACCTCCACCAACACCTCCGCTAGCTACAATTCCAAGAATACCTTGCAAATCCATTTCTCCACCACCCGTTGCTATACCAAGCATTCCTAATAATTGCCCGCCAAGTCCACCTCCAAGAATACCTGCCACAGAATTCCACAATGTACCCATGCTAAAATTTTTCAATAGTGCACCAGCGAGGTTGCCACCTACTGCACCACTTGCAAGTTGAATAATCAATGGTAAGTAATCCATAATTTTGTTTGAATTAGTTTAAAGATACTTCAAAGATAGAAAAATATTCTTAATGTCATATTAATGTCATGAATATTAATTAAACATAAAAACATCGTTCTGTTGATTTTTATTTAATGAAATTTCTCAGCTCGTTCAACAAATTGCTTGGAGATTCGGCATGAACCCAGTGGCCAGCATTTTTAATGGTTTTAAGTTGCGCCTTTGGGAAATATTGTTTGATACTATTCCAGTCACTATCTTGAATATAATTTGATTTTTCCCCTCTGATAAAAAGCGTATCTACTTCTACGGGTTCTCTTAGCTCAATATTTGCTAGTATATTTTGGTAATGTGCAGTGATTTCAGGCAGGTTCATTTTCCATTGATAGACACCTGCTTTAGTTCTAGTAAGATTTTTTAGTAAAAACTGTCGAATACCATTATCTGAGATACCTAGGTTTCTCAATATCTCACTAGCTTGAGTTCTGTCTGTTATATCGTCAAGCGGAAATTTAGTTAGCGCATTAATAATCTGCTCGTGTCCTCCAGTATAATCCTTGGGAGCAATATCCACAACAATCAGTTTTTTTACTCGGTCAGGATAGTCCATTGTAAACTGCATAGCTGTTTTTCCTCCCATTGAATGCCCTATAATTGTTGCTTCATATATCCATTGATCTTCCAAGAATTGATTTAAGTCCTGCGCCATTAAGGGATAGGTATGCCCTTTCAAGTGCGGCGAACGACCGTGATTGCGTTGATCCACCAAGAATATTGTGAAGTCATTAGCGAGTTGTTTACCAATGGTTTGCCAATTATCTAATGTTCCAAAAAGGCCATGGAGTATAATAATGGGATCACCCTGACCAAAAGATTTGTAGTTGAGCATAAGATTGTTATTTTTTATGATTCTTTAATAATTTTACTTCTCTATTTTAGCAGCAATATTAGGTTTCCGCCGCTCAGGAATAAGTATTCTGTTTAAAAAAACTTAGAAATTACTCACAGGTTCTTAGCTTTATTGAGGTTTATTTAGAATATGAACAATTTAGCAAAACAGATATATTATTTTTTTAGTCGCCAAGTAGTGTACCATGCACTATTTTGGCTCAGTATTTTAGCTGCACTTATCATATTTCAAGGTATTGATGAGGACTTTTGGTTCAATTTTGTTGATAGCCTCATTATTGTTATATTTTATATTGCTATTGTCTATTCTAATCTGTACTACTTAATTCCCAAATACCTGATTCAAAATAAATTTTTGGTTTATAGCATCTTGCTGCTAATGGTTTGTTTTATTTTGATTGCTGTTCGAGAAGTAGTACAGTTTCTCTACTATGAGTTTACAGATCATAAGGACGCTCAACAAGTGCTCATTTCAAGTATCAATTTTCAATTTTTATCTGCATTTATGGTTGTTGGTACTTCTACAATCATCAAAATAGTGAGTGACTGGGTAAGGCATACAAGAGAGCGGCAAGAACTGCAAACACGCACCATGCAATCAGAACTGCGATTTTTAAAATCACAAATCAATCCACATTTTCTCTTTAACACACTCAATAATTTATATGCACTCACCTTGAAGAAGGATGATAAAGCTCCTGAGATCGTGATAAAGCTCTCTGAGATGATGCGCTATATGCTTTATGAATGTAATGAAAAGCGCGTGCTTTTACAAAAAGAGGTAAACTACATTCAAAACTATTTAGACTTGGAAAAACTGAGACATGGTGGAAAGGTAGATATCTACTTCGAGGTAAATGGAAGCATTACAGACCAACAAATTGCGCCCCTCATGTTTATTCCATTTCTGGAAAATAGCTTTAAGCACGGTTTGAATAATCACATTGAAAAAGGCTTTATCAATATTGTCATGAATGTGGACGATCAGCAGGTTCATTTTTTTATTGAAAACAGTAAACCTGACCGCATTCCTGCACCTACGACGCATCGGCGCAGTGGAGGCATTGGTTTAGTCAACGTTAAAAGAAGATTGGATTTGCTCTATCCTGAGCAGTATGAACTGGGCACTGAAGAGAGTCCAAAGAGTTATGCTGTTAATTTGCTAATTAGCTTGTAAGATTTTACTAGTAGGAAGTCAGATAAAATCCTACAAGCTATTTAGTTAGTTTTCTAATTGCTTAACCATTCATAGAAGCTAAGAACTCTATATTGCTACTTGTATGAAGCATATTCTTTCGCATGAATTCCATCGCTTCATCTGGCTTCATATCTGCAAGATGTTTGCGTAAGATGAACATACGCTGTAAGGTATCTTTGTCGAGTAACAAGTCTTCGCGGCGAGTGCTTGAGCGCGTCAAATCCACTGCTGGGAACACACGCTTGTCTGCCAAGAAGCGATCCAGTTGTAATTCCATGTTACCTGTACCCTTAAACTCTTCAAAGATTACTTGATCCATTCTTGAACCCGTATCAATCAAGGCGGTCGCTAATATAGTTAATGAACCTCCATGTTCCACATTTCTAGCAGCACCAAAGAACTTTTTAGGCTTGTGCAAAGCATTAGCTTCCACACCACCCGATAGCACTTTTCCACTGGCAGGAGCAACCGTGTTGTAAGCCCTTGCCAAACGTGTAATAGAGTCAAGTAGGATACATACATCATGCTTGCATTCTACCAGTCTTTTTGCCTTCTCTAATACAATATTTGCAACCCTCACATGATTATCAGCTGGCTCATCAAATGTTGATGCCACCACTTCTGCTCTCACGCTCCGCTTCATATCTGTTACCTCCTCAGGTCGTTCGTCTATTAAAAGTACAATCAAGTAGGTTTCAGGATGATTTTTAGCTATGGCATTTGCTACGTCTTTCAATAAGAAAGTTTTACCTGTCTTTGGAGGCGCAACAATCAAACCGCGTTGACCTTTTCCAATTGGTGTAAACAAATCAATAATTCGATTGCCAAAATCTCTTCCAGTTGGCGAGGTATTCATAGTGAATTTTTCCTCTGGGAAAAGTGGCGTTAAATAATCAAATGGAACGCGTTCCCGAATATCCTGTGGATTGTAGCCATTGATTTTGCTCACTCGAAGTAATGCAAAATATTTTTCTCCCTCCTTTGGTGGTCTAATAGCACCTTTTACGGTATCTCCTGTTTTTAAGCCAAAAAGTTTAATTTGGGAAGGCGAAACGTAAATGTCATCAGGAGAGGTTAAATAGTTGTAATCAGAAGAACGCAAGAAACCATAACCATCGGGCATCATTTCCAAAATTCCCTCTCCCTCAATAATTCCATCTAGTTCAATGTCAAATTTAACTTCCTTAACCTTTTCTTCTTGATTGGGCTTAGGACGTGGAGATTTTTTGTCGTTTTTCTCTTTCTCTTGGTGATTGTCTGAGGGACTCTCTTTGAGATTATCATTGTCTGCCTTAGCCTGATGACGTTCTTTACTAGAAGGCTTTTTAGGCTGTCTTTTTCTTTCTTCTGACCTTGAAGAAGTATTCGGCTTTTCCTCGGGATCACCCTCAGAGTCCTCCTTTTTTTCGCTGCTTTTTTGTTTGGTTGCTTCTTCTGATTTGGAAGTGGCAGCACCATTACTTGTACTTGCTTTGCTTTTTTTCGCAATAGCTGCATCTAGGCTATCATCTTCCATCAAGGCTTGATGGTCAAGAATTTTAAAGATGAGCTCTTGTTTGTTAAGTCTCTTGTAGTTTAACATTCCTAGACGTTCTGCTAGTTCTTTTAACTCAGGAACTAGCATGTCATTTAATTGCATGATATCTAACATAGCTTAATATATAGTGTATGTTCTTTAGGTAATAGTAGAGATTAGTAACTCTTTTTGAACTGAACGATTGCATTATACTACTCGGGACATTTATATGGTGGTGTACCATGTCTAAATGTTCTCGAACACTTTATGAATAATCGCTACTAAGTTTGTTTTGAAATTTATTATTAGTCACCTCTGTTGTCTATATTATAACTCCGATTACTCAATCCTAATCTTATCAGTAATTTCACTTGTAGGAAACATCTAGGAGCTGAAAGTATTTGATGTGAGCATCAAGATAGTATGGTGTGCTTTTTCTACTATCTACCGCAAATATAGTTGTATTTTACAAATAATACACGGTTTGACGTTTTTTTTTCTTTTTTGATACTTTTTGAGTCTAGAATAGGATTAATCAACATAGCCCTGTGCTTGCAGATGAAATAGTTCCGCATACTTTCCTTCTTTGGCAATCAGTTCTTTATGCGTACCTAACTCTAAAAGTTGACCATGCTCCAAAAATAAAATTCTATCCGCCATGCGGACAGTAGAGAATCGGTGAGAGATTAACACTGCCATTTTACCTTGAATCAACTCCGTGAAGCGTTCAAAGACTTCATGCTCCGCTCTAGCATCCAGTGCGGAAGTGGGTTCGTCCAGAATCAATAATTGGGCATCTCGCATGTAAGCTCTTGCTAGTGCTATCTTTTGCCACTGTCCACCTGATAGTTCTACGCCATTTTTGAATCGCCTGCCTAGAAACTGCTCGTATTGCTTGGGTAGTTGTTCTACTACTGTATTGGCTAAACTTTTATGCGAAGCATCAATAATAGCTTCTCTTACCGTAATCTTTTCGATGTTGCCTACGGCAATATTCTCAGCGGCTCTTAATTGAAATCGTATGTAATCTTGAAATATGATACCAATGTTGGCACGCAAATCTGCTAAGTCATACGTTTTAATGTCCTTGCCATCCAGTAGTATTCTTCCTTCGGTGGGTTCATATAATCTTGCCAACAGTTTAACTAAGGTGGTCTTGCCTGCTCCATTTTCGCCAACTAAAGCTAATTTTTCATCTTTGTTTAGGTGAAATGAAAGATGTCGGATTGCCCATTGCTCGCTGTTCGGGTATTTGAAACTGACATTCTCAAAGGTAAATCCTTCTTGCACAACTTTTGGAAAGGATACTGCTTCTTCGGTTGAGATAATGGAAGGCTGTAAGTCAAAAAAATCAAACAAATCTTTTAAGTAAAGTGCGCTATCTGCAATTTTTGAAAAGCGTCCCATGATGGCCTGTAGCAGCCCGCTCATGCGCTTGAAAGAACCGGAAAGAAAAGTTAAAGTACCTAGCGTGATAAGCCCTTCGACAGTCTGTAGGATGATATAAATATAAGCTCCGTAATATGCGATTGTGCTAATTATGGAAAGCAAACTTCCTACCAATGCACGTTTAGTGGCTACAGTTCGATTAGCGATGTAGTAGCGGTCTGCTAGATTTTTGAACCGATCTGCTAAAAAATCTGCTAGACCAAATATTTTTACTTCTTTAGCGGTTTCGTCACTTGCGCCAATATATCTTAAATAGTCTAGCTCTCTTCGCTCAGGTGTCCAACTTCTTGTGAGGGAATAAGAAACTTGGTTAAAGTAAGATTCTCCTAAAAAGGAAGGTAGAATAGCAATGAATAAAAGGAGAATTAGCCAAGGACTGAATATCACTAAACCAGCTCCAAGCGAAATGACTGTGATGATGTTTTGCATTTGTGAAAGCACTTGTGACATCAGCACTGTTCTGCCATTCGTCTGTCGGCGAGCCATCTCAAGTTTATCATAAAAATCAGCATCTTCGAATTGATATAAATCTAGTTTTGCCGCATGACGAATAATCGCAACGGAGGTATTATTAGCAAATAAATCTCCAAGAAGGCTATCGACCAAAGTCAACAGTCGGCTTAGTAAATCTGAAAGTATCGCCAAGCCTAGCTCAATAGCTATTAGAATCCATAGATAAGTTTGATCGCCGCCTACCTCTATTAACTTTAATACTTCATCAATAATTTCTTTTCCTATGTACAACACTGAGATAGGAATTGCTGCTTGCACTAATCGCAACAATACATTAATTATGGTGAGTGATGAACTAGCTTTCCAAATCAGTTTAAAAAAAGGTGTCAGATATTTTAAGGCTTGAAATTGTTCTTTGAATGTAGCTTTGGCTGCCTTTTTTTTCTTTTTTGACATATTCTTATTGTGGATAAAAAAACGATTATTCAAATTCTAATTCGTTTTCTATAAACTAATAAACCAATTAGTAGTTGTCTCCATGTACTTACTGGGCAACTATTCAATGTATTTTGTGTCTAAATGACAATATAGGTGTCTGTCTAATTTGAGTGCAAAGGTTCTAGAGGTCGCAAAGCATTAATTTTCCCAGATATACTAAAGAGCGAATAAAAATGGAGGAGCATATCGCAGAGTTTGAGCAATTAGAAAAACTCCTAAAGTTGGAAAAAGAGGCGGATTTTGATTTTTTTAAGAAAATGATTCAAAGTTTACCTATTGAAGAACGCATCACTAAAGGATTTTGCTGGCATCCTGTGAATATTTTAAAAACGGGTTATACCTTCGGAGATAGAGCATTCATTGTTTTAGAAAGAACAAAGCAACTCAATCAACCCCACAAGTTCAGAGCTGGGAAAGTAGTCAATTTTTTTACCGCTCGCCCACGCATTTTTCATCCAGAGCGTTCAGGTGTGATTGACTACATTGATAAGCACAAAATGAAAATCATTCTGAATGCTGAAGACCCCCCTAACTGGATCATTCATGAATGTGGAATTGAACTGCTTTTTGATTCTCGCACTTATGAAGAAATGCGTAAAGCACTAGATAAGGTCAGTAAGGCAAAAGGAGATCGTTTGGCTGAATTGCGTTCTATTTTTCTAGGTGAAAAATCGCCACAAGCGACTGGTCTTTCTTCTTTCTATACTTCTGAACTGAATGATTCTCAAAATGAAGCAGTGCGTAACATATTGTCATCTAGAGATGTATCCATAGTTCACGGTCCTCCGGGAACAGGAAAGACAACCACGCTCGTTTATGCCATTCGGGAACTGTGTAAAACTGAGCATACTGTTCTAGTAACAGCACCAAGTAATACTGCCGTTGATCTGTTGACCGAGCGTTTGGCAGATGCTGGATTGAATGTCGTTCGGATTGGTAATATTTCTAGGGTAGATGAAAATTTATTGAATCACACTTTAGATGTTAGAGTTTCAAGACATCCAGACAACAGACATATCAAGAAAATTCGCCTAGAAGCTGCTGAAAATAGAAGAAAAGCATGGCGATTGCGAAGAAAATACAATAGAGTACAGCAAGCCGAGCGGCGCGCCTATTTAAAAGAAGCTAAGGAACTTTCGAGCTGGGCAACACAGTTGGAAGAAAGGTTGCTCGATCAAATTCTTACTAGTGCACAGGTTATTACTTGTACCCTAGTCGGATCGGTACATCCCATGCTTTCGGGATTAAAGTTTCGGACAGTCGTGATTGATGAAGCTGCACAAGCCTTAGAACCTGCTACTTGGATTCCTATAACAAGGGCATCAAGAGTAGTTCTAGCAGGTGATCCATTTCAATTGCCTCCTACCATTAAGTCAAAAGAAGCCAAAAAGGGAGGCTTTGATGTAACGTTGATTGAAAAAAGTTTACTACGCTTGCCTTCGGTCAACTTTTTAGATACTCAATACCGAATGAATGAGCAGATTATGCAGTTTTCTAATCAACGATTTTATGATGGCATCTTGAAAGCGGACGAAAGCGTAAAAACGCATCGCTTAGAAGTGAAAGATGATCGTCCTGTTGAGTTCATTGATACCGTTGGCTGTGGTTTTGATGAAAAGATCAATCCAGAATACAAGAGTCGTTACAATCCAGATGAGTTCCAGATTCTCTGCGAACATCTTTATTTATTGCTGGAGGAAACCCAAGAAAGTCAACCCTCTATTGCCATCATTTCGCCTTACAGAGAGCAGGTTATTCACATAAGAGAAACTGTTCAAGAAGACTCTCGCTTGCAGGATGTTGCACTTACTATTGACACTATTGATGGCTTTCAAGGGCAAGAGCGAGATGTGGTGTATATTTCTTTAGTGCGCTCTAATCGAAAAGGAGAAATCGGTTTCCTAAAGGACTATCGCCGCATGAATGTTGCCATGACAAGAGCAAGGAAGAAACTTGTCATAGTCGGTGATAGTGCTACTATTGGCGGTGATTCATTCTATAATGACTTCCTGAGTTTTTGTGAATCAGTAGGAGCCTATCGTACAGCTTGGGAGTTGATGGTGCAAAGTGAACTTTAGTGCGTTCCGCATTAGATTCATTGATCCTGAATCTAATGCTTCATCCATTACTTAATTGCTGTTAAGTATTTGATTATCCGAAGATTAGTTCTTATCTATACTGGTTGAACCAAGCTATTATATGTTCAATTTTAGTAATTAATTGACTTGGACGATTAGCGATAAAGTGATAAGCGTTTGGTATTTCTATCAATGCTGTTTCTACTCTTCTCAATTTCAAAGCATGGTAAAGTTGTTTTGCTTCTGAAGTTGGTGTTCTTAGGTCAGACATGCCAACCATTACTAGCGTAGGGGTTTCGATATTGCCGACTAAAGATAAAGGTGAAAATGACCAGTAATCTTGCCAATTTTCCCAAGGCTGTCCGGGAAAGCGACTGTTAGCATAGCCGTAGTAGTTATCCGCTACTAATGTTTTGCTGATCCAGTTCATAACAGGTTTCACTACGGCTGCTGCTCTGAATCGATTGTTCTTCCCAATCATCCAAGCCGTCATAATACCACCAGCACTGCCTCCTGTTACAAATAAGCTGTCTTTTGAAACATAACCTTTTTCAAGCATAACATCCACGCCATCCATTACATCGTTATAGTCCTCACCTGGGTAATTGTGATAAAGTAAATTACCAAATTCCTCACCATAACTAGTGCTACCTCTAGGGTTAGGATAGAAAACGACAAAGCCCGCTGTAGCGTACAACTGCATTTCTGGAGAGAAGCGATCACCATAATTAGAAATTGGCCCACCATGATTTTCAACCAGTAAAGGGTACTGCTGACTGGCATTAAAGAAAGGAGGCTTTACAATCCAGCCCTGAATGGAACGACCATCAAATGAGGATTTATACCAAATTTCTTCCACTTTTCCTAGTTGGCGTTGTCCAAGTATATCTTCATTTAGGGATAGGAGTAACGTTTCTGTTTTATCTCCTTTTTTGATAATTGCTAATTCAGAAGGATGACTCGGCGTAGTGTGTGTATAAGCAATTACATTATTATTGGCTACAGAAAATGAACCACCGCCGTAAGGTCTTCCAATGCCTGTACCTCCTAGATTACTGGCAATAGTCTGTATGTTGCCAGCCAGATCTGTGTAGCCGATCTTTGTATTTCCCTCGTCGTCATATTGAAAGTAGATGCCTTTGCCGTCTGCTGACCAAACTAAACTAGATATGCTGCGGTCTAGGTCAAATGATATTTCTTTTTTGTTCGTTCCATCTATATTCATTGTGTAAAGGTGCGTGATCTGATAAGTTTGTACCTTATCGTCATAGCCTTTGTAAGCAATAGTTTTGCCATCAGGAGAAAGCGCAATATCGGAGTCGGGACCTTGCCGATCTGTTAAGGCTTTAATATCGCCTGACTGTACCTTTACACTGTAAATCTCTGAATTTCGGAAGTCGTATTCCCAATTCTCATTTCTGTTGGATACGAAAAATAAATGTTCTCCATCGTTTGACCAAACTGGGGTGCCACCATGATTGAAATCGCCTGAAGTAATTTGTCTAGCACTGCCCCCATCGGCTGGTATAATAAATAAGTGTGAAAATCCGGGACGCATGTACCCCGATCCATCTCGTTCGTGCTTCAATCGAGTGGTTACTCTAGGAGCATCTGCCCATTTAGCACCTTTAGGCTTGGCGTGTGGCTTTACAAAAGAGCGTTCCGAGCCATCTACAAACATGGAAAAGGCAATGTGCTTACCATCGGGTGACCAAGAAAGCCCTGAAGGAGCATTGGGTAGTTGAGAAATTCGGGCTATTTTTTGGCTTTTAAGCCAGTAGATAAATAACTCGCTGCCTTGATCGGTTGAGCTTGTAAACGCTATTCTATCTCCAGATGGAGACCACGATGCACTGCCTTCTGAAACATCACTGCTGGTCAGTTTTTGATGTTCTGTACCCTCTATATTAGTGATCCAAAGTCGATATTGACGCCTGTCGTTCATGATATCCATACTGCCTCGTTGATACACTATTTGTTGACCATTTGGAGAGATGGCAGGATTGTTGACCCATTCTAATTCAAAGACGTCCATACTAGTAAATGGAGGTAATTCTTGGGCAGTTGTAGCAGTAGAAAGCAATAGAATAAATAGAAAAAGTTGGGTTCGTAATGTCATATCTTTTTTGTTTTGAGTAATTAACATTGTGGGCAGCACTATTTTTCTGCTATTGTTAGATACCGAAAAGAACAGTGGATTCGTTGTTCGATACTTTTTTATGCTTGAGGATATGAATTTTTATTCTATTCCTCCAATCAAATAATCTTGGTATTGTTTCAATCTGTCCCACTCTGCGTTGGCGGCTAGTCGCGCTTGTTCTGGCCAAGTAGATGGATTGAGCATGTCGTAAGGTGTGCCTTGTGCTTTTAGAATTGCTTTTAATTGTTCTACATCAGCATTGGCTAGTTCTACCCAGTTACGAATTCCACCTTCTTTTAATACAGCTTCTGTTTTAGGACCTATGCCTTCGATGATTTTTAAATTTTTCGGATCGTTTTCGCCAAGGCTCTCTTGCAAAATGTCTTGTGGAGTTTTCGCCTTTTTTTGCAGAGCTTCCGCCTGCCCGACCCAGTTGTCCTGTTTTATTCTTCCAGGAAAGAACTGAATATCTTTCGTTACTCGTTCAATATCAGCATCTGACCAACTAGCTATATCTGCATAAGTACCAATTCCAATGCTATTGAGTTTTTTCTCAATAAAAGGACCGATGCCATTGATGAGCGTCAAGTCATTTTTAAGAAGCTCAGGGCTTGGTTCGATACGCTGCGATAGGATCGCTTTGTCACTTAGTCTTGCTAAGATGTTTTGTTCATCAAAGCTATCAGGAGCAAGGTTCTTATCTTGCTTTAGACCAGAACGCAGGCTAGTATTGTCCATCTCTAAACGATTAACTTTTTCTTCTAATGTACCTAATTTGTTGAGGGTAGCGTTGTAAAGTTGCTGCAGTTGAGCGACATCTCCACTGTTGTTTTTGGTTTGTTGTAGTTGAGCGACTAGCTGCCTTTCTTGCTCTCTCATATTGGCTACCTGAGCCTGTAGGTCTTCAATAGTATCTGCATAGGCTTGATTGCTCGTTTTTAGCTTTCTGTGGTCGTCGATGATTGTATCTCTATCTATTTCTAATTGACGTTTATCCGTTTCTAAGACTTGATGTCTTGTGTAAGCATCGTCTAAATCTAGCTTCACTTTTTTCAAGTCTTCCTCTTTTTTCTGCATTTCACTATGCAACTCGTCCAACTTGGACTGCTGCTCTTGGAGGGCAGTTTCCTTAGCTTTTACTTCTTTTTTCAGGGTTCTGACTTTTCTGCCTCTCGCAACCCAACCAGTCAAGAACCCTAAGAGATAAGCTCCTAACAAAAAGAGGAGAATGGCTAAGCTATCTTCGCTCGTTAATCGGGCGAATAAATCAATGTCATTAAAATTAATGTTTTCCATAATGTATAAGAGTCAAGCAGTAAGTTTAGTCTGATAAAAGCAATAAATAGCATTTATTAGACTAAATTAATTTTTTGCTATTCAATAATAAAATTTACGCGACGATTTTTTTGGCGTCCTTCGGGATTGTCGGTTCCGTTAGGATTGGAGTTAGGAGCGACAGGTCTTTTTTTCCCCATTGTTTGTACTGTAATTGGATTCTCAACTTCTAGTACTTCAATAAAATATCCTCTTGCATTCTCCGCTCGTTTTAGACCTAGCGGATCATTGTAAGCATCACTGCCTATGCTATCTGTATGCCCTACAATAATCAAAGATTTATTTGGATTGAGATTCAGATAAGTACCAACAGAATCTGCATAAGCCTTGAACTGCTCACCTGGCTGAAAGTCCGCTGAGTTGTATTCAAAATTGGCATCAGAATAAGTCATGTTCGTAAATACGAAAGCCGTTTTATCAAATTCAGTAGGTTTAGTTGCATTGAAAGAACGAAAATCTATTGGCTCGGTGAGTGCTTCTGTATTTGTTTCTGTATAGTCTAAAGTCATTCTATCTTCATCAATTCCTCTTCTTATCAGTAAAGAGCGAATTCGATCTGCTCGTGCTACACCAATATTTTCAAAATATCCCGAAGTAATATTTTGCTCACTCGGGCGATAAAAGCCTGTGATGGTTAGGTTTTGACTATCCGTGTTTTTTAAATATTCTGCCACTCCATCTAAAAATGCCACATTATCTTCTGATAGTTCAGGACTGATTTTTGTAGGTTCAAAGTAAAATTCTTCGTAGTCTTTTAATATTGTCTTGCCTGCTTCATCTGATAAAGTTAATGTTGTAGGACGTCCTGTTTCTTCACATAAACCCTTGATTTGGCAAACATAATACCATCTAGCTCCGATGGCATACAGGATGAAGAGTAGAAAAATGAGAAATGCTCTCATAATGATTAGTTTATTTCGAATCTAAATGTAAATAGATTTGATAGCCTCACAAAATATTTTTGTGAGTCGTCAAGTCAAAGATACAAAACTAACGAAAGGTTAATCAAAAGTTATGAATATAGATAGTGTGTGATTGTGCTTGTCTCAGCATTTGTGATTGAAAAATTTGGATTTTGAGTAGCATCTTAGATATATTTTTCTGCGAAGTATTAATTTAATCTTTATATTTGTATTAAATAAATACTTATGTGTTCTAGTTTGTAGATCAATAGGTATCATTTTTAAATTAAAAAATATTTACTTTATGCGACATTTGCTGAACTACCTGAAGAGTAGCCCTAAGGCTATCTTAACTACAGTTGTATTGATACTAGCTGGACTGAGCATTGCTATGACATCCGTGACTAGTACAAAATTGCACAGCTTCAAAGTTATTCCCAACAAAAAACACATCCAGATTACCTGGGTTACAGTTTGGGAAAAAGACAACGAATCTTTCGATATTGAAAGAAGTATTGATAAAGAGAATTTTATTAAGGTTGACGAAGTAAAAGGTGAGGGTACAAGTGAAATGCTCACTTCTTACCACTACAACGACAAGAAAGTGGAAGCAGATAAGCCTTACTTTTATCGGTTGAAGTATGAAAATGAGCTTGGTGAAATTGCTTATTCAGAAGTATTGAAGGCAACAACTACTCCCAAGCCAACCACAACCAAGACCGACAAAGTTGGTGATTAATGCTTTTCGAGTTAGGATAGTTTCTTTGTTGTTTGGGATTATCCTAACTCTTATGCTCTTTTATTGGTTAGTTTGAGCCAATGCCTCCCTGCGCTTTTTGTAAGCTACTGCACCCCTATAAATTAATAAACCGAATAGCGCAATTCCAATCAGTAAATACAAATAGTTGAGTTGCCCTAACTTGCCGTAAACAGCGACATACGCAATAGAAACTAAAAATAGGGTCGGCAGTTCGTTGAATAATCTAAATTGGAAAGGAGTGTACTGATTTGTCCCATTTTCAAGTTGCTTGATGATGCTTTTACACCAAACATGATAGCCCGTCATTATAACTAGCAGTAACAACTTAAGGTGCATCCATCCGGGCGTACCATTTTCAATAGATAGGTAGTTTGGAACAGTTGGGGAGTATAGTCCTAAACCCAACATAATGAGTCCAACTGTCCATGTTATCATCATAGCTGGGTTGCAGATGATTTTATAGACACGCCATTGCATTTTGCCGAAGTTCTTTTGAAGAATGCTTTTTTCGGGTTCGTCTTCTAGTGCTGCTTCGCTGAAATAGACAAAAATGCGTACTAAGTAGAACAAACCTGCAAACCAAGAAACAAAACCAACAACATGTAAGGCTTTGAAAAAGAGTAGCGCATTGACCATAGATTAATGATATTTTGTTGATTAGAACATTAAACAGTTTACTGGTCATCTGTTTCAGTGATTATGTCTTTTTTACGTTTTTCTGCTAATTCAATCGCTTGAAAAAGACGCTTGATGCGTAGAATTAATTCTTTGGGCTTGAAAGGTTTTGCTACAAAATCATCTGCACCTAATGCAAATGCCTCTAATATTTCTTCCTCATGTTCTAGCGGTGAGATAACGATGATTGGGACTTGCCTCTGCTGAGTCTTTCTTATTCTTTTGATGAGTTCTAGCCCTGTTATTTTAGGCATCAAAATATCAGCTACTATTAAATCTATTTGTTCTTTTTCAAAAATATCCAAAGCCTCCTGCCCATTTTTGGCAATAATTGCTTTGTACCCTACTTTACGCATTCTGAACTGCAAAGCAGTGAGCAGTATTTCTTCATCTTCACAGATAAGTATTTTCATGATGTAACGACTTTGTTTCAATAAACTGTTTATCGTGCATGTCTAGTGTGCAGCTCATGGCATTATTAGTGTAACAGATGCCATCATAAATCAATGAGCTATTCTATCTGTAGCAGATATATCTTTGATCGTTACTTAGTAAGCCTCATAGCCAGTTGCTTCCAGTTTTTCATATTTTTTAGCTACGCTTTCCGCCAGTGCTTTTTTGTAGGCAATAACACTTTGTTGAATAGCTGGTTCACTTGTACCAATGATCTGGGCGGCTAATATACCCGCATTTTGGGCAGCATTGACTGCAACGGTGGCTACGGGTACTCCATTCGGCATTTGAAGGATGGAAAGCATGGAATCCCAACCATCAATAGAATTGGATGATTTGATCGGAACTCCAATAATAGGTAATGGCGATAGTGATGCCACCATACCTGGTAGATGGGCTGCACCACCAGCTCCAGCAATAATGACTCGTATGCCTCGCTGATGGGCTGTCTTGGCGAAATCAAACATCCGATCGGGAGTGCGATGCGCTGAAACAATAGTCAATTCAAAAGGAAGTTCAAACTGCTTTAACACATCGGCGGCTTGGCGCATAATGGGTAGGTCAGAGTCTGATCCCATGATGATGCTAATGATAGGTTGGTTCATATTTTTTAATGTTCAAGGTTTAATGTTCAAAACAATTAGCATTAAATTTCGAGCCTTGAACATCAAACTTTCAGAAAGCTTATTTCTTGTACAGTGCCTTACCGGCTTCCTCGTATTTATCCCCTTCTTTCCAGAATGGTCGCTCTGATTTATTAGCAATTAGTCTAGTAGTGTGAGCAAAAATTTTGCAATAAGTAGCCAAATAATCAAAATCTATGGTTTCAGGGTTATCGCTTACTTGATGATAATTTTTCATGATTTCCTCATCGAAAGCCGTGAAGCCTGGGCTAAAAGTAATCGCTGGCACGCCTTTAGCTGCAAAAGATACATTGTCTGAACGATCATAAAGTCCTTGTTCAGGAGCAGGATCATCACTAACTTTCAGCCCAAACTCAGCAGCACCGCTATTTAATTCTTCATCTACTCCTGTTCTGCCCAATCCGAAAATGGTTACTCGATCTTTTGAGTTGTAGCCTGCGCCATCCGTATTAAAGTTGAAGATGGTCTTTTCTAATGGAATAACTGGGTGATCCGAATAATAACTACTTCCCAGCAGTCCTTTTTCTTCTCCTGTTACTGCTAAAATAAGGATAGACCGTTTGGGAGGTGCAGCAGCAAGAGCCTTTGCAGTACTCAATAGAGCAACCGTTCCGAAGGCATTATCTCTAGCACCATTGAAAATGCTGTCTTGTTCCGTATAAGCACCGCCACCTTGTTCACCCACTCCGACATGATCGTAATGAGCTGTTATTACCACATATTCATTCTTCAATTTAGTATCATTACCTTCGATTACTCCAATTACATTATCAGATTGAATCGTTCTTTCTTCGGAAGCATTGTTGCTCAGCTTTATTTTAGTTTTCTTGCCTTCTTTTATCGTGCTACTAAAACTGGTATCTTCTTCCAAAATCCATCCGTATGGAATCTTGCTGTTCATTTTTCTTTCTTCCGAACTTAGTTGAATAGACGACTTGGAGAAGTATTTTGTTATGATATTCCAGTAGTTGCTTCCAAGTTGGAATAACTCAATTACTGCCACAGCACCTTTTTCTTCTGCTATTTCACGCTTTCGCTGCATAGATTTTATAATAGCAAGTGGTGCTCTGCTATCTGGCAAACCAATATTGGTAATTACTATTTTGCCCTCGACATCTAGCCCTGCGTAGTCATCAATACCTTTTTCTTGATCTACCCAGCCATCACCTACAAAGACTGCTTTTGCTTTTATTGATCCACCCTCACCGCTTAACATCATTAAGTTTTTGCCTTGCTGAAAAGTCGTTTTGTTCCAGTCTAAAGATGCTTGGCTGATTGGCACAACTTGTTGCAAGTTAACAGGCTGATAGTAAGTAGCCATATTTTCCACTTTTTTAACGCCATAAGCCTCTAATTGAGTGGCGATATAAGCGGCTGCAATTCGGTTGCCTTCCTCACCAGTCAAGCGACCTTTCAAGGCATCGGATGCTAAAAAACGCATCTGTGCTTCTACTTCCTGACTTGTAATATTGTATTCTGGGAGTTGCTGCTGAGCAAAGGTTACGTTGATGCTCAGCAAGCTAATAATAAAAAATAAATGATAGGAATGATTCATGATTTGTATTTTAAATATAAGTTAAATCAATTGATTAATTGCCTACTTGCACGCGTGCTAGTCCTTCCGAGAAATCTCGGCTATCCATAAATTTAGGAGGAATACTCACTCCGCCTTCGGCGTTTACAAAACCAATGCCTTCATAAAAAGCCACTCTCGCCAAGCCTTCTCTAAATGCCCATCCTAAGCCATACTGTGCGGATGTGATACGTCTGCCCGAAGTGTCAATAATTCCCCAAAGCATATCTTGCTTGTATAGCGTCCGACCTTCCGAGAACGGAAGTAATTGTTCATAAATGGCGGGAATAATGTATTCGCCTTTTGAGTTAACTGCTCCAAAACGACCTGCTTTTTCGACAAGCCAGTTACCTTCATTACCGTACCAAGCTCGATCAAAGAACGGTGCTTTTATTTCGTTTCCAAGGGTATCAATTAGACCGTATAGCCTCTTTTTTTTAACGGCAGCTATTCCGTTTTCAAAGTCTGTTGCTTGGTCGTACTGAAAAGGAATAACTAGCTCACCTGATGTATTCAAAAATCCGTATTTCTCTTCCTTTTTTGCACGAACCAAATTATTTGAAGGCAAATACAGCTGACTATACGTTTCGGGTATAATTAACTGACCGTCCGTGTTAATCAGACCGTACTTAACTAGGCGTTTGACTTTGGCGAAGCCATCTTGAAAGTCAGATGCACTAGCATAACTAAAGGGAATGATTAATTTTCCTTGTTTATTAATATAGCCATATACTCCTTGATCTTTTACTCTTGCCAAGCCATTGTAAAAATCCTTGACTTCTTGATAGTTGGTTGAAATGGCCATTTTGCCAGCAACATTAATAAAACCCATTTTTTCCTCCCAAGTCTCCACTCTTGCCAATCCATCTTTAAATGCCCAAACTCCTTTGTACTGTGGTTCTATGATTGTTCTGCCTTGCTTATCAATGAAACCCCAGTTCCCCTTGACTTGAACGGCAGCTAAGCCATTGGTGAAATTACGTGCATCATCGAAATGGGCAGGGATAACTAAGTTACCATTTTTGTTCATATAGCCCCATTTGAAGCGAGCCTCTCCAAAATCTGATTGTTCGGATGGTAATGATACTACTTCGTCAACCTCATCTAG
>CAYWKD010000020.1:0-36140 GCA_964458705.1 uncultured Saprospiraceae bacterium | reverse complement strand
TCTGTGTAAAATAAAGCACTAGCATCTATGTCCTGTTGCTCAATATTCGTTTTGATTTTGCTACTAAGTAACGGAGGAGCAATTAGTAAAATAAAAGTAAAAATAATAACAAGCCCTAAACAGAGCTTCAACCAATTAACTAAGCGTTGTTTCATAGTTTAGGATGAATGAACAAAAAGCAATTTTAAAGGTATTAATAATCCTTGTTTAAACCTAATAATAATTATTGATAAAACGCTACCTGACGGGAATATGCTCTACTTTAGCTTGAAAAGGTTTTTATGTTAGTAAAAGCCTGCCTCGACCTCTCGGGAAGTATTACCCTCAAATACATTGTAAATAAAGTCTAATTCATGTCTGACTTTTGGAAGTACATCAAAAATATTTTTAAAGCTGCAGAGGAAAGTTCTCCTAACCAACCCGTTATTCATGAACTTATTGTTAGAACACATGAAGAGCAGCAGGATTACGACTTTTGGAAAGAGACACTTGTGTGTCATCGCCTAATAGATTGGTTGAAAAATCAATACGCTATCTCAAAAGTTCTTCCCGAAGATGTGGATGAAGCCCTTACTTTTCTAAATACGCCCAGCTCAAAAGGTTTTGCTGTACATTTCGATCAAACACAGTATTCTCAAAGAGATGTTATCCATTTTTTGGATTATTTAAAGGAGCAGGTGCTTCGGCTCAATTATCGAAAGCAAATTTCCGATATAAGAATTTACAATCGTCCTAAATGGGTAGAGACTATTCAACGTCACTATCTCAAGCCTTGCAATAGCTTTGAAGAAGGTAAGAAAACTGATCAGCAGTACGGTAATATTACTGTTGAACTTTTGCTTAGAAATGAAGTGCCTCACCAACTTAAATTCCAAGCAACAAGCTATAGCGACCGCCTCTACAAAGAGGCTGATTCCTTTGACGAATTGATTGGGGCATTGTAGTAACAAAAAACAGATGACGGCTAACAAAATTGCTCAACCTTGCGTTATGTAAGAAAATAGCATAGATTTATGAAATATGTTTCTATCTTCTGCTTAGTTCTATTAGTTGCATCTTCTTGTCAAACTTCAACATCAACGGAGGAAACTCCAACAGAGCAAGTTCCTAAAGAGGAAAGGTCTAAAGTAGTAGAGGAAGTCCCTAGCACTGATGAAGTAACTTTCTTAGAAACAGCTATTGGCACAATACCAGTTCATAGTAGCTTTGAAGGGATTACATCAATTTTCAACAAAAATAATGACACTACTTATGTAATCAATTTCTGGGCGACTTGGTGTAAGCCTTGCGTAGAGGAACTGCCCTACTTTGAAAAAATTCAAGCTGAGTATCAAGAGGAGAAAGTGCAGGTAGTGCTAATCAGCCTAGATTTTAAACGCCAGCTAGAAACCAAGTTAAAAGACTTTTTGACAAAATACCAATTGAAGTCCAAAGTAGTTGTATTGACAGATAGCAAGTACAACAATTGGATTGACAAAGTAGATACCGACTGGGGCGGAGCTATTCCTGTTACCATGATTTACAATGCTGAAAAGCGCACTTTCTACAGCGATCAATTTTCTGATTTTCAGGAACTTGAAAGTGCGTTGAAGACTTTTTTGTAAGACATTACACCTTAATATTTAATTGATTCAAAACAAACGTATTTATTATGAAACGTACACTTAGAATGTTTACAATGCTGTTATTAGGCGCAATTATTTTAGGCGCAGCTACTTTAGTCGACAAAGATGGATTGGAGGTAGGCGATACTGCACCAGACTTCAGACTAAAAAATATTGATGGCAAAATGCTTTCTTTAGCGGACTTTAAAACAGCCAAAGGCTTCATCATTAATTTTACTTGCAACACTTGCCCAGTAGCGAAACTGTATGAAGAGCGTGTAGTAGCCTTGCAAAATAAGTTTGAACCGCTTGGCTATCCTGTTATTAACATTATGCCAAACGATGTGTCCATAAAACCAGGAGATAGCTTTGAAAATATGCAAAAACGTGCAGAAGAATTAGGCTACAACTACTACTTAATTGATGAGAAGCAAAAGGTGTTTCCTCAATTTGGAGCAGAGAGAACGCCACATATTTTTATCCTCGACAAAGATTTGAAAGTGCAGTACATCGGTGCTATTGATGATAATATGCAAGATGCTGATGCAGTGGAGCAAAAGTTTGTAGAAGATGCGATCGCTGCTTTGGAAGCAGGTGAAAGGCCAGACCCTAGCTTCACGAAAGCGGTAGGTTGCTCTATCAAAGTAAAAAAGTAAAATCGCTTTTCCAATTTCTTCGATAGCAGTTGTCCTAATTATTTAGCTGCTATCGAAGAAATATAACAAAACGAACAACAACAATGTCAAACTTATTAAAAGTATTCTGCGCCTTCCTACTAGTAGTAACTGCCTGTGATAATGATAAAACTACTCAAACAAGCCCAAGAGCATCTGAACCTGAAGCGTGGTTAACTTACGAAGGTAAGTCCGGAATAAACAAAAGAGTCGTTCTAGTTAGCGGAGATGAAGAGTATCGCTCAGAAGAAGCACTGCCACAGTTGGCTAAAATTCTTTCTGAGCGTCATGGCTTTGATTGTACCGTGCTTTTTGCTCAGCATCCTGATAGCTTGGGCGTTATCAAGCCTAATTATTCACACAACATATCTGGCTTAGCGCATTTGGACAATGCTGATTTGATGATTATTCAAACGCGCTTCCGAGAACTGCCAGATGAGCAAATGCGACATATTGATAATTTTCTAAAGGCTGGAAAGCCCGTAATCGGTATTCGTACTGCCACTCATGCTTTTAATATCAAAGATACAACTAGCCAATGGCAGCACTATGGCAACTACTACGAGCGCAGGGACGCTTGGCAAGGAGGCTTTGGGCGATTAGTACTTGGTGAGCGTTGGCATACGCATCATGGACATCACAAGCACCAAAGCACGAGAGGACTTGTAGCAGTCGGGGCAGCAAATCATCCTATCACAAATGGACTAAAAGACGGAGACATCTGGGGAGCTACCGATGTTTACGGTGTGCGACTGCCACTGCCAGAGGATACTCAGCCCATCATCATGGGGCAAGTCATAGATCGAACAAAGGAATTTGATGAAAATGATCCTTTTTTTGGGTTACGCCCGACCGATGCTAAAATTGCTACAACCAATCCTGCGAGTAATAAGCCATACAACCCCAATGATCCCATGATGCCGATAGCTTGGACAAAAAGTTATCAACTTCCAAATGGCAAAAAGGGAAAATCTTTCACTTCGACCATTGGTTCTTCTACGGATTTAACTAATGAGGGCGTTCGACGATTGTTCGTCAATGCAGTTTATTATTTGTCGGGTCTAGAGGTACCTGCTAAAGCGGAAGTAGGTATTGTTGGAACTTATCAGCCCACTGCTTATAATTTTCATCAAGATAGCTATTGGGAGAAGCGGCAACTTAAAATTGCTGATTTGAAATAGGTAATTACTTAAATACAGTTTTTCCAAGGGAAATGCTAGAAATCTTAACCATTGAAAATGCAAACTTCTTCAAGCGTACTAATGTTTTTTCAGCAAACATTGAAAGTGGAATTACATGATTACATCACTTCATCAACTGGATTTCTCTAAACACTATACTTACAGCGACTACTTACTTTGGCAATTCAAAGAGCGGGTAGAGTTATTAAAGGGACGATTACTTCCTTTGGCGGCACCCAACGTGCAACATCAGAGCATTGCATCCAATTTGAATGGTGTTTTGTGGTTACATCTAAAGGGCAAACCCTGTCAAGTTTTTCCAGCTCCTTTTGATGTGCGGCTACCTCTACACCAAAACAAAATTGTTAGTGACAAGATAGATACTGTAGTTCAGCCAGACCTTTGTGTGGTTTGCGACGATCGCAAATTAGATAAGCAAGGTTGTATAGGCGCACCAGAATTGGTTGTCGAAATCCTTTCGCCCGGTAACTCCAAGCGAGAATTGAAGGATAAATATGAATTGTACGAGCAAGCTGGCGTTTTGGAATACTGGATTGTTGACCCAGAGCGGCGTACTGTGCTAGTCTATTTGTTGGACAAAACAAGCGGTAAATTCACAAGTAGCGCTCCTCCATTGACGGATGAAGATACCTTGGTAGCGAGCGCTATTAAAGATTTAATGATACCCCTGAACGAGATTTTCCAAGAGGAAGCGAAAGGGTAACTCCAGAATATTAAATCTTTCTGCCAAAAATAAAGCAATACTTGAGCTAAAAAAAATGCTCTCGATTCTTGAATCGAGAGCATTTTGAGCAGGTTCAACTAGTTAGATTACTAATCTACTAGTTCATAGCATTACTTCTTATCATCTACCTCTTCAAATTCTACATCTGTTACGTCTTCTGCTTCAGTTGTAGCGCCATTGCTTTCTGCTTGGTCAGTAGTTGCACCTTCCGCTTGCTGATTGGCTTGCGCTTGGTACATCTCTTGGCTAGCTGATTGCCATGCGTTGTTGAGTACTTCCGTAGCAGAATCTATTTTTGCTAAATCCTCAGATTTGTGTGCTTCTTTTAATTCTGCTACCGCTTTTTCAATATTCGATTTATTGTCGGCTGAAAGTTTATCTCCAAACTCGTTCAACTGCTTTTCTGTCTGGAAAATCAAGCTATCTGCCGTATTTAACTTATCTACACGCTCTCTAGCCTCACGATCCGAATCTGCATTAGCTTCTGCCTCTGCTTTCATCTTTGCAATTTCATCTTTTGAAAGCCCAGTAGATGCTTCAATTCGGATGTTTTGCTCTTTGCCTGTACCTTTATCTTTAGCAGACACACTCAAGATACCATTGGCATCAATATCAAAGGAAACTTCAACCTGAGGTACACCACGAGGTGCCGGTGGAATACCATCTAGGATAAATCGACCCACTGATCGGTTGTCCCTTGCCATTGGTCGTTCACCCTGTAAAATATGAATCTCTACCGACGGCTGATTGTCTGCTGCTGTTGAGTATGTTTTAGATTTCTTAGTAGGAATGGTCGAGTTTGATTCGATGACTACATCGTAAACGCCTCCCATGGTCTCAATACCCAAAGAGAGGGGGGTTACGTCAAGTAGTAATACATCTTGTACATCACCGCTCAAGACTCCACCTTGAATAGATGCACCTACTGCTACCACTTCATCTGGGTTGACTCCCTTGTTTGGCTTCTTGCCAAAAAAGTTTTCAACTGCTTGTTGAATCACTGGAATACGAGTGGAGCCACCTACTAAAATTACTTCATCAATATCACTTTTACTCATACCCGCATCTTTCAATGCTTGTTGGCATGGTCCTAAAGTTCTTTGAACTAAAGAGTCCGCTAGCTGCTCGAACTTAGCTCTACTTATCTTCAAGACCAAATGCTTTGGTACACCATCTACTGCGGTGATGTAGGGTAAATTCACTTCTGTCTCGGTAGAGGAAGAAAGTTCAATCTTAGCTTTTTCAGCTGCATCTTTTAGCCGCTGCAACGCCATTGGATCCTTACGCAAGTCTATATTTTCTTGGTCTTTGAATGATCCAGCTAAGTAATCAATCAAAACGCGATCAAAGTCATCCCCTCCTAAGTGTGTATCACCATTTGTTGACTTCACCTCAAAAACGCCTTCTCCCAAATCCAAGATCGAAATATCAAATGTACCGCCACCTAAGTCATAGACTGCGATAGTCATATCTTTGTTGCGCTTATCTAAACCATAAGCCAAGGCTGCTGCTGTTGGCTCATTGATGATTCTTTTAATGTTCAAGCCTGCAATCTCACCCGCCTCTTTTGTTGCTTGACGCTGAGAATCGTTGAAGTAAGCAGGAACAGTTACTACTGCCTCTTTCACTTCTTGTCCTAAAAAATCTTCTGCCACTTTTTTCATCTTCTGCAACACCATTGCAGAAATTTCTTGAGGCGTGTATAATCTCCCATCAATATCTACACGAATAGTATCATTATCACCTTTTTTCACGGGATAAGAGGTCATTTCTAATTCATTTGCTACCTCAGAATAACGCTGCCCCATGAATCGCTTGATGGAAGCAATTGTACGCTGTGGGTTGGTGATAGCTTGTCGTTTAGCAGGATCACCAATCTTGCGCTCGCCGTTGTCCATGAAAGCTACTACCGAAGGGGTGGTTCTGCGTCCTTCATCATTGGCGATCACCACAGGTTCATTTCCCTCCATCACAGCTACACATGAGTTAGTTGTTCCTAGATCAATTCCTATAATTTTACTCATTGCTGCTTATTTAATGTTTTATCTTATTTTCAAAATTTGAATTGCATTTTATGTATATCAACACATATGCCAAATAATCGAACTGTCATTTTGTAAAGAAACCTAGACGTTGGGGAGTTTAAAATGGCAGAGTAAAACAAAGAATAGTGACAAATTGACAGGGAAAGTAGTTTTTCAATTAAAAAAGTAGCTTAAGAACAAATACCTAAGCCTATGGATTATAAGTAGGATAGTCTCGATATAAATTCTTACAAAAAGCAAGAAGATGAAAATTGCCTTTTTTAGTACAAAGTCATTTGATCGAATATACTTTGATGCACTTAACAAACAGCATGAAATAGAATACTTTGAAGCTCCTTTGAATGAAAATACAGCTAATTTAACAGTTGGAGCAGCGTGTGTTTGTGCATTTGTAAGTGATGAGTTAAATAAAAAAGTTATTGATCACTTAGCCAAAAACGGAGTACAACTTATCGCACTGAGGTCGGCAGGGTTTAATCATGTAGATTTAGCGGCAGCTAGGGTGCATAATATGAAAATTGTGCGTGTGCCTGCCTATTCTCCCGAAGCAGTAGCAGAGCATGCAGTGGCATTAATTTTATCGTTAAATCGCAAGATTCATAAGGCTTATAATCGTGTTCGAGATGGTAATTTTTCATTGGAAAAACTGATAGGGTTTGATCTAAACGAAAAGACTGTTGGAGTAGTTGGAACAGGGAAAATTGGAATTGCGTTCGGCAAAATCATGCAAGGTTTTGGCTGCAAGGTAGTAGGGTACGATCCATATCCTTCTCAGGCAGCTCAGGCAATTGGGATAGAATATTTATCACTTGATGATTTACTGGCTAGCTCAGATGTGGTTTCTCTACATTGTCCATTGACACCACAGACTTTTCATCTAATTAATAAATCTAGGCTCACTCAGATGAAAAAGGGAGCAATGCTTATCAATACAAGTAGAGGCGCACTGGTGGATACACTTGCAACCGTCGAAGCTCTGAAGAATGAACAACTTGGATATTTGGGTATAGATGTTTACGAACAAGAAGAGAATCTTTTTTTTAAAGATTTATCAGATGAAATTATTCGTGATGATGTCATTGCTAGACTTATGACTTTTCCCAATGTGCTAATTACCTCACACCAAGGCTTTCTCACAAAAGAAGCATTATCACAAATTGCTCAAATAACATTGGATAATATCACACAATTTGAGTCAGGTAATATATTGACGAATGAGGTAAAGATGATATAGTGCTAAAATAAGAACAATAAGCTATTTTATAGATAACCTTATTACCTTAGCTTCTGTAATTAATCAATTAACGTTGAGGCTGATAAATACGCAAGGGATTTAACTTTATTATTTATGTTATATTGAAAAAATATCTATTTAAGAGAAAAATATGAAATCACTCCTAGGTTTATTGCTGCTTTTGAATGGAGCAGTTGGATTGTTAGCGCAAACGGGCACTGTGAGAGGAAATGTATTCGATCAAGATAGCGGAGAGCCAATTATTTATGGCAATGTAAGGCTAGAAGGAACCATGTTAGGTACAACTACTGATTTAGATGGCTTCTTTAATTTGACCAATGTACCCATTGGCGAGTATAATTTAGTGGTTACTTATTTAGGCTACGATAGTACAAGCATAGCCGTCACCCTCAAAGAAGGAGGAATAGCTTATCAACAAGTCTATATTCAAGCAGCAGCAGTGGAGCTAACGTCAGTAGATATATCTGGGCAAAGAGAACAAGCGCGCTCAGATGTGCAAGTTTCTAAATTGACCGTAACAGCAGAACAAATTCGATCTTTACCTTCGACGGGAGGTGTAGCAGATATTGCTCAGTACCTGCCTGTGCTGCCTGGTATAATTGTTTCGGGCGATCAGGGAGGGCAGTTGTACATTCGTGGAGGTGCTCCCATACAAAACAAAATTCTTTTAGACGGCATGACCATCTATAATCCATTTCACTCTATTGGTTTCGTCTCTGTTTTTGAAACAGAGACGATTCGCAGTGTAGATGTTTTGACAGGAGGTTTTAATGCGGAATATGGAGGTAGAATTTCGGCTATTGTAGATATAAAAACTAGAGAGGGCAATAAGAAAAAGTATGGCGGCGTAGTGGCTGTTAATCCTTTTCAATCTAAAATATTAGCAGAAGGACCGATTAAGAAATTGAAAACAGATGGTGGTGGCAGTTCTTCCTTTTTGTTTACTGCTAAGCAATCATACATAGATCAGACTGCTGATATTTTTTACAATTATTCTCCCATTGATTCTACAGGTTTACCTTACAACTTTACCGATATTTATGGAAAACTGTCGTTTCAAACGGGCAATGGTAGTAAGCTCAATTTATTCGGTTTTAACTTTAAAGATCAAGTCAACTTTGAGGGTATTGCCAATTTAGACTGGACTACCACGGGAGGTGGAGCGAATTTCACGCTCATACCACCCAATTCTACGGTAGTCATTGATGGTACAGTTGGGTTTTCTGATTATGGCATTGAATTGGTCGAAGCCGATGGCAACCCTAGACAGAGTAGTATTTCTGATCTATTTGCAAGATTGAACTTCACTACTTTTGGAGCAAACAATGAAATTCAATATGGTTTTGTGTTCAATGGTATCAATACGGATTTTGAGTTTAAGAATTTTGTAGGCAATACCATTTCTCAGACTGATTTTACAACTGAACTAGCAGGATATATAAAATATAAGCAAAAATGGGATAAAATAATTTTTGAGCCCAGTGTTCGCCTGCAAGTCTATGCCTCACAGTCTAAAGTGCGATTGGAACCGCGTTTTGGATTCAAATATAACTTCTCAGATGCCTTACGCTTTAAGTTGGCAGGAGGATTATATTCACAGAATTTAGTGAGCTCTGTGAATGAGCGCGATATTGTCAACTTATTTGTTGGATTCTTAGCGGGTCCAGAGCAAACTATCTTCGAGCCTGGCACAAGAGAGCCAACAGCCGACCGATTGCAAAAAGCCGCTCACGCTATCGGAGGTTTTGAAGTTGATTTATCCAACCGCTTGACTTTGAATGTGGAGACTTACTTTAAAGACTTTTCTCAAATTATCAATATTAACCGAAACAAACTTAGCGCACAAGATCCTGATTTTGCTGTCGAAACAGGCGAAGCCTATGGACTTGATCTGTCCTTGAAATACGAAACGCCTAAAACTTATGTATGGGCAACCTACTCCTTAGGCAAAGTAACGCGAGATGATGGACAGCAGGTTTATCCTACTGTTTTTGATCGTCGCCATAATGTCAACTTCCTCATCACTCAAAATTTTGGGGCTAATAATCTTTGGGAAGCAAGTGCTAGATGGAATCTAGGTTCAGGATTTCCATTTACACCGACACAGGGCTTTTACTCTAACTTTAATTTTGGAGAGGGCTTAGAAACGGATGTACTTACTGAAAATCCAGATTTAGGAATTATATATGCCGATGAGCGCAACAGTGCTAGATTGCCTTACTATCACCGTTTGGATGTATCATTGAAACGAACTTTTGAATTTAGTCGCACTACGAAACTTGATGTGATTGCCAGCATAACTAATGCGTATGATCGAGATAATATTTTCTTTTTTGATCGAGTTCGATATGAAAGAGTAAATCAGTTGCCCATACTTCCAAGTCTTGGGATTGATTTTAAGTTTTAAGAAATGAACTACTGTAATCATTTACTACGGATAAGGATTGAAAATTTTGCGAATAATTCGCTGAGAAGTGCCGTTTTTCTCCTTGCTATTGTTTTTCTGACAATTGCCTGCTCTGAAAATGCACCTGTTATACCACCGTTAGGACCTCAAGAATTGGTTGAGCGCAACGTCATCATCGAAGAATTTACGGGAGTAAGATGCCCAAATTGCCCTGATGGAGCAGCTGAAATTGAAAACCTCAAAGCTAGGTTTGGCGATAATTTGATTCCCGTTTCTATTCATTCCTCTGGCAGTTTTGCTTTTCCGCTGCCCGAGAGCAAATATGATTTTAGAACGGATGCGGGCGATCAATTGCTAGAATTTTTAGGACAACCGCTAGGCTATCCTTCTGCGGTTGTCAATCGAATAGCACCTTCCAACGCCGGCCGATTGCAACAAGGACAGGCGATCTGGGCAGGACTAATCGAAGAAATACTAAAAGAACCTCCGAGTTTAGCTATTAATCTCATCCAAACCTATGATAGCACTTCCAGAAATTTGATGCTAGATGTTTCTATGTTGCTCAATAAAGCGATCAATGAATCTCTTTTTTTGAGCGTTATGCTTTTAGAAAACGGTGTAGTGGATGCTCAACTCGATTTCGATGGCTTGGTAGAAGACTACGAGCACAACCACATTTTGAGGTTCATGCTTACCCCTTTTGACGGAAAGCTGCTCGGCGAACGCTTTGCTATTGGTACCTTTATTGAGCAATCGTTCAGTTTTCGAGTTCCCGAGGAATGGATCGCCATCAACTGTGAGTTAGTTGCTTTTGTTCATTACAATTTAGATGCTACAAAAGCGGTTTTACAAGCGGAGCGAGTGAAGCTAGAAGTGAAGTGATTGTTGTGTTTTGCTATTTGTTTTAGCGTAAAAAATATTTGCCATGATTAGATTACTTTTAATATTAATCAGCCTCACTTTAGCTTGTTCTAATGTTGAGACGAATAATAAAATTGCAAATCAATCCTTAGATTCTGTAGTCCTTCAAACAGCCAAGAACAAAGTAGTCATGGATAGCTCAATGGCTCAGTTTGATATAGATTACCTGATGGGTAAATTTGAACCTAGTGAACATCCCGATTTCAGCTTAATAGCTACTAAATATGCCGATCGAGAGGGTCTGTATTTGAGAAAGGACACCTACGAAGCCTTCAAGAAGATGTATAATGCGGCTTTGAAGGATAGCGTTAAGCTAATCATTCGATCGGCTACTCGAAATTTTAACGCTCAGAAAGGAATATGGGAAGCCAAATGGACGGGGGCAAGAAAAATTGAAAATGGAGAAAATCTAGCACTTACTACGCCCGACTCCACAGAACGTGCCTTAAAAATACTTCGGTTTAGTTCGATGCCTGGCACCTCAAGACATCACTGGGGAACGGACATTGACTTGAACGCCTTTACAAATGCTTATTTTGATACGGGTAAAGGAAAAAAAATCTATGATTGGTTGACTGCCAACGCTGCTGACTTTGGTTTTTGTCAACCCTACTCCCCGAAAGGAGTGGCTCGACCAAATGGCTACAACGAAGAGCGATGGCACTGGTCGTATTTGCCTATTGCTCAACGACTGACAAAAATAGCAGCTAGACAAATGAAAGATGAAATGATAACAGGCTTTAAAGGAGCAACATCTGCAAAAAATATTAAGGTAGTTAGTAAATACATTTTAGGAATTAACAAAGATTGTTTGAATAATCCTGAATAGTTTATTTACATTTGTAAGGCTATAGGAAAGGTATATATCTTCACTTTTCTCTAGCAACATACCATAATCGTTTCTGAAATTTTCTACCCTTTCTAGCATCACTATGGATTAGGTTCTATCACCAAAATCCAAAGAAAACAATATCAACTACATAAATATTGAATCTTGCGAGTCCCTTCCATCGTAAGAATAGGGTCGTTATGACTCAATTAATATAGTTAGAGTAATTACCATAAACATAAATTAAAGTCTGATAAATATGTGCTACTTTATCCGTGAAACGATTACACTAGTAACCTTTCTGTTCTTAAACCAATTATTGATTCAAGCACAGTGTGTGCAAAGCCATCAAATACGCACTTCAACAGGTGATACCTCATTGGTGCTGACTTGTCCAAGTGACGGTAGAACCGATGAAATAGCGTTTCAAACCGATGCCGATAGTGAGCAGTATCTCTATATTCTCACGAATGAAAATGGTTTAATAATTGATATACGCACAAATGGGCGAATCGACTTTGAACGAGCTAACCAAGATTTGATAAAAGTATATGGTGTAGCTTATGAAGGCACCTCAACCGTTTCAATAGGGCAAATGCTTGATGGAACAGTGCTTGCGGATAGCTGCTTCACGCTTTCTAGTAATTTTATAGCTGTACGAAAAACGATTCCTGATGCAGGAGTAATAAGTAGCAACGGAGCAACTTCGCTCTCATTCTGCCCCGATGATCCTACTCTAGGGCGTATTGCTCTCCAACACAGTGGAGATACAAGCACTCAATATGCTTATTTATTAGTGGATGATAACGATGTAATATTACAATTTTCTACGAATACGGCACTGTTACTGAATGGTTTAGAGGAAGCTAACTATCGCATTTATGGTATGGCTTATCGTGGGGATTTAATCAATCGTGTAGGCGAAAAATTAAGAAGTGGCTACTTAGCAAGTGATTGCTATTCGCTTTCTAGCAATTTTGTTACACTTGCACTGACTCAGCCGCCTAGCAACAGTATTAGTTTAATTGGAAGTGATCGCGATACAATGCTTATTTGTGAATCGCTGCGAACTATTGAGTTCAAGCACTCCATAGATACAATTGCTTCAAACTATGCTTATATTGTTCAAGATGAAACAGGGTTGGTCATAAATATTTTAGAAAATATCAACCAACTTGATGCAAATACTCTGCCACAGGGCATTCTTCAAGTAACTGGTGTTGCTTACACGAATAGCTTAGCGGTAAAAATTGGAGATAGCCAGAGCAGTGCCACGATCGCCAAGAATTGTTTTACACTTTCTAATAACAGCATTATCTTGATAAAGAATGCGTTAGAAATAGGACAAATCAAAACATCAGGTGGAGCAACATCCATTACAATTTGTGGCTCATCAGTTGTGGATGTACTGGCAGAAACTCAATCGGAAGGTGCGATTGTTTATATTTTGACCGATAGCAACGGCACTATCAGTGCTATTCAAACCAGCAACTCTTTTGGGTTGCGAAGTTTTGGAGTTACTCGAAGAGTATATGCTGCTACATACACGGGAGAGTTATTACTTCAGGTTGGTGATGAGCTTACTATTAATCCAATTTCAACAGGCTGCTATGATTTATCGGATAACTTCGTTCAAATCAATTCAATAACACCTGTTGGTGGAAATATTGCTTTTCGAGGTGGTGGCACTTCTTCCTATAACTGTCCATCTGTTTTTACGGAAAAACCATTTTGGGTAGCATCCAACAGCACTAATCCTGATTTGACTTATTCGTTCCTGCTAATCAATGAAGCCAATGTGCTGCGAGCCATTTCTGAAAATGGATTTTTCTTGATGACTGAAGATGAAACAGGACAATTCAAAGTGCGGGGTATTTCGCATTTAGATACGTTGGATTTGAATGTAGGAGATACGCTGAGTGCCAACACTATTTATTCCAGTGAATGTTACGAACTATCTGAAAACATAATAAATATAGACTGGACAGAGCCATCCGCAGGAGAGGTCACTACAATGGAAGGTACAACAACAGCTTTTATCTGTCCGAACACACCAAGTAGTATTCCACTCAAGCATTCATCTGCTATTGGTGATTATTACAGCTACATTCTAGTAGATACTGCAAATCAGATTTTAACCTATGCTGAAGATATATTAGCGATTGATTCTTTATCCATTGGAGCATATCATATTTTCGGTATTGCTTACACGGGTGAATTGTCCGTTACTGTGGGCGAAAATTTATTCGATAGTTCGCTTTCGACAGGCTGCTTTAATATCTCAGAAAAATCCATTACACTACAAGTTCAAGCACCAACAGCCACGTTGGTAGCAACCTCTGAATTTGAGGAAACGCTGTCATTTTGTAGTAATAGTGAGGCAGCAAGAATGATTAAAGTATTAAATACGAGCGACGCAAATACTAATTACGCTTACTTATTGACGGATGAGAACAATCATTTAATAGCCATTAGTAGTGGCGATAGCGTCTCTATCGCTGGTAATTTAACGGGGAATTTACGAATTTGGGGCGTATCCTACACAGGAAATATAGTAGCGGAAATTGGAGCAGACGTTACTCGTGTAGCACTTTCAGATCAGTGCGAGGAGCTATCTATGAATGCCATTGAAATAGAACTGAAACGCGCTAAATCCGTCCGCATACAAACCTTTCAGCAAGAAGAGCAAATAGCAATTTGCTATGGTGATGGTCAAGCTGACTACATTGGTTTTTATGCAATGGAAGAGATAGAAGAAAATTTCAAGTTCGTAATAACGGATGCTAATGATGTGATTATTCAGCTTTTAAATGGCAATATTCAAAACTTTGAGCGCATAGGTCCGAGTATTGTTAAGGTTTGGGGAGTTCAATATACTGGCACTTTCACTGGGCGTATTGGTCAGAATGTGTTGAGTAGTAACTTATCTACCGATTGTTTTTCAGTTTCTGAAAATCATATTACTATTATTAGAAGTCGCCTTGAGTCAGGAATAGTAGAAGTAAATGGAAATAATAGTTCTGTCGGACTTTGTGCTGCGCTAGGAACAAGCCAGTATTTTGAGTTAAATAGGGTGGGAGCTAGTGCTGCTCAATACAGCTACGTGGTTACCGATCGAAAGAATGAGGTGTTAGCAATCACTCAGGATGCTATGATTGATTTGGGGCAATTCAATAAGAACGTACTCATTGTCCAAGGGATAGCACACCAATCGGATTTGCTATTAACTGTTGGAGATAATCTGAGTACTAGCAGTATCGCCATAGGCTGCTATGAATGGGCTAAAAATGAAGTCATTGTGGAACGCCAATTAGTGGATGGTGGTAGTGTTAGCGATATTACAGGTGCAGCTGAGATTACAATTTGCCCGAATGATGATCTACCAGATATTGTTGTGTTAAGAAATAATTCACTTTCCTCGCAAGACTACCGATATATTGTTACAGACACAACCAATGTAATTCTGGCACTACCCAATGGTATTTTGCAGAATTTTACGCACTTCGATGAAGGTCAGTATCGAATTTACGGTATTTCCTACGCAGCTAATTTAGCACTGACTATTGGTGATACACTCACCAATCGAGTTGAGGCAGATGCTTGCTACAGTTTTTCTGATAACTTTCTTTCTGTTTATAAAACAACACCTAGCATAGACAAAATTACTACTGCGGATGGTGCTACTTCTGTGATTACCTTTGTCGGCGATGGTATTGCAGATAGCTTGCAGTTTCAAGTTTCAGGCGTATCGGAAAGTGATAATCCTTTGCTCATTGTAACGAATACGCAAAATGTAATTGTTGGTTTATCTGAGGGTAGTTATGATTTTGATATTCATTCTATTGGATTTTATCGCGTGTATGGTGCTGTTTACACAGGGGAGTTGAATTTGAAAATAGGCGATTTATTCGATGCTACTGTTGTTGCCACTGGATGTGCTGATGTAGCGGAAAACTATGTACAAATTATATGTGCGCCAGCTACTCGCAACCGCTCTTACGCTGTTCAAGATCAATATCCAGCGATTGAGCTGTTTCCTAATCCAGTTCAAAAGACCTCACAGGTGAGTTATTGGTCGGCTGAAAGTGCTTGGATACAATTACAAATAGTTGATGCAACAGGTAGAATTATTCTGCAACAAAAACAGTTGGCTCAAGCAGGTAACAACACTTGGGCGATAGACTTGGGCACATTAAAGACTGGATGGTACGTCTTAAAAATTACAGACGCAATGAACATTAAGGCACTTCCGTTTAGCAAAGTGCGTTAATAACAAAGGTTCAACGCTTATTGGTATCAGAAGCAAAAATCTGAAAAAAATTAGAGGTATGAAGCAGAAGGTTCAATTACTATACTGGACATTGATTGTTTGTTTATTTTTTTTGCAATCCTGCGGTGCTGCAAAGTGCGGCTGCCCCTAAGCTGCGGTTGTTTGCGCCATCGTTAGTGCCTGCTCCAATTGTTGATTGGGTGTGAGGTAAGTATTATCAATAATTACAGCATCTGCTGCCTTTTTCAGAGGGCTATCTGCTCTAGTGGAATCTAGGTGGTCTCGATGCTGTAAATTTTGTAATACCTCACTGTAAGTGATCGCTTTATTTTTTCGTTGTAGTTCTTGAAATCTCCTTCTTGTGCGCTCGGCAATGCTGGCGGTTAAAAATATCTTCAATTCAGCATCAGGAAAAACAACCGTTCCGATGTCTCTACCATCTAAAACGACACCTTTTGATTTTCCCATCCGCTGCTGCTGCGCTACCATCTTTTTTCGCACCGCTGAGATAGCTGCTACCTCGCTTACTTTCTGTGAGACCTCTATTGTTCTGATACTAGATTCCACATCTTCACTATTGAGAAAAGTAGTGTTTTTTCCGTTAATCAGTTCGAAGTGAATAGTAATATTATTTAAGGCAGATTGGACGGCTGTCGGGATATTTAAATCAACCTGCTGCGCCAAGAAGTACAATGTGACGGCTCGGTACATTGCTCCAGTATCAATATAGGCATAGCCTAAAGTTTTAGCCAAAGCCTTCGCAAGCGTACTTTTGCCACAAGCCGAATAGCCATCAATAGCAATTATAATCTTCTTCAAGTTGTTTTTTTAATGCTTAACCAATTTAACCCAATGTCAAAGGTAGGATGGGCAATTAGTCTTTTCAAAAAAAAAATGGGCAAAACCAGTTTTGCTAGTTTTGCCCATTGCAATCAATAGTTTAAGACTTTGTCAATTAGTTAAAGATATAACGAACTCCTAAACGCATACGCCAGCGAGAGCTGAAGTTATTAATATTGAGTGCATCTTCTCCTAAATCCTCGTTTGTGTAAGAGAAAGTCGGTGTAGTACCATCAGCAGCATATCCTTCAAAGTTATACAACTCGTAGTAGTTACCGCTACCAGGTACATTATAACGAACACCCCACTCAGGGTTGATGAAGTTTGCTAGATTGATAACATCCAAGCTAAACTGTAATCTGTGATTCTTACCAGCAAGATTTAAACCGGCATCTTGACGTACAGAAAGATCAAGTAAGCTAGTAAATGGTAAGAAGTTACTGTTTTTCTCTGCATAGCCACCTCTATTTTCACTCAAATAGGTATCATCTTCGATGAAATCATTAAGAAGATTCCACTGTTGTTGTGGCGATAAACCGTCTTTTTCTACCAAAGTAATCTCATTCTGATTAGCTGGAATGTAAATCAAACTTCTATTTGCACTAGTGCTACCTGTTTCATTGTTGGTGTTTCTTGCATTACGACCCCCAATGACGTAAGAATAAGCACTACCTTTCACGCCTTCATATAGTAGCGTAATAGACGTTCTTGTATTTCTTCTCCAGTCTATTGTATAATTCAATGTGCCAAGGACACGATGTCCAAGTGCGAAATCAGATCGACCAAGCAAAGGATTGTTTCGTCCATTAAAATTGACTTGTCCTCGCCACTGTGAAGAGTTCTGTGAAGAAGTACCTTCATTAACTGCTTCTGCATCACCGTATGTATAAGATACGTTAGCAGTTAAACCAAAGTCAAAACGCTTAGCAAGCGATGCTGTCAAGTTATAAGTATATCCTTCGCTTGTATTAGAAGCCACGTAAATAGCACTGTAACGTGGGTCAACATCTTCTCGCACAAATACTGAACGATCATCTGAACCTGTATTAGTCCATCTGAAGTCAACTGTAGGGTCGCTGTTCACATTTGTGTAAACTATGTTGTTAAGCGTTTTAGTGTAAACTCCTTCAAGTGTAGCTAAAATACCACCCGGTAGCTCTGTATCAACTGCCAAGTTACCACGTAACACCTGTGGGTACTTAAAGTCTTCTGTGAAAAGGTCAACCTGACCAGATGGTACACTGAAGTTCTCATTAACATACTGATCTTGAATACCTGGAATAAAGCCAATCGAACCATTTATATCACCTTGATCCACACCACCTATTGATACACCATTGTTGTTAAACATAGCTCCTGGCCATACAAATGGAATACGGCTAGTGAAGACACCAAGACCACCGCGCAATGTAGTATTGCTTTTGTTCTGTAGGTCATAGTTAAATCCTAAACGAGGAGAAATCATTAGTTGACCATCTGGTGCTTGTCCACCAGTTATATCGTCTGCTACATCGTAAACTGCTTGTACAGCAGGTAAGGTCTCTGAATTAAAAGTTGGGTGTACTGCGGGATCAGAAGTAATGATCGGTAGATCAAAACGCAAACCACCAGTTAAAGTAAACTTAGGGGTAACTGCCCACTCGTCTTGCACATAAAGACCTAACTGCATTGCATTAAACTCAGCCGCAGCTGCAGAGCCATCACCAGTAATATTATCCACTAGAGAATAAGAACGGTCGTACTCAGCAGCACCGCTATCTTTCAAGAAGTCATCAATGCTGTTGTACTCATACACACCATAGTTCTGACGAATAAATAGGTTGTAGATACTGTAAAACTCGTTGTGTGTACCAATAGTAACTGTATGGTTATTATTGTAAATCTTAAAGTTATCTGTAAGCGTGAAGATATCTTGATCTAGTGCATTAGCCGTAGAAAACTGCTCAGAACCAATTCTAATTGTACTATTACCATCCGCAATAAGTAGGTAAGGGAAATCCCCTCCAATAGGATCTCGGTCGTCACGCACAGCAGTGAAACCAAGGATCAAGTTATTACTGAAGCGATTGTCTGCAAAAGTAGAGTTCAACTCTAGCGCCGACGAATTCGTTGTGCTAGGGAAGAATACACCATTATTAGAGAAGTTAATCGTACGGGAGCTACCTGAGTTACGATTCGTGTTCTCTGCTTTGGTATAGTTGTGGCGTAGCGTCAAGCGGTTATTATTGTTTAAATTAATATCCAATTTACCAAAAAGCGCTAATCCATCTAAGTTGTCCGTTACGTCGCCAAATGTTCCTGGATCGTAGCCATACTGGCTGATTATTGACTGACGTAGTGCCTCAAGGTCTTGCTGCGTAGCATTACCTTCATACTGCCCAAAATCAAAAGGAGAAGGCGTTTCATCAGCACGAATTTCTGCATTTGCGAAAAAGAATACCTTATCCTTAACGATTGGTCCACTTATAGAAGCACCATATAGTGTTTCAGTAAAATCATCAACGCCCTCTCGCTCACTACCTGTTCTATTTGTAAGACTCTCGTTCGTTTTACCTACTAAGTCTTCATTTTGCAAGAAATAGTAAGCTGTACCTTTAAATTCGTTAGTACCAGATTTAGTTACGGCGTTTACACCACCACCTGCAAAACCACCATAGGTTACATCATAAGGTGAAAGTACAACCTGCAATTGGTCGATAATGTCAATAGAAAAAGGAGCAATACCAGTTTGCCCACCATTAGTACCATTGCTTGATAAACCAAATACATCGTTATTTACAGCACCATCAACGTAAATGGAGTTATAACGATTGTTTACTCCAGCAAAGGAAGACCCACTTGCCTGTGGCGTAAGTCGTAAATAATCATTCAAACTTCTGCTTAGAGTAGGTACGTTTTCGATGTCTTCCGTACTGATTTGAGTACTTGCACCCGAGTTGCTACCTACTGTACCTTGCTGTGCTGTTACTTGAACAGTCTCTAGCTCAATTCCACCTTCTTCTAATCCAAAGTCTCGGCGGAAAGACTCTCCAAGTCGAAGGAATATACCATCTAAAGAGACTTCGTTGTACCCTACATAAGAAACTGTTACTTTATAAGGTCCACCAACGCGCATACTTGCGATGCGATAGTAACCCTCTTCATTAGCAGCTACTCCATAGGAAGTACCAGAAGGTGTATGAACAGCTAGGATACTAGCTCCGATAAGCGCTTCTCCGTTGTCGCCAGCTATGCGTCCACTCATAGAAGAAGTAGTTACCCCTTGCGCCATTACACCAAATGGTAACAGCATGACCATAATGGCTAAAGCCAATAATTGGTTAAGACTAATCATTTTCATAAAACTAGTTTGCGTTATTAGTTAAAACTATTATAATTAATTGCAAACATACACTCGTAATATGAAGTCAATGTAAACTTATTTTTAATTCTGTGAAAAGTGTATAAGTAATGAAAAATGAGTGAGTTGTGCTCTGTTTTGAGCTTGTGAAAAGAGCTGATTTTATTAGTAGGTGAAGTGCCGTTTCAGGATATTTTTTTTTGTTAAAATTCTTTGAATCAGAATTCTATTTTCATAGCGTTAATAATATTTGCGTTCCTATTTATTGTGCTATTATGACATTCTTTGCTTGGCTCAGTTGGTATTTCTGTTTTAGGCACAAATAGTTGCTCAGTACATACTTGGATAATTGAAACGATGCCCTTTAAATTGTCTTTTTCCTGCTATTTTAGTGCAATTGGGCTAATATTGTAAATTTGCATTGCTGTAAATGAAACATCATTTACACACATTAGTATTAAATATATGTGTAGATATTTAAAGTTGGCAGAAAAATTATGGTGAATAAGACAGCAGCAGCAAGACGATTCAAACGAAACTACAGGAAAGGCACATGGCGCTACCACATAGCATCTTATTATGCTGGCTATCCACTTGAATTTTGGAATCGGATTAAACAATTGCCAGCAGTTAAAAATTCGCCTGACTCCAAATTTGTGATTTTTACTTCTGGTCGTTCAGGAAGTACCCTACTGGTTGATTTACTCAATTCTAATCCTTTGATACAGTGTGATCTTGAACTGCTGAAGCGCCGAGTAGCATTTCCTCTTCCTTTAGTTCGCAGTTTTGAGCAACAATCAGAAAAACCTGTATATGGCTGGAAATTACTTTCCTATCAGTTGCTCAATGTTCAAACAGGTGTAAAAGATAAGAAAGCGTTCTTTGAACAACTAATACAAAAGGAAAACTATAAGTTGATTTATCTGACGCGCGGGAACAAAGTCAAGCAAGCACTTTCAATAATCTACGCTTTTTACAGAGGTACTTGGCACAACAAGGAGGGCAGTGAGCAGAGGCAGATAGAACGATTTGAGATGGATCCTAAAATATTCCATCATTTTTTGAAGGAGGTTGATATTCTTGATAAGTTTGAAAAAGAAATGATTGCAGATATTCCGCATTTATTTCTGACCTATGAAGATAATTTAAAAGAGGTAATTCAACACGAATTAACTATTAAACATATATCCGATTATTTGAATATTGAAGCGGTCAAACCCGATACATCACTCAGGAGGGTAACCCCTTCTAAGTTAGAAAACATGATTTCTAATAAGCAGCAGGTTATTAAGTATTTAGCCAATACAGATTACGCACATTATGTGCCAACACTAGAAAAAATGTGATTAACTGCTTCACCTTTGTCGTGGAATAGTTAATCACATTTGATTGTTAACATTCGATATTTGGGAATTAACCCCTTGCCTTCCTAGCATCAATGAAACTTTTGATGTAAATTACCATAGCAACAACAGATACCGCAACCATACTTGCTACTCTAATGATACCTATGCTATCTTCGGCTGCTATTCGACCTTTGAGTGGCATGAAAAGAGCAATAATGAGTAACAGCGTGAGTAATACAATAATGTGAACTACTACCTTATTGCCTCTTTTGAACAAGGGCGTTGCAATGAGAAAAATAGCCCCAAATCCAACAGGAATCAATGCAGTGGGAGAAGGATCGGCAGAGCCTAAATAACCCCATAAGCCCATGGCTATTAGCACAATACCATTGATAAGATTTATTTGAAAAGGTTTCATTTGTTAGTTGTTTATCAAAGGTCATTTGTTAGTGAACTTTAGCAATGACCAATAAAATTTAGAAATCTATTTTAGTTGAATCCTCCTTGAGGTTGAGTTCATCACCGAATTCATCATCAAAGAACGGATCATTATTCTCGTCAAAACCGCCTGTGTTATTTAATTGTTCATAGGTTTCACAGTTTAGTTCAATTCCAATATCTCCACTAGGTCGTTTGAAGTCGGCACTTCTATCCCACTCGTAGTTCGGATTATTTTCTATTTCATAAATTAAGTCTCTAAAGAAAGGTCGAGCCATGTATCCTCCTTGCCCTCTAGCAATACTCGTGAATCGCACCCAGCGATCTTCCCCACCAACCCATGTTCCAACAACTAAGTTTGGTGTTAAGCCCATATACCAACCATCCACATAGCTATTAGTTGTACCAGTTTTACCACCATGCTTGGTTTTGATAGAATTAAAACCTCCCCACCGCGAATTGACATACTTCAACAACTCTAGCATGACATAATTATATTCTGGCTTCAATGCTAAACTTTGTTGAGGGATTTGCTCGAATAATACTCTCCCATTTTTGTCTTCGATTTTTCTGATATGATAAGGCTCACTATGAAACCCATTGTTCGCAAAAGTCGTGTAGGCTCCTGCCATTTCCCATACCTCTAGGTCAGCTGCGCCTAGCACAATAGAAGGCACTCTAGGTATAATGTAGCGACCATTGGCATATTTGCTTTCTTTTTCTATTCCCATACCATCCATCATATTGATGACAGGTTCTACTGAGCCAATCTGCTTGAGCAAATAAACGGTTACAGAGTTCTTTGATGTTCGCAGAGCATCCTTTAGGGTGTAAGGTTCATAAGTCCATTTGCCACTAGAATTGCTGGGTGCCCATTCTTTGATGAGGTCGAAGTTGCTTTCACCAGGATTGATGGTGTACGGCATATCATCGACTTTAAAACATGGTGAAAAGCCTTGTCTTGAGATAGCTGTGGCATATACAAACGGCTTGAAGGTAGAACCTACTTGCCTACGAGAGCGAACATGATCAAACTTGAACCACTCATGGTTAACGCCACCAACCCATGCCTTGATCTCGCCTGTGAAAGGATCAACTGCTAATGAACCGATTTGCAACATCATCCGATGATACTTAATAGAGTCCAGCGGAGTCATTACTGTGTCGGTTTTCATTTCGTCGTTGTAAGCAAAAACGGTCATATCCACAGGCTTGGTGAAATCTACTTTAACAGTTGCTTGCAGCTTATTCCACTGGGAGCGCAATTCTTTAAAGTGTGGGCTTCTCATCACTTTTCGATAAGCCACTGCCATATCTGAGCTGATGTACTTTTGTTGTTGCAACTTAGTCAAGTACCCCGTTTCGTTTGTCTCTCGGAATATTCTCTTAATATCTGCATCACGAAGCCATATCTCTCCTATTTCAGTTTCTAGTTTTGCTTCAACTTCCCCCAAATATTGATCTCTTATTCGTTGATAACGGTCTGATTCACCAATCAAACGATCAAGGCTTGCATTTCTTAGCTTTTTATCTGGATCAATTTCATCGTTTGCTCTTGACTTCCACGGGTCTGCTCCCTGTTGCTTCCATGTTAAGAATAAATCTTGCTGTAGTTTTTTCATGTGTTTCACCATTGCTTTTTCTGCCATTCTTTGCAGATCGGGATCAATGGTAGTGTATATTTTTAGCCCATCTCTATAAATATCATAGTCTCTGCCATCCACTTCTGAACGTTGTGCTAGTATACTTCGGATATCTTTAGCTAGCTCGGCTCGAAAATAGGGAGCTAGACCTTCGCTCTGCGTAGAACGCTTAAAGTTGCTCATATCCACTGGTTTGGACTTGTAGTATTCGTACTTTTCGTCTGAAAGAATACCATTTTTTCTCATCTGAAAAAGTACTACATCGCGGCGTAGCTTCGCACGTTCAGGAAAACGCTTTGGGTTGTAAAGCGATGGATTTTTTAGCATCCCAACAAGCATAGCAGCTTCTTCTACATTTAAGTCTTTTTGGTCTTTTCCAAAATAAATTTCTGCTGCTGCTTTAATTCCATCAGCATCGTAGATGAAGTCAAATTTATTGAGATACATAGCAATAATTTCTTCTTTAGTGTAGCTTCGTTCCAATCGTAACGCTATAATCCATTCTTTGAACTTCTGCAAAGCACGCTCCAGACCTGAGGCTGGCGTCCCTGTGAAAAGTAACTTAGCTAACTGCTGCGTAATCGTGCTACCACCACCGGCATCTTGCCCTAGCACCAAACTTTTGAATAGCACCCGCCCCAGTGCTTCAAAGTCAATACCAGCGTGTTTAAAATATCGCTCATCTTCGGTGGCAACTAGTGCATTGGCGACGTGTTTGGAAAGTTGCTGATAAGATATTGGCACTCGATTCTCTATGTAGTAGCGGCCAATTACTTCCATATTATCGCCATATATTTGAGACGCCACCTCACTCTTAGGGTTTTCCAACTCTTTCAGTGAGGGTAAATCAGAGCGAGAGAGTGCGAGAAAGAAAATAATAAGGCTTAATACTCCAACGCCCACCAGTATCCAGAGCCAACGCATCGTCTTCTTGTATAACTGCTTGCGCTCTTGACGAATATCTTTTACTTTTTGTTCTGACATATCTCTGTATTTAAAGGAGAGAGTGCTTAATCATAAAATCAATTTAGTTACAATCAATATCCGTATTGAAAGAACAGAGATAAACAATGAGTTGTGGTCTCTCTCTTCCAACAAGGTTTGTTTTATGCAAACAAATACCTTCTTCTCTCTATTTTTTTATTGTAAAAGTTTAAACTTTCTGTGACTTCCAGAGGCTGACTAGTCTGATTGACTTTTACTTGACCAATCGCTGGAATCAAAGAAAAATTGATGTTATCGTTTTCGTTTTTTTTATCCTTTTGCATTATATCCAAAAGTTCGTCGAACGAACTTTTAGGGATACTTATCAAATTGTAAGTATCAAGTATAAAGTTACAGATTTTATCTAATTCAAGCATGGATAATCCAACTTGCTTATGCGACAAATATGCCTCGCAGATCATTCCAATTGCAATTGCTTCTCCGTGTAGTAGTGGACGTTCCGTCGCCAAAAAGTAACTCTCTACTGCATGACCAATGGTGTGCCCAAAGTTGAGTGCTTTTCTTAGTCCTCTCTCAAAAGGGTCTTCTTCTACAATGCGCTTTTTTATCATCAACGAGTCGGGTAGATATTTTGACCAATCTACTGATTTTGCATTCTGAATTCCTTGAATCGCCTTCCACTGGATCACATCTTGAATCAGGCTGTGCTTAATAATTTCTGCAAACCCACTTCTCACTTCTCTTGCGGAGAGCGTATTCAGAAATTCCGTTGCAATAAATACGGCTTGAGGATCATTAAATACACCAATGCTGTTTTTGATGTGATTGAAATCTATACCCAATTTTCCGCCAATTGATGCATCCACCTGCGAGAGTAATGTTGTTGGAAATTGTACAAAATCAATACCTCGTTTGTAAGTACTAGCACAGAAGCCACCCATATCACCAATAACACCACCACCCAGATTGACAACGAGTGCATTTCGGTCAATATTAGCATTTATCATAGATTTCCATATACCTTGACAAGTACCAATATGTTTGTTTTCTTCTCCCGATAGAATTTGAATAGTGCCACCCGGCATGTTAGGGGTGTTTGCTGCAAAAATGGGAAAGCAGTGCCTCATCGTATTTTCATCTACGATGATGACTAACTTGGAATAGCTCCGTTCTTGAACGAATGTTTGCCAAGTTCCCCAAATGTCTCCAATGTAGATTTTGTAAGTGCCTAAAGCAATTGTTTGCGTCATATTTGCATACGTAATAGCGAATTAAATATTATTTGCCTTCGCAAATATAAGCCTTATTTACTGACCACTTTTAATGTTTCCTTCACAATATTGGCTTTTTCAATTGCTGTTGCTATATCATCTGCTGTAACAGTAGCGTGTCCCATTTTTCGGAAAGGCTGTGTGAAAGTTTTGCCATACAGATGCAAATGCACTCCATCCATTGCCAAGCATTCTTTAAGACCTTTATAATGTGCTGTTCCGTAATGACCCTCCGCTCCCAATAGGTTGACCATTACAGAAGGCGTTTTTAGCTTGGTGCTACCTAGGGGGAAGTCCAAAATTGCTCGAAGATGTTGCTCGTATTGGGAGGTATAAGCACTTTCAATCGTTTGATGTCCACTATTGTGTGGACGTGGTGCAACTTCATTAATAAGCAAATCGCCTTGCGTGGTCAAAAATAATTCTACTGCTAGTAAGCCACAAATAGAAAATTGTGCGATGACAGATTTAGCCAAGGCTTCTGCCTGCGCTGCAATTTCGGAGCTAATTCTAGCTGGACAAACTAACATCTCGACAAGGTTAGCAACAGGGTTAAATGCCATTTCTACAGCGGGGAAAGCAGCAATTTCTCCTTGCTCATTTCTAGCTACTATTACAGCAATTTCCTTATCAATATTCACTAATGGCTCCACAACACTTGCAGTATCAAACAAAACATCTTTTTCATGGTGAATGACTTTTACTCCTTTTCCGTCATAGCCCGCTGTTCTTGTTTTTTGAACAAATGGGTATCCAAGCGTCTTGGATTTGATTGCCTCTTCGATGGATGCTTTATTTTCAAAAAGCTGGAAAGGAGGGGTCGGTAAATGATGTGCTTGATAAAATTGTTTTTGTAATCCTTTATCTTTGATAATAGCCAATTTTTCAGGGTCAGGATGGACAGTCAGGCCTTCTTTCTTTAGCTGATGCAAAGCTGCTGTATTCACATGTTCAATTTCAATCGTCAATACATCTACTTGTTTTCCAAAGGAATATACATCTGAATAGTTTTTAAAATCTCCTCTCACATATCGAGTTGCATAAGGCACCGCTGGGAAATGCAACTCTTTTTCCAAGACGTAAATCGGTTGATGCCAAGGCAATCCCGCATGAATTAGCATTTTTCCTAATTGTCCTCCTCCTAAAATACCTATTTTGGTGTTGGTATCAAATTGTTGCATAGATTAAGCTGATTTTAAGGCTAAGGTAAGTGGATGTAAAGAATTATTAAAAGAACGATCATGAGAAGGTTGAAGTTAGGAGTGAGCAAGTATGAAAAGACACCTTCAAAATTCTACATACAAAAAATGATAACTGGTGCTGAAAGCGTTAAATACTAAACAAAAAACGTTCATAATTGAACAAAGCCCATCATTTCTTTTTATTTTTGTTGGACTGCTTATCTAAAATTCTTCATGAAAAACGATTTACCACGAATGAAATACCTACTTATCCTTCTAATTACATTGTCTTTAAATTATTCATTGATTGCTAGTGGCGATCCAGCAGAAGAGATCACCGTCTTTTTAGATTGTAGCTTTTGCAACGAAAATCAGATGAAGCGGGAGATGGATTACCTCAACTTCGCAGTAGATGCCTTGAGAAGTGATGTTCATGTTTTTTTAACTCAGCAATTTTTACCAACAGGAGCGAGACAATATAATATCGAATTGATCGGGCAAGACAAATGGGAAGGAGAAAAAGTGTCGTTTAGTTTCGTATCTGAACCACAAATGACTAGCCTAGAGCTCAATGAACTTATTATCAGTAAGATAAAAATAGGTTTAGTTCCATTTTTGGTTAAGACAACTTTAGCGGAAAGCATGGAAGTAAATATTGAAAAGCGACAAAGTAGTGCTCAGACATTACCAGCCTCAACATTTTGGAGCAACTTTATTTACGAATTGGGAGGCAGATTTGAATTTGATAGTGAAGCTGCAAGAAAAAAGACAGAATTTAGATTTAACCTTGATATTGATAATGTGTCGCCGGAGTGGCGCACGCGCATTCGATCCTTTTTTCACTACATCGAACAGAACATAACAACTAACGATGAGACCGTAACCTCCATCCGTAAAAGAAACTACAACGCCATTTCGACTGTGAAAAGCGTAAATAATAATATCTCCGCTGGTTTATTTAGTAGCTATTACATCGATAATTTTAGAAACCTAGAGAGCAGCCTTTGGCTAGCACCTGCACTAGAGTATAGCTTTTTTTCCTACGATGATGTCCCTTCAAGAGAATTCACCGTAGCTTATCGCATAGGGTATGTAAAGCAGGACTATTTGGAAGAAACAATTTATGGGCAGCTAGAAGAAGGGCTATATCGCCACATGCTTGATATTGATCTGAGGATGCGTCGTCCATGGGGAAGTGTTTTCGCTGGTATTTCAGGCTCTAATTACTTGGACGATTGGAGTAAAAACAGAGTTTCTTTTAATGGAAATCTATCTTTTCGAGTTTTTAAAGGGCTTTCTGTACAGTTTGGAGGAAACTATGAAATTATCAACGATCAAATTTCTTTAGCTAAGGGAGAGGCAACACTAGAGGACATTGCGCTTTCTGTCCGCCAAGCAGCTACTAATTTTGAATCTGGTATGAACGTTGGCATTAATTATACATTTGGAGCATTGTACAACAATGTCATCAATACAAGGTTATGATCTTATACGTAAAGATTCCTTTTGTGATTTTCTTGACTTATCTTTACGGATGATTTTTAAGGGCTAAAACTAAGAATATGGATCAGGTTGTTGAAATAAAGAAAACCTATACAGACGATAATGGTCAGCCAAAGTACGATAAGGCGACCTATCATGAGTGGTACACAACCATGCTACGCATCAGAAAGTTTGAAGAGAAGGCTTTACAACTCTATGGAAAACAAAAAATTCGAGGCTTCCTACACGTTTACATTGGTCAAGAAGCGATCACTGCGGGTATGGAGTCTGCGTTGAAAAAAGGAGATGGCATCGTAACGGCATATCGCCAACATGGTACTTCCATTGGTAGAGGTGTAACGACGAAGCAAGCAATGGCAGAGTTAATGGGGAAGCGTACAGGTATTGTAAAAGGGAAAGGTGGTTCAATGCACTTTTTTAATAAGGAAAATAAGTACTTTGGAGGTAATGGTATCGTAGGAGCGCAGATTCCAATTGGTACAGGGATTGCATTTGCAGAAAAATATAAAGGAACAGATAATCTCTGCGTAACAATGTTTGGTGATGGTGCTGCCCGACAAGGAGCACTGCATGAAGCCTTCAATATGGCGATGACATGGAGTGTGCCTGTGTTATATGTCTGCGAAAACAATGGCTATGCTATGGGAACATCCGTTGATAGAACAAGTAATGTGATAGAACTGTACAAGTTGGGTTTGAGTTACAACATGCCAAGCGAAGCAGTGGATGGAATGCGACCAGAAGCTGTGCATGAAGCGGTAATGCGCGCCTCAAAGCATATTCGTTCTGGAAAAGGACCTTACTTTTTAGAAATTCGAACCTATCGCTATAAAGGTCATTCCGTTTCTGATCCAGCACGCTATCGTACTAAAGACGAAGTTAATCATTACAAGGATTTAGACCCAGTGAAAATGACAGAGCAACGCCTTTTGGATTATGGTTTTGCAACAGAATCAGAAATCAAAGGTATTAAAGACGACATCAAACAAGAAATTGACGAGGCAGTAGAATTTGCTGAGCAATCACCCTTTCCAGAAGCGCACGAACTTTGGGAAGATAATTACTTACAGCCAGATTATCCTTTTATCAAGGATTAACTCAGGATTTAGTGTATCTGTGCTCAAAGGCACTTTTTGTGCCTTTGAGCCCTATTTCTTTAGAATAGCTACAAATAGAGTATTCGCTGCCTCTGTAATCGTTTCGTTTAAAGAGAAATTGTTAGGACAACCATAACCTCTATTGCAAGAAGTAAAGGAGGTTGCTAATGCGATTAAAGCTATAAATACTAAAGATTGCTTACGGTTCTTTTTCATTTCGAATAGATTCGTGAAGTATAATAACAAAAACTGAACGATACATTTTGCTCCATTATTACGAATAGACGAGTTGAAAGTTCAAATTTTGGTAATAAAAACCAAGATAGAACCATCATTAATGAAAAAGGAATCAAGTAACATGCGAATACATTTCATTTCTATTGGCGGAGCAGTCATGCACAATCTAGCTTTAGCATTACATCAGAGCGGTCATCAAGTAACTGGCTCGGATGATGAAATTTACAATCCATCCAGAGATCGCTTGGCGAAGTACGACTTGCTGCCCAAAGAAATGGGATGGCATCCTGAGCGGATTACCAATGAATTAGATGTTTGCATTTTAGGCATGCACGCTCGAAAAGAAAATCCTGAATTGGCAAAAGCTAAAGCACTAGGCTTACCAATTTACTCCTACCCAGAATATATTTATCAACATGCCAAAGAAAAAAAGCGCATTGTTGTAGCAGGCAGTCATGGTAAAACCACCACGACTTCTATGATAATGCACGTACTACGCTACCATAAAGTAGATTTTGATTATTTAGTTGGTGCACAAATAGAAGGCTTTGATTTGATGGCACGACTTTCGGATGCACCCATTATGGTGATGGAAGGAGATGAATATTTATCCTCCCCAATTGATTTACGCCCTAAAATTCATCATTATTTTCCACACGTTGCGATCATTACAGGTATTGCTTGGGATCATATCAATGTCTTTCCCACTTTTGAGGGCTATGTGAGCCAATTCGATCAGTTCATTGATATGATACAACCCAATGGTGAATTGATTTACTTCCAACCAGATGAACATTTGAATCGAATGATTAGCCAAAAGACAAATCTGCCTTTAACCTTAATTCCTTATCAGGCCTTCGATGCCGAAGTAGAAAACGGACAAACGTCCCTAATAACTAAGCAAGGTCATAGAGTGCCATTGAGTATATTTGGTAAACATAATCTTGCAAATCTAAAGGCTGCATTTTATGCTTGCAAAGCTGTAGGAGTAAGCCAAACCCAGTTCTTCGAGGCCATTCCAAGTTTTAAAGGAGCTGCTAGACGACTGCAACTGCTCAGGGAAGAAGAACGTTTTATCGCCTATTTGGACTTTGCTCACGCCCCATCCAAAGTTGAAGCAACGATCAAAGCCTTTAAAGCACAATATCCTGATCGAGCATTAGTGGCTTGCTTGGAGTTACATACTTTTAGTAGCCTTAATAAGGCATTTTTGCCTGAATATCAGCATACTATGAATGCTGCTGATAGAGCAATTGTTTATTTTAGTGAGCATACATTAGCCATGAAACGCTTGCCTAAAATTACTAAAGCAGAAGTAGCTAGCACTTTTGGACATCCCAATATTCAAGTCTTTACAGATAGTCGCTATTTGCAAAATACACTCAGAGATATCAAATGGCAGAATAAAAATTTATTGCTGATGAGTTCTGGTACTTTTGGTGGATTGAATTACCAATCGTTCGTAGATGGTTTGGATTTGTAACAAAAATAGTCCAAGTAGTTGCTACTTTTAATTGATGTAAAGCATAACCCATAAAATTAATTAATGCTTCTCATTAAAAATATAAATAAAAATTAATGTATTAGTTTTCTAATATTTGCACAATTATTTGGAAAACTTGAAAAATGGATATTAAGAAGCATAAAATTCAATTAGTGAACGGGGAGTTCACCCTATCGCAAGCTCCAAACTTTATTACATCCTTGACCAAGCCGAAAATTAACTATTACACATTAGAGTGGCTTCAATATTTTGAGAGAAATCATAAATACAGTAAAGAGCCACTAAATAAGGTTACTCAATAACTTAAATAAGAAAATAAAGTTACCGTGGCTTTATATTAAAAAGGCAAAAAGAGTGTAAAAAATAAAAATAGACAGGGTTCTTACTTTGATTTGGACTGGTTTAACCGACTTATATACAGGCTAATATAATGAAATAGAAATATGATCTCTTTGAATTAATAAAATTTCATAATGTGTTGTTAAATTATGGCTTTAGAAATGAATCAAGATCAATCGCAGCATAAAAATATCCAATCCAAAACTTCTAATATTCCATTACTTTCAAAAATTGCTAGTCCTCTATTGTGGCTTACATTCCTTAGTACTGTTGGATTGCTAATCTTTTACTTGAACGAAAAACCAAACTGGAATTTTAATAATGTTTTTAGAATCAACGGATTTACCCTTCTTATTTGGATGACCGTAACTTTTTTTAGTGCCATTGTGAGCACCTATTCAAAGAGCTATCTTGAGGGCTTCAAGTATCATAAGCGGTTTACACTCCTCTCTTTGGGTTTTACGCTGTCAGTAATGCTTTTTGTTATGTCCAATCACATCACTGCTTTATTACTCTCTTGGTTGTTGATGGGCTTTTTTATGGCAAAACTTATTGGGGTCGATGCGGATTGGGATGAAGCAAGAGAATCTTCAAATTTTGCCCAAAGGTTTTTTCTAGCAGGAGCAACCTCTTTAAGTGCAGGAGTATTAATGCTTTCTGTTGGAAGTAATCAATTTACTCTAGATGGTATTATTAATAATTTAGAAACTGTTCCATCTTATATTGTATTGGCAGCAGCCATTTTTATTATTGTCGCAGCTATTATACAATCCGCAATCTATCCTTTTCACCGTTGGTTACTTTCTGCCATGACTGCGCCTACTCCCGCATCTGCATTGATGCACGCTGGTTTTGTTAACGGTGCTGGTATTCTGCTCACATTATTATCAACAGTTATGATTGCCTCCAATTCCTTAACGCTTATTTTTATACTAGGAGGTCTTACTGCCATCATTGCCCAATTCACGAAACTACTTCAGACGAATGTGAAGCAAAAACTTGCTTGCTCTACTATTGCACAAATGGGTTTTATGATTATGCAATGCGGTCTGGGGTTCTTTAATGCGGCTATTGTTCATCTGATTTTGCATGGATTTTACAAAGCCTACTTATTTCTATCTTCGGGTGAAGAGATTGTACATAGTGCTCCTCAAAAACTGCATAAAATTAAAATAAGTCCAGTTCAAGCAGTAGCTGTACTCTTGTTTGGTATATCAGGAGCAATTTTCTTTGCATTACTTACAGAAAAAACTAGCTACACGGACAGCAGCATTTTTCTTACCCTCATTGTAGCCATAACAGTGGGGCAGGTTACTTATAATATAGTAAAAGAAAAAAGCCTTTCCATAGCACAGAAGACTATTGTTCCGATCATTCTCTTTACTTTAGGAATAGGTCTTTATGCTTTATTATATAATGGGGTAACACGATTAATGATCGAGATGCCAATGGTAGATGTGCCACAACCTTTATCCGTTCTACAAGTCGTTTTTGGGGTTGTTTTCTTATTAGGCTTTTTCATAATGAAGCTGGGCGTTTATCGAAAAGTACCTTGGATATATGTGAAACTTTTAAACTTGTCGCAGCCCTACAAAAAAACAATCTTCACTCATAAAATGTAGTCAAATGATAAAGGATAATTTAATAAAAAGTATTTATGAGGTCGCTAAGATCGTTGGAAAGACTTACCCTTTGTATTCTTTTGTAACCTCTAATCCATTGTCAGGGTATGAAAATATGCACTTTGAAAGTGCTATACAGTCGGCAGAAAAATTATCAGGAGGCAATCTGTTGCCAGAAACTTATGTTTTTCGGGAAGCATGGGAACAGGGAGAAATAAATAAAAAGGATATAGTGGCTTTGTTAGCCGAGCATGGAATGCACGAATCCCCCGAGCATTATCTTGAAAAACTCGATTCCCTAAAAAAAACAAAGACCCATACTATCAATAGTGAATTGAATCGATTGATGGCGAAATGGCTCATGGCATTTATGGATGAAGGGCTTGCAGAATGGGAAATGCCATTTAAGGAAGATGGCTTTTACAAGGCTTGGAGAATACTGGCTATTTACGATAATGAAATAAATGTAGAATCTCTTTCGACTATTCCACAAACTTGTGAGCAGGCTCTTAATGAGATCTTAGAGAATTATACAGAACAAGAGCAACTCAAAATAATGGAGCATCATTTGGCTGCATTACCTGGATGGACGGGGTATATTAAACACCGAGAGGAAACCCAATCGCTTTGGCAGCAAAGTTACAAGATAACTCTAGCGGATTACCTCGCCGTGCGACTATGGCTTGCTAAACACATTAAAGCCCAAATACTTCCATCGAATGCTGAGGCGGAATCTCGAAGTGAAACATCCAAACTTCAGTACATCTGGCTAAAAGCATGGGAAAAAAGCTGGCAAAATAATTTGATCAAGAACTTAGAAAATCAATTTCAACAAAGGAAAATTTTTCAAGATCAAAAAGTGCCAGATGCACAAATGGTTTTCTGCATAGATACTCGATCGGAGCTGATTCGAAGAAATATAGAATCAAAGGGTAATTATGAAACCTTCGGTTATGCCGGATTTTTTGGAATTGCTATGGATTACGAAAGCCTAGAAAATGGCTTAGCAAAAAAATCTTGCCCGCCGATTGTTCCCTCTGCCTATCGAGTTTCAGAGATCGCACAGGAGAAAAAAGAACAGCAACTGAGCACTTTTCAAGAGAGAAACGAAAGAAGAAAATTTACTGATTATTTCTTTAAGCGTTTGAAGAACATGCTTCCCTCTGCCTTTGGTTATGTGGAAGGATCGGGTGTTTTTTACGGAATTTCGTTACTTTCAAGAACGCTAGTACCAAGAGTTCTTTATCAACCTAATCGAATAAATAGCCAAGCCTTTGAGCACTATTGTGAACCCAAAATAAAGCACAGCCATGACGATCTGACTGTTGATCATGATATTGACTTAGGAGAAAAAATAGCCATTGTAAAATCAGCATTTGACCTCTTGGGTTGGAAGGAGTTTTCGCCCTTAGTTCTTTTTGTGGGACACGGTAGCCATTCAGCAAACAATCCATTTGGTTCTAGTCTTGACTGTGGAGCATGTGCGGCAAGTCCAGGAAGACACAATGCGCGAATGCTTGCCAAATTGGCTAATCTCACAGATGTTCGCAAGGCGTTGAAAGAAGAACACAACCTGAATATTCCAGATAATACCGTATTTATTGGAGCGGAACATAACACGACAACTGATGAAATAGTCGTGTTTGATTCTGAAGTTCCTGATATACACAAAGAAAAATTAACCCAACTGAAATTAGATTTTCTTAAAGCACAAGAGTCAGCTACTGCAGAGCGGTTAGGAATCAATAAAAATAGTATTTCAACTGCCCACAAGAAATCGAACAACTGGTCAGAAACAAGACCTGAATGGGGCTTAGCAAAAAATGCTGGGTTCGTCATCGGGCCACGTTCTCTTACCAAAGGAATTAACCTAAAAGGTAATTGTTTTCTGCACTCTTACAACTGGGAACTGGATAAAGAAGGTGTATTTCTGGAGACAATAATGCAAGGCCCTATGGTAGTAACACAATGGATTAACAACCATTATTATTTTTCAACGGTAGATAATGAAAAATTTGGTGGAGGATCTAAAATCACGCACAACATCACTGGGAGGTTTGGTGTATTGCAAGGAAACGGAGGAGATTTAAAGATGGGTTTACCGCTTCAGTCGGTGTATGAGTCAGATAAAAAAATGTACCATCATCCACTTAGACTATCGGTTATGATACAAGCCCCAACAGAAAATATCCAAAAAATTCTAGCAAAAAATGAACACCTCAGAATGCTATTAGACAACGAATGGATATACCTTTTTGTTATAGATCCTAATAGAGAAAACAGTGTAAGCCGTTACCATAAAGAAGTGTAAATGGGTTAAGCTAATTATTTGTCGATAATTTTTTTATTAATCCAACTCCACCATTTGTAGGTAGTTGCTGTCATATTGCTGCCCTTTTTTCTGTTGTGTTGGTTGTCTGTCATATCAGTCCTGCTCCTAGAGCAAGTGAAATAATGATTAGCATTATTGCTATTGTTACTTGTAAAAATCGCAAGGTTACTTTCTTCAATAGCTTGTTGCCTAAATATGCTCCTGCAATTCCTGCAAGTGTTGCACAAATGACCAAGGTCAAATTGTCGGTCAGTCCTGATTTAGTGAACCTTGTCGCATAAATACTTAATCGGGTAAAATCTACAAATGTTGAAACCACTACAGCAGTTCCTACAAAGGCTTCTTTTGAAAGACCTGCTTTAATTAAAAAGGCACTTCTGAGTGCACCTTGATTGCCAGAAAGTCCGCCAAAGAAACCGCTTAACGCTCCGCCAATCGGTAATTTGTCTTTACCAAATTGCAAAGTATTAAAATAGGGAATTAGGTCAATACTTGCGAAAATGATAAGTAATATGGAAATGATAAATTTTACGGGATAAACTTCGAAGTGCTTCCCGAATGCTTCATAAGA
>CAYWKD010000019.1:0-68914 GCA_964458705.1 uncultured Saprospiraceae bacterium | reverse complement strand
GCAACTTGTCGAGTGCCTCGGCGGTGTGTCCCTTTGATAATAATTCTAGTGTAGTTTTCTTTTCTGTCATTTTAGTTTGAGCTGACGTTGAAGTACCGTAGCAGAGGTATTTCAAACTTTAGTTTGGGTTTCTCGATTTTGTCAAGTTATCTAATCTAAACAATCAATTTTTCAGTAGACAAATTACATAATATTTTTGTAAAATGCTCAACATCTTTTCTGATGAGGTGCTGATGCGGTCTTTTTCCTTTGCCGCTTTTAATGAGAAATGATCTATTGAGCCAACAAATTTAGAGGTTTTAAAACGGTGTTGAGCAACTACGTGTATTTGACTAGAGAAGAGTTGACCAAGCGCATTGAAGGGCATAATGCACTACCGAAAACTGAACCGTATCCATGAGTTATTCGATTTCGGCAGACTTTAATTTTGATGCGGTTGTGCTGTAAAATAACTTATTGTTCCTAGATGGCTATTCTATTTTTTTCTATCTTGCTCGGCGAAACAGATCAATCAAAATCACAACAAACGAAATCAACTTATGACACCTTTCACTGGAGAAGTTATTGGCACTATGGTGCTGATCTTACTCGGATCTGGCTCAGTAGCCGGTAGTAGCCTCAACAAATCTTATGCAAAAAATCAAGGTTGGCTGATGGTAAGTGTTGGATGGGGTATGGCAGTCATGCTAGCAGTTTATGCGGTGGGAGGTGTAAGTGGGGCACATCTTAACCCTGCTGTAACGCTTGGGCTAGCCACAACAGGAGCATTCCCTTGGGAAGATGTACCGGCTTATATTTTAGCACAAATGATGGGTGCTTTTATGGGTGCTGCCCTAGTTTGGGTGCATTATTTACCACATTGGGGCAAGACAGAAGATGCTGCTACAAAACTCGGTATTTTTTCTACAAGTCCGGCTGTTCCTGCTTTTTGGTCAAATTTAATAAGTGAAATTATTGGGACTTTTGTACTCGTGTTTAGCTTGCTTTTCATTGGTGCAAATCAATTTACGGAAGGCTTAAATCCTCTCATCGTAGGGCTTTTAATCATGACCATTGGTATTGCGCTTGGCGGGACTACTGGCTACGCCATTAATCCTGCTCGTGATTTAGCACCGCGTATTGCTCATTTTGTACTTCCGATCAAAGGAAAAGGTGATTCCGACTGGGGCTATGCTCCTGTTCCAGTGATTGGGCCTATTATTGGGGGTGTACTAGGCGGAGGCATTTACAATTGGTGGTTCAAGCAAGAAACAGGCATCTGGTTATGGAGTTCTTTAGCAGTAGTGGCTATTATTATTGTATTAGCTGTTATCCAAGCACTTAGGGAGGATGGGGCTAGTTGATTTAGTAATTTCGTTAGCAGTAATCGAGCGTCTTGTAATTTTTATCAAAAAAGCCGCTCTATCTAAAATCCAAGCATCACAATATCCCTTTGGGATGGCATAGATAATATTTAGAAATAAGGGTGGATTGTACATTGTAATCAGAACTTTCAGACATTGGGCGCACTAAACCCGATTTGAATAGAATGTTTATTTCATCCTTTGAGGTGCTGTAAGTATTGTTTGATTCAGAACCAGTGAGGACAAGATAATCTACTTCTTTTGCAGAAAACGATGTATTTCTTACAACAGAGTCTTTGACAAAATTGACATAAGCTATATCGTAGGGGTCATTTCGTAGAGTGAGTTTAAATAGTTTTCTGTGGATGATGCCCTGTGCTAAGTAAGCCAACAAGGGGTCTTTGTGGTTTATCATTTGCTTGGCGGCAGCTACAATGTCAATATCATCTAGTAAAGCAAAATGATGTAAGACTTGATCCCGATTGTTGATAAAATGCGCTAAGGAAAAGTCTTGATGTAAAAAGAAGTTTAAACTTGGCGATACACCAAAGGTCGCCCCCGACTTTGCCAGTTCCTTTGCTCTTTTCAGCATTTGAACCAACATTTGCTCCGCTGAAAGTACCGTTTTATGAAGATAGACCTGCCAGTACATTAGTCTTCTAGCAATCAAGAATTTTTCAATCGAGTAGATGCCTTTTTCTTCTACTACCAGCTCTCCATCTCTTACACTCAGCATTTTTAGAATGCGATCATAACCAATGACGCCCTCCGAAACGCCTGTAAAAAAGCTGTCTCGATTCAAATAGTCCATCCTGTCCATATCCAACTGCCCCGACACCAACTGATGCAGAAATTTTTTCTTGTACTCATTTTTGAATATTTCAATGGCTAAACTCAATCGTCCATCAAACTCCTCATTCAATTTTTCCATGAATAATTCTGATATTTCTTCATGACGGACGTTGATAAGCGTATTTTCTAGCGTATGTGAAAACGGGCCATGTCCAATATCATGTAGTAAAATAGCAATGGATACACCTTCGGCTTCTTCCGCTGTGATTTCAATATCCTTCCCTCTCAATACTTCAATAACCTGCGTCATCAAATGAAACGCACCAAGTGCGTGATGAAAGCGAGTATGTAATGCGCCTGGATAAACATAATGGGTTAGACTCACTTGCTTGATACGGCGCAATCGTTGAAAATAAGGATGCTCAATTAGATCGAAAATAATCCCATAAGGAATGCTGACAAATCCATAAACGGGGTCATTAAAAATTTTCGCTTTTGCCATAGTATTTTAGTTTGCTAGTAGTTCCTGTCGTAAGCAGAAAGAATTGTTTACAGATTTAATACAGATATTCAGAAAACTCAATCCAGAAGTTGCAGTTCTACCCAACCCGCTATGGCAAGTCCAAGCAGTGCAATAAACAGCCAAGAAGCGTGTATATATTAAAGGATGCTCTGTCAATAATTTACGCTTACTTTTTTATTTGATTTGCCAAAAGTGCTACACCATAGAGCAACTGTAAACATACTACAAATGCACTTACTACTAATAGAAGGCTCATACAGATTGATGAAATAAGAAAATCATACGGCTACTTTTGCTTTAATGGTCGGATGAGGCGTATAATTTAGCAATTCAAAATCTTCATATTTAAAGCTAAAAATGTCTTTTACAGCAGCATTAATTTTGACTTGTGGCAGTGGTCTAAAATCTCTACTAAGTTGTAAATTGGCTTGCTCTACATGGTTGTTGTACAGATGAACATCTCCAAAAGTATGTACAAAATCACCCAATTTTAACGCACAGACCTGTGCGATCATCATCGTCAAAAGCGCATAGGAAGCAATATTGAAAGGCACTCCGAGAAAAACATCTGCTGAACGCTGGTAAAGTTGGCAGGAAAGCCTTCCGTTCGCCACATAAAATTGAAATAGCGCATGGCAGGGCGTCAGTGCCATATCTGCAATATCACTTACATTCCAAGCATTCACAATGATCCTGCGAGAGTTAGGGTTGGTCTTAATCGTTTCAACGGCGCGCTCAATCTGATTGATGGTTTGCCCATCTTTTCCCGCCCAATTGATCCATTGTTTGCCATAAACTGGACCTAAATCGCCATTTTCATCTGCCCATTCATTCCAAATACGCACGCCATTTTGTTGCAAGTATTTCACATTGGTATCGCCTTTTAAAAACCATAGCAACTCATACACAATTGACTTAAAATGTATTTTTTTAGTGGTGAGAAGCGGAAAGCCTTTGCTTAAATCAAATCGCATTTGATAACCAAAGACGCTGGTTGTGCCAACGCCTGTGCGATCTTCTTTTTCTGCTCCGTTTGCTATGATGTGTTGCAGTAAATCGTGATATTGCTTCATAGATTAAGTAGTTTATTGAGCCAACTAACTAATTATTTGGTTGTTCGATACTTGTTGAAATAGGAAAAGTCCTAATATTACGTTACTATTCTTGTTACATAAATTGACCATGCTATTATCTTACTATCTAATATACAAATAAACAATTAGTTCGTTTCTATAAATAATCTGTAATAATGAAATCACTGAGCTTACTTTTTTGCATTTTTACTTTTGTTAGCACAATAAATGCACAGTCCAACTGGGAACTAAGAAAGAATAATAACGATATACAAGTTTACTACCGAGATGCTGTTGGCTCAAATATCAAGGAACTAAAAATTAAAACAACCATTGATGCCCCGCTTTCAACCATTATGGCGCTGCTGTATGATGTAGCACTCTACCCAAAATGGGTGTATAGCTGTTCGGAAGCAACGCTACAAGAGCAGGTCTCAGATGCTGAATTATATTATCATAGTGTAATGGACTTTCCTTGGCCGCTTTGGGATAGGGACTTCATTGCACATGGTACTATTTATCAAAATCCTGAAACGGGTAAAATAACTACCCATTCCGTAGCTGAGCCTAGTTATACTCCAGAGCAAAAAGGTATTGTAAGAATAAAGGAAATGAAAATTCGCTGGGAACTGACGCCTCAACAGGATGGTTCAGTGCTGGTTGAGTACTACTTAAAATCCGATCCAGGGGGCAATATTCCTGCTTGGGCGATCAATCTAGCCTTGGATCGAGGACCAGTTCAATCTATTATGGGATTGAAAAATATGGTTACTCAAGATAAGTATCAGCTTGCTAAGTTGAGCTTTATTGATGACTTTAATACAAGTCGATAGGGTAGGGGGAATACGGAAGAAAGTCTAAAAAAGATACATGAAAATTGCAATTGCACAACTGAACTATCACATCGGAAACTTTGAAGGTAACTTACAAAAAATGCTTGATGCAGTTGCTCAGGCAAAAGCCCAGGAAGCTGATATTGTTTGTTTCGCAGAGTTAGCAACTGTTGGTTATCCACCAAGAGACTTTTTAGAGTTCGATGATTTTATTCAGGAAGCAGAGCATACAGTTGCTCGATTGGCGGCAGCGGCTCAGGGAATTGCCATTGTAGTGGGATCAGTGGATAGAAATAAATCCGGTCAAGGAAAGCCATTATACAATGCTGCTTTCTTTCTCGCTGATGGAGCAATTCAATTTGTGCAACATAAAGCACTACTACCCACTTATGATATTTTTGATGAGTATCGCTATTTTGAGCCTGCTCGTAGCTTTGGTTTGGTAACTTATAAGGGTAAAAAAATTGCTTTAACCATCTGTGAAGATATATGGAATTTAGGTAATGAAAATCCTTTATATACTATTTGTCCAATGGATGAAATGATGCCTCACCAACCAGATTTGATGATAAATATATCTTCTTCTCCTTTTTCATATACCCAAAGTACAGAGCGCATTCGAATAGCTAAAGCTAACGTGAAAAGGTACCATATTCCCCTGTTTTATGTCAATCAATATGGTGCACAAACTGAAGTATTATTTGATGGTGGCTCATTGGTGCTTTCTCCCAATGGACAAGTATTTGAAGAACTACCTTACTTTCAGCCTTCCTTAAAGGTATATGATTTAGAGACTGTTATGCAAGGAGGGCGGGAGCAGACTCAGCCAAAGAACAAAGTAACACTTATCCATGACGCCTTAGTGATGGGCTTGAGAGAATACTTCGATAAGCTGGGTTTAAAAAAAGTTATTCTAGGGCTTTCGGGAGGTATTGACTCCGCAGTGGTGGCCGTGCTATCCGCAAGAGCTTTGGGAAAGAACAACGTTCGTGTTCTACTGATGCCCTCACAGTTTTCCTCCGATCACTCTGTTCAAGATGCTAGAAAACTGGCAGAAAATCTAGGTATCCAATACGACATTGTGCCTATTGAAAACATTTATCATGCTTACAAGGAAGTATTAGCTCCTCACTTTTGGGCAACAGAATTTGGGCTGGCAGAAGAGAATATTCAAGCGCGTGCAAGAGGAATGCTACTGATGGCATTCTCTAATAAATTCGGCAATATTTTGCTTAATACCTCCAACAAAAGCGAAATGGCAGTAGGCTACGGCACGCTCTATGGAGATATGTGTGGTGGACTTTCCGTGATTGGTGATTTGTACAAAATGGAAGTGTATGAATTAGCAAGATACATGAATAAAAACCATGAAATTATCCCTGAAAATATCATCAACAAACCACCTTCTGCTGAACTGCGCCCCGATCAAAAAGATTCTGATAGTCTGCCCGATTATGAAGTACTCGATCAAATATTGTTTCAATACATTGAGCAGCGTAAAGGACCAAATGAAATCATTGCAGCAGGATTCGATGCTCCACTAGTGAAGCGGGTGCTAAAAATGGTTAACATTAATGAGTTTAAGCGTTATCAAACCGCCCCAGTGCTTAGGGTTTCTTCAAAGGCTTTTGGCATGGGTAGAAGACTGCCAATTGTAGCTAAGTATCTAGCATAAATACTATGATGCTAAAATGAGCTCAATCTTGTTGCGTTATCAGTTCGTCTTATTTGTATTAAATATTTTGAAAAAATAAATAAAAAATAGATATTTGCATTAGCCAAAGTAAGATATAATAAAAAAAGCTATCTACAGCACATTTGCTGAATAGCGATTATTGCCAAAGTAAAAAGTAAGTCGTTTAAAATGAAGACCAAGACCGTAATCAACAACAAGAAGTTGAAAGTAGCTTCTGATCTACTTCGTGCAATAGCACATCCACTTCGTATAAAGTTACTAGCTTTTATTGACAGCAACGAAGAAATCAATGTCAATAAAATTTACAACACGCTAGGGCTAGAACAGTCCATCACTTCTCAACATTTACGTATTCTACGTTTAGCGAAAGTAGTTACTACTCAAAGAGATGGTAAGTATATTCATTATAGTATTGACTATGATCGTCTAGGTAGCACGATCAACTATATTCGTGCCTTTGAAAAGGCTTACTATAACGCAGAAGAAGAAGAAGAAGGGGAGGAATAACGTACTAGAATTTGTATTTCACTTGTGCACTAATAGCAGAGCGTAAGTTGCCCTCTATTTTTGTTACACCACTTCCAAATCCATCTTGATTCTTCCAGAAAGTTTGTTCGTATCTAGCTTCTAAGGTTAGATTTCTAACACCTCTATATCGAATATTGAGGTAAAAGCGAGTGCCACGATTATAGTAAGCTGGGATGGCAAAGGTGTAAAGTAAATTATTTTCATAGTGATAGAAACGAGTGTTGAAGCCATCGGTGTCAAAGATGGCAAAGCGAGTTGTAAAGGAAACTGGAAATAGGACAGGACGATAAATGATGTCTTGCAGAATGTTAAAGCCCCTGCTCTGTTCCGTTTCACTGCCATTGTCCGTGTATCCCCAATCTATGCGCGTTCGCAGTTCTAATTCGGGTGTAACTTTTTTGGATAGATGCAGTCGGGCTTGAAAAGCTCTATTAGGAGCAATGAAGTCAGATTTGGTTTCATTATTAGAGAAGTTTTGTCCTTTTATCTCTTGGCGAATTTGTAAATAAGCTTCTACATCTCGCTTTTTATAGAAGCGAAGACGCATTCGCCAATCGTAACCTTTGGATGGTGCATCTGTGCGAAAGCGCAACCAAGGATGTTCATATAGATCAAAATAACCACTCCATTCCCACTTAGGTAGCGGTCGAGTGACTAGCCCCAAGTACAGTCCACTTTCATTTCTTACGCCTGTTGTTTCACCAAAAGCATTTCCATTCAAAGCAACATAGTCGAAAGGATAATAACGATGTAAAATAGCTAGATCTATTTTTCGGTCTAACCCAATTAATAGCCCATTTAGCGTAGCGATTGCCCCATTATCACTAGTGGCTATCTCTCCAAAAAAGTTGAAATTACGCTAGATGAAAGAATAATCTAGACTTGTATTAAAAACTTGCTTACCACTAAAATAAAAGCGGTTATAAGGTTGTACATTACGAATTAAAGGCTGATTAAATTGATCGAATATTGCGTTGATGCCAATATGCCAATTTCTTTTTTTGTAAACTATTTTTCCTCCTAATGATAACTGCTGAATGGCATTTTGGTCTTCAACTTCGTTGATATTTCGATGAAAACCAGCATTTAAAAGCGAAGAAAAACCTGCTAATTGATCGTCGAAAACGCTCGTAGTATCGGGTTCTATAACGTTGCCATCTCTAGCGCGATAGGAAGCAAAAACAGTTGTTTCTATATCTTCGCCAATGCCTAGCGTTACGCCCGCTCCCCTGAGGAAACCGACTTCATTTACCGAACTATAAGGTCGTAAAGTTGGAGACGACTTCTTGATGTTCATTACTAAATTACTTTTGCCATAGCCATAGCCCGAGTGCATTATTAAACCCTGTCCCATACTTACAGCATAGTCGCCTAGTGCAATTGCTTTGATTGTTCGACTATAATTTTTCAAAAAAATATGGGCAGAATAAAAGTCAAAACCTTCATTTTTATTGACTCCCTGAAAAAATGCCTCTCCGGCATCTTTCTCCGCTGTAATGCCGTAGCTTAATTTATTTTCATAGCTGTGTTTGTAACGAAGATAAAACCGATTGGGATCTCCAAGAAAGCGACTCTCGGGACTCACATTATCTGTATAGCCTCGCTGCTCTTGTATTGTTCTATTCCATCGAAGGTACAATTCGTTTTTTCCCTCTATGAACATATTGGCAATAGGTACTTGATAATCATCCAAGCTACTATTCAGCGTAACGTAGGGCAAAATTGTTTGGATCGTCTCTTGATCGAAAGAGGGAATAGACTGCAGCTCTAGCAGCGAAATTAGATCGCCATACAAAGCCCTGTGGCTCAGTAGTTCATTGACTTGAATATCTGAAAGCAACTGCAGTTCAGCCAGCCTAGTTGCATCTGCCTTATTCAAGTTGATAGGATGTTCCGCAAATTCAGCTAAGGATTCAAAAATAGTGTTGAAGTCGAAATCTACATCACTTTCCGTACTTTGTAGCAAGTCCTCTAGGAGAATCTGAGCCTCCTCAGGCGTCTGAAATAAAGTGTCTGTTTGAGCAATACTATTGCTAGTAAGAAGCAAACTCAAAATTAGACTAACATAAAGAGGCGTAATTTTCATTTATCCTGAATTTAAGATAAAGGTAAAGGCTTCTTTAAAAAAAAGTAGGGCGTCAAGCATCAAGATTTCTAAGTGAGGTGATAATTTTTTCAATAACAAAAAGAAAATTGTATTTCTTCAAACGAAGGTTTTTTTTAGAAAACCAAAGCTGTGACGCACACAAAATCTTTCAAAATAAGCAGATATAAATTTTTCTTCTGTTTCAGAAATGAGAATTGTTTATTTGCTTATTTGATACTAGTCCAACTAGTTATTGGTGATTTGCTTAAAGCATAAATTATATTACTTTTGAATTAAAAGACAACGGAATATTAATTGAAAATGATTGTAAAGTTAGTATCCATACAGTCTAACTAATCTTTTAACTGTAAGTAAATGATGGACGAAGCACTTACACAAACATTTACGAAGGAGCAAATCGAAGCAATTTCAGAGATTGCAAATAATGGTTTGTTCACCGCTAACAACACTTGGATGCTCGTAGCAACAGCTATGGTATTCGTCATGCACTTAGGCTTTTCGACGCTTGAAGCAGGATTTGTACGCCAGAAAAACGTGGTTAATATCCTATTCAAAAATGCAATGATTATCTCAATCGGAATTTTGACTTACTACATAGTAGGATTCAATTTAATGTATCCAGGATTTGCGGAGGATGCTTCCCAGAAATTTTTTGCTTTTGCTGGACCGTTTCTTGATCCTGGAGAGGATTACTCGCCAATTGGATATGTGGAAGGAGCCTATACCTACTGGACGGATTTTATCTTCCAAGCTATGTTTGCGGCAACAGCTGCGACAATCGTCTCTGGAGCAGTGGCGGAGCGGATTAAAGTCGGGCCGTTTTTGATTTTTGCTACGCTACTAGTGGCTATTAGCTATCCAATCACTGGCAGTTGGAAATGGGGTGCTGGCTGGTTAGACGAAGCAGGATTTTATGACTTTGCTGGCTCTACCTTAGTTCACGCCTGCGGCGGCGCAGCAGCACTAGTGATGGCTATATTACTCGGTCCGAGAATCGGGAAATATACGAAGTCGGGCAGCAAACCGATACCGGGACATAGTATGCCCTTGGCTGCTATTGGGGTATTCTTACTGTGGTTTGGTTGGTATGGATTCAACGGAGGCTCTGTCTTATCAGGCGATCCAGAATTAGTATCAGTAGTATTTACAACTACATCTCTAGCAGCAGCAGCAGGTGCAATTGGCGCATTTATTGTTTCCAATATACTATTTAAAATACTTGATCTTTCTATGGTACTAAATGGCATGCTAGGTGGATTGGTTGGTATTACGGCTGGTGCGGATGTGATACCGCCACATTTAGCAATTATTACAGGTTTTATAGCAGGATGTATTATTCCGCTCTCTGTAGTCATGTTTGATAGACTAAAGATAGATGATCCTGTTGGAGCAACTTCTGTTCATTTGGTATGCGGTATCTGGGGAACACTAGCTGTGGGCATCTTTGGGCAAGGTGATTTTAGTTTTGGTACTCAATTACTTGGTGCATCTGCAGTGATTGCGTTCACGGTAGTATTTTCCTTAATCTTTGGACTTATATTGAAAGTTACAGTAGGCTTGCGTATAAGCGAAGCTGAAGAAATAGAAGGTTTGGATATGGCCGAGCATGGCATGCATGCTTACGGAATGTAAAGAATCAACTGACTGTTATTTTGATGATTGATATAGAGCTGATTACCTGTTTTGAAATAGGAGATGTGCTTCGTTGTGAGTGGTGCATGGTTGTAATATTCAAGACTTATATCCATCGCACTTTTGGCAATAAGCTAATAAATTTCTTCTATCAAAGAGCTTAAATAGCTGTTTATCGATGGACTTTATTACTAATAAAAACTAAGACGCTCGTCATAGTGGCAATTATTTTCCGAGCGTTCATTGCTCAAAAGTATCAGAAAACAGTGTTTGTTTCCTGCTTTATCGAAGATAGTGCTTCAGAAGATGTATTTGAAAATACTTCACTTGAAGCAAATAACGCTTTAGCCTCATTTTTATTAGCTGTAGTTTATTCATTTTAAATAATTTTATAAAGTCAGCAGAAAAGCTAGAATAGGTTACAAAAAGGTGATTTACAAAAGTACTTTAACTATCTCCTTGAGCTAAGATTCAAGGAGGTAGATTACTATATAATCTCAGAATCTAAAGACAATCAATGATTTACTTTGCTATTATTTTCAGTAGCTTTGTGGTTTTTTGAGTGAAGCACGTATTACATAATAATTAAACAGTTTTAAACAATGTCTAAAGTAAAATTAGAGTACATCTGGCTAGATGGTTATAAGCCGATGCAACTATTACGTAGCAAAACGAAATTGGTGGATAGTAGTAAGTTCACTGGCAAATTAGAGGAGTGTCCAATCTGGTCATTCGATGGTAGTTCAACGCAGCAAGCAGAGGGGGGCTCATCAGATTGTCTTTTGAAGCCAGTGTTTATTTGTCCTGATCCAGCACGCGAAAATGCTTATTTGGTGATGACTGAAGTGTTGAATGCAGATGGAACAGCACATGAATCAAACGCGCGCGCCACTATTTCAGATGATGATAATGATTTTTGGTTTGGCTTCGAGCAGGAATATTTTTTGAGTGATGAAGAAACTGGTCTGCCACTAGGTTTTCCGGCTGGCGGCTATCCAGCTCCTCAAGGACCTTACTATTGTGGGGTAGGTGCTAAGCGTGCCTATGGTCGCGATATTGTGGAGGAGCATTTGGACTTTTGTATTGATGCAGGCTTGAATATTGAGGGAATCAATGCAGAAGTAGCTGCTGGGCAATGGGAATTTCAGATTTTTTCAAAAGGTGCTAAATCAGCAGGTGACCAGATTTGGGTGGCAAGATATATGTTAGAGCGTGTTGCTGAAAAATATGGCATCTATGTAGATTTTAACTGTAAACCAATTAGTGGAGATTGGAATGGCTCAGGAATGCACGCTAACTTCTCAAACAGCTTGCTCAGAACGGCTGGAGATAAAGCTATTTACGATCAAATTTGCCAAAAATTTAGCACACCAGAATCCATAGCCGATTGTATTGCAAATTATGGACACGACAATCACTTGCGCTTAACTGGTCTGCACGAAACGCAAGCCATTGATAAGTTTTCTTATGGTATTTCTGATCGTGGGGCATCCATTCGTATTCCAATTGCAACGGTAGAAAATGGTTGGAATGGCTGGTTGGAAGATCGCCGTCCAAACTCAGCAGCCAACCCTTATAAAGTGGCAGCAGCTATTATTCGTACCATAAAGTCGTAGTGTTTTTAGTGTATTAAAATGTATTGAGTAAACAATAAAATTAAATCTAACTACCTTGAAAATAAAGGTAGTTAGATTTGCTTACTAAGCAGGTAACAATGCCTGAGTTCGCATTATGACTACACATTCGATCCAGCTAATGCGCTATTTTTAGAGCGCTTGCGTTCATGTTCTTTTAAAAAGACTTTACGGATGCGAATGTTCTCTGGAGTTACTTCTACATATTCATCTCCTTGTATATATTCTAATGCTTCTTCCAATGTAAATCGAAGAGGCGGTGTCAACTTTAACTTGGCATCTGCACCAGAAGAGCGCATGTTTGTCAATTTTTTAGTCTTAGTTAAGTTGATGGTCATATCACCTGGTCGAGCGTTTTCACCAACTACCTGGCCTTCATAAATATCTTGGTTCGGCTCAATGAAGAAAGTTCCACGTTCTTGCAAATTTGAGATAGAATAAGGAATAGCCTTACCGTTTTCCATCGAAATTAATGACCCTTTTTGACGACCCGGAATTTCGCCTTTGTGCGGTTGATACTCTGTGAAGCGATGGGTCATAATTGCCTCGCCACCCGAAGCGTTTATTAAATTTGTTCTCAAACCAATGATGCCACGAGAAGGGATTTCAAACTTCAATATCATCCGATCACCTTTCGGTGTCATGGACTGCATATCGCCTTTTCTACGGGTAATCATTTCGATTGCTTTTCCAGAAGCACTTTCAGGCAAATCAATCGTCAATTCCTCAACAGGTTCACATTTTACACCATTAATCGTTTTCATAATCACTTGTGGCTGACCGATTTGCAATTCAAATCCTTCGCGCCGCATTGTCTCAATCAAAACAGCTAGGTGCAATACGCCACGACCAAAGACGTTGAAGGAATCTGCTGTATTGCCTGGTGCTATACGTAGAGCTAGGTTTTTTTCTAACTCTTTTTCTAATCTATCATTAATGTGCCGAGAAGTTACAAATTTTCCTTCTTTTCCAAAGAATGGCGAATCATTGATGGTAAAAAGCATACTCATTGTAGGCTCATCTACTGCGATAGTCGGCAGTGCCTCAGGATTCTCGGCATCTGCAATTGTATCACCGATTTCAAAACCATCAATTCCTACTACGGCACAAATATCTCCAGCTTGTACTTCCTCGATTTTAATTTTATCCATACCGTTGAAACCATATAGACCTTTCAGGCTGTGCTTGGTAATGGTTTCACCATTATTTTTCACCAGAGCTACTCTTTGAGAGGCGTTTAAAGTACCTCTGTTCAAACGTCCAATTGCAATTCTCCCAGTGAAGGAAGAATAGTCCAATGAAGTAATTAGCATTTGAAGTGTTCCCTCTTCTATCTTCGGTTCAGGCACATACTCAACAATGGTATCCATTAAAGCATCAATATTATCTGTTTTCGTTTTCCAATCATAGTTCATCCAGCCAAATTTGGCAGAACCATAAATTGTTGGAAACTCTAGCTGCTCTTCCGTGGCATCTAATGTAAACATCAAATCAAAAACGGCTTCTTGTACCTCTTCTGGCGTGCAGTTTTCTTTATCCACTTTATTGACAACCAAGATGGGCTTAAGTCCTAATTCTAGTGCTTTTTGAAGTACAAAGCGCGTTTGTGGCATCGGACCTTCAAAAGCATCTACTAGTAGTATAGCACTGTCTGCCATATTCAGTACTCGCTCCACCTCACCACCGAAGTCGGAGTGGCCAGGAGTATCAATAATATTTATTTTTACATCCTTATAAATGATAGAAGCATTCTTAGAAGTGATCGTAATTCCACGTTCACGCTCTAAGTCGTTATTGTCCATAATAAGCATGCCTGGATTTTCGCGTTCTCCGAATAAATTTCCAGCATGTAGCATAAGATCGACAAGCGTAGTCTTGCCGTGGTCAACGTGTGCAATAATTGCGACGTTGCGAATAGATTGTACCATTATTCCTTCTTTAGTAGTGTTGTGGAATGAATATCCCACGTTTTCAACAGTCTAGTCTTAATTTTAAAGACACACAAAGATAGGTGAAATGTTTGGAATAAATTGAGAATGTTTTTCTTGGATTTTGATAATAGCTATAAATTTTCAGCTTCTCTTTTTTTCGTATTTTTGTATTCTTTTAAAGCAACGTGCTTGCTTAGCTTGAGATGAATAGCTCGGAATTTTGCCTTTCAAAAATCAAGTAGTATAAATATTTTAATTTGTAATACGATAGTTCGCAGGTCGGAAAACCTGTTTTACCTAGAGCAAATGCGATTAAAAAGACTAGACATTAAAGGGTTCAAGAGTTTTGCTAATGACACCACTATTCACTTTAACGAGGATGTGGTGGGTGTTGTTGGTCCGAATGGTTCGGGAAAGTCAAATATTGTTGATTCAATTCGCTGGGTGTTAGGCGAGCAAAAGAGTAAGGAATTGCGCCTAGACCAGATGTCTAGTGTTATTTTTAACGGAACAAAAACAAAGAAAGCAGGTAGTTTAGCACAGGTAACTCTCACTTTTGAAAACACAAAAAATTTATTGCCAACAGAGTATAATACTGTTTCCATCACTCGGATGCTTTATCGCTCTGGTGAAAGTGAGTATCGCCTGAATAATGTGAAATGCCGATTAAAGGACATTACAACGCTGTTTTTGGATACAGGAATTGGCTCAAACTCTTATGCTATCATTGCTTTGGGTATGGTAGATGATATTTTAAGCGACAAGGATAATGCACGCCGAAAAATGTTTGAGCAAGCGGCTGGCATTTCAAAATATAAGATTAGAAAGCGAGAAACAATCAACAAACTTAAAAGTACCACAGAGGATTTAGAACGCGTAGAGGATTTACTCTACGAAATCAATGGGCAAATCACTACGCTTGAAAAGCAAGCTAAACGCACTCGTCGATATTTTGAACTTAAAGATAAATACAGGCAACTAAGTGTAGATTTGACTTTGATTAAGATGTCAAAGCTGAAGGAGCAACATCACAACCTGAAAGATCGCCTTGATAAAGAACAAGATAAATACCGTTCATTAGAAATCGAAACTCGACAGATTGAAGCTAAAGTAGAGGCAGAGAAGAAGAGAAATATAGATAATGAGCGAATGCTCTCCGACAAACAACGCAATTTGAATCGCCTGACAGGGCAAATTAGAGGCATAGAAAATGATAAAAAAATCATCATTCAGAAGATTACATTCATTCAACAAAACCAAGATCAACTTACTAGTCAGATCGAAAAGGCAACTTTGAGGATCAATGAATTGAAGGAAGAAATAGCCTATTATCGCACTGAATTGAATAGCGAAAAACGAATTGAAGCACAGCTTGAAGATCAACTAGAAGCAGCAGAAAAAGCACTAGAAAGCATCAAACTGAGTCATTCGGATTTGAAAGGTAGCCGCGACGAAATATTAAAACAGCAACAAGCTGCCGAGCAGGCTATATTTGAGCTAGAAAAGCAAAAAGCGATCAACAGCAACCAAATTGCGAGTCGAGCAAAAGAAATTGAGCAGCACGAAAAGGAAATTGAGCAGCGCACTGCCCAAATTATTGATTTACGAGAAACATTACAACACTTAAAGAAAGAGGAAACTTTTCAACAAAAACAGCTAAAGTCTTTAGAAATTGCTAAAGAAAAAAAACAGTTTGATATTCAGCGACTAAATAATCAGTTGGAAGAAATTCAAACTAAACGCAATCAGATTAATCGAAAACTAGATGCTAAGAAGAATGAATTGGAATTAGTGCGGAGCATGATTAATAATATGGAAGGCTTCCCGGAGTCCATTCAGTTTTTGAGCAATAAAAAGAACTGGAGTACAGCAGCACCCTTGCTTTCTGACTTGATTTATGTGAAGGAGGCGTATAGAGTTGCTATTGAAAATTACCTTGAGCCTTATCTGAATTATTATGTCGTTGCTGATAAAGAAGAGGCGATGGCTGCCATTCGCTTATTGAGCAATGCACAAAAAGGGAAAGCTAATTTTTTCATGCTAGATGCTTTTCAAAATTATGTGCCGCCCATCACCGTCCAAGCCACTGCCCATCGTGCCGTCGAGTTAATTGAAGTAGAAAACAAGTACTTAAATTTATGCAGCTACTTGCTAGAGAACGTGATGGTAGTGGATGACGATGCACAGGTCAATAAAATTTCTAATGAGGTATTAGTCGTATTGGCACGGAGCGGACGATTAATCCGCAAACCTTACAGCTTGTCTGGGGGATCGATTGGCTTATTTGAAGGAAAAAAAATTGGTCGCAAAAAGAATATCGAAATCCTTGAAACAGAAATCAAGCAGTTGGAGCGTCAGGCGGATCGCTTATCATCCGATCACTATTCATTCAAGGGTCAGCTAGATCAAGTAAAAGCGCAAAAAGTCGAGCAGGAAATCCAAGTAATCACTAGCAACTTAAATCAACTCCTACAAAAAAAGGCAGGCTTGGATTCTAGATTAGAGAATTTTGAGAGTTTCCAAAAAGGCATTGAAGTAAAAATTGATTCAGCTAGAAAAATAGCCCAGCAATCTATTAAAGACAATGAAGCAATTGATAATCAACTCGTTGAAAAACGCGATACCTCAGATGGGGTGAAATTACAAATAGCTAAAGCAGAAGGTTCTTTCCAAGGAGTCGCAGAACAACTCAGCAAGGCTAGCACCGCTTTTAACGAACGCAATATTGAATACATCAAGCAACAAAATAAAGTCAATACGTTTCAACAAGAATTAACTTTTCGAGAAAAGCAGCTACAAGAAACACAAGCTAACCTAGAACAACAGCAAAAAGAGCAAACTACCGCAACAGATGAGTTGAATTTACTAAGAGATGAAGTAGTAGTACTGGAGCAGCAATTAAAAGAATATTATAGTCAAAAGAAAGAACAAGCTACTACTTTAACCACTTTTGAGCAGACTTATTATCAGGCGCGCGAGCAAATCAACGAACTCGAAAAGCAACTCCGAAAAAGCAACAAGGCGCAACAAGATGCACAAATCAGCATCAATAGGCTCAAAGATCAATTTAATGATGTTAAATATCAAATCAGTTCGGTCGCACAGCGTGTGAAGATTGAATTTGAAATGGAAATCAACGAACTCATTAATAGTCAAGACGTGCCTGAGGATCAAAATTTGGAAGAGCTAGCAGCAAAAGTAGAGCAACTCAAAAATCGTTTAGATAACTACGGCGACATCAATCCAATGGCAGTAGAGGCTTATGATGCCATGAAAGAACGCCACGACAACATCGCTCAACAATGCGATGATATTTTAAAAGCCAAAGACGACCTCGAAGAAACCATCAAGGAAATTGAAGAAACGGCCACCAGCCAATTCCTACAAGCCTTTGAAGAAACAAGGGTCTATTTCATTGAAGCCTTCCGAAGTCTTTTTACTGAAGATGATATTTGTGATTTGATTCTACTTGATCCCGACGATCCGCTCAACTCAGGTATTGAGATTATTGCCAAGCCAAAGGGCAAGCGACCACAAACAATCAATCAACTTTCGGGTGGCGAAAAGACGCTAACTGCTACTGCGCTACTTTTTGCACTCTATCTGCTCAAGCCTGCACCATTTTGCATTTTCGATGAGGTAGATGCACCGCTAGATGATGCGAATATTGAAAAATTCAACAAAATTATCCGCAAATTTTCGAAAGACTCGCAGTTCATTATTGTAACACATAATAAATTAACTATGGCTGCCGTAGATGTGATCTATGGCGTACACAATGAAAAAGGAATTTCTAACGTGCTGCCTGTGGATTTCAGGAGTTTTGAGCACAACACAGTAATGGAAGCCATCGAGGAGACAAAAGTAGCTGGAGGACAATTGAGTTTGTAAGTTTCAACTACTCCACTTTCTCTATCTGCTTCAAAACTTCCTCAGCTTCAGCCCGCTTCAGATCGCTTGCTTTTCTATCTGTATGGGAGAGTTTATAGGACTCTTCCATTAGTTTTTTGTACTGCTCTTCCAATTTTTCCTTAGGCGATTTCTTTTTGAATAATCCAAACATATTAAGTCGTTTTTATTTTGGGTAAACTGAGAAACAGCAGGAATGTTCACTTTAAGTCATCGGTAAAAAAGGCTATTCTCCCTCTAAATGCAGAATCATGATTTCCTCAAATAATTTATCTTCATCTCCTATGCGGTATTTCCTTTTATGATAAGTAACCGCTCCACTGCTGTTTAAAACGAAGGTTTGAGGTGTGCCATTAATACCATCGGGCATGACTCTTTTGAATCCTCTATTGTAATCAAGGTAGGACTCAAAAGGGAAAGCAGCGGCATCTTCAAAAAAATCGGGCTGATACTTTGGAAAATCTAAAGCGATAGCATAAAAGTTGAAATCTGCCTTAGTTGCCCATTCATCGTATTTTTTAATGATAGCATTGATTTCATATTTACAAGGTACACAGGTAGTCAACCAAAATAAAAGGACCGTAGGCTCACCATTTTGAGCAAACACTTGGTCAGAGCTAATCGTATCGCCTTTTAAATTTATCATTTTAACATCATAGGGATATTTCTGCTCATATTTCTGAATAGGATAAGTCGAATGCTTACCGCCTTGCTCAATTGTTTTAAAAATAGTCGTCTGACCGAATGAAATGGTTACAGTGCCAATGATTATACATAATATTATCCAAAGCGTTTTCATAAAAGATTGTTTTTAGATACAATTCATACTTTACAACAGATTTTTTGATCTATTTTGTATGCTAAACTTATTAACTGATTATTGTTTGATAGTCGCTACAAAGCCATTCCTACCCGATTTGTTAAAAGCACTTATTTTGATCACCTCACCTTGAATGGCAACAGGCTTGGTATATAAAGTAGAATTGCCATTCGGTTCACTTCCATCTGTGGTGTATCGCAGTGTCATTCCCGGCAGGGCTAAATTAGCGTATAGTTGACCGTCTTTTAACATAGCACCGGGAGTAGGTATGCGATATTGATAACCGCCTGAAAGTTTATTGAGTATGGGTAACTCTTTTTGAGCTATGGTACTAGCAAACTGACTCCACGCTTCATGGAAAGGCGCTTCGTTTTTTGCTTTAGCCCATTCGGGTTGCTTGCTCCATGCGCGCTCTGCCAGACCAAGTAATTTTGGCATGTAATAATACTCTAACATTTCTTCCGTCTTAATGGTCTCGCTCCATAGCGCTCCCTGAATACCTAATATATTAGCAGTGGCACTTGGCTTTAGGCGTTCCATTTCTTTATAGTCTTCAGCAGAAAAAGTATTGCCCATCGGATCAATTTTGGTTGATTTGAAGACATCAAAAGGCAATAGCTCGTAAGGTTTTTTTGTATCAATGAACCCACCCCAATAGAAGCCGCGCTCTCTTGGATCATTTGAATAAGCTAAGTCGAAATACAAATTTGTTACATTACACAGTACCACTGGATAACCAGCATTTGCCAGTCTGTATCCTAAATCCTGATTGCCCCACAAGTTTTGCCAAACGTAAGGCACGACGTTTTTATCCACAAAGTCAGGATGCGGAATGTAGCCATTCTCTTGCTTCAACATGGCAACTTCTTCCCACCCCGCTGTGATCAATTTTTTGGAAGAAAGAATTTCGTTGATGCGCTTCAAAAAATAAGTAGATAAATCTGCTGATGTATTAATTTCTGGCACAGCAGCCATTAGATTTTTACAGATTGGAGCATCCATCCAAACGCCTACTGGCACTTCATCCCCACCTGTATGAATGGTGTATAAAGGCACTTCAGCTTCTTGATACATTTTTATGATTTCATCTATCACCTTCTCATAAAAAGTATAAACTGATTCTTGACAAACACAAATGACATTATCAGGATAATCCTGTACTGAGCGATATTCTGATTGATCTTCTAAATCACTCAGCAAATATTGTGCTGCTTTTTCGGGGTTGTCCTGTCCCATGTATTTTTGGTATCGAGCCTCCATTGACTTGATGGCCGCTCTTGCGTGTCCTGGCACATTAATTTCTGGAATGACTTCAATGTGTCGCTGATGAGCATATTGAATCAGATCAATAAATTGTGCTTTAGTATAGTAGCCATTTCCGCCTGAGTTGGCATCATCAGGGTCTGCTCCTGAACCATAGGCGGGATGTAAGTGACCGCTACTTTCAATGGTATGTCCTCGTCTAGCACCGACTTCTACAAGTTCTGGTAAATCAGGAATGTCTAGCCGCCAGCCTTCGTCTTCTGTCAAGTGCAGATGCAATTTATTTAATTTATAAAACGCCATTGCATCCATTAATTTCTTTACTGCACCGACCTCAAAGAAGTTACGCCCTACATCTAGGTGCATACCACGATATTCAAATCTTGGTACATCTGTTATTTTTGCTTCCCGCAAAGATAAATTATCAGACGCTTCCTCTAAGTGGGAAATCGGCACTAGTTGAAGTAGCGATTGAATGCCATAGAATGCCCCACTTGCTGAATTTCCAGTAATTGTAATTCCAGTTTCAGCATTGATATTTAAAGTATATCCTTCTTTTTGACTACGACTCGAATCAATTGTTAAGCTAATGCCATTTGTCGCTCTCTCATCTGTGGGCTTTAAGGTTGGAGACATGCTATATAGTTCGCCCATTTTTGCAGCTAAAAATTGTGCCTCAAACGCTAATTCATCTGGATAATGAATAGGAAATTTTTGATCTAAATTTATAGTGTCCGCACCCAACTGAATGACTTGTGGGGAAGGTATAATCGGTAGTAATTGATTTTCGGTGAAGGTCAATAAATTTTTGTTGCGTTTGTACTCCTCTTCGGCTGTCCAAACGGCTAACTGATCGCCTTTGTGACGCATTAATTGCTCTGATTTAATGAATGGGCGAACGGTGTAATTAGCTACTGTAATTTGTTCGCTTGCTCCATTTTCATCTTGCACATTCCAGTACAAGCCGTGGGGTGCATCTGATTCTTTTATCAGCCAAGCGGCACACTCATAAGGTACTTCGATACTATCACCGGCTGCAAGTGTAAAATTAGCTTTAGGCTTCAACTCATAGAAATCTCCAATCACTTGCCGCACCTGCGCTACGGAAGATGGATTTCCTGTAATTCGGCGGTTTGTTTGATTAAAAAAAAGAGACCAATCATTACCGTTCAAAGGAACACTACCATTGTTATAAAGTGTAAAAACTGCTCTGCAAGCTGGTTCATCCTTGATGAGATTGCTTTCCAAAGTCCACTTAACACTCAGTGCAGAGAAATCTTCCACCTGTTTTTCTGTGGCACAAGCCATCAACAAAAAATATACCCCAAAGACATTGATTAAGGATAGACGCATAAAAGCTATTTTTTAAAGCGTTGGTTTCTTACAAAGTAATTTAACAAATATAAAAACTATTCTGAAAGTACACACCTAATAGTGCTTAGTAAAGGCTAAACAATTTAGAGGACTTTCGCATTCTTCCAGAAAAAAGCCCCCGACGATGCAGTCGGGGGCAGAAGCGTAAACGCACTGATTTATGAAACAAAAAGATACCTTTATTTACTTCATTATCAATATTTCGCTGGCGGAAAGATTAGAAAAGAGCCTACTCTCACTCCATTACGGTTCATTACCTATTATTCCTTTACGTTGCAGTAGAAACTGTCGGAGTTGCAGTAGTCGGTCGGTGTTGATCAGATCAACGCCATTATCGAGTAAAAAAGCCCATACTTCTGGTACATCGGGCGCTGCCCAGAGGCGCACTTTTTTGCCTTCGGCGTGGGCGCGTTCTACCAGGTCTCTTAGTTGTTCTTGTTCTTGCGGGTTTACGTTGCCTTTGCCCGTCCAGCTAAGGAAGTTGCGGTAGTTATTACTCACCACGGGCATCATGGCGGCGGAGATACCTCGTCCCAGTTCATCGGGGCGACCATCCAGCGCGACGGGCTTCTTGTCATCCGCCAGAATCTCATCGTAGGGTCTTTTGCCGGTATGTCCGGAGATGAAAATTTTGACGGGTTTTCGCAGTTCGTCTTGGTCGTTCGTCACAATAGAAATCATTCGTCGGTACTTGCGGAGTAGCTTCGTTAACTCTTTGTAAGCGGGATTCGCCTCGCTTTTGAAGTCAATCATCAGGTAGAAAAAATCATCGTAGCCAGGATAAACGCGCCCTTTGTTTGCTTTGATGCGCTTTAGCAACGGTTTCAGGTACAAATTCTCCAGCGAGCGAGATTTATACAAAGTATCTGGCAAATCATGATATACGTAAAAAGTGCCTTCCACGAGATACACATCCGCTTCCACCGAGGTGAAACCATTGTCCAGTGCATCGAGCAGCGGACGGGCGTGTTCGTAATCGTTGTGTGCGTGCGCATTGGGTAGCGGCTGCGCAAAGAGCGTCCAGCTCAGCGCGATGAAGCTGAAAATCAAGGTAATAAGTGTGTATTTCATATATACTTATTTACTCTTTTCAATTAATAGTCGATAAGCTGCTCATTAATTTGTTCTCGTATTCTTATGGGAATATCTGTTTGGATGATATTGCTTTTAGTGTTTATTAATTGTTCAAATAGCAGCTTGAAAATTTGCCGACGTTTGGGAGGTAAGGCTTCGATCGCTGCATGAATTTGCTGAACTATGTTTTGCGAAAGTTCATCATCAGCGTCAGCTTCTTTTTCTGTGGCAGTTAATTGTTCATGAACCTGCTGTCGTGAAATTTCGCGCCGATATTGATTAATGATAAGATTGCGAGTGATAACAAACAATTGTGCTTCAATGGGCGCATCGGGATTGATGAGGCTCCGTTTTTCCCACAACCGAAGAAAGGCATCGTGTAGTATATCTTCTGCTAATGTGGAATCAGAGGTATGCTTGCGAGCGAACAGATATACCTTTTTATAGTACTGTCGATAAATTTCTTCGAAAGCTTTTTGATTGCCTTGTTTGAATAGTTTTACGACATCCATAAAAAAACATTTTGAACAAATTTAACTTTGCAAAATGTGATGATGGTCATTTGCAGTTTAAGTTTTTGTTAATTAAACTTACGATGGTGCGTTATATGTAATGCTGTTATTAGAGATTAAATGCTCAGAAGAACCATCCAATAGCCAAATTATGCGATTGATCGCTTTTAGACTTTCTCCGACACAAAAAAATATTTGAAATTAGGGCTTATAAAACTCCATTAAAACAGTAATTTTTGTAGATATTAAGGCTTTAATATTTTCAATTCTGATCCATGCTGAGTAATGACTATCAAATTTTATCAGGGATGAGCGAGCAAAAAATATTTGAGACGCAGGATGGTTCTCACTCTATTTTTTCAGAGCAATTCGGCGTAAGTTATCATTCTAAATACGGGGCAGTACAAGAAACACAGCACGTTTTTATAGATGCGGCACTGCGTTTCAAGGCGGTACTGAAGCGAGATATTCGCATTCTTGAAATCGGCTTTGGCACTGGCCTGAATGCTTTGATGACTTATTTGGAAGCCAGAAAACGCAACTTAGCAGTGCAATATACAGCCATAGAAGCCTATCCGATCAGCTTGCAGCAAGTTCAGTCGCTCAACTACAATGAAATCCTCAGAGTGAGAGAAAGCGAAACACCTATTTTTGAGTCTTTGCATACCGCAGCGTGGAATGAGTCAACTTACTTCAATGACAATTTCACCTTGGATAAGCACAAAATGTTATTCGAGCATATCGCTTTCAAGAATCAATTTGACATTATTTATTTTGATGCTTTTGCGCCCAATGCTCAGCCCACGCTTTGGGAATCACCCATTATGCAAAAAATGTACGATGCTCTGTTGCCAGAAGGTATTTTAGCTACCTACTGCGCCAAAGGCGAGGTCAAGCGCACCATGAAATCGGTTGGCTTTGAAGTGGAACGATTGAAAGGACCGCCTGGCAAGCGTGAAATGACTCGTGCCATCAAGCTGCCCTAAGTAGATTTTACTCTGTATTCTTCTGTTTTGCTTTTTCTAATTCTCTCTTTGATTTCGGCTTGATGACGTTGATCTTGCCATTTTCACCGTATAATTCGCGAGACTTTTTGTTGTACGCCAAAGCGGCTTCTTCAGCAGTAGCATACATACCTATGTGAACAGATTTTCGATTGATTGAGATGACCGCACGATAGCGATTATTTTCTTTGTAAACGCCTGTATAGCCAGCTTTGCTGCTAGTTTTTCTTTTTCGACTAGCTACGGAACGAGAACGGTATGTTAGATTTTCAACACGGCAGTCTAACTTATTGCCGTTGATGGCACCAACCAAATTGCGTTTACCTTCTTTTTTGTCTTTTAAAAACTTCTCGGCGACCAGCTTGTGTAAGTAGATAGTCTCTGTTTTGTAGCCTCCGCTGGCTTTTCTCCATGTTTTTTGGAAAACGGCACAGCCGCTAGAATGCTTGCGAAGGTTGTTGATGAAATCGAGTTGCGACAAGTAGGGTTCATTTACTAGATATTCGTAAACATGGTCATCTAATAACACATTGTCATCGGAGTTCTTCAGTTTAACTTTGTATAGCACGTTTGTTTGATAGTTTATTTAAAATGTAATTAAAGTTGGTTCTTTTGATATTTTAATTGGAGTATTAACGTAGTTGTTTTTCGTTAAAGAAAAATATTAAGCAAAAATTTTCGCCGAAAATAGCACGATTTTCTTATTTGTGCAACTATGCTTCGGATTTCACCCATAAATTTGAGACATTATCAGTTTTCAACAGCATTGTAGAGATAGTAATTGCAAGTAAAACAACGGCTATAATAGAGCCTTCGTATCCGAAATCACCGCCAGTAAATACATCGCTCCCTATATCATCAAATTGAACAAAGCTGTAAACATCAAAACCACTGACCTCAAAGTCGAAGAAGGAAGCCTGCACAAAATTCCAACTTGCGTGTAGCCCAATGGATGCCCATATATTGCGAAATTGGATAAACAAAATTCCCATTAGCAAGCCTCCCAAAAATATGTTAGCTAAACCTATCCAACTCGCATTGGGATTAAAATAGTGGGCAATTGCAAATAGGCTAGATGAGGTGAGTAGTGCAGTAATTGTACCTAGACGTTGTTCAACCACTGGAAGCAAAAATCCTCGTATTAAGACTTCTTCGCCTGCGCTTTGAATCAAAAAAAATAAGAAAAAACCAAAAAATAGTGCTGTATTCCAATTCAAACCCCGAAAATCAATCCCTTTAAACAATAGCAATAAAAGAAATCCAATGGATACTAGTGCTGTGCCAATAGTCCAACCCCAGCTAAATTCTCTTAAAATACCTGAGGCGTTAATACCTGTCTGGCGGAAGGGGAATTTAAAGATGGCAGTATGCGTCAAATAGGTAACTGTTGTAAAAATAATCAGTAGAGGCAAATACTCTGTCCAAAGCATCTTATAAGGGTGTGAAAAATCCTCACTAAGGGAAGTGTTGGTATCCTGTAAGCCAAGTGCAGCTAGCAGTAAACTCACTATGAATATTAGCGCAACACTAATAATTGCAAATACTAGAATTTCTAGCAGCACCCAACCAATATTTTTGGTTAATGCCTTAATATTCAAAGCTGCCATGTTCACTTTCAATTACGACTTTTTCTCCTTTGCCCGCTTCTACGTGACCAATCACTTGAGCATCAACATTAAAGCGCTTGGCGATAGCTATGACATTATTAGCATACTGTGCGGATAGGTAGATTTCTAAACGATGCCCCATATTGAAAACTTGGTACATTTCTCTCCAAGTTGTCTTAGATTCTGATTGGATTAATTGAAAAAGTGGAGGCGTTACAAAAAGGTTATTTTTTACGATGGTTCTCTGCTGAATAAATTTTGAGACCTTGGTTTGTCCACCACCTGTGCAGTGTATCATACCATGAATGTGCGACTTATGTTCCTCCAAGATAGCTTTAATCACAGGTAGATAGGTACGTGTTGGAGAAAGCACCAATTTACCAATCGGAATAGCTGTGCCATTTACCTCTATTGTATCTGTCAAATTCTTAGATCCAATATAAATGACTTCCTTGGGCGTGTTAGGATCAAAAGTCTCTGGATATTTGCTGCGATAAGTAGCATTAAATACATCGTGCCTTGCCGAAGTTAATCCATTGCTACCCATTCCGCTGTTGTACTGTTGCTCATAACTTGCTTGCCCAGAAGAACTAAAGCCCACAATCACATCGCCTGCTTGTATATCATTTACAACCAAATCACTGCGCTTCATGCGAGCAAAAGTCGTATATCCTACGTCAATAGTTCTAACAATATCACCGACATCTGCTGTTTCGCCGCCGGCTGCAATAATTTGAATACCATACTGCTGCATTTGCTGCGTAAAATTACTAACCGTCTGAATTAAGGTACTCAATACTTCTCCTGAAATCAAATTTTTATTTCGCCCAATCGTAGAAGAAAGAATAATTTGATCCACACAACCTACGCAAGCCATATCATCCAAATTCATCACCATTGCATCTTGAGCAATACCTTCCCAAACACTCAAATCGCCAGTCTCTCTCCAATATAAATAGGCTAAACTTGTCTTTGTGCCAGCTGTATCAGCGTGCATAATGTTGCAGTAGGATTTGTCGCCTGCTACAATATCGGGTAGTATTTTACAAAACGCATTAGGATATAGCCCCTTATCTAGGTGCTTAATAGCCTCATGCACCTCATCTTTCGTAGCTGAGACACCTCGTAGGTTATAGTTGTATTGATCGCTCATTAATTCCAAAATTTGTGCAAAGGTAATTTGAATATTAGAGTTAATGAATCGATCAAAGAATAACTTATCAATTTGTACTGGCGTCTTCTATAAGTTACCATTATGACTAGACATTTCAGGAATAGCTCCTATGGTTGCTCTAATGCCGTTTCTAACATTTTTTTACCTCCTACAACTGGAAGTGTAAGTATTGTTTCATCCAAATCAATAGTCAATTCCGTTCCAGGAACAGGCCAAAGGGTGAAATCTCTATCGCTTGAGAAAATCATTAGCCCAATTTGTTGACCAGCAGGAATGATTTGATCGTCAGGCTGAAATTCAAAAGATAGTTCGTAGAATTTTCCAACTTTTAGCGGATCGCTTTTCGTCAATGAACGATGGTTCTGAGGGTCTGCCCAGCCTCTTGTGATAATATTATCATTGATTTTTGCATTTTTTTGATTATTCCAAGGCAATGAAACCAACCAAACAGAAAGGTTTGCAGCAGGTTTGCTACTGGCTAATCGAATTTTGATAGAAGCTAAACCCGACAAATGAATATCCTCTTTTAAAGTTGGCGTTACATACATCAAACGATGATTAGTATATTCGGCTTGGGCTAATGTCGAACCTGAAAAAGAGAAATTATCCACTAAGGCTTCTTCACCTTGATCGTCGAGTTTTCTTAAACTCAAATCACCTTTTTCAACACCTCCCTTCCCAAGAAAGAGCGTTACTTTTTCAGCTTCGGGGTTTGGATAGTCTGGATAAGGGGTTGGATCGTCTAGCTCGTCTTCTTCTCTCACAATCCATGCTTTTGGATCTTGTTCCACATCATTTTTTACGCCATGTAGATAACGAGTAAACCATCTGTTCATCATACTCAATGGGGGCGGTCCGCCATGACCCGCTTGATGATAGAAAATTTGAGTAGGTACATTTCCTTTCTCCTTTACCGCTTCATATATACGATAGCTATGCTCGGGCATCACATTCCAATCATTGAAGCCATGCGACATTAGCATCGCTGCTTTCAATGGCTCAAGTTGGTTTAAATAATCTCTGCCTGCCCAAAAATCATTGTAGTCTCCTGTGATTCTATCCATACCATTTGCCATTTCTGTATCTCTGACCAAAGAGTCTGCCAAAGCTCTTTTGGACTCCTCTCCACTATGTATAAAGTCGTAAAGTACATCAATATCCTCTCCTAAATAGCCACCCGGATGACGAATTAAGCCGTTGGAGCGGTAATAGTGATAATAAGAAGTGTTCGGTGCAATAGGAATAATAGCTTCTAAGCCCTCAATACCTGTTGTAGCTGCTGCTAGAGGAAGTGTTCCGTTATAGGAAGTTCCCGTCATTCCGACTTTGCCTGTTGACCAAAAGGCAGTTACTTCTTCTGATCCTGTTCGCTCTGTGTAGCCTTTGGCACGTCCGCAGAGCCAATCAATAACAGCTTTAGGCGCCAAAGATTCATTTTTTCCACCAACAGTAGGAAACCCATCTGAAAGACCTGTTCCAGGTGAGGAAGAATGTACCACTATGTAGCCTCTAGGTACCCATTTTTTGATATGAGAATTAGAAATAACTGGGCGTTCACCCCTGCGCGTTACAGAAGGATGAATGTGCGGTGGTGGTGTTGCACCAATTTCGTGTTTGACATTCCAAAATGCGCCTTCAACATTTGGTGCTACTCCTGCAAAATAGGGGCTAGTAACATAAATAACTGGGAGTTTTAGACCTTCCGATTCCGTCTGAGCTGGGCGAGTTACGCTGACGTGCATTCTATCGAGTCTGCCATCTAAATCTGAGTCGAATGATGTTTCCACCCATAAATCGTGGCGTATCCACTCATCAGGAGTATCAAATGCTGCCACAATCTGTGCTTCTCCGTCTTTGAACACGGGCATAGATTTTTCTTGCCCTAAAAGAGAAGTCACAAACACGACAAATAAGCTAGTTGCCAAACTCAATTTAAAATAATAAGTCATAATTTTGATTGTTTTAGTACAAATGTAATAATTCAGCTTTGTATAATATCATCTAATAAACTATTTCTCTTCCCAAACTTTCCGTTGTGCTATCAGTTATTTTTGTACTTTTGTTTTGTTAGCGAATTTTCGCTAAATTAGTGGAGAATAGTTAATGGTGGAGCGCACAGCAATTTCTGAATTACTATTGTCGCTTTACTTCCTCTCTTCACTCACTAACCATAAAAAATAAATTGTATGAGGAGAATCAAAAAAGCTGCCGTTTTGGGCTCGGGCGTAATGGGTTCAGGCATTGCTGCACACTTTGCCAACATTGGCTTGGAGGTGCTACTACTCGATATTGTGCCGAGAAACTTGGCAGAGGATAAACAAAATGATCCTGCTGCTCGCAATAGTATTGCAGCGGGTAATTTACAGAAAGCTCTCAAGGGAAAACCTGCCCCTTTTTACAGCAAAGAATTTGCGAGTCGTATTACTGTTGGCAACTTCGAGGACGACATGAAGAAAATCAAAGACTGTGATTGGGTGATCGAAGTAGTCATTGAAAACCTAGACATCAAAAAGAAAGTCTTTGAGCAAGTGGAGCAACATCGAAAGTCAGGTTCTTTAATCACTTCTAACACGTCTAGCATTCCAATTCACTTGATGACCGAAGGCAGAAGTGAAGACTTTAAAAAGCATTTCTGTGGTACGCATTTCTTCAATCCTGTCCGCTATATGCGCTTGTTTGAAGTGATTCCAACTGCGGATACTTCTGAGGAAGTAGTCAACTTTTTGATGCACTACGGCGATGTATATTTAGGTAAACAAACCGTGCTTTGTAAAGACACACCTGCCTTTATTGCAAATAGAATTGGATTTTATTCAGGTCTGAAATTGATGGAGCTAACAGATAAACATGGATTGACGATTGAAGAGGTGGACGGTTTGACAGGACCCGCCATTGCAAGACCAAAGACAGGAACTTTCCGTTTGCAGGATTTGGTAGGTTTAGATACCAATAGTAAGGTGGTTGAATTTGTCAAAAATGCTGCTCCTGACGATGAGTATGTTCAAACACTAAAAAATAAACCTAATCCAAAATATGTTGATTTCTTGTTGGAGCAGAACTATCTGGGCGACAAAACAGGGCAAGGTTTTTACAAGAAAACAGAGGAAAGAGACGAGAAAGGTAGAAGGGTAATCTTGGCACTAAACCTTGAAACATTAGCATACGAACCAAGCCAACAAGCAAAAATTCCAAGTCTAAAAGCTGCCAAGCAAATTGATTCGCCAACGCACCGCTTCAAATCTATGTTAGAAGCAGAGGACAAAGGAGGCGCATTTTTGAGAGAATATTTTGCAGGATTATTTGCTTACGCTTCTAATCGCATTCCAGAAATTACGGATAATGTGTACAGTATGGATGATGCTATGTGCACAGGCTATGCTTGGGATTTAGGGACTTTTGAATATTGGGATGCTTTCGGGATGCAAAAGGGGCTAGAATTGGCAGAACAGCATGGAGAAATAGTAGCTGACTGGGTTAAAACAATGTTCGCCGAAGGCAATCACACCTTCTATAAGCGTGAGAGCGGTAAGCAACTGTATTATGATATTCCAACGAAATCTTACAAAGAGGTTCCAGGAACGGAAGCATTTATCATTTTAGATAATTACAGAGATCAATCGCCTGTTTTCAAAAACAGTGAGGTAGTGCTTCATGATATTGGAGATGGTGTACTGAACCTGGAGTTTCGAAGCAAAGCCAACTCTATGGGAGAAGGTGTACTCAGAGGCATTCAACAATCTATTCAGTTAGCAGAAGAAGGCGCATGGAAAGGTTTAGTGATTGGGAATAATGCCAAAAACTTCTCCGTAGGTGCTAACCTAATGATGATGGCTCAACTAGCTTACCAGCAAGAGTGGGATGAGCTAAATATGGCGATCAACTTATTTCAACAAACAACGATGCGTTGTCGCTATTCTTCCATTCCAGTAGTCGCTGCAACGCAAGGCTATGTTTTTGGTGGTGGCTGTGAAACGGTTATGCACTGCGATGCTTCGGCAATTGCTGCTGAGTCCTATATTGGTTTGGTAGAAGTGGGTGTTGGTATTTTGCCAGCTGGTGGCGGAACGAAAGAGTTTGCCCTTCGTGCTTCGGATTCTTTCACCGATGGCGATGTGATGATTCCCACGATTATTGAAATATTTAGAAATATTGCAACTGCTGCCGTAGCGACATCTGCGCACGAGGCTTTTGATAAGGGTTATCTATTATCCACCAAAGATGAGGTTGTGTTAAATGTGCAGCGCAATATCGCAACGGCAAAGAAAAAAGTATTAGAACTAACGGATAGTTATACCCAACCTATTCAGAGAGACGACATCACCGTACTTGGAAGAACAGGAATGGCAGCACTTTATGCGGCTGCTAATGAGCTTTATCGAGGTAAGTATGCCAGCGAACACGACATTGTTATTGCTAGGAAAATCGCTTATGTCCTTTGTGGCGGTGACTTGACAGGTATTCAACAAGTAGGCGAACAGTATTTACTTGATTTGGAGCGAGAAGCTATGCTTAGTTTAGTTGGTACGCAAAAAACAATGGAGCGCATCCAGCATATGCTAACAACGAACAAGCCACTTCGCAACTAATGGAGCGTAGTTGCCGAAAAATCTATATTCAACTAACATTTGGTCACGGTATGCAAAGTATCTGCCAAATATCAAAACAAAAAAATGGACGCATATATAGTAAAAGCCTATCGCTCGGCAGTGGGAAGAGCAAAAAAAGGCGGATTTAAAAACTATCGCTCGGATGATATTGCGGTAGATATAATTAAGCACTTGATGGCACAAGTGCCAGCGTTAGACCCACACCTAGTAGATGATGTGATTGTAGGTTGTGCTAATCCAGAGGGAGAGCAAGGTTTACAAATCGGTCGCCAAATTTCTGTACGTGCATTGGGTAAACCAGTAGCTGGAATGACCGTAAACCGTTATTGTGCTTCGGGGTTAGAGACGATTTCTATTGCTACCGCTAAAATAAAAGCTGGTATGGGAGAGATCTATATAGCTGGCGGCACAGAGAGCATGAGTATGATTCCAATGACTGGATATAAGCTAGCTCCTAACTATAACGTAGCAAAAGAAACACCTGACTATGTAGTGAGTATGGGCATTACAGCAGAAGCAGTGGCAGCGAAGTATAATATTCCGAGAGATAAAGCAGATGAGTTTGCGCTGCGTTCACACACACTAGCAGCAAAAGCAATTGATGAAGGCAAATTCAATGATGAAATTGTACCAATAGAAGTACCAGAGGTGTTCGTAAAAAACGGTAAGCGAGTAGAAAGTACTCACATCGTAGGCATGGATGAAGGAGTGCGTCGTGCTACTTCCATAGAAGCACTGAGCAAACTGCGGCCTGTGTTCGCACAAGGTGGTAGCGTAACGGCAGGTAATTCTTCTCAAACTTCAGATGGCGCTGCATTCGTATTGGTGATGAGCGAGCGCATGGTAAAAGAACTGAATCTTGAGCCGATTGCACGTTTGGCTTCTTGTTCGGTTGGTGGTGTCGATCCACTTTATATGGGTATTGGTCCTTGTGTAGCTATTCCAAAAGCTGTGAAGCAAGCCGGAATAAAATTAAACGATATTGACTTGATCGAATTGAACGAAGCATTTGCGACACAGTCACTGGCAGTCATTCAGGAAGCGGGGCTGAATCCAGACATTGTAAATGTAAATGGAGGGGCTATTGCGCTGGGGCATCCGCTGGGTTGCACAGGAGCAAAACTATCCACACAGCTTTTCAGTGAAATGCGCCGTCGTGGTAACAAATATGGTATGGTTACTGCTTGTGTCGGTGGTGGTCAAGGCATTGCTGGAGTATATGAGTTGTTGAATTAAGCACAAAGGGACGGCTTGCAAAGAAAGCAAGCCGTCATCTTATGAAATTTAAAGTATTGCAAAAGACTTATCTAAACAAAATACCAGATGTCTCATTTCTTGATCGTTTTTTTGGGGGGGGGATTGGGAAGTATCTGCCGCTTTGGAATAGGATTATTATTGAGCCGCTATATTGTAACATTTCCATTAGGGACAATTGTAGCAAATGCAATAAGTTGTTTTCTGTTGGGAATGTTGCTCAGTTGGAGCATTAAAGGGGAGTTGGCTACTCCTTATCGGTTGTTGCTAGCGACAGGTTTCTGCGGTGGGTTCAGTACTTTTTCTACTTTTTCGGCGGAGTCCTTACAGCTCTTGCAAGAAGGACATTTGTACTTCGCTTTTCTTAACATAGCAGGTAGTCTTGTTATCGGCTTATTATTTGTGTTTTTGGGTATGAGGATAATCGGCATTTAAGCTTTTTTGATACGCATATGCCAACATATTTTCATACATTTTTTTCCATCCCTGCCAACCTTCTAAATGACTGAAAGAGCTATTGTGCCAGAGCGTGCAGTACGTTCCACCTACCTCTTCAATTCGGTCAATCAAGTTACTTATTTTTTCTAAACCCACTTCTGGTGAAAGTGCTAAATACTGTTTTAGCGTTACATCCATCACTTGAAATGGATGAATTAATAGTTTTGTCTTTACTTCTTTAGAGAGATCGTACCAATAAAAAGGTATAGCAATACTTGCCCGAAACCCAATTTCATCGGCATATCCCATCGTGAAGTCTTGTTTAATACCTAATTGAATTAAATTCTGGTAAGTGTTTGGAAAAGAGAGTTTTAAGAAATGTTGCCTGTTATGCTTAACTGGCTTTTGTATTATTGTTTGAAGTCGTTGAAGTTCTTTTTTTAGCAGTTCTACGGAGCTATTAGAAGCATAAGAGGGATGAATACCTACCTCATAATCTCGATCTAGAGTTTGAATCAATTGTTGCAATGCTTTTTTTTGATGAGCGATATTTTTATCGAAAACACCATAATTGCCTAATAAGAAGAAAAAAATAGGTTTGAATTCATATTGGTTGTGCAGTATTTTCAATTCCTCAAACACAAAAAATGGGTCGGGGCGTAAGCGCAGTAAGATTTGTAAGCGTTGAATCAGTAAGTCAAAATTAAATGATACTAAGTCTTTAACAATTGCGCCGGCAGTGCGGTAAAATGAACGATGCTGAAATGCCCAAGCTAAGTCAATATCAAAAGTAGGTTGAAACTTAAATTTTGGTGGTTGGAAAGATAACTGAGAGAACTGCCGAAACAGTTGCGCTTTCAGGTAGGCAGCCCAGTGATGTATCAAGGGTTGTTCCAGAAAGTTAGCTTGATATGCTAAACTTTCCGTAGCTGGAAATCTTCCATACTGATCACTTTTGAAAGGCAAATATTCTTCATAGCGCACCAATAAATAAAAGCTAGCTGCAAAAATATCAAATCCAAAATCAGTATCTTGCTCAAAAAAGATAGTGAAACTATTGTAGTTCGTAGGCTTTATTGATTGTTGCTCAATTACTTGAGATTGTAGTAGGCCTTGTGGCTTTATATGTATAGCCTTTGCCGTTAGATCGTTATTTCCGTAATTAATTTTAGGCAATTTCACATCGACAAACTCACTCAAATTGCTACTTACCTTGTAAGTGAGTCCGAGCAAATTTCCTAGTAAAACTTCAAGAATATACTCAAGTCGAGGCGAGGTTTGATGGGTATAAATAAATATGTCTGACACGTAAATGTATTTTCTAAGTGCTAGTACAAAATAGAGTGCGCCTTTTTGACCTTTTCAATTATAATCCATGAGGAATAATAATTACGTTTATTTTATCACCCTCACTTTCATCGTAAGATCTTCCGCAGGACGATCCCGAGCATCAGTTCCGACTTTTGCAATTTTATCAATAATATCCAAGCCTTCCACCACTTGACCATACACTGTATATTGAGCATCCAACTGTGGCGTTCCTCCTTTTTCAAGATAAGCTGCTTTTTGCTCGTCCGTATATTTGATGCCCATGCGATTCTCCATAACTTCTAGCATCGGTTTTGTTACTGGTCTGCCTTGAACAATATAAAATTGAGAACCGGAAGACTTCCGCTCAGGATTTATTTGATCGCCTGTTCTAGCTGCTGCAATAGCACCTTTAATATGTATGTTGTCCGGCATAATCTCTGCCTCTACTTGGTAACCTGGGCCTCCCATTCCGAGCGGCTTTCCCGTAGGTGCAGCCTTTGAGTCGGGATCCCCACCCTGTATCATAAAGCCATCAATAACACGATGAAATAGTAGGCTATCATAAAAGCCCTGCTCCGCCAGTTTCGTGAAGTTATCACGGTGCTTAGGCGTTGAATCAAATAATTCAATTAAGATATTGCCGAATTTTGTTTCTAGTTCGACTAAACATTTTTCTGGTGCTTTAATCACAATTCTTTGTTTTATAGATTTTTCTTTATTCTTTTTTGTAGCAAAAAGCGTTACTTCATAATTACCCGAAGCTATGTATCTGTGCTTAGGTTCAGCCTCTTCAGAAGTATTATTATCTCCAAACTGCCAGCGATACGATTCAGCTTTTTCTGATTGGTTTTTAAATATAACATGAGTCGGCGCAGTACTGTTTTCTACTTCATAGGTGAATGAAGGAATGGGCGCACAGCCTACCAGACAAAAAAGACTTAAAATAACAACGAATCTAATTATCATTATGCTTTAATATTTGAATATTGTAATTATTTAGCCGCTCAATATGGCATTCATTACTCAATAATCTTAATTTGCATTCGTACATCTTCTAATGGACGCTTGTAGCGATCTGTTTGAACTTTTACTATTTTCTCTAGTACTTCCATTCCCTCTACCATCTCTCCAAATACGGTGTATTCATTATCTAGCAAAGGATAGCCTCCTACTTCTCGGTACAATTCTTTTTGAGCTTCGTTGTAACTAATGCCCTTCTCTAACTCAATGTAACCTAGTTGGAGTTCGTCAAAAGATTTGCCATGTACAATAAAAAATTGAGAGCCCGAGGAAACACGCATTGGATTAATATTGTCTGGCTGTCGAGCAGCAGCTAGTGTGCCTTTGAAATGTGGTGCACTAATCTCAGCAGGAATCGTATAACCCGGTCCGCCTTTACCCAATACTTCACCTTTTGGAGCATTTTTGGATGCTGGATCACCACCTTGTATCATAAACCCATCAATGACGCGATGAAATAGTAAGCTATCGTAGAAGCCTTCTTTTGTTAGCTTAATGAAATTATCCCTATGCTGAGGCGTAGAATCGTAGAGCATAAATTTCATTGTGCCAAAATCGGTTGTTATTTCAACATACGATTTGTTATTGGATTCACATCCCACCAAACTAAACACAACAAATAAGAGCCAGTGTAATCTCATTGCTTGCCTATATTTTGTCCATTATCACTTTTAAAATACGCTATCACTTTTTCCTTCAGCACACGCTCTTGTTCTTTCACTCCTTCTATTTTTAGCGGGCGCAGCGCTTTCCAATGTGGCCAGCCATCTGCATCTCTTCCTTCAAACTCGTAGTACTGATCATCGCTCAACAACCTACAAATGGCAATGTGCATCAAATCCTGTTTTTCTTCTTTTGTAAATTGTTCTTTAACAAATCCCAACTCTTGAATCCCAATCAAAAACAAAATAGCATTCAAGTTAGGTAAGGTTTCGCGTTGTAGCGTATCTTTTACAAAGTGCCGCACTTCTAGCCATTCAAAATCAAATTCCCAATCTTCCATACGATTGTTAATGTTCAGTATTTAGCAAGAAGTGCAAAGATAAACAAGGATTAAGAAACAATAAATTTTGTTTCAACCAAGAATTAATTAGACATCATCCTCTTCTTCCTCAAAAAACCATATATCTTTAAAGTCATCAATTTGACGACGTTCTCGTTTAGTAGGACGACCAACGCCTCTTTCTCGCATTTCTGATTGTGCTTTTCCAACAAACCAACTTTTATATTTATCGAGTTCTTCTGCTGGCGTGAGGTCTTCATAGCAAGTAACAGCAACAGGCGCACCTACTCTTTTTTCAATAAGTTTTAGTACTTTAAACCGCAGATCGAAACCACCTTTTTTGACTTCTAATTCTTCTTCTTCACTAATGAGATAGGAGGGTTTTACGTTGACCGTGTCAATTTTTATTTTCCCTGTTTTACAGGCAGTAGCAGCTTGAGTTCTTGTCTTAAATATTCTGACACTCCACAGCCATTTGTCAATTCTTACTTTATCCATCGGAGGTTGATTTGAAAATTTGGCATACACTTTTTATAAATGAAAAAAGGATCGTAAAAATTCTTCCAATACAGATGCTTTGACCTACAGACTCGAAGTCATCAATAAGTCAATATTGGTACTTTTGATGTTGAATCGCTTACCTAAGTATTCATTTGTAAGCCAGCCTTTGTAAATATAAACGCCATGTCGCAAGCCTCTATCATTGTAGAGCAATTGCTCAATGCTACCAGTAGAAGCGGCTTTGAGCAAGATAGGTGTGATGATATTACTGACAGAAACAGAAGCTGTTCGAGATACTTTAGAAGCAATATTTGGTACGCAGTAGTGGATTACATCATGTTGTATAAAAGTTGGGTTGTCATGCGTAGTTACTTCAGAAGTTTCAAAGCATCCACCTTGATCTATACTCACATCAACAATGACTGCGCCAGGTTTCATATTCATTACCATTTGTTCTGTAACAACAACAGGTGTTCTGCCCGACTTTGAGTGAATCGCACCAATTACAACATCGGCATTTAGCAATTCACGTTTTAGATAGACTGGATTGATTGTGGAGGTGTAGAGCTGATGCCCAACAAGCGTTTGTAACCGCTTCAGCTTAGATACATTATCATCAAAAATGCGTACTTCTACCCCCAGCCCTAGTGCTGTTCGCGTAGCGTACTCCGCAACAATACCTGCTCCTAGTATAACTACTTTAGCTGGTGGCACACCAGAGATACCCCCTAGCAATACTCCTACTCCATTGTGTGTGTTGGTCAACAATTCTGCTGCCGTGAGCATAGCACAAAGTCCAGCTAATTCGCTCATAATGCGTACAATGGGAAAACTTCCACTTTCGTCCATTAGGTATTCCATTGCAAGTGCGATGACACGCTTTTCTTGCAACTGCTTGATATATTCTTCATTAATAATGGGGAGTTGCAGCGGTGAAATCAAAATTTGACCAGCGTGCATTAACTCAATTTCGTCGAGGGTAGGTGGTGCAACTTTAAGAATGACATCGGCTTTATATACCTGCTCTTGGCTGTAAGCAATTTCTGCACCCGCTTCCGAGTAATCATGGTTAGTGAAATTAGATTTCTTTCCTGCTTCTGATTCAACCAGGATTCGATGCCCGTGCCCTACAAGCGTCATAACTGAAGATGGGACTAGCGCAGTGCGGTTTTCCTGCATAATGACTTCTTTGGGAATACCAATACTCAATCCACCGCGCTTCTGTGCGACTTGAAGCACTTCGGGTTGTGTGTCATAGGTTAGACTAGGGGATATGTGCACCTTCTTTTTGTCAGCCATAAATTTTTATTCTTTTTTATCTACCTTCTCTACAAAAATAGCACTTTTCGAGAAGAATCTTCCAACGCTTCGATAAACACTTGTACTACATCATCGGGTAAAATAGGTTCAATGAGCTGCGGCCACTCAATGAAGCAGTAATGCTGATCGTACAAATAATCCTCAATACCAATATCCATAGCTTCTTGAATGGTGCGTAAACGATACAAATCAATGTGATAAACATAAGCACACTGCTTTTCTACTTTTTGATATTCATACTCATTGATAAGTGAAAATGTAGGACTGGTTACTTCTGTTTCTACACCTATTTCTTTTGCAATAGCTTTGATGAAGGTTGTTTTACCAGCACCAATTTCACCAACAAATGTTATTTTTTTTCGATCAGCCGCATAATCCAAAAGCTGTTTTGCCGCTTGATCTATCTCCTGTAATGATTGTAGTAACAATTCCATTGCTTACTGATTTCAGTTTAATCTACCATTTCCCAATCACATCCACTCCCGCCTTAACTTGATCACCTATTTTTACATTGAGTTTAGTTTCTAATGGCAGTAATAAGTCTGCCCTTGATCCAAATTTGATAAATCCAAGTTCTTGACCTTGGGCTACTTGCTCATCTTGTTTGACATAACTTCGGATGCGTCTAGCTACCGCTCCAGCAATTTGTCTAATTAAAATAGACCCTTTTTTATTTTGGATAACTAAAGTATTGCGTTCATTGTCCGTTGAAGATTTTGGATTTCGAGCGAGTAAGAATTTGCCGGGATGGTATTTAGAATAAACAACTTTTCCTTCTACTGGGCAACGATTAGCATGAACATCATAAATAGACATAAAAATAGAGACCTGCAATCGTTTTTCATTAAAGTATTCTGTCTCCATAACTTCTTCTATTACAACTACTTTTCCATCAGCAGGAGCATAAATCATTTCATCTGACATTATCGGCACTGCTCTTCGAGGGTTGCGAAAGAAATTTATCGTTAATCCAAATAAAATGAATGCGCCAACTAAAGTCAATGGAAAAATAATGGGAAAAAAGAAATAAGTGGCTAAATTGATGCCAGTGACAATAAAAAAAGTGATAATTAAAATAGAAATTCCTTCACGGTGTATGTTCATATCAGAGTATTATTTTTGAGGGATAGTTGAGAGGTCAGCTTTAATAACTAATTGTTTATCAATATTTTGAATCAAATACACGAAAGTGAACAGATAACTACGAACAATTATTTGATGGGAAAAGTATTGAATTCATTTTATCCATAACAAGTAAGTCGCAGCAAAAGGCAACATATAAATAAAAGCATCAAAGCGATCCAGAAAGCCTCCATGCCCAGGCAGTAGATTGCTCGAATCCTTCATTCCATAACTTCTTTTTAGCATGGACTCAATTAAATCGCCGTAAGAGCCAAATATTATTACAATCACAGCTAAAATAATCCAATCGAATAGGCTTAAAATATCAAATAATTGGTTCAAAGCAATGCTTACTATCAATGTGAAAATACCGCCTCCAATTGTTCCTTCCCAGGTTTTTTTAGGAGATATTTTGGGCATTGAAGGTGTGTGACCAAATCGCTTGCCAATAGCATAAGCTGCGGTGTCGTTTGTCCATACCATAAGCATAAGGCCGAGTACAATTTTATACTCGTAACTACCTGTTTGAAAAGCGATTAAGTTAAGTAGAGCAAAAGGCAAACTAATGTAAGTAACTCCTAGTAGTACCATGCCAACATTCTTAAATGGAGCTTGACTTTGAGCGTATAGCTCGGAGGTGAATAGCGTAAAGATAGCAATCATAGAGGAAAACAAAATAGCTGGCTGACAAGTGCCAGGGCAGTTCAAATGATAAAGCGCTAAGAAAAGATAAGGAAGTATGCCAACCACAACGGCCGATATTTTATGATAAATATCCTCTGCTGGGAAAACAATGCAAGCAAACTCCCAAAGCGTAATACCTGTAATTAACCCAAATACAATAACAAAAGGGTATGCACCACCTAACACAGCACCCAGCATGATAACAACAAAGAAGGTTGCCGTGATAGTTCTTTGAAGAAGCCCATCTTTTCTAGTTGTTGTTGATTCAGCCACCAAGTTTATGCCTGCTTAATTTTTTAATCATGAATCCCAAATACAATACAAAGATACTAGAAACCACCATAAGAAATAAGGGAATTGTTGGTTCTTGTGCTAATTTGACACTTTCCAACAAGTCAGTACGAAAATAAGCCACAAGAATCTGAATAGCATTATTAAAAAAGTGTGCAATAATAGGTATCCAAAGGTTCTGCGTCCACAGCAGCAAGTAGCCAAGAGCAGCCCCCAGCAAAAGTCGAGGCAGAAAACCCAGAAACTGCCCATGAATAGCACTGAAAATGAATGCTGCAAGCCACAATGCCAGTACAGGCTTTTTTAGCCATCTAGCAAACTGCTGTTGTAAAACACCTCTGAACAATAATTCTTCGCCGATGGCTGGAATAACTGCTATGGTGATTATGTTAAACACCAATTCCCAAGGCGACTCCATGACGAGCAGGGCTTTTGAAAGTAAGTTTATTTTTTCTTCCAACTCGACCACTGAAGTTGGAAGAGGTAATGATTTATTGATAGAAAAAACTCCTTGAGCTAATGGGAAAGTTGCAAATAGAAAAAGAACGCCTAATAGGATTATCACTGCATTCGAGGAGCGATTTAGGCAAAGTTCATTCTTCCATCTTGTCGGATATGCCATCCACATTACCAATGCAGAAGGAACAAGGAAAGTCATCAACTGATTAAAAATGGTAATACTCCTCAGCAAGTTGCGCTTAGATAGCGTGTTTTCTGTGCTAATATTTTGAAGTATTGCTTGATAATCTAGCAGTAGCACGTTTGTAATACCTTGAATTACTAGTGCACTCACCAAATTGCAAAAAAACACCATCAACAGTAAGACCATTAGTAGCAATAATGGTTGCTCTTGCATCCTAGCCCTGAATGTATTGCTGAGTATCATTGAAACTTTTGACTTATGTACTTTAAATTGGCTTTAAACTAAGACTATTTCTGATAGTATCCTTACTTTTGTTATAAATTGTAGCTCCTTAATTAAGGGAACGTGATTTCAAAGACACAATCCATGCTATCATGTACGAAATGATTTTAGCCTTCATTACCGCTTTTGCGCTTACTTTTTTCTCCATTCCTTCTATCATACATGTAGCCGATGTAAAAGGACTTTGTGATCCTCCTGGCGGCAGGCGTTCTCATACTGCTCCTACTCCTTCACTAGGTGGAATAGGTATCTTTGCTGGACTAATTTTTGCAATCGTACTTTGGACACCGTTTTACGTTTTTGGTAATCTTCAATATATTCTCTGTGCTTGTCTGATTATTTTTTTAGTCGGCATCAAAGATGACATTATCGAAATTGCTCCACGCACAAAGTTAGTCGCTCAAGTAATGGCAGCAGCTATACTAGTGTTCAAATCAGAAGTTAAAATCACTAGTTTTTACGGATTGTTTGGTGTAACAGAAATATCGGATTGGGTTGCGATACCCCTTTCCATATTCACCATTATTGTAATTATTAATGCCTTCAATTTAATCGACGGCATCAACGGGCTTTCTGGGAGTATCTCCACATTGATTTGCGGCGTATTCGGCATCTGGTTTTTTTTGACAGAGCATACCGAGTTGGGCGTGGTAGCTTTTGCCACAGCAGGTGCGGTGGTTGCCTTTCTGAGATATAATGTCAGCGGACAAATCTTCATGGGAGATACAGGATCATTGATGCTAGGATTGATTAGCTCTATATTAGTCATCAAATTCATTGAAATCCATAAGCTGCTACCTGTAGATGCGCCTTATGCGTTCCAATCTGTCCCAGCCGTTGCGATCGGCATATTGATCTTGCCGCTTTTCGATACGCTTCGCGTATTCACGACGCGTATGCTCAAAGGTCGCTCCCCATTCAGTCCTGACCGAACTCACATTCACCATTTATTGCTTGATTCAGGTTTCTCTCATCTGCAAGCTACGGCTATCCTCGTCTTAGTCAATGTATTCTTCATTGTCCTTGTCTTTAGCTTACAAAATATTGGTACACTGAACCTTATATTATTAATATTCGGTTTAGCAGCCACCTCATCCAGCTGGCTCTACTTTTCTGTGATGAGAAAAAATAAGATTGCTGGATAAAATAAATATGTTTTTTTTGATGTATTGAATAAGTTAGTATCTTGTGCAAGAAAGATGTATGTACTATTGCATGAATCAGTTATTTTAAATGGCTGATTGTTAGATAGTTGAATTTTTTCATAAGTTGAATTTACGCTATGTAAGTAGGCAGTTTATAGAAATGCTGTCTATGAAGAATAGCACTCTTTAGGTAATATTACATCTGATAATAAAAAATTTGATTGTTCAAATCTAAAACAATCTAAACAGTGCTAACAGCTACTATTGTAACATACAAGAACGATTTTGAGAAACTCTCTCAAACAATATTTAGTTTCCTGAATACGAATGCAGCAGTAAAGCTGTATGTCGTAGATAACTCACCCACCGATATCATCCGTAATTTGTGTTATGACAGCAGGATTGAATATATTTTTACAGGAAAAAACCTAGGGTTCGGTAAAGCGCACAATATTGTTATTAATCAACTTGCTACTATAAAGTCAAAGTTTCATTTAGTTTTAAATCCCGATGTATATTTTGATAAGGGCGTTATAGAAACATTAACCAACTTTATGGAGTGCGATGAAGAAGTTGGACTTGTTATGCCTAAAATTCTCTATCCCTCTGGAAGTCTGCAATACAATTGCAAATTACTTCCTACGCCTTACAACTTATTCGTCAGAAGGTTTATGCACTTCGACCGAGCAAGGGTGGAGGAAAGTAATTATCAATATGAAATGAGATTTGCGGATTACGATAGGCAAATGGAAGCACCCTATCTTTCTGGTTGTTTTATGTTTTTACGTACTAGCGCACTAGAGAAAATCGGAGGTTTTGATGAGAAATTTTTCTTGTATGGCGAAGATATTGACCTATCGAGAAGAGTTCATCAGCAATTCAAAACGGTTTACTATCCCCAGGTGAGTGTGTATCACCATCATGCGAAAGGCTCCTATAAGAGTTTTAAACTCATGCTTCACAACATTCGCAGTGCCATCATCTATTTCAATAAATGGGGATGGTGGAAAGACGAGGAGCGAGAGGTGATTAATAGGAGAGTAGCAGAAGTATATTCAAAGAGTCCTTTACTGAGTAATCCTGTATATGGATAATGGTGTCAGTCTGCATGGCTGTTTTTAATGGTGAAAAGTTCATAGAACAGCAAATCGAAACAATTCTTACTCAGTTAGATCAGTGCGATGAATTAATCATTTCTGACGATGCTTCCAGTGACAATACTCTAAGCAAAATAAATTCTTTCAGTGATAGAAGGATCAAACTATATCAGCATACCCCAGTAGGTAGGACCGGCAGAGAAAGGTGCATAAATAACTTTGAATTTTGCTTAGTCAAGGCCAAAGGTGATTATGTTTATCTTGCAGACCAAGATGATATTTGGATGCCTGATAAAATTAAGGTATGTAACCAGTTGTTAGTGGAATTTGATTTTGTAGCTTCTACTATGTTATACATTGATGAGCACAATATAATATTAGAAGATGAAATCAATATGGGAGAAACTAAGGTTTACAGAGGTTTGTTCAGAAATTTGATAAAAAATTCATACACAGGTGCTTGTGTCTGTTTTAAACGACAAGTATTACAAAAAGCATTACCGTTTCCATCAAAAATACCACTACAGGATCAATGGATTGGAATAGTAGCCGAAGCTTTTTATAAAGTGAAAATTGTTAATCAGCCGCTAGTTTTACATAGGATTCATTCACATAATTTAAGTACGACAGGCTTAAAGAGTCAATATAGTATTTTGAAAAAAATGCTCTTCAGATGGTACTTATTAAGAGGTATTATAATAAAATGCTTAGCATGAAAAAAATAGTTCATATTACCTCTGATTCTGGATTAGGTGGTGGACAAACCCATCTTATAGATGTAATAAAACATTTAGACCGTAGTAAATTTACAGTGGTTGTTATATGCGACAGGACAGGTGCTTATGTGAATGATTTCAAGCGTTATTCAGATAACTGCTATCAGATAAACTTCAAGTCTCATCTACTAAGTATAATGTATAGCATATTTAAGATTCTTGTAAAAGAAAGCCCCGATATTGTGCATAGTCATTTGTTAAGAGCTTGCATTATAGGAACAATCAGCGCATATTTTGCTCGTACTAAAAAAATATACAGCAATCTTCATGGTACTGTGGGCGATGACAAGTCTGTGAGTAATCTGAAATATTGGGCTTATGTAGGCTTATTGAGACGAATGCAGTGGTTGGGAAGTCAATTTATAGCGGTTTCTGAGGATATGAAGCAAAAACTTATTGCTCAAGGGATTGATGGGGGTAAGATATTTGTAATATATAATGGTGTAGATGCAAATAGATTCAAATATTCAACTAAAGAAGATATTGAAATTCCGATTAAACTAGTTTTTGTGGGACGACTAGCCCTGCAAAAAGGTGTTGTATATTTAATTGAGGCACTCAAAGCACTAAATCCAGCCCATTTTACGCTTACAATTGTAGGAGATGGAATACTCAGCGATGAAGTAAAGGCAAAAGTTGTGGCGTATGAATTAAGCAACGTAACATTTTTAGGGTTTATAAAAGACGTGCAACCCATATTATCCGAACACGATGTTTTCGTTGCTCCTTCTTTGTGGGAAGGATTGCCAATATCATTTATAGAAGCAATGTCTATGTCAATGCCAGTTATTGCGACTACTGTTGGAGGGATTCCAGAGCTAATTATTGATGGTAAAGGAGGGTATTTATGCGAACCTGCTAATCCAAAGGCTCTAGCTGATGCGATCACTAAACTGGTAAATGAACCTGAGCAATTAATAGCTTTTGGTAAATTTAATAGGCAAAGGGTTGAAGAATATTTTACAGTCGAAAAATGTATAAATGAGATTGAGGCACTTTATGCTTAAAATATTAGCTAATGCAGAAGGTATTTATTGGTGGCGCACCCAAAGCTGGAACAACCTATTTATTTAACTTACTATCTAGCACTGATTCTTTCAATTGTTCTAGACCCAAGGAAACTTTTTTCTATATAGATAAAGACTACCCATTATTAAATAAGCAGTTTAATATACACAATCAAAGCGATGAATCTTTCTTAAGATTTTTCAATAAAAATATAATAAAAGGTTCATTGCCACTATTGGAAGCAACAACTCATCTTCTCTATCAACGCGACATTTTGTCTCATCTTAAAAAAAATCCTCATGATAAATATATTTTCTTATTAAGACAACCAGCATGGAGAATAAAATCTGCTTTTCACTTTACTGTTAATGAGAATGCTATATTGAATCAAAATGTTAGTTTCAGCCAATATGTAGAAGCTTTGCTAGAACATGATGTAAGTCTTATCAATTCTTGGGTTAGAAGAAGTGTGAAATATAATTTTTTATATCAAGAGCTATCTTTTAGCAATTATTATCATCATTTGAATTACTGGTTAAATGAAATTGATATAAATAATATAAAAATTCTCTTATTTGAAGAACTAAAGGAAAGCCCTTGTAATACTTTAAACAATGTATTTGAGTTTCTTGGAATAGATAGAATAAATGAAGGCAAGTATAACGAAGTAGATAAATTTTCCAGTAAAGTCATAAAAAATAAGCGTATTCACTATTTTGCTCGTAATATCGGTGCAAATATACCTTCTACTAATATCAAAAAAATCCTCAAGAAATATTACTATCATTTTCAGGCAGATGATTTGAGAGAGGAAAATATATCCAACGCAGTAGGTCAATTAAATAATTATTTCTATGAAAGCAACAAAAAACTGCAATATTTAACTGGCTTGGATTTGAGTATTTGGGATAGTACACTTAATGATTAACTTTCCAAATCTTCTGGGGTCATCCCATTTCACAAGAGCACTATTTGAAAAATAAGTAGTAATCGTTTTAAAGCCACCACTGTGGCTTTTTAAACAGGTATTAAGCCAGCTTTCCTTTATAACATGATGAACAACAGCATCTGCAAACAGGGATTGAAATTCATTTCTAGTCCAAGATAACCATATTTTTACTGAGCCTAATTCTTGTGTATTTAGTGATTTTAAATAGCTATTTGAGTTCAGAACGAGTGAATTTAGACCTATACTAGGCAGATCAATTTCCATGTGTTCAAACTGGTTTTTGATTATGTGTTTTACATTATCAAGTTGAATAGATTTGTTTCTCTTGGCATTTTTTGTTGAGTGCATTCTATAGTTCAAGAGTGGAGTGCTAATATTGGTTACTTTTTCTTTCCTTAATATTCTTGACCATAGCTCATAGTCTTCTGCTGATTTATAATTTTCATCATAAAAATAAGAACTATAAATAGTCGTTAATGCCATAATACTAGAGTGAACAAAAGGACAATTCAGTATTTGATAGCACCTCAAATACTCATAATCACCAACCACTCCAAGCATTTTATTCGATAAGCGCTCCCCAAAAATCAACCTCGCCCGACTCCCCACCAGCGCATACTCCTCATTCTCCTCCAAAAATGTCACTTGCGTGGCGAAGCGGTGGGGAAGTGAAATGTCGTCGGCGTGCATGATGGCGATGTACTTGCCTTTGGCGGCTCGGATGCCAGCGTTGTAGCGTTTGGGTTGCCCTAGGTTTTGACCATCTATAAAGAGCTGGATTCTAGCATCGGTGTAGGTTTGGAGAATGGCTACACTATTATCCGTAGAGCCATCATCGAAAATGAGAAACTCGAAGTTGGTATGTGTTTGATGGAGAATGCTGTCTATGGCTTCCCGAAGGTATTTTTCTGCATTATAGACTGGCATAATGACGGTTACCAATATTTCATTGTAAATGGAGCTTGACTGATGACTGCGCTTCGAAGGTTGTCTCAAATTAAGGGTATTGTTAATGTGTAAACAAATATAGTTACTACAAGCGGAAATCAGAAGCGCTGCGGCGTAGAAGTCGAATGAGATGAGCGTGAAATAGCTAGCTACCTCCGCTCATCTTTTCAAAAATTATTTTTTATTGCGACTTATTGCTTTGCTCAGTGTGCTTTGCTCTCTCTGGATCAATGCAGGAGCGATCATCTTTCCAAATTCTTGCACAGGGTCTTGATTCTCTGAATCATCGAAGCCATGTAGCTCAACCGTAATATCCTTCATTTTAGCATTTTGCTGAAAGTCTTCTATGATCTCAATAATGTCAGGATGAATACTTCTTGCTGTTCCTGCATCAATAATAACTGTAGATTCATTGGGTAGGTGATCTAAAGTATTCTGAATGCTTGCTTTATTTAAGAAACTTACATCCTCTGAAAGTCGAATCAAAATGGGCTCTCCTTTCACATATTTTTCGGGATCAAAGTGATAGGGAGTTTTGTAATTGTTCCGAAGGATGAAGAAAATAGCCACTGCCAAGCCCATACCAATTCCGATTAATAAATCGGTAAACACAATTCCTATAATGGTAACCATAAATGGAATAAACTCCATCCAGCCTTTGGCATACATCTGTTTGAATAGGACCGGTTTTGCCAATTTATAGCCCACCATAATCAAAATGGCAGCCAAACTAGCGAGTGGAATCAAATTCAGTAGAAATGGAATCGTCATTACACAAACCAAGAGCAGGATGCCGTGAAAGAAAGCAGAAGCCTTTGTTCTTCCACCAGACTGAATGTTGGTTGAACTTCTGATAATAACTTGTGTGATAGGTAATCCACCGATTAAGCCTGAAATCATGTTACCCACTCCTTGAGCTTTTAATTCAAGGTTAGTAGGTGTTATCCTCTTAAATGGATCTAGTTTGTCGGTAGCTTCTACGCAAAGCAGGGTCTCTAAACTGGCGACTACTGCGATCGTTGCTGCAATAACATATATTTCAGGATTATTCCACTGACTAAAGTCGGGGAAAGTGAATTGTTGGAAAAAACCAGCAATAGAACCTGCTACTGGTATATTGACCATTTGGTCAGCCCGCAGTGTATAACCTTCCATAGTATTGAAAAGTAAATTTAGACCAACTCCCATCAAGACGGCTACTAGCGGACCTTGTATAATATTGGAAAAGGCTGCTTTTTTAATAAAAGGCTGCTCCCAGAGGATCAGAATAATCAATGATATAATAGTAATAACCAAGGCACCTGGACTTATATAGTCTATCATATTGAACAATTCACTAAAAGTATTTTCACCATCTAGTTGTTTGAAAGCAAGATCGCCTTCGGGGTCTTTGTCATAACCGAAAGCGTGTGGAATTTGCTTCAGGAAAATAATGATACCAATACCGGCGAGCATTCCTTTAATAACAGAAGACGGAAAGTAATAACCAATAATTCCAGCTTTCAAGAAGCCTAATATCAGTTGAAATAGACCTGCTATGAATACGGCAAAAAGGAAAATTTCAAATGCACCCAAATCTTGAATTGCATTCAAAACAATGACCGCCAAGCCCGCAGCAGGGCCGCTCACCCCAAGCGGCGAACCACTTAATAAAGCCACTACCGTACCCCCAATAATACCAGCAATGATGCCAGAAAATAGTGGTGCACCAGACGCCAATGCAATACCTAAGCAAAGTGGCAGTGCCACTAGAAATACAACAACACTAGCGGGTAAGTCATATTTAATATTTTCAAAAAAACCTTGTTTCTTTTTTGTGTTCATCTTTTTATGTTGAATATAATGTTGAATATAATTTGGCTTTACTGAGCGCTTTATTTCCGACTAATGTAGGTACATAATCAAGTTCGTCATTCAGACCTTATAATCGGATGTACGAAGTGGATAATACGTTTAGGCGTAAAGCAATTGTGGAGGAGGAGGGTTGGGATGTATGCAGTAATTTATCCAATAGCTAGGCTCATCTTTTGATAAATCTGTGAAAATTCTAGTATCGTAATAGTACACCGTGAGGACTGGAATAAAATCATCTACATCTAGTTCCAAATTGGTTTCTTTTTTGTCTTCTTTTTCGGTATCATCGGCTAATTCTAGCTGCTCGTTGTTTTGTACTGATTGTGTATTTATGTAGCTATTGATACTAATAATGACCAATAGTAGCAAGCACAGAAAGCCCAAAGAAAGGACTTTTGTCATAGGATGAACTAGATTAATGTGCCTTAAAGATTGTATCATTATTGGAAAAATTCGCCTCTTGTCTTTACACTTTTATTAAGACAGAAAAAAGTAAGAATCGTTTACACGATTTTGAACATAAAGATATTTATTTTTGATGAGTTGCACCTAACCTTATCAGGTTTGATCGTAAAATAAATGGTAACTACTTAATTAATAGCTCCAATGCCTAAATGACGAATGAAAAGCCTAATGAGTTTGGCGTTAGCGGCTGAGGAAAGGAAACCTATACAAGAGAAAAAAAAGAAGTGCTGCCATTGACAGCACTTCCTAGAAGGGACTAATAACTATAGGGTAGTTATATTGTTGACGATGATCGTCTATTGCTTAATGAATCGCTGAGTTTGAATGATGCCATCGAGCTGCTGAATGCTTACAAAGTAAACCCCTCTTTGCAGATTCGATATGTCTATTCGATTTGGATTATCATAGATATAAAGTTGTTTGATAACTCGTCCATTGATATTTTGTATGCTGACTGCCGTAGTTTGAGCTTCCTTCAGTTGAATAGACAACCAGTTACTAGCAGGGTTTGGATAGAGTTCTATCTGTGATGGATTCGACTGACTGAGGGATGACAAACCATCGGGTAATCCTCCTGTAGTCATAAAAATATAAATAGAAGACCATCCAGACCAACTTACGCCACATTTTGCAGAGAGCTGATATTCATAGGCTGCGCCTTGAGTAAGTCCTGTTAAACTTACAGTAGTGATACTCACATTTTTAACCATCCAACTAGTGGTGCCAGTAGCTCTATATCTAATGCGGTATTCATTGGCTCTAGGCAGTGGATACCACTGGACTTTTACTTCTGTTGGGCTTACCACATCTACGGAACGCAATGCAGGAATGCCACAAGCACCTGAGGTAACAAAAACATAGGTATCCGACCAATCTGACCAGCCCAAGTCATTGCAGTTAGCTCTGATTTGATATTCATAAGTGCTATTTTCATTTACATCTTTTACTTCATAGGATGTTGCTCTAGCTGTTTGAAACTGCCATTCATTTTCTCCGGCTGCCCGATAGCGCACTTGATAGTATTCTGAAAGTTGCACGCTATCCCATTGAATCAAAATTCCGCCATTCTGAACTACCTCTACGCCAAGTGGGACAGGAACTTCGCAGGTGGCTTCGCATGGCTCTGGTGCAATGAAGAATCGCTGAAACTCCTCTGTGGCAGAGCAACCTTCCTCCGAGGCAAGTGTAATTTTAACATCCACAGGGTTACCATCGGCAACTAAATTTTCAATGGTTATGTGTTGCGGACTGCCTGTGGCTTCAAAAGTATATTCTGCTGCATCAATTGTTGCTACGATGCTACTCGGTTCGCCAGTGTAGGCAATGCGAATAGACTGCTCATAAGTTGTAGTCAATAAATCACAAATAGTTTGATCGGCTGGCACCACGCTATTGATGGCACAGAATGCCGTTACATCTCCCACAATTTCAACCTCATAATCTTCTACTTCGCCATATCCAAAAGAGCTACAAGCACCTTGTGCAGCTTCGTCTTCATCAAACCATTTCATACTCACACGCATTCTTGTTTTCCCTTCTGGCGCATTGCCTGGAATACTCAGTCTTCCTGTTACCTGCTCAGCAGAAGGTTCGCTTTGATAAACGAGTTCATTTGCATCATCAAAGTCTTTATCCTTATTGAAGTCAATCCACACCATCCATTTCTCTTTGTACTGCTGACTTCTAAAGCCTGGTGTTAGTCTAATAGAGGGCGTGCTGCCTCGCTCCAATGAGGTAGAAATATTCGTAAAATTGCCATAACCTCCATTTCGCTGACTTTCATTATCTATTTCACCGATGGCTATTCTAGCAATCCACTCGTATTTGACATCATCGCCAGCCGATTGGCAATAATCATCGTTATTATCATCTCCACTGCCGTCATCTCCGCCGCCATCATTTCCAGTTAAAGGAAATCGAGGATTAATCCAGTACCAAGTATTATCTGATTCAATAGACTCCTGCACTTCATTCTCGCTGTCAATAATATAGCCCAAGTAATAATTACCCGCAGGAACGTCCAACTGTCCAAGTGCTAGTTCGGCGGATACTCCAAAAGTTTCTCCACGCATCAAACTCGGAATAGGAAGGCTTTTAACAAAATAATCGGCAGCAGAAAAACTATTATCAATAGAGATATAAAATGAAATTAAACAAGCGGTGGAGCGTCCTTCGCCTTTATTTTTGATGATAATGTTGGGAAGTGCCGTGAGTCCTGTAACAGAGATATTGTCTGACACTCTTGTTAGATTCGGTTCTCTGCCACCATCACCGCCACCTCCGTCATCACCGCCCCCATTGCCACAGTCCTCTCCTTCAACGGTTGAAAGACAAGAGGCACTCTGATATTTTGAACGGATTAAATTGCCGGGTAGCGGTCCGAAGCCTTTTTGAAAGTCAATACCATAGCTTGTCAGATGGCAATAACTCATAATTGTACCACCACCATTTGGAGCAGGCCCTCTTTGACAGCCCCCTTCCGATGGCACACAACCGTCAATCGGTCCACCTGGCCAGTCGCAGCTTTGCGTATGTGGAGAGCCAAAATTATGTCCCAATTCATGAGTAACCACTTCAATAGTCCATGAATAGGTTGGAAATTCTTTAAAGTTATTGCGAATATTAGCGTAAGAAACGCCGTAGTTTTTAGCACAAAGTACACCTACATAAGCTACCCCACCGTTGTTGGCAGGAACAGTGGAAAGCAATTGAGCAATGTTTCCATCAAACTGTCCGCCTAGCCTACTTCTAAAGGAATAAAGCGCAGCAGTGGAGGAATTAGAAGGATAATTATCTTGAGTTGTCCAAACCCTTGTTTTCGATATTTTTACAACAATGCTTTCATTGGCATATAAAAGTGCTACTACATTAAACATAGCACTCACAAAATCCATTGTTTCTGCCTCATTACTACCATTGTCTTTGTACATACGATGGTCTGCCTCAAAATAAACTTCTACCACTTTACAGGTGGTGTTCATCATTTCAACGTCTTGTTCTTCTGGATGATTTTCCTCAATTTCAGGGAGTTCATCTGTACCACATTTGAAGCTATTTTCGATGAGTAGATCGGACTTATCGTATAAGATATAATCATTTCCTGCTGGAAAGCGATCCTGATGTTGATGTCCCAAAACGAGGGTCTTGCCATTTACTGAAATAAGACCATACACCTTATCATCAAATAAACTGATCGCTGCTATGGATTTGGGATCATTCACCAAATAGCCATGATAGTAAGCACCCGGTTCGTATAATTTTACATCCCCGTCTTGATCGTCCAAGTAAAAATCATCTGATAGAATTTCTTGTTTGAATAGTTCTAACTCAAGTAATTGCCCAGACTCCGTTGGAATTTGTAATCGAAAGTGACTAGGGCTTTCTAAGTAAAGTTTCTTTAACTTCAGTCGATCGAGCGTTAGAAAAGTAGCCGATCGGACATACGTTTTCAAAATTTCAGCGTCTGTGGTAGCTTCTGTAAATAACTTCTCTGTAATTAAATTGCCAGCAACACTTTGTTGGGCTTGAATGGTAAAGCATAGAAATAGCATGGCTATCTCGGCAGCAAGGCGTCGAAATACCTTCATAATGTTGTACTACTTTTAAGATGTTTTTAAATTGTGTGTTGTGTTGCTAGAGCATATTGTATAATTGCTCCTCCAATTATGGTAAAAAGATGACGATGTAAAATCTTTAGTCTCTGAATCATCTTTAAATACAGTTGCAATATAAAACCAATATATAGATAAGCCAATGGGCTATTAGCATTCGGTAGGATTCGTTTGTGAACGGGAATTTTATACCTACTAATTGGTGAACGGTATATAATGACCTAAAAAAGGGGGCTGTGGTTTGAAAAGAGCATGCAGTTTTGTTTAAATACTCGCAAATTCTACTAAATTTGGTTCACTTTATAAAAAATGGAACGAATGACTGCATCAAAAGGATTTCTAGGGCATCCAAATGGACTGGCAACACTTTTCTTTACCGAAATGTGGGAACGATTGAGCTACTATGGCATGAGAGCTATTCTGATTTTGTTTATGACAACGGAAGTTGCTCAAGAGGGAATGGGACTAGATGTAGCAACGGCTGGAGCAGTTTATGGCTTATATGCAGCAGGTGTTTATCTATTTGCTTTGCCTGGAGGTTGGTTGGCAGACAATATATTAGGACAAAGAAAAGCAGTATGGTACGGGGGTATTTTAATTATGATTGGTCATGCCATTTTAGCTATTCCGGCTAGTCCGAGCGTATTTTACATCGGATTACTTTTTGTGGCTTTGGGAACGGGATTCTTGAAACCTAATATCAGCTCAATGGTTGGTGATCTTTATCCAGAAGGCGGAGCTAGACGAGACGCAGGATTTTCAGTCTTTTATATGGGAATCAACTTAGGCTCACTTTTAGGCTATCTAATTGTGCCTTATCTAGGCGAAAAAGTTAATTGGCACTTAGGGTTTGGATTCGCTGCAATAGGTATGTTAATAGGTTTGGTGCAGTATAGATTGACGCAAAAGAATTTAGGTGAAATCGGTCTAACTCCAAAAGCTAAAGAAGAGAAAAGTACAGAGAAGGGCAACCCAATTATGGCGATTGGTCTTACGCTAGCCTTAATTGGAACGATTGCTGTATTGCAGCTAACAGGTCAGGTTGACTTAAGCAATGCCGTAGGGTTAGCTCAGGCAACGGGCGTCATAATCGTAGCAATTGCAGTTGCTTATTTTACTTATATATTAGTGGCTGGTGGACTCACCGATGAAGAGAAAAAGAAAGTTGCCATTATATTTCTCTTATTTATAGGTGCAGCCGTCTTTTGGTCAGGATTTGAACAGGCGGGTTCTTCGCTTAACTTATTCGGTCGTGATTATACGGATCGTTTCATTTTTGGATGGGAGATGCCAACCGGTTGGTTACAGATGGTAAACCCATTGATGGTCATTATTTTTGCACCAATTATTGGAACGCTTTGGGTCAATTTAGCTAAGCGCAATTTGAATCCTTCCACACCGCTCAAATTTGCTTTCGGATTGATACTCCTTGCAGCAGGTTTCTTTGCGATGGTATTCGCAGCAAGAATTGTAACTGAAGGTGGCAAAGCAGGTATGTTCTGGTTAATCTTAACTTATTTCTTGCATTCTATTGGAGAATTGACGCTGAGCCCAGTTGGACTGAGTGCAACCACCAAATTAGCCCCTAAGAAATATTACAGCCAAATGATGGGGATATGGTTTGTCGCAACGGCTTTAGGGAATTTGATCGCAGGGCTTTTTGCTGGAAATTTTGATCCAGAAAACGTACAACAAATGCCAGACTTATTCCTATCTGTCGTTTGGTTGGCTGCTGGAGCAGGTGTTATTTTCTTGATTATCAGTCCTTTCACTAAAAAGTGGATGGGAAAAATACAGTAAGACTCAGCATAAAAAACTTTTCTTCTATCAATAGTTGAGAGCTATTATTCTTGGTTCATGCTTGACTGAAAAGTTACACGAATTGGCAATAAAGCACATCTTATTAGCTTCGTGGTGTAAAGAATGAGCTAATTCTAGCTTTGCAGCATCTTTAATAGTGATGCTTGGGCGGAGCATAACGGATGTGAATTTGCCACTACCATCTTTTGCTTCCTCCATTCTGCCGATGGCACTATCTTCATAGTGAGTTACTACGATCGTATTGACGGAACAAAGGTGTAGATACCAAAGCATATGACAAGCAGAGAGGGAGGACAAGAACAACTCTTCGGGGTTGTAGCGAGTTTTATCTCCAAGAAAGGCGGGATCAGCGGAAGCGGGAATGGACAGAGTCTTCTTCGCAGCTATTATGTCATGATTGCGACTATATGCTCTATAATTGGCAGTACCTTCGCCTTGATTACCTACCCAACTGACCTGTATTTGATAGTGATGTGTTTTCATTTTTTATTGTTCCGTTGCACGCTTTGAATTAAACGCTTGCACCAAATTTGACTCAATCATCCAGATCCTCTACGCTTGCATCCGACAAACTATCTACTAATTTGTTTTTTTTGACAAAGTTGCACCATACGCAGTTCTTTTCTCCGCAGCCCTGATAGAATTGGTGGGATTGAATTTTCTCGTAAGTATCGCTAAGGATTTCTTTCATAAACTGGACGTCTTTATCTTCTAGTGAAATAGTTTTTTGTAGATATTGCCCTCGTGGCGTGGGATCAAGAAAAATAACTGTTCCTGTTTTAGCGGGACTGTTAGTGGGGCGAAGATTTTCGTAGAGCAGTTTGTAAAATAAGAGTTGGCGATAGTAGCTGCCACCATTAGGTAGTTTTTTCGATTTTGGGCTGAGTTTACTTTCATCTGCCCGACCTGTTTTGTAATCCACAATCCGTACTTCATTAAGTCCAACAAACTCAATTTTATCAATTGTTCCCGTCATTGGAATACCTACTACTTCTACATGGCGGATGTTAAATTCAACTTTTGCTGCTTTCTCCCACTTTTTAAGGTGGTTTTGATGATAGTACAAAAGGTTTTGCTTGCCTGCTTCCAATTTCCGCTTGAACGTTGCTGGTGAGAAATTGGGCCTCAGATATTGCATTTCTTCCTCAAAGAACCGCAAGAACTGGTTGCGAGCTGGGAACATTTTATTTTTTCTACTCAACATCACTTCATAAGCACGCTGAAAAGTCTTGTGCATAGCTTCGCCATAGCTGGCAGCTTCACTCATTAGAGTTGGCACACGCAAGACATATCCGTAAAAAAAGCTCAGTGGACAGCGCAGAAATACATTTAAACTCGAAACACTCAATCTGAAATCTTCCAGTAAATAGCGAATGACGTCCTCGTTTAATGGTTTAATGATAGGCTGCTCCATTTCAAAAAGTAAGAGCGTTTGAGCAGCAAGCACATCCTTTTCCGCTACGCTTTGTTCTTGCACTTCCACGATAGCATTCTCGCCAGCGGTAGTCAGAATTTCATCTATGAAAACTGCTCTTTGAAGTGGTTTCTCTCGCTGATCGTCTTTGGCATAAGAGATGTGCAACTGCGCTTTTGCTCTAGTCATGCTTACATAAAACAGTCTGCGTCGTGCTTCCATCACATCTTCTTCGCCGCTGTAAGTCAAAGTGTCTGGCAGTATAAAATTATAACTACCACTCCTTCGGCGAGGCTCCCAGTAGTCTTTCACGCAATCAATCAGAAAAACTTTTTCAAACTCCAGTCCCTTTGAGCCATGAGCTGTTAGTAAATTCACACCTGCTTTGGCAACAGTCATTTTACTAACTTCTAATCGCAGGCGATTGTCTTCCATGTTTTTGAGTATTGCTAAAAGTTGTCTGATTGTCAACTGAGGGCTTCGATGAGCTTCCTCTTTCACAAAATCAAAGAAGGTTTTGATGACTTGTGTAAGCCAAGCTTTTTCTTCTTGTTTCAAAACGAACTGCAACAATCCAGAGCGATTCAAAATACGCTCTAGCAACATGGGGAGTGGAAAGTTCTGATAATCCTGAATGACACGCCGCAAGAAATCAGTAAATGCTTGCAGCTTTTTTGGTTGATGAATAAATAGCTCTTTAGGTAATTCGAAAATGCAATTGCGCCAAGTTTCATCGTATTTTTTAGCTAAATACTGACTCAAAATTCCTATATCTCTAGCATCAATACCAATAAAATCAATATGGAGCAGTTGATACAGTAGATGTTCGCCTTGATAGGGCTGCTCATACTCTGCGGCAATATACTCCAACAATAATCGAAGATTCCAGATTAGTGGTTCGTCCAAAATGTTCACTCTGCGCTTTACGTTGTATGGAATACCTTTTTTCTCCAGTAAAGTCAACATATTGTCCACTTGCCGATGCTGTGCATAAATAACGGCTATTTCTTCTAATGGAAAGCCCTGCCGCCAGAGCTGCTCAATTTGCTGTACAATGGCAACATCTTCTTGCAAGCGATTGGGATATTCAATGATTTGTGGATGTACCGTGAGCTGTGCAAAAGTCTGATGATTAGCAACTAATCTTTTCTGCAAACCTAAGTTACTCAAACTAGTCAGCAAGCGTTTTTCGTTATGTTCAATCAGACTGGAAGCAGTATCTAAAATAGATTGTGTAGAACGATAATTATCCGTCAAAATTACTAATTCCACCTCTTGCTCGTAGCGATCATGAAAGTCTCGAATGTTTTTGAGTCGCGCACCTTGAAATTCATAAATAGACTGATCGTCATCCCCTACGATAAAGACATTGGGAGTGTTCCAAAAATCCATTAAGCGCTGTAGCACTTCATTTTGTGCACCATTGGTGTCTTGATACTCATCCACCAAAAAGTATAAGTACTGTTCTTGATACCTTCGCAGCAGCGCTTCGTTGTGTTCAAAAGCCTTGAGCACCCATAGAATCATGTCGTCGTAATCGTAGCGACGTGCTTTTTTCATCTTCCTCAAATACTTTGGGAATAACTTTGCAGCTTCCACTAGTTGCAGCATTCGATGTTGAGTTTCTTCTACCTTGGCTTTTTTAAGCATACCTTTTTTGAACTTTCCTCGACTGACTTGATAGATAAATTCTTTTCGATTGGGTAAGTCGCTTAGAAAAGTTTTTACTTGTGCCTCAATGTGCTGCACAGACCAGTGCTCTCGTTTCATCAACTGAAACAAGTCTTTGAGGTGGCGCAGATAAAAGTAAGGATTGTTGCGTCCTCGCTTTAAAGGATGCAGTGCATTTAGTCCATCAATTAACTCCTGCATCAATTCTATCTGCTCTAATTCACTGATCGGCTCAAGTGCATTCGCTCCGAAGTAGGCGGGATTATCCTGAATGATATTGTTACAAAAAGAATGAAACGTATAGATATGTACCCGATGCGCTTCCGGACCGATGAATTGTAACAATCGTTCTCGCATTGCACGAACGCCAGCATCGGTGAAGGTCAAGCACAAGATATTGTAAGGCTGCGTATCAGTGTCCATTAAAATACGACCGATGCGCGCCGAAAGAATATGCGTTTTTCCTGTACCAGGACCGGCAATGACTAATACAGGGCCATCAATTTGCTCAACTGCCTTACGCTGAGCAGTATTCAATCGCTCTAATTCTTTTAAAAATACCTCGTTATATTGCTGACGTGTTGGCATGAGACGAAAATAGGAAAAAAAGAATTGGATATAATGGACTTTAGTTAATTACTCAAAATCCTCTTCGTCTCCTAGTTCTAGCTTTGCGCCTGCTAACTCGCTTAGTGCATGTTGGTCATTTTGTGCCTTAGCAACACTCATGCCCTTTTTGTAGCAATCCCATGCTGCTTGTGGCTGTTCTAGGCGTTCATGAAGTTTACCCAAATGATAATAAGTGCCAACATAATCTTCATGTTTTTCACTCAGTTTCTTATAATAATGCAATGCTTTATCCCAGTCAGCGGCTTTTTCGTACTCTTTTGCAATAGCGAATATCAAAAAGGGATCATTTGGACTACTTTCTAAGAAGGAAAACAATTTATCTAGTTTCGATGGATTCATATTTTACAGTGCTTTGACGAGTTTAAAGTAGATTTTAGCGAATTTTCGCTAAATATCTCTTGTTTTAGTGGCTAAATATATATTTTTACATTCATTAAAGATCGAAAAATAACTTATTAACGACAAGAGATAAGAAACCGATTATAAAGTTCATTTTATCTTGTGTTCACATAAAACGATGCAGTTCATTTTGGTTGACAACATCGTTCACTATAAGTTAAATAAAGGTACTGTTGTTTCATGGAGGAATTCTACTGAATTGCTAAATGTTCCTCCAGAATCTAATATACAATACACATCGTATAGTAGATAAAAAATCTATTCATTTCAACGATAGAACATTATGAAAATATTAGTTTGTATAAGTAAAGTTCCAGATACGACTTCGAAGATATCTTTCAAAGAGGAAGGCAAGTCCTTCAATACGGATGGCGTTCAGTTCATCATGAATCCTTATGACGAATGGTATGCACTAGTACGGGCGCTGGAAGTCAAAGAAGCGCAGGGTGGTTCCGTTTCAGTAATCAATGTCGGTGATGCTGGTAATGATACGATTATCAGGAAAGCACTAGCAATTGGAGCAGACAGTGCGATTAGAGTGAATTCAGATAATAGCAATGCGCTATTTATTGCCAAACAAATTGCGGAAGTTGCAAAGACAGAAAGTTACGATCTTGTTTTTACGGGTAAAGAAACCATTGATCACAATCGCTCGGAAGTGGGAGCTATGATTGCTGAATTTTTGGACTTACCTTATGTTTCTTATGCTACGCATCTTGAAATGGAAGGTGAAACCGCTACTATCAAGCGGGAGATTGAAGGTGGAAGTGAAGTAGTAGTGGCAACAGCACCGTTTGTACTGAGTGCCGCAAAAGGACTGGCAGAGCAGCGTATTCCCAATATGCGCGGTATTATGATGGCAAAGCGCAAGCCTTTGAAAGTGATAGAACCGGTTGATTTCCAAACTTGGTCGAACGCAGTTCAGTATGAGCTACCGCCAGAAAAATCCGGTGTAAAATTAGTTGATGCTGATAATGTAGAAGAGTTGGTAAGACTCCTGCATGAAGAAGCAAAGGCGATATAGTTGAATCCGAGAGATAAGCAGTTTTATTCAGTCAAGATTTTGTTAACATTTAAAAGAAAAATTATGGTACTCGTTTTTGCAGAGTCTCAAAATAAACAGTTTAAAAAAAGTACATTCGAGACAGTAACTTACGGAGCTAAAACCGCTCAAATATTTGATACTGAGTGTGTCGTATTAGTGCTTGGAGAAGCAGAAGATGCTGGTCAGTTAGGCAAATACGGCGCAGCCAAAGTTTATCAGATCAGCGATGATGCTTTAACTCAATTTGATAGTCAAGTTTACACGGCTGCTATTGCTGGCGCAGTAGAGCAGTTAGGAGCTGATATTATCATACTCAATCATTCTTCGACGGGAAAATCTTTACTCGGTCGTCTAGCTGCGCGTTTTGAAGCGGGTTCAGTATCGGGTGTAAATGCACTACCAACAGCTAAGGATGGCAAACTACAAGTAAAGAAAGGTGTATTTTCTAGTAAAGCTTTTGCTGTGTATGAAATTAGCTCTGAAAAGAAACTGATCTCACTAATGGGTAATGCCGTTCCACCAGAGGAAATGGGCAGTGAGGTAAGCGTTGAGCAGCTAGAAGTGAGTTTGCCTGAACCGAAAGTAAAGGTAAAGGCTGTGAACAGAATAGAAGGTACTGTGCCATTACCAGAGGCTGAGTTGGTGGTATCGGCAGGTAGAGGAATGAAAGGACCAGAAAACTGGGGGATTATCGAGGATTTAGCCGAAGCACTAGGAGCTACAACTGCTTGTTCTCGCCCAGTTGCAGACACGGGTTGGAGACCTCATCACGAGCATGTTGGACAAACAGGCGTAGCGATTCGTCCTAATTTGTATATTGCTATTGGCATATCAGGTGCCATTCAGCACTTAGCTGGTGTAAATAACAGCAAAACCATTGTTGTTGTTAATACAGACCCGGAAGCACCATTCTTCAAGGCTGCTGATTATGGTGTGGTAGGAGATTTATTTGATGTTGTGCCTAAAATGACAGCGGCGATCAAGGCACTAAAATCAAGCTAGAAATTTGAGTTTGAAGTTCAAAACCTTATATGAGATTTTGAACTTCAATTACTTTTCGTTTCTCTACTAGGTAAAGCAAGGGTTGCTAATACATTGTAAGCTACTATTCTCTTACCAGTTCAAAATCAGTGCGACGATTTTTGGCGCGTCCGTCTTCGGTATTGTTTGGAGCTACTGGCCTGTCTGGTCCGTTTCCAGTAATGACAAATCGGTTTGAATCCATATTGTGCTCGTTCACTAAATAGTTGCGTACGGCTTCTGCTCTTTTGCTTGAAAGTAAAATATTACCTAGGCGATCACCCGTGCTATCAGTGTTTCCCTCAATTCTAATTCGGGCATTACCAAAGGCTTTTGCAATTTCTACAAACTCTCGATCAATAATATATTTGGCATTTTCATCCAATTGAAATTCACCTGTTCTAAAACTGATACTTACTCGCTTCGTGGCAATAGCCTCTTTGTTACTCGCTTCGTCATCCGCTACTTTCACAAATGTTTTTTTAGCTTCTGCACTGTGAATGCCTCCATTCAAATTAGTGCGCTGCACAATGTTTGGATAAGCAAGTGAACGCCAAGAAGGTAATTCGCTTTCTACATACCCTAAAGTGGTGTAGTCCTCCGCCATTCTCCGATAAAGTGCACCCGCTGTAACGCCACTATAATCTGCATTTAAACCAAAAAAGTTGATATTGTCACCATGTGTTGTGTGGCGCGCATTATTAATTAAAATATCTTCTGGTGGATACCCTAGACCTTGTGCTAAAATTTGTACTGCCTTGTCTTTAGCTTTCTGAGATGCTCCTATTTCCGCCGCTCCAATCATCCAGCCTTCATACAGTTTTTGCAATTTATCTCGGTTGGCTTGCACATATTCACGCTTGGCGAAGAAGATGTCAGCAATAATGTTGGAAGCAGAACGTGTGCTTTCCAAAATTCTAGCTCCTGGCACCACTCTGACGCATTCTTCATCTGTAGGGCTCCAAGTTACTGCTGCATCTACTCGTTGGCTTTTAAAAAAGTCTCCTGCCTGAATGGCGTCCGAAGTTGGAATAATTTCCACATCTGACTGGGAAAGTCCGCCTGCATCTAACAACCACAGCAGAAAGGAGTGTGATGGCGTGCGCTCTGCAACAGCAATTTTTTTACCGCTTAAATCAGCCACGTTGTTAATACCGCGCCTCACGACAATGGCATCTCCGCCACGAGACCAATCTGCTTGAAAGATAATAACAGGGTCATAGTCTTTAATACCTTCGTAGATAGTTGGAAAGGCATCTAGTGTGAACCAGTGCAAATCCAAATCACCTCGCTTCCAAGCAGCTAGAGATGTTTCGGGGTCATTGATGACTCGGAAATCTACCTCAAACCCATAGTCTTTATAGAATCTTGAATTGGTGTTAGCCTCAAATCCTTCGTTAAAGTATTGCCCACCTGCATAACCTACCCAATCAACAACGCCCACTCTAACCGCGTCTTCATCACTTTTTGTGTTGCTGCGATTACCATTATTTGGGGTAGGAGTTGAGTTAGTGCCATTGTTAGTGTTGAGACCAATCATCTCTCCTATTCCTGTATTTTCCAACAGCCATTTGCCACCAAAGAAAACGCCAACAGTAATTGCTAGCGCAATTAGCAGCCTAGAAAAAAAAGTCAATCGTCTTTTAGCCATGATACGAGTTTTAGAATTCAGATTACGCTTTTACTAGAATACCTCTATGTCATCCAAAAGTAAGTCTTAATTATTAATAACAGCATAATTGGATTACGAAATTTAGCAATCAGAAGTTCTGAGTAAAAAATATGCTTGATAGTTAAAGTATATCCTTTCTGACTACTCATAGATCAAAAATCAAAGAAACTATCATATTGATTGGTCTGAGGTGCTGCTTTTGATTTTTGTTCGATGGGTGCATTTAAGTCTAGTAGATCGTCCATTTCTAGCAATTCGTTCTTCTCATTTCCTAGCAGTAAGGAATCAGCTTCTTGCTCCCATTTCTCAAGCATTTTAATACCCTGTTCTTCAAAGACTCCATTCTGTACGTCAATAGAATCCATAAAGTTGGCAGAAATTTGCATAAAGCGTTCCATTTCTCCCACTTTATTACTAATATCTTCTGTCATTGCTTCCATTGCTTGGTCGAACATAGCTCGCTTGTCGGGATCACCTTGTATAATACTCATTGCCGATCGCATGGCAGATGTACTAGCGTGGATAGCGTTGCGTTCCTGTTCTTTTATCATCACTTGGTCTTTCACGTCTTCCATCAGAATTTCAGCATTGGACTGCATTTTCGTTAGCACCCGATAAAGCTTTTGCATTTTGCTGTAAAGCTCTTCCAAGCGCATATTAGAGTCCTTGAGGCGACCTGCTTTTCGAGTTTTCAAGATGACTTGTGTGCGCTCTTCCTCTTGTTTAGCCTGACTTGCATCTTTTAAATGCGTTTTAATTTGTTTGTTGTTATTATGAATAATCTCTTGTAGCTTGTGCATCTGGCCACGTAATTTGGCTACCTGTTTATTCATATCTTTCAGTTTCCCTTGTAGTTCCGCTACATAGGATTGCATGATAGCAATAGGATCAAGCTGAATAAATAAACCAGTTATCCAGCGCATGGTGCTTTTATACATGTAGCTGATTAATGCCCTTGTTTTAGGGTCAAGCACTGCAAAAATAGTTGCAAAAACAATCAAGCCTGCTGCAATTGCAAAAGGTAACTGATTTAATAAAGGGATGATGTTAACGACTAAAAGCCCCAACCCAATCAAAAGTCCAGTAAGAAAAATTCCTCCTGTTATTCCCTCTGGGCGCTGCCAAAATGCTTTATTTTTCTTTTTTTCAGGCATAGTTTATATTACCATTTGATAGTTGAAGTTCAATATTTAAAAGGACTTTTCTTAAGCATATAGCTTTGAATAGCTACTGACTCAAGTATTGCTTTATTTTCTTTACGTCTTGCTCAATTTGAGCCACTAGCATATTGTAAGAAGCAATGAAATCGTTCTTGGTTGTTTCAATTTTGCTGCTGGCTTCTTGCAGCTCTGATTTTAGCTCAGCCATCGTTGTTTGATGCTGTTCAATTTCTTTGGTCAATTTTTTAATCTGCGTCGCTTTCTGTTGCACCAACGTTTGTAATTGTTCCACTTGCCTCACTTTTGAGCCAATCTGCTGTTCTTGCTGGCTGCTGAGTGCTTGCTCAAATTTTTTTTCTTCCTGCTCTAGCTTACCAATATAGTGTTCTGCTGTTTTTACTAGATGTTCCGTAGAGACTCCCATAGTTTGTGCCATAGCAAAGGCTGACTTGAATTGAGTAGCTTCATCCATTGGCATATTAGCGAGTGATTGAAGTGATTTTTTGTACTCTAGGTAGTCGAAACCTGTTAAATTGACTTTTTCCATTGCCCTCAGTAGCACTTCCGTGAATTGACCAGAGACTTGTCCTTTGCTCCCTGCTTTGCTTTCTTGTATCACTTTTGTTGCGTTTTGCTTGGCTGCTGAATCTACAACTTCTTTGATATTGGCTTCTTCTTCTTCAATGATAAATAGCGATTTCAGTCCTTTTAGCATGGCACATTAAGTATTAGGCTGTTTCAAATATAAAAAGCATTAGACAAAATGAAAGTTTTTGAGATTCGATCAACTTCAAGTGGTTTTCTACAAAAGAAACAAAAAAAAGGTCAGGTAGCAGGTTTGTTCTCAGCCGTTTAAGGCTTGTTGTTAGTAACCCATATTGTTTGAACATAAGGTACTAACAACAAGAAAAAGCAAAAGTATCATACTAAAATAGCTTCCTCATACAAAGAAAACTGCTCCATAAATTCATTTATATCTCGCCTAATAGACTGCTGCACAGCGGAGTTATCTATATTATTGACGATCTTATCAATCCATTCTACTGTTTGCAAACAATGATCTTCTTTGAATCCACGAGTTGTAACGGCAGCTGTACCAATGCGAATGCCCGAAGTTACCATCGGTGATTGCTTATCGAATGGTACCATGTTTTTGTTTACAGTGATGTCAGCATGGCCCAAGGCTGCTTCTACTGCTTTGCCTGTTACATTTTTAGGACTTAAATCAATCAACATGGAGTGGTTATCAGTGCCACCAGAGATAATTTTGTAGCCTTTTTCAATAAAGGCACTCGCCATGACTTGAGCATTTTTGATGACCTGCTGACCATAGAGCTTAAAGGAGTCTTCTAATGCCTCGCCAAACGCTACTGCTTTTGCTGCGATGACGTGCTCCAAAGGACCGCCCTGCGTGCCTGGGAAAACACCACCGTTTAGTAGGGTGGACATACGCTTGCGCTTACCACTTTTTGTCAAAATACCTAACGTATTGGGAAAATCTTTCCCCATCATAATAATACCACCTCTTGGTCCTCTCAAAGTTTTATGAGTAGTAGAAGTTACAATGTGGCAATATTCCAATGGATCATTCAAGAGACCTGCTGCAATTAATCCTGCTGGGTGAGCAATATCAGCGAGCAGCAGTGCACCAACTTCATCTGCTATGGCTCTAAAGCGTTTGTAGTCCCAATCTCTTGAATAAGCGGAAGCCCCACAAATCAATAACTTAGGCTTTACTGCCTTAGCTTTTGCTTCCACTTTATTCATATCAATCATTCCCGTATCTTCTTCTACACCATAAAAGTGAGCGTCATATACTTTACCAGAATAGTTGGCAGGAGAACCATGCGATAGGTGTCCGCCGTGTGCAAGGTCGAATCCCAGTGTTGCTTCTCCTGGCTTTAAACAAGCTAAAAAGACGGCTGCATTAGCTTGCGCTCCCGAGTGTGGTTGCACATTGGCGTAATCTGCACCAAATAATGTTTTTAAGCGTTCAATGGCTAGGGTTTCTACTTGATCCACAATTTCACAACCTCCGTAGTATCGTTTTCCCGGATAGCCCTCTGCATATTTATTGGTCAAACAAGACCCCATTGCTGCCATGACGGCTGGACTAGTGAAATTTTCAGAGGCGATTAATTCTATACCTCTTTGTTGACGTTCCAGTTCTTTATCAATAAGACTAAATAATTGTGTATCCTTTTTCATCTCTGTTTACTTTTTAAGCCGCACTTATTAATTGTTGTACAAAGTTAATAAGGAATTTTATAATGAACTAGTTGTCTTGTAAATCGAGTATATTTCTATCCGCTACGGAGTAGAGAAAAAAATGACTATTTTATGAGAAGATGACCGAGTAACATTTTAAAGTACACGGTTGCTGTGAGCGAGCAAAAGATAGGATCAATAAAAAAAAGTAAAAAGGTTATGGTCATTGGCTAGTATTTTACACTGACTAATGACCATAAAACAAACAAGCGGTTTAATTATGCTTTTTGCGCTTCCAAATATTCAATAGCTTTGCCTACTGTTACAATATTTTCAGCATCCTCGTCGGGAATGGATACATCAAATTCTTTCTCAAGTTCCATAATCAACTCTACTGTATCGAGAGAGTCTGCTCCCAAATCATCAATAAAACTTGCTTCCAGTGTAACGTCTGTTTCGTCCACTCCTAATTTTTGAACGATGATTTTGGTTACTTTGTCTTTAATTTCTGACATCTCAATTGACTTTGTTGAACTAATAAAATATGTGCAAAGAAAACTAAATGGACAATGAAGCCCAAGTTTTTTTTACGGAAAGTGTATGCTTGTACGTAAGGCTAAAACTAAATCCCTGTATAATCTGTTAGTGATCAATGGTTTAAGTTGTTTTTTATAGTAGTAAATATTTTTACACTATACCTATAATTAGGCTTCTAGCTCCTTGTGCACCAATTACTAATGATTGCTCAATATCAGCGGTTTTAGAAGGCCCTGCAATAAATACACCAAAACCAATATCACGTAGGTTAATGCGTTGATAGGCTTGGTGCATATTAGTGTAAATCTGTTTTTTTTCAACAACCAAGATTAAGTGCTGCGTGATAAAAGGAAGCACACGATGAAGCATATTTGATTCTGTAACCCAGATAGCACCGTTTTCTGCTACGGCAAAAGTTCCTTTGACAATAGCAACATCTACACCGTCTAGTTCACTAGCATTGTCAAGCATAGACAAATCAACATTCCCTGTTATTTCTGCAATAGTTGAAGCAATCCTAGAGGCACTGGGAAAAAGAGTGGACAATTCTGGCTCTAAATCTAGTACAGAAGGCAATTCAATCACTTGACTACCACTATTTTGTGCCGTTGCTTTGAATAAGTCAATAGTAGCACTATGCTCTTCAAAAGCGGGGATCACAGGTAGTTGTTTAAGGCTAGGCTTGTTGTTGCTGATGGCTTTCAGTATTGCTGATTTGCTGTCCATTGGTTTTGTACTAATTTGATTGTTTCTCGTTTGATTTGTACCATTCTTTAAAACTTTGCTTGGGAGCATCAGGTAAGTCCCTGTCTTTTCCCCAAATATTTAACTGATTATAAATCATGCTATTAGGCATTACTCTAAGTGCATATCTAGCTGCCTTTCCCATTAAATCGTACCAATTAGTGTTAGACAATATTTTTCCACTAATTTTCAATGAAATAGCTTTTGATTTTTCTAGTAGTCGTTCCTCTGATACGACTTGTCGCCATTTGTAGAGTTGCTGGTGAATATCAATTTTGACAGGGCAAACATCAGAACACGAGCCACATAAGGAGGAGGCAAAGGGTAAGTCTTTGTATTTTTTTAGATCAATTCCCGGCGTGAGAATAGAGCCAATCGGCCCCGGCACAGTATAACCGTAGCTATGCCCACCGCTGCGTCTATAAATAGGGCAGGTGTTCATGCAAGCTCCACAGCGAATACACTTTAGAGAATTTCTAAAATCTTCTCGTCCAAGCTGGGCAGTTCTCCCATTGTCCACAATGACAATGTGCATTTCTTTGTCGGGTCGAGGTCTTTGATGATGAGCAGTATAGATTGTGATTGGTTGTCCAGTCGCACTTCGAGCCAATAAGCGAGTAAAAACGCCTAAGTGTTCTGCTTTAGGAATAATTTTTTCAATGCCCATACAGTGGATTTGGACATCGGAAAGATGTACGCCCATATCTGCATTACCTTCATTTGTGCAGACTACTATGCCTCCTGTTTCAGCAATAGCAAAATTTACGCCCGTTATGCCTACGCGACTGTTCAAAAACTTTGCTCGCAGATGCTGCCTAGCGGCTTCTGTCAAGTACTTGGGGTCTGTTGCTCCTTGTTTTGTATTAAGTTTTTCATGAAAAAGTGCTCCAATTTCCTCTTTTTTCAGATGAATAGCTGGCATGACAATATGGCTTGGTGGTTCTTCCCTCAATTGAATAATTCGCTCGCCTAAATCCGTATCAATTACTTCTACACCTTGCGCTACTAGATATTCATTCAAATGGCATTCTTCCGTAAGCATAGACTTACTTTTGACTACTTGCTTCACTTGGTGTTGCTGAAGAATGCTATGTACAATCTCATTGTGTTCTTGTGCATCTTTTGCCCAGTGTACTTTCACGCCGTTCTCAATTGCATTCGCCTCAAATTCTTCTAAATATACATCCAAGTTGGAGAGCACATTATCTTTTATTTGTGAAGCTAATGCCCTCAACTGCTCCCATTCTGGTATAGTATGGGCAGCTTTATCGCGCTTCTGCCGAACTAGCCAAAGGGATTCATCGTGCCAATCTGTGCGAGCGGTGTTCTCTATAAACTTAGCTGCATTTTTTGCGTGCGTCGTACTCATACTTTTTATTTTCGGTAGTGGTAAAAGATGTATGATGAATTTGGTTAATAAAACAATGAGGACGAA
>CAYWKD010000018.1:0-69222 GCA_964458705.1 uncultured Saprospiraceae bacterium | reverse complement strand
GTCGGAAATAGAAAAGGCTATGCCCGGTAATGATGAGGTAGTCAACCTGATCGCCTCCCGCTACGGCTCGCTGTCCTGGTATCAGTTGTTCGTCCGGCAATTCGCGACCGCCGAGCAGTCCGCCCGCACCGGCCTGGCCAAAGACCCCAGCGAGGAATGGATCAATACCAACCTCGCCCTCGCCCTGCTGTACCAGGGCAAATGGGCGGAAGCCAAGCAGGTATATGAAAACCTGAAAGATAAGCCCTACGGCGATGGCACCTACCGGGCTACTTTTCTGGAAGATTTGGAGGCGCTGGAAGCGGAAGGGATTACGCACCCGGATGTGGGGAAGGCGCGGCGGTTGTTGGAGAAGGAGTAATACGTTTACGAAGCCTTAAAGGCTTCGTAAACGTTATCAAAACGGCTTTAGGCATTTAACTGAGAAAGCAGTAGCTTCGTTTGTGGAGAAGTTTAAAGGAATAGGAGGTCAACTATGAATACCCTGCACCAAAGCCACATACACCTGCCCGTCCAGCAGGCAGTTTGCCAAGCCACACCTGTCAACGCTACAACCAAAGCTTATCGGCAGCGTGTGTCTGTCCCTATACACCGACAAAAAAGAAAAAAGTACGACTGCACAATAATGGCTATAAGCAATTGGGTTTTAGTACTTCGTAGGACAGGAAATTGCTAAGTTTGAAATTCAGTAGTAAAAATCCCTGCCGACCTATAGCCTAGAACGCTCTCCTCAATTAAAAAGAAAACAAAAGAAGAAACCAACTAGAGAAGAAAAATCGTTAATTAGCATCAAAACGGCTAAAAATGGAATTGGTAAATAAATATCGGAAAGAGTAAGATAGCTGAAAAACGAACTTTGACATTTGGATAAGAATTAGCGAACTTACTTTGGTATTACTTAGCCCGATCCGATTGTTCTAATAAATTCTCCCGCGTGTCGAATAATTATTCTTTATATCATTGTAGTCAGGTTATAGCTGACTTTTGTGATAATAAAGAGAATTTTTTTACCTAAAAAGAGTGAAAGCTATAAGTGTATTTCGTATCATTATAGTCAGGTTATAGCTGATGTTATTACTATGAAAAACAAAAATATTTCAACACAATCAAGCGAGATTTTAAATTACTTCAACAAAGTCGAACAACATTGTTTCGACTATGAAGAAGCTAAAAAGACACTTCCCAATTCTAGTAATAGTGCATTGAAAGAATTGCTTAGCGACATGGTAAGGCGTGGTTTATTAATGCGCTTAAAGAAAGGTGTGTACTATTTAATACCGTATGAACAAAATCCTGAAACTTTCATGCCTGACTGGCACTTATTGGCTGAACCTTTAACAAAAGGCACACAACATTACATTGGTTATTATTCTGCATTACAAATCCATAACCTAATCACTCAACCTTCTTTGAAAGAGCAGATAGTTGTAGCTAAACAGCTGAGACCCTCTCAAATTGACATTAAGAGTGTTACTTTTCAGTTTATCTATCACAACGAAGAACACTTCTTCGGAGCAAAGAGAATATGGATTGACCGCTTCAGTAAAGTACTGTGCTCTGATTTGGAAAAAACATTTATTGACTGTTTGTTTAAACCAGACTATGCTGGCGGAATTGTGGAAGTAGCCAAAGCGATATATATGTCTAAAGACAAAATTAAATATAATCAACTGTTCGATTACGCCATAAGATTTGACACTCAGGCAGTAATTAAAAGACTTGGTTTCTTATTGGAATTGTTGGGAATCAACACAGACATAATCGAAAAACTTCAAAAAAAGAAAACAAACTCTTATGTCCTTTTGGATACGGAATTACCCAAGCAAGGCAAACGATTAAGCCGTTGGGGCATCCAGCAAAATCTAGAATTGGAAACCATTAAATCTGCTATATTCACATGATAAAACCTGGGAAAATACAGCAAAAAGCAAGAGAAATCGGTGTTCGTGACCAGCAGATTGAAAAAGACTACATTCTTTCATGGATTCTTCAAGGAGTTGCTCAACACGAAAACCTTGCAAAAATTATTGTTTTTAAAGGAGGAACAGCACTCAAAAAGATATATTTTCAAGATTACCGTTTCTCAGAAGATTTGGATTTTACATTACTGAATGATGCGATTTCCAATGAGCAAATTTTTGAATGGTTCAAAGAAATTTTTGAATACATTCAAGAAGAAGCGAATATCCCATTAAAAGTAATTGACAATAACGAGCATGAAGATGGTGGTATTAATTTTTACATCAGCTATACTGGTCCGCTTGGCGGACAAGGCAATAACAAAAGAGTGAAAATTGATATTTCAAGAAGCGAGAAACTTATTTTTGAAATAATTACCCGAAAAGTAATCCTTTCTTATACTGACCAAGAACCACATCAGCTGCTTTGCTATCCGTTGGAAGAAGTATTGGTAGAAAAATTACGGTCGGTAATGCAAAGAATGCAGCCTCGCGATTTTTATGACATATGGTACTTATTAGAAATTCATGGTATGGATATTGACTTTTACGTAAATGAATTCAAAACTAAATGTCAAAACAAGGAGATTAATCCAGCTGAATTTCATGAGAAATTGAATCAGCGATTGCCCCAATATAAAGGACGTTGGCAGAAATCAATGAAAGACCAAATTCATGATTTACACGATTTTGAACAGATTGAAAGAGAAGTAATGCGACACCTAAAGAAATTTGTTTTATGAAGACCAGTACTAGTAATCCTCGATGCACTCACAAGAAAGAATACCGGAAAAACCATCACCAAATAGTTGTACCACCTGCACGGCAGATATTAAGTACCTGAGCTTACCCTACCGTATTTTACCATCCTAATGGATATTGTGATTGCTTTTTTGAATGCTAGTGGGGTTTGGATTTGGTTGAAGAAGCGGAGAGAAAAGAAACCAACTAGAGAAGAAAAATCGTTAATTAGCATCAAAACGGCTAAAAATGGAATTGATAAATAAATATCGGAAAGAGTAAGATGAAGTATATTCGGCTTTTAAGGTATATACATCAGCTACAAGCAATCTAGCTTTAGGCATTTAACTGAAAAAGCAGTCGTGAAAATAAATTTATCTACTTGCAACATTAAATGTATATACATATATTTGCAGTATGGGAATTGAAGAAGAAATACAGCAGCGATCTTTTAAATCTGAATATCACAAATTGAACATCAATATATTGTTTACGTCGGCTTGGCTGAATCAGTTGACTACTCAATATTTGAAGCCTTACAATATTTCTTGGCAGCAGTTCAATATTCTTCGCATTCTTCGGGGAAGGCATCCAGAACCTGCTACTATAAAAATATTAGCAGAGCGCATGATTGATAAAATGTCCAATGCTTCTCGATTAGTGGAAAAGTTAAGACAGAAAGGCTACGTGAAAAGAAATGAGTGCCCAAACGATAGAAGACGAGTTGATATTGTCATAACGGATTTAGGAATGCGTACGGTAGCTAAGGCATCAGAAGAGCTAGAGGCTGCTATGTTGGAGCAGATGAGTTCTATCACAGAAACTGAAGCTGCGCTCGTCAATGGTATTTTAGATAGGATCAGAGATTAATAAAATGTCATTTTTTTTACATTCACTAATGTCTATACATTAAATGTTGAAACTTAAAACAGCGTTTAATGTTTATCGATTGAACTTGGAAGATTTTTTTACAATTATAAAACTATTAATGATGAAACAGGTATTTGGAATTTTTGCAGTATTTGCGCTGATGCTTGCTGGAGCAGCATTCAAAACGGTAGATGTTGTTACTTACAGTGTTGATTTAGAACAGAGTAAAGTCAATTGGAAAGCCTACAAGGTAACAGGTCAGCATGAGGGATATGTTAAACTAAAAAGCGGTGGTTTAGAGTTTACAGATAGCCTATTGAGCGGTGGTACATTTGAAATAGATATGACCAGCATGGTAGTAACAGATCTGGAAGGGAACTGGAAAGATAAGCTGGAAGGGCATTTGAAGTCAGAAGACTTTTTTAGTATAGAGAAATTCCCGACAGCAGCGTTCAAGATTACAAAAGTAACACCTCAAGGTCCTGGCAAATATAAAGTTGAGGGAGATGTAACGATCAAAGAAACGACTAAATCAATTCGCTTTACGGCGGACACAAAAGAAGAAAATGGACTAATCACTGCTGTTGCAGCTATTGAACTTGACCGTTCGGATTTTAACGTTCGCTATGGCTCGGCTACTTTTCTCGGCAACTTAGGGGATAAAACAATTTATGACAACTTCGACCTAACCGTTGAGCTTACTGCTAAAAAATAAGAAAGTATTTATTATTTGGTAACGAAAAAGACCTTTGAAGCAACTAAGTTTCAAAGGTCTTTTTTTTAGATGTGTAGTAATTATTTAATTATCCAAATCATCAAATAAATCCTCATCGTCAAACATATTAGCTAACAAATCCTTGAAAGTAAAAGTATTGCTCACGAAGTCTTTGTTAACAATATCGAATTCAGCTAATCCATGCAACGCTAGTTCCATGTAGGTATATAGCTCTTCCCCTTTTAAATTAGGCAACTGACTTTCGACAAGGCTTTTCAATCCTGCTACACTATCCAACGCTTTTTTGTAATCCTTATCACTATCGTCGTTTAACAATTGAACTTCATTGCTGCCTGAAAAGAAGGCACGAACTGTTCCATAGGGATCACGCTCTCTTCCTTTCTTTAGTTTTTCTGGATTCGGAAAGTGATTTAGAAACATTTTCTTGATTGCTTTTCCCATCAAATCCACTGCTACTGCGTAAGGACCTTCCTGCTCTCCCTCATAAACCAATTCTACCTTTCCAGTAATAGCAGGAATCGTGCCCCAAAAATCTGTAATGCGAGTTACTGTTTTTTTCTCTTTGTTGATTAGCATTCTTCGCTCCGCTGTACTCACTAGATTTTCATAGCCCGAAATACTCAAACGGGCGGAAACACCACTCTTTTCATCAATAAACTCACTTTGTCGTGCCTCAAAAGCAATCATTTCTAGCAAAATCTCTAGCAAGTCAGGCACATGCACGCCGCTGCGCTGTGCTTCATCTAAGTTGGCTTCTTGTGTGGTGATCTGTCTCGCAATTTCTATTGTTCGAGGATAGTGGGTCAAAATTTGACTTTCAATACGATCTTTTAATGGTGTGATGATACTACCACGATTGGTATAATCCTCTGGGTTGGCAGTGAAAACAAACTCAATATCAAGCGGTAAGCGCAGTTTGAACCCTCTAATCTGAATGTCTCCTTCTTGCAGCATATTGAACAAAGATACCTGAATACGTGCTTGCAAATCAGGTAGCTCATTGATTACGAATATAGAACGATGTGATCTCGGCACTAAACCGAAGTGAATTACGCGCTCATCTGAATAAGAGAGCTTCATCGTAGCTGCTTTAATCGGGTCAACATCGCCAATTAAATCGGCTACACTCACATCTGGCGTAGCTAATTTCTCAACATAACGCTCATTTCTATGTACCCATTCTATTGGTGTATCGTCCCCTTTTTCATTGATAAGATCAAGCGCAAAGCGAGAAAGTGGTTGCATTGGATCGTCGTTCAGCTCACTACCTGCCACAACTGGCATGTACTCATCCAACAAATGTATTAGCAAACGAGCAATTCTCGTTTTTGCCTGCCCTCTTAACCCGAGTAATAGGATATTATGCTTTGATAAAATAGCGCGCTCCACATCTGGAATCACCGTTTCATCAAAACCTAAGATGCCATCGAACACGGTTTCCTTATTCTTGAGTTTTTGAATGAGGTTACTTCGCAATTCTTCCTTAATAGATTTAGGCTGATAGCCTGTCTCTTTTAATTCACCGAGTGTTTTTGAATAATTCATGTAGTAACTATTGATGTATGTGCTGTTTTGGCTGATATAAATTCTATTAAATTCTTTCAGATTCATCTAACATATTATGCTCTATATAGTTCTTCAATAAACAATCCTTAATATTTTGGAACGATTTGAACAATTAGATGATGTGCTGCGCTCTGCTTGGAATTTACTTTTTCGGTCAACTGTGCAACGAAACGACCCTTTTCGTACACCCGTTTTGACTACAATCAATGATGATCTGCCGAATGCGAGAACAGTCGTGTTACGATCAGTGGATACGACTCAACGGACTTTAGTCTGTTATACGGATTACAGAAGCGCTAAAGTCGCCGAATTGCAAACCAATAGTGAAACCTGTTGGGTATTTTGGAATGCAACAAGGAAGATTCAAATTCGAGCTTATGGAGCGATTGCAATACATCATAATGATGAGGTAGCCAAAGCTCAATGGCAAAAAATACCTGTACGCAATCGAAAGGACTATTCTACTAAAGCAGCACCTGGCACGATCCAAGTTTCTTTGGAAAATCAGCTACCTGATTTTTGGAATGAATCAGGACTAGACATTCAAAAGACAGAGCACTTCTTTGAAAGCTTTGTCGTCTTGGCGTGTGAGGTAACTAAAATAGATTGGCTGCACCTACATCGTGAAGGACATCAACGCGCTTTATTCACATGGCAGTCCGAGCAATGGAATAGCGACTGGCTTGTGCCGTGATCGGTGCTTACACCAATTTTGCTACTTCGCTGCCCAAGTTTTTCATTCTTTTGATTGCTAACAGAGGATCTTCAGCTTTAAAAATGGCACTGCCCGCCACCAGTATATCTGCACCAGCTTGAAGACAGGTTTGTGCATTCTGCAAACCAACGCCCCCATCAATTTCGATTAGTGCTTTCGCATTTTGGATTGTAATTAAATCTTTTAGCTGTCGGATACGCGGGATGGTGCGATAAATGAATTTTTGCCCACCAAATCCCGGATTAACAGACATAAGCAATACTAAATCTAACTCTTCAAGCACATCCTCTACAACTGTTACAGGTGTATGTGGATTCAGGGCAAGACCTGCCTTTGCACCCGTTTCTTTGATCTGCTGAATAGTACGGTGTAAATGAGGACACGTCTCGTAGTGAACTGTAATAACATCAGCACCTGCTGCACGAAACTGTTCGATGTATTTCTCTGGCTCAACAATCATCAAGTGAACATCAAAGGGTTTCTTACCTATTTTTTTGAGATGCTGAATAATGAACATACCAAACGTGATATTAGGCACAAATCGTCCATCCATCACGTCAATGTGAAACCAGTCTGCTTGGCTTTGATTGACCATTTCAATTTCCGTAGGTAATTTCGACCAATCCGCTGCTAATATTGAAGGTGCTACTAAATGTTTCATACTACAAAAGTAAGGACTAATTTCATAAATAACATTTTGCCAGAAAAATAGGGTCTAAATATAACCTACTATTTTATAGACTCCATAGCCAATCCATTCCTTAATGAGCTTTGCCCATCTCTCTAAAGTTATAGCCGAAGGTTGTAACAAAAATTGAAATTCCCAACGAAAGAACTCTGCATGATGATCTACTGCATAAGGCGTGTAAGCAATTCCTGCTTTATCAAAACAAGCCTTTGCTCTAGGTAGATGAGCTGCTGATGTGATGAGCAGGTAGGAAGTTGATGTAGCTTCTTGTGCCAGTAAATCAGCTGTAAAGATGGCATTTTCTCTAGTATTTCTAGCGTTAGGCTCGATAATGATATTACTTGCTGGCACACCTAATTTTCCTAGCAGAACGGCGGCTTGTTCTGCTTCAGCGGGCATTTTTTGCATCAAGTCAGCTGCACCACCTGTGAGTAATATTTTTTTGATTTTTCCAGTGCGATAGAGTTCTAGAGTCTGTGTGAAACGGTTGGCGGCTGTTCCAAATCTGAAGTGCTGCTCACTAGGAAGACCATAAGGATGACCAAAGCCTCCCAATAAAATAGCAACGTCGTAGGGCTTAGAAATATCTTCTGCTGTAATAGTTTCTACTTCCCACCACTGTATAAAACCATTGTAAATCAATGGGTTGCTAAAGATAGCTAGCACCGCTAGACTACTCCACTGTAATCGCTTTTTCCATTTTCCGTGTTTCACCCAGATTGAGGCAACTAACAAACCTAGCACCCAAACAATAGGCGTAACTAGAAAATAAAGGACTTTTGATAGGATAAAAAACATGGTTGCCGCTATTAGGAATTTTCGTATTTGATTCTGAAGCGAAGCGAATCAATTAAAATGCAAAGCCCAGCGTTCATAACAATTAAAGAGATTGTACCTGCTAGTATCCACTGCATAGCGTCAGCACCTTGAAACTTCCATATTCCTGACTCAATGGTCATACAAAGTCCAGCACTCGTCAAAATCAAACCAATAGGAGCTTGAATAAGCCATTTTTTTCTGTGTTGCTGTTTCATGTTTTTTTGGCAAAGATACTACGCCGCGCCATAAGTAAACAACCAAGTTTAAGACCTAATCAATCTGTTGACCAGTAATCGAGCTCTCGACTCCTACTTGATGAGGTTATCCGCTTCAATCATAGTTAGTTTCAAAGAAGGATTGGTAATTACCTAAACTTTTATTTCTGATGATTTGACGATAATTATTTTGAGTAACTGGATAGATTTCAAAGTCCTCTTGAATGAAATCACTGCCATTTAAGATAGATGCTTTATAATAGGCGACTGCTTCTTTGGCATTTTTAAATCTGCGAACAACGATAATTGGAAAACGCTCCTTTCCTTCGGGCATCAAATAAATATTAGAAATTCTAAGGTTTTCTAGTTGATAATATTTTCGATTAAAGTTAGAAACTGCAATTTTAGCATCTGTCAACGAAACCTCTGGCGAAAGGGCAATGACAATGTAGTGCATTTTGTCTGGTTCGTATTGGAACTCATTTTTTGCAGCATTTGCCTCCTGTTGCTGCCCTAATGCACCACTATTGCCTTCTCCTAATAAACGCAAAATCTCTCTAGCTCTTTTTTGCTCATCTGTTTGTGGATATTCAGCTACTACTTTCTTGAGTGCATTGATGTAAGCCTCCTGTCCTTCAATGCTGCCAAGCGTCATGGCATTAAGTAGTGCAAATTTGGCTTGAAGTGGATGTTCTGTACCAAAGTTTTCTGTTGCTTGCTGCAAGCGATCATAAGCAGATTGATAATCGCCCTTAGAAAACTGCTCGTAAGTTTGGTCATAGTAGCGTGCAAGGGCTTTTTCTTCTTTGTTCAAATTGTTAATAAAGTCGGGATCGGTCAGGACTTTAGCAAAAACAGTATCCGAGTACTGGCTCGTCAGTTTGTTGTAGTATTCTTGCGCTTTGCTGCTGTTGCCCAAATCTTTATATAGCAGATAAAGATGATACATTGCCTCTGCAGTATATTTATTATCAGGATAGCGGTGCAGTAGTTCCTCTAAGGTTTCGACAGCTTTTTTGGGTTTTTCTAGTTTTTCCTTGTAAAGCACCCCTAACTCGAACATAGCATCCATGATGAGTTCATTGGCTTGCTCCATTTGTGCTTTAGACTGAGGTACACCTCTCAACATATTAGCCACTTGTGCGTCTGTCAAAGCCTGTGTAGCAACGATATTTTCTGTAGTATCCGATTGGATGCTACCGCCGTCTGTTTTATTACTTCTTCTCCAGTTATCATCTAATGATCGCCCTCCCCATTTGGATTGGAAATCACGCTGCCCACGTTTCACGGCTCTATCATTGTAAGCCCAATAATTACTTTGACTAGAAGCCAATCGAGCGGGCGCACTGCCAGCAACGGCTGGTCTTCGAGTAGGTCGATTTATTTTGGAATCGGTTTGCTGAGTGGCAGCAGCTATAGCAGCTTTTCTCCGCTCCTCATCTTGTTCCTTTTTTCGCTCAAATGCAAAGGCTTTTTTTTCATCAGGTGTCATATCTGCAATGCGAAGTAAGCTGTCTTGCTTTTCAATGGTTGCTACCCGATCAGCGATGTCTTTCAGTACTTTACTCAATCGCTCTACTTCGCTATACCTACTATCAGATTTTGAAAGCCCCGTCAGCGCTCTGCCGTAGTAATCATTTGCTTTGAGATAATCCTCTTTTTTATAGTAAATGGCTGCTAGAGTGAGGTAAGTTTCTGCTTGTTGGGCTTCGCTAGAGCCTCCTGCTTCTAGCGCCAACTCTAAGTTTTCTACTCCTTTTGTTTCCTCTCCTTGGCGCAAATAAATTTCCGCAATAGAAAAATAGATGCGATCCCAGTAGTCCACATTTTTTTCATCTTTCAATAACTTTTCGAGACGGCTTATGGCCTCTGAAGAAGTAGTTCCTTTAGCGTCATATTCATTGATAATCATGCTCATCGTTGCACTAAATTCCATTTCGTATTTAGGCTTTAACTTCACGACTTGCTCATAATTTTTGAATGCTTCGCTACTATTATTTTGCATTTCATAAAGCTGCGCCAAAATATAGGTGTATCTAGCTTGAGCATTGCGATCTTTGCTCATATCGATAGCGCGTTCTAGCGGTGCAATTGCTTGTTCATATTCCTTTTGCTTAATGAAAAAATGGGCTGTTACTGCTGCCAATTCACTGGCAACTTCAGGATATATTTTTCTATTATTATTAAGTTGGCGCAGTAGATAATCTGCTTGTACAAATTTATCTCGCTCTATGTAAGTTCTCGCTAACCACAACTGACCTTCCTGAAAAGCGGGTTTGTGTGCAAAAGGTCCATTCGGCTCATCTGTGTCCAAAGGCGGCTCTTCTTGCTCTTCGGTCTTTTTTTCTGGTTCTTTTTCGGTGGCAGGTTTTGTAGCATTGGGAGTTTCGAGGGCTGGCACTTCTTCCACTTCAGGTGTAGTTGTCTTCTTAGGTACTCTTTTACCTTTTTTTCTGGCTTTTTGCCTAGCTTTTCGTTCACGCTTACGCTCGCGCTCACGTTGTTTCTTCTCTTTTTTGTATGCTTTGCGCTTTTCTTTGATAGATTTTTCCTTCTCTTGCTTTTCCTTCTTACGCGTTTTGGTACGTTCTTTTCTAATTTTTTGCGATTCTGCTTTAGAGCGAGGCTTTTTAGCTTTGCTTTGTTTTGCTTTGTTCAACTTTGCTTCTGGGCTAAATTCCGATACTAAATACTCAAAGGTTTCTTCAGCAGCCTCGTAGTCCTGCTTTAAATACTGAGCTTTACCTGCTAGCAGATAACAATCATCTACCCAGTGGCTAGGTTCGTGCAGTGCATTGACAATCGTAACTTTCTTTATAGCTTCATCCAACTGTGGAGCAGCGGCCTGCGGATTTTCCACTTCTACATAAGGATAGACGGGCAATAATTTATTATAGTTCTCGGGCTCTTGCTCACTCATAGAAACATACGTCTCTTTGAGGATTTCAGTGGCATTAAAGTAGCCATTAAATTCAGCAGTGATGTCGTGATAAAACTTTTTGACAGGTGGGACTTCTCCTCGTTTTTTTTGTGTTACACAGCCCGACGCAATCACTAGTGTCAAAATAGCTAACGTAATGTTCTTCATAATCTCCATTGTAATTTCCACTGGGTAAACTTCTGTTCGTATTAAACGAGCAGTTTCTTTTTTTCTTGTGTTAAAAGATTCCTGCTTCTTGGCTTGGACTGCTGCAATATATGGCGAAATAGAAAAAGGCTCATTTTTTTTTGCCTTTATTTTTTATGAATGAATTTGATAGAAAAATGATTTTACATAAATGTTAGCAATTTGTAGTTAATATGACACTGATATATTTGGAAACGAGGCGGCAAAACAATATTATGTGAACTGAAATTTAATGGAGTGTGATAAAGTAAGAAAATAATAATTATCAAGAATAATGATGATCGAAAAGGGAATTATCCAAATTATATTAGGACTTCTATTATGCAACATAGCCTGTGCTCAAGCTACTTTCGATTGTAATGGCAGAATGTTTCGAGTGATTGAAGCACAAGGAGGAAGTTTATTCGAGGAAATGAGCTTTAATGAAACAACTGGTGAGATTCAGTTCGAGGAATTGGGTTCTTATTTCGGTACTCGAATTAATGGTATAGCATATCATCCAAGTCAAAATCTTATTTATGGCGTTGTGCTAGGGAAAACTTATAAACTCTGCCGCATCAGTGCTGATTATCAGTTGCAAGAGCTAGTAGAATTACCCCTTCCAGAAGAAATGCTTTTTGTGTCGGGAGATGTTTCGCCGGATGAGCGGTATTTAGTGTTACTGGGTTTTAGTCCAGAAGAACCAATAAATTTGTTGGCATTGATAGATTTGACATCAGGAAATTTTGAAACACAAATCTTTCCGCTTAAAACTACAAGCCGTAAAAATACTTCTATTCACTGTGCAGATATAGCCTTTCATCCAACCAACAATAAACTCTATGGATTTGACCATCTTTCTGGGCGATTAGTTACTATAAACCTACTGAGCCGAACTATTGATAATTCAAGCTATCCCATTTCGGAAGTTTTGGCAGGCAATGTACCAACACTATTTTTTGATGCTTTTGGCAATTTGTTCGGCATTGGTTCGCCCTATAAAGGCTACTCGACTAACAGACGATTGTACAGATTTGATCTGCAGAACGGTTACATTACTGACTTAGAACGCTTGAGTTTTGAAGGCAATCAAGATGGCTGCTCTTGTCCATTCAAGGTGAAATTACTCAATCGAGTTTCCAAAAGAAATGCAGCCCCCTGCACTTTGCTAGACTTTAACTTTACCGTTATCAATAGAACGGATATTGAGCAAACTAATGTTTCCTTTCGGGATACTTTTCCGAGTTATTGCAAAATAACAGCGATTAACAAAATACCTTACAACGGAATTGTGAAGCGTGGAATAGGTGAAAATATTTTAGCCATTGATGAAATGATAATTCCAGTGGGGGTTGATAGCTTCAAGGTAACTGTGGAAATTGCCCCTGAAACTAATCAACAAATCGTAAATAATAGAGCGTTCTTGAGTAACATTTTATTGACTTCTAAAACGCAGACGGAGCTAATTCTTTCAGACGATCCTGAGACAGCCATTCCCAACGACCCTACTAAATTTGAAATTGATGAATTAAGCGTTGATTTTTCCAACGATCCAACTAGTTTTTGTCTTGGCGATACGGTTATCATTAGCCCAGATATTTCGGGTGAAGCAACTTTTTTATGGAATACAAATGAGACCAATCCAAGCATTCAAGTAACGCAAGCGGGAAATTACAGCGTTACTGTAACCACCTCTTGCGATCAAGTGAGTGGTGAAATTCAACTGACTGTTGATGATATTCAACTCGAATTGGGCAACGATTTTAATATTGAATCAGGAGAATCTATAACCATCACGCCCACGTTGGCATCAAAGTCAAATGTTGTGCTACATTACTGGAAAGAAAGTGAAGTAGGAACATTGGATTGTTTTACTTGCAAAAGCGTGGTTGCTCAGCCAACTAGCGACGTTAATTATCTGTTGCAAGTCGAAAATGAATCGGGTTGCCAAGCTACGGATGAATTGCAAGTGAACGTGAGTGCATTTCAACTTTTTCAGCCCAATGCGTTCAGCCCGAACGGCAGAGGAGGCAACGAAGTATTTTACCTTGCCGGTCGGCATCGCTATGAAATGCCTCTGTTTCAAATATTTGATCGTTGGGGGAATCTAGTGTTTCAAATTCGAGATGGCTTCACTAATGATGAAGCGTTCGGCTGGAACGGGAGCATTCTGAAAGCATATGCGCCTAATCAAGTCTATGTTTGGTATGCAGAAATCGTTCCAAAAAGTGGCGAGTTACAACAACTCAGCGGAGAAATTAATTTACTTCGCTAGATAAAAGCTAATGTTGCAACTAGAAAGAAATGCTAATTTTATTCAAGCGATTTACTTCTTTTTTATCTAAATATGGGTATTGATTGCGTTTGTCATCTTTGAGACAAGTTCTACTTTTTATTTTTTTGTACAATTCAACAACCAATAAACTATCTATATTCGTACTTATTTTATTAGTAACTGTAAACAAAGAGATGAATAAAGTAGAAAAGAAATATTTTGATCCTAATGATTTAAAGAGATTTGGTGAAATAACTGAATTTCAAGAAGCTATGGGTAAGAAATTCTTTGACTGGTACGGTGAAGTATTCAAGGAAGGAGCCTTAACAGAAAGAGAAAAAGCCTTAATTGCCTTAGCCGTAGCACATGCGGTCGCTTGTCCTTATTGCATTGATGCTTACTCTAGCACTTGCTTGGAGAAAGGAGCCGATGAAGAACAAATGATGGAAGCCGTGCATGTAGCAGCAGCCATCAAGAGTGGTGCTACTTTAGTCAATTCCGTTCAAATGATGAACCATGCGAAACAACTGACTATGTAATTTTTTCTAGCAATTCAAATGTAACAACGTCAATTTTCTATGTCAAAAAAACAACTTACGAAGTCTCTCAAATCAAGAAAAGCTGAATTATCCGATACCTTTTTTCAGCTAGAAGTGCTCAACGGAAAGCAATTGATAGATGCCAAACTACCTCAATTTGTAGATAAAATAAGACAAGATGGGTACAATTATTTGTCGCCTAGTCCCATTGAAATTTTCCAGATCAATATTGGTAAACTTTGCAATCAAACCTGCGCTCATTGTCATGTAGATGCTGGCCCCGACCGAAAGGAGGAAAATATGGATCGCAAAACCTTAGAGCAGTGTTTGTCCATGATTGCTCAAATTCCAAGCATACACACAGTAGATATCACTGGTGGTGCTCCAGAAATGAATCCTCATTTTAGATGGTTTGTGGAAGCGTGCAGCAAAATGGGTAAACGCGTAATTGATAGATGCAATTTGACAATTATTGTAGCAAATGCAAAGTATCGGACACTGCCCAATTTTTTGGCCAACCATCAAGTAGAAGTAGTCTCTTCATTGCCACATTTTAGTAAAGGCAGAACGGACGGTCAGCGAGGGGATGGCGTTTTTGACGCTTCTATTGAAGCACTGAAAATGCTGAATGAGATAGGTTACGGGAAAGAAGGTTCTGGGTTGACATTAAACTTGGTTTACAATCCTTCAGGTGCGTTTTTACCGGCTAATCAGCAATCTTTACAAACAGAGTTCAAACGTCAGCTCAAGCGAAAATATGACATCGTATTTAATTCGCTTCTAGCAATTACCAATCTGCCCATTAGTCGTTTTCTGGATTATTTGCTCCAAACTGGAAACTATGAAGAATACATGAACAAATTAATAGCTGCTTACAATCCTACTACAATCAACGGATTAATGTGTAGAAATACTATTTCTGTAAGTTGGGACGGCTATTTGTATGACTGCGACTTTAATCAAATGCTAGATTTGAAGGTCGCTGCTTCCACGCAACACATTAGTAATTTTGATCTTGCAGCACTGCAACAGCGTCAAATTGTGATGAATCAGCACTGTTATGGTTGCACAGCAGGTGCGGGTTCTAGTTGTGGCGGAGCAGTTGCTTAGATGCTCCAAGTATTTCTTGGATATGAAAAACTATTTTTTAAAATTGATTCGATCCAATATTGAGTTTTTGAGACCAAGCACTTCAAATTCAATACTATCCTCAAATACTTCAAAACGACCGTAGTTATGAACTTTAATAACTGTATCCATTTTAGGATAGGCAGAAGATTGTGGCGGTTCAAGTCCACCACCTGCGCCACCAAGAATAATAAAGTGTGTGGTTTGCTTACCGTACTGTTTAGTCAAACGTTCATAACAATGACTATGACCAGAAAGGACAAAATCAATACCTGCGGACTCAGCGTGCTCATCAATGAGTACTCGAATAAAGTCATCGCCATGATAATCGGGCCAGCCTTGTGAATAAGGTGGTTGATGTAGTAGAATAAATCGCCATTTAGCATTTTTCCATTCGTCAGAATTGATTTGTTTGAAGAACCAAGTTCGCTGTTCTCCTTTGATACCTAAAGGAAAGACCTCATTAGGATCAAGAGCTATAAAACGACAATTGTTATACGTCCAAGCGAAGTAGGTGTCCGCTCTGATATACTGCTTGTAAAATCTAGGAATTAAATCATCATAATAGCCATCATAATCGTGATTGCCAATAACAAGATAAATCGGAATACTAGCGGCTAAAGGTTGTATGGCGTACAGAAAATCCAACCATTGGGATGGCTCAGAACCATTCGCCACTAAATCCCCTAAACCAATACTAAAATCAGGATCATCTTCATACATCAATTGAGTCAACTGCTTGAAGGTTCTCCACCCCCCTTGACTATCCCCCCAAGCGGTAAAGGAGAAAGGCAGCGTAGTATCATCTGTCTTGAGTTGGTAGTTTTTGGAAACGACTTCCTTTTGCGCTAAGAAATAATTATACACCGTGTCAGATGATAAATTGGGTAGTTCGAAAGTAAATGTTTGTTCAACTCTGGTGGACGTAGCTATTGCATCCGTGTTGTATTTTAGTTTTAGATCGTTTGTATCTTTTGCTGAAACTTTTACTAAGTAGCTACCTGCATTTACTCGCTGGACAAATGGCGCATTATATAAAAGGTTTATAATAGAATCATACCTTGAATGAACTAATTGTGTTGCCTCAACTTTGTTAAAATAATTTTTTCCTTCTTGGGCATCTACCAATTCTGCTTTTCTCAGTCCGCCTTTCAAAGCATTATTCAATACTCGAATCGCTAGTTGTACTGGTTCAGATGAAGCCTTTAGTTCAAAAATATTCGGAAGAACTTGCTTGAGTTGCGTGCCATTATAAAATGTTTGTGCACCATCATCTGCTTTGACTAGTAGTAGTTTAGAAGAATCTAATGCTATGGTTTTCATATACCACATCGGCGTGTTGGGCAGATTGATTCGATGCGGCGTCTGCACTATGCTATCAGGATTGGGTATAGTCTTTGTAATTAATCCACTAGTTGGATTGCCGACTGCAAACTGCCAATTATTCAATTCAACAGCAATTGGTCTTGTTGGCATTTGCTCCTCTACTATTTGCTGCGTAATCGAATCTTGGAAAACGAGTGGAACATAATACTCAAAAGATTGCTGCTCCTTAGGTTGGCAAGCAAAGAATAAGAAAGTTACCCAAGGTATAAAATAGCGCATGATCTAGGTTTGAACTTTATTTGAAGAATATTGAGTAATAGGCAAAAAAGGAATATTTCATTTCTGCCTGCGGCAGATAAGCTGATTGAGCAAATTTTATGCTAAGATAAGAGAAAAGCACAAGCGGTCTATCGGCTGGCGAAACTTTTCAATGTAGAATTAGTATGGAGGATTTCACCTATTTCTAAATTGGAGTTAACAATATATTTACTTGTTAAACTACAATACATTAAAGTTGTAAAAAACTTGACTATGCTGTGTCTAGCAGCTATATTTGTGTAGAGATTTAGGTGCTGTGTTGTCAAATGTATGATGACACAACCTCACAATGAAAAAACTGGAATTTGATTTTAATCGTTTGAATACACCAAAGTTCGTCCTTATTGTTTTATTAACCAAATTCATCATACATCTTTTGCCACTATCTTAGAACGAATAATTAAGTAGAAAGCATAAAGAAGAAAAACATGAATCAACTGATATTAGAAAGCAGTAATTCGTTAGATATTCAATTATTGCTTTCGCTGGCAAGGCATTTGGGGGTAAACGTAGTGACAGTGAGTGCTCCTTCGGTAGAACGAGCGCACAAAATGGCAGTGATTAAACAAGCTGCCCATGACCCTGAATTTCTAGCAGATGTGGAGGCAGTGCAGGAAAATTTTGGTTAAAGAAGCGTTTCATTCAACAATAAAAAGAAGTGAAAATGATACTTAATCCGCTAATAACAGAAAACAAAGATCAAATTCTTGAAATATGTGCACAAAGCCAAGTCAGTAGCTTGTATTTTTTTGGCTCTGTGCTGGAAGAAGCTCGATTCAATGCTGATAGTGATGTTGATATTCTGGTTGATTTCAAAAACGATTTATCCATCGAAGATTACGTGGATTGCTATTTCCATCTTTTGTTTGCCCTAGAGGATTTGTTGGAAAGACCTGTTGATATAACGACCATGCGTAGCCTTTCTAATCCCTATTTTAGAGCAGAGTTGGAGCGAACAAAAGTGCTTTTGTATAACGCTTCAACAGTTGAAAGCAATGGATAGTAAAATAAAGCAGTATTTGTTTGACATCGTGCAGTCCATAGAAGATGTGAGTGTATTTATGGCATCTATACATTCTTTTGAGGCTTATCAGCAAGATAAGCTAGTTAAAAGAGCAGTGGAAAGAGAAATTGAAATTATTGGAGAAGCCACGAATAGGATATTAAAGATTGACCCGCTAATTAGTATTCCTAAAGCCAGAGAGATTATCAGTACTCGAAACAAAATTATTCACGGTTACGATGAAGTAGATGACACTATCATCTTTGTTATTGCCACTAAACATTTAGCAATACTAAAAGTGCACATCGAAGGGTTGCTCTAGCGTAAATTGCCTGATGCACTAAGATTTACTCTGTTTCTGTTGATTCCACTGGCAGCGTGCTGTGAATTGGATTTGTCAACATCTACAATAATCAGGCAACTAAATTTTAGACAAAGCAACTTTTGTAGCAAATACGAGAAATCATCGCTTTGTTTTACCTGCTGATTATAAATTTGATAGAGCATAGTCCCCTGCCACAACGCCATACGCTCAACCGCTAAAACCAAGAAACAAAAACACACCACATCGTGAATCATCAAAGATTTAACCACTCCAACAAGATGATTTAACATTGAATTTACATTGCTTTTTGTATATTTGATAAAAGGCGATAACTATACATTCAAGTTGAACTAAAAAATAATTATCATGTGTAATTCATTAAAAAACAATTGATATTGACTCAGTAACTCAAATACACCCTGTCAATATGACTTTTGATTACGCTACTTTTAATGATTACCTACGAATAAACTTATCAGTTATTCGCCGTACATTTTTTTAAATAATTATCCCAACTGATAAATTAACATTTTTAAAATGAATTTAAACCTTTATAAAAACGATAAAAATGAGTAATATTTTTTGTTTAGCCATTTCCAAACTATCCATAGCTTTTATGAAAAAGTATATTTTTCTAGGAATCATGGCACTGTTAGTTTGTGTTGCAGTTATAGGGCAGTTGTCTGCTCAAGGCAATAATAATCCAGTGATTTCAGCAGTGGATGGACAAAACTTCTGTCTAACGGGAAATACATTTGAACTAAATGTTCAAATTAATCAAAATGGTTACGAAGGAACAATTAATTTTTACGAAATTATTTGGGGTGATGGTTCAAAGAAAGATACTATACCCTTTGCTCCTGGCATCATAATTCGTAAACATATCTACAATTTTGATGAGTTTTTCAATACCTGTAATGCTACTCAAGAACTTACTGTAAGACTAAATGCGTATATTCCTGAAGATAGTCGTCCGTTAAATAATGCGTTTTTTCCAGTATTTAAGAATCCACCTATTGCCAAGTTTGAATTTAATCAAAATGTTGTCTGTGTGGGAGACGAAACCTGTTTTAGAAATACTTCGTGTCCATCAGAAAACCTAGAAATCGTTTCATGGGACTATGGTGATGGAAGCCCTAGAGACTTAGAAGGATGTCATACTTATACGCAATCTGGTAATTATCCAGTTACTTTAACCGTTAAAAACGGCTGTGGTAGTCCAAAGAGTATCACTAACAATATCACTATTATTGAGCCACCTCAAGCCGAAGCCCAGCCTATCTCTGGTATCATTAATGGAACAAGCGATCCATTCATAGTTTGTCTTGATGATTCTAGTCCAGTAATATTGAATGCTAGTAATTCTCAAAGTGCTACTTCCTATGAGTGGACACCACGTAGCCAAAATGGGATTAATTGGTTGAGTAATCGCCGAAATGCAAGAGATACACTTCGATTTACGAGAGCAGGTGATTATACGATAACGCTTACTGTAAATAATGCCTGCGATAAACCGAGCATGAAAATACTGAATTTCAAAGTAGTAGATGCTGTGAAGTTAACACTTGATGAGCAGGCTGATGCATGCGAAATGCTTAGTTATACTCCTCGTCCATTTATTCAAGACGCTATTTACACTATCAATGGACAAACAGTAAGTAATTTTCCAACTATGCTAACTTCAGGAGTTTACAGAGTAGAAGCGACATTATCCAATGAATGTGGACCTCAAACTCGACAAGATAATTTTGAGGTTCGTAGGTTAGAAACATTCACTATACTTAGCAGTGATACTACCCTTTGCGCAGGCTCTTCCCCCATTCAACTGCAAGCGGATGTGGCAGGTGGCATTTGGAGGGGCAACGGCATCACCAACGATACGCTAGGTATTTTCGATCCTAGCCAAGTAACGCCTGACCGAACTTATTCGATCACTTACGGCTTTGAGGCAGGAGCTTGTAGTAGCCAAGCCAGCATTGATATTCAGGTTATTGCTTCACAAACGGCAAGCATTCAAGATGAAATTATTTGTACCGATAGCCAACCTATTCAACTAGAGGTTAACACCAATATCGGTGGTGTTTGGCGAGGAGCAGGCATCATTGATAGCATCAACGGCACATTTAGCCCCAGTGGATTAAGCACCGATGAGGACTATAAAGTTACCTTCACTTTCACTGACCCCAACAGCTGTGAAGTGACCACCGATGGGCAAGTTCTGGTGGAGGCTTTTCCAACCTTGAGTTTATTGGATTCTGTTCAGCTTTGTCTTTCCGATGTTGAGTTGGATTTGCCTACGGTGCTGAACTATTTGCCTACGCCAAGTGGTGGAAGTAGTCGCTGGCGAGGCGATGGTATTGTGAATGCAACAGGAAAATTTAATTCGGTAAGCAACAATTTAGCGGAAGGATTTCATACCATTTTTGTAGCCTACGAACGAAATAATTGCACGGTTACGGATTCGGTAGTGGTGGAGTTAATTCAAGCACGTCCGCTAGTGCTTTCGCCCGATACGACGGTTTGTGTAAGTGCTGGGCAACTACAATTAGAAGCCAACCTCACGGGTGGCACTTGGCGACCAAGCAACAACATCAATTCGATGGGCTTGATTGACCTAGCCCAACTGGGTGGTGGCAATTTTATGTTCAATTATGAATACCAAATAGGCACAAGTTGCGAACAAAGCGCACAAGTGAATGTGGAAGTGATTGATCTGGGAGCAACCGTCAATGCTGGGCAGGATACCAGTGTTTGTCAATCGTCGGGAACAATTGCGTTTACTGGAACACCTGCCATGAACGGTAGTTGGTCTAATAATGATGCGATGAACTCCACGACTGGCGTAGTCAACGTGAATGAATTGGCACCTGACACTTACGAATATCGCTATCAAATTGAGAGCGAAGCCGTAGCGGGTTGCGTAGCAGAGGACCGCGTAAATTTAACCATTCACGCTTTGCCAAGTACCGCTTTTGAGATTGAGGGGAATTTGTGTGTCAACACCAATTTGCAGTTCAACAACCAAAGTACGGGGGCAACTAGCTATCGCTGGGATGTTGGCATTGGCAACAGCAATGAAGCTAATCCGACCTTTTCTTTTCCAACGTCTGGCGATTATAACGTTCAACTCTTTGCCTTCACCAACACTGCGCCACAGTGCAGCAGCAGCGTCAATCAAATGATTCGCATTTCTGAACCGCCACCAGCCGTAGGGTTCAACATGGACAAACGCGAAGGTTGTGCCGATTTAGAAGTAGCATTCACCAACACCAGTCAAGGAGAGGATATTACTGTAAATTGGGATTTTGGCAATGGAGTGTCGTCCTCCGCTATTCAACCTACCAACGTTATTTATGAGCAAGGCAGAGTTGATACGCTCTACTACATTCAGATTGTGGCAGGCAACAACTGTGGCGACCGCTCCTTCCGAGATTCTGTCTTAGTGCACCCTCGACCTGTGGCAAGATTGGGCACCGATAAAGCCAAATACTGCTCTGGCGACACGGTTTCGCTGATCAACGCCAGTTTTGGGCAACCCGATCGATATAGCTGGACTTACGGCAATGGTCAAGTCTCCAACGATTCTATTCCGATTCGTCCCATTTACTACACTGACAGTTTATCTCGAAACTACTTAATCACTTTATTTACTGAAAATGAATGTGGTATGGATACCGATTCTTTCAATATCAGAATTGACCCGACCAATGTGCGCGCCTTTTTCAGAATTGATTCTACCGAATTTTGTGCGGGTGATAGCATTCGCTTGGAAAGTTTTTCTACGCCTTTCTCGCGCCTGCTTTGGAATTTTGGGGATGGCAACAGCAGTGCTAATCCCCAACCTAGCTATGCCTACAACAATCCAGGAATATATCAAATTAGTCATTACGCCTTTGGTTGTGGCTCGGATAGTACTGTACAACAAATTACGATTAAACCGCTCCCCGAGCCTGCCTTTGACATCATGGGAAGTCGCTGTGTAGGCGATACCATTCGTTTGACGAATCGTTCTAACAATGCTGTTTCGTTTGCTTGGAATTTTGGCGATGGTACAAATTCTAATTTCTCCCAAGCTATGCATCGCTACTCGATGAACGGCGATTATAACATTGCGTTAACTGCTACCGCTGAAAACCGATGCAGTGCATCGCTTACGCAACCCATCACGATTAGAGCTTTACCTATCTTTCAAATTGATGCGCCAGATTCCATTTGTGCCAATGCGCTTACGCAAATTACGGTAACTGCGAATGAACTTTTTAGCAGCTACAATTGGCAACTCGGAGACGGCGAATTAGCCAATGGCAGACTGGTAAACCACAGTTATTTGATGTCAGACACTTACACCCTTAGTGCATTGATAACCGATGCTTTTGGTTGTAAATCCAGTCAAGAAACTTCGATTTTTGTCCGCCCAACACCCACGGCTGCCTTTAGCTATGAGTTACTTGGGGATTGTCCGCCTATCAACGCTTTTTTTACCAATGAATCTCAAACGGCTAATGGCTTCGAGTGGAAGTTTAGTGATAACTTCAATGCGACTACGGTTGATGTTGCTCGATTTTTTGAACGTGGCGGTTCACTTACCGCTGAACTCATCGCCAGCCTCGACGGCATTTGTTTTGACACTACTGCCCAATCCTTGAGCATCAACGCTACGCCCGAAGCGGATTTGGTGGTAGAAGATATTTCCTGCTTTGGACAAAACGACGGCTACATCGAAATTCAGAACAATACCGATTTCCGTGTTGAAGTATTTGGCGACAACTATGCACAAGCAGGTAGAAATCTATTTGAAGCCTTGAAACCTGGCAATTACGAAGTAATTATCGTCTCAAAAGAAGGCTGCGATACGAGCTACTCCGCTCAAATCAGAGAGCCGGATGCTTTGATTGTCGATATTGTAAAAGACACTATTTTCACTTTTAGGGGCGAAGTGGTTGACATTCGTGTTGATGCCAATGCAACGGGCTTAACTTACACTTGGTTTCCCGATAGCATTGCTTTCAGCGGTAACGAAAACGATTTCACGGGTAGCCCACGTCTAAGCGGATGGTACGACTTAACTGCCTCTGACGGTATCTGTACGGTTTTTGATAGTGTTTTTTTCTTGGTTGAGCAGACTCCACCGATTTACATCTCCACTCATTTTTCTCCAAACGGCGACAGCAACAATGACATTTTCTATCCTCAAACTGGTCCAAGTGTGGAGCGCGTAGAACAACTACAAATATTCGAACGATGGGGAGATATGGTATTTGCAGCTTATGATTTTCCACCCAACGACCCCAATTTCGGCTGGGACGGCACTTTGAAAGGAGTGCCACTCAACCCCGCAGTCTTTGTGTTCAAAATGCAATTTCGATTGAAAGATAGCAGCGTTATTATTCAGGTTGGAGAGATCACGCTGGTGCGGTAAGATTTACGAAGCTTTTGGAGACTTCGTAAACCTACTCTGCCTTGCGGTCAAGACAAATGTATGAAATACAAATCGGTAATTTAGCTCGTGCAGTATATATTCTACTATCACTTAAGAACAAAAAAAGGACTGGCTGAAGCCAGTCCTAAAAAGTGTATGAAACTATTTACGCTTAACTAATTTATATTTTGATATATAGAGCATACAAGCAATAAACGTTTTCTGGTTTCGCTTATTTCTCCCACCATAATTTTGTTGTGATCTCATCTGCTCCTTGACGGCTCACTGCCTCATTGTAGCTTGTTGCATTCAGCGCTTGCTCTTTACTTGGATATTCAAAACGACTAGGGTAAGTAGTGTAAAAAGCATCAGGTCCTGGCTCAATGGTGCTAGGAAAGCCAGTGCGTTTAAACTCAATAAACCCTTGATAATCCGTGTAGAACAGTGCCAAATATTTTTGATTAGCAATTGTTTCTAATTGGTTGTCATAAGCAGCACCCGCTTGAGTCAGATAGTCAGTTGGCATTTCAACATTCCAATAATCGAAACTCGCTTTCACACCTGCTTCATATTCTGCCTTTGCGTCAGCACCAATCCAACCTCTTTGGGCAGCTTCTGCAAAGATGAACTTCACTTCTGAATACTGCATTAAGCGACCTTCGTTAGCGTTTGGTTGCAAGTAGAAGTAGTTAATATTGAATTTAGACAAATACGCATCACCGCCTTTGTACTCGTAGGCAGGACCGTCCACGATACCGTTTTGCATACCTTCAATTTCTGGTTCGCCAATAGCTACTGAATTAGCTGTTGGATCAGCCCAAAATTCAAGGCGTGGATCGTTGAATCTTTCTAACATTTCAACCAATGTTTCAGCAATACGATACTCGTTGAAAGAACCTGAACGATAAACAGATTCCTCTGTGATCGGGTGTGCATCCGGGTTAGCAGGTAAAAATACTAGTGACGCATTATCAATGTTAGACTCCATGACTGGGTACAAATTAGGATTGCCATAGATTTCAGCAATTTCAGCAGTAGCTAATGAAGGATTAGCATTACTCAGGCGCATTGCCACTCTCAAACGCAAAGAGTTGGCAAACTTTCTCCATTTTGTCAAGTCACCATTAAACAATAAATCTCCTTTGATATTAGGCAGATTATTTCCCGCTAATAAATCATTTGCAGCTTTCAACTCAGCTAACAATCCGTTGTAAACTTCTTCTTGTGCATCATAAGTTGGCGTATAAGTACCACTTGCTGCATCAGATGCTTCAGTGTAAGGCAAATCACCCCAAACATCCGTCATGATATGGAACATCCAAGACTGAAGAATTTTGGAAACCGCTTCGTAGCTCGGGCTGGCATTTTCAATAGCAATTTGTTCTAATATTTTTGCATCTCTAATTCTCAAGTAGTATTGATTCCAAGTACCAGCTTGATCTCCCCAGTCAAATAAGTCGAAGGAAGTAAATACAATTCTAGCACCGTACTGTGCCATTAAATTACCTTCGCTCCAAGCATCGCCGACTGAACGACGAATCGCATTACGCTCAACATTAGTTAGTAATAATTCTGGATTATTGTTAATGGACAAGGCAATATCTGGATTGTCATTGCTCACCTCAAAAGAATCGCATGATGTAAAGACGGTCATGACTACCGCTAGTGCGATGAATAATATATTTTTCATTGTTTATTTTTATTTTAAATATTTGGTATTGAGTAATTAGCGTCGGGAAGTTGGCTAACCACCCAGCGCTAATTACCAATTACAATTAATTTAGAATCCTACGTTCACTGCAAAACCGAAACTGCGCGTTGTTGGAACAGTTGCGTTTTCAACTCCTGGTACGTAGCGACCACCACCGAATGATAATAATTCTGGATCACCATGGTTAAAGTCTTTTGCCCACAACCAAAGGTTAGTACCGATTAATGAAACAGACAATCTACCTAGCTTTGCTTTTTGTGTAAATGTACTCGGGAAGGTATAAGTCAATTTCGCTTCTCGTAACTTAATGAATGTTGCATCATAAATGCCTTCTGTTTCGTTACCACGACGATAGCGATTGTTGTGATAGGCGTTAGCAGCAACGATTACATCGTTTTCCGTATATCCTGTTACATTCCCGTTTGCATCGAATACTTCTTTAACACCAGCACCGATTATACCGTCTGTTTTTGTTGTACCTGTTGATTCATCAACATAAGTTAAGCCAGAATCTGTGATGCCATCATGTGCACCGCCAAACTCAGGATCACGACCCCAAAGTGTTTCAACAACATTACCAGAAGTCGCTGCAATCAAACGCGTTCTTGACAATAGTTCACCACCTTGCCTCCAGTCAAACAAGAAGTTCAAAGAGAAACCTTTGAAAGTCAATTCATTCATCCAACCTAGTTGAAAATCTGGGTTGAAGTTACCAATTTTACGCAATGTGTTATCCTGTTGTATTAAGCCGTTTTTAAAGATGACCTGACCATTGTAAGGACTGTTAGGGTCTTGTACCGTTCTTAGACCTGTTCCCCACATATCGCCTAAAGCACCGCCTTCTTGTGCCACTAATGTGATACCATTACCACCATAGATGTATCGGTCAACGCCTTCTGGTAGGGCAATAACTTCATTCCTGTTTAAGCTGAAGTTGAATAAAGTGTTCCAAGTCAAACCTTTTGCTGATTTAACAGGTGTTGTGCTTAACAAAATCTCTAAGCCTTGATTTTTGATCTCACCAGCGTTGATAATGCGAGAAGTTTTACCTGTTGATTCTGGCAAGTCAATCGCAAGAATTTGGTTCTCAGAAATCGTGTTGTAATAAGTTGCGTCTATGCCTATTCGATCATTAAACAAACGCACATCTGCACCAACTTCGTAAGAAGTCTGAATCTCAGGCTTTAAGTCAAAGTTGGGTAGAGTATTTGTTGGTGATGCCGTAGGATTGTCACCAACTGGCGTGCCCAAGAAGAATGGATCAGCCAAACGGAAAGGACTCGTATCGTTACCTACCTGTGCCCAACCTAAACGCAATTTAGCAAATGATAAAGCACTATTAGATGGTACATTGAACATATCCGACAAGACAGCACTCAAGGAAACTGATGGATAAAAGTAAGAATTGTTCTCTTCAGGAAGTGTAGAAGACCAATCATTACGTCCAGTAATATCTAAGTAAAGCATACTCTTGTAGCCAATTTGAGCAAACCCATACAAAGAGTTGATCTGACGCTCAGGACGGTCTGATCTTGATACTAAGGGTCCGTCTGCATTGTTGAAAGAGTAAACCTCAGGCAATAATAACTTATTCGCCATCAAAGAGTTAAAGTGATTCTCCTGAATCATTCTGTTACCACCGAAGTTAGCATTTACATACCAATCGTTGTTGATTTGCTTGTTGTAATTCAACAAGAAGTCAATGTTTGTCTCCTGAAAGTTGATTTTGTCTTCACGATACTGACCATTAGGAAAACGCTGTGTAGAGTAGGCTCTTTTCATAAAACGATACTCCGAGAAGAAGTCGCGACCAGCTCTCACCATCAAACTCAAGTCATCTGTGAAATCATAAGTAGCGGACAAATTACCAATAATTCTATCCTTAGCCACTGCATTCGTATTCTCGAACATTGTGAAGTAAGGATTGTCGTGGTAGTTGTAATTGTAGTTGAACTGCTGGAAGCCATCTAGCCCATCTTGCCAGTAATTTCTCAAACTTCCTACATCAACATTTTGTCCCCACCAAATAAATAAATACATGATAGATTCTGTACCATAACCATTTACATGGCGGTTGTCAGAGTCTGTTCTGATATAATTCACTTTAGAAGACACTTTCAATTTGTCAGACAAGTTATAATCTCCAGAAAAAGACACTGTATTTCTTCTCAAATCTGTATTAGGAAGAATGCCTTCGTTGTCTAAGTTCGTGTAAGAAATGCGGAAGTTACCTTTGTCATTTGAACCATAAAAAGAGATGTTGTTCGTCAATGTGCGCCCTGTTTCCAAGAAGTTTTCTAGTGGATCTCCTGGATCGACAAATGGCGTTGGCGTAATCGCACCACGACGATCTAAGTCAACACCTGAAGGACCTAAAATTAAATCTAAGCCATGTACATCACCGCCTCTCAATCCATTAGCTGTTGGTGAATCGTGCTGTGCACGAAGCGTGCCGTCCAAGCGTGGTCCCCAAGATTCATCTACTCCATCGAAAGTACCGTTGCCGTAGCCATCTACAAATGCAAAGTCAAAGTTCTTACCTTGACCATATTCTCTTTGGTATTCAGGACCTTTCAACATTGACTCGAAGGTTGTTTTTGAACTCACTGAAACACCAATTCCCTTTTGACCTTTACCAGATTTTGTTGTAACAATAATTGCACCATTGGCAGCACGAGAACCGTACAATGCTGTCGCATTCGCACCTTTTAGTACAGAAACTGAAGCTACATCGTCAGGATTGATTTCAGCAGCACCATTTCCAAAGTCCATGTTCATGTTACTTGCACCACCTAAAGTGTTTGTACGAGTATCTGTTGCGTTGTTGATTGGTACACCATCTACTACAAATAATGGCTGATTATCACCACTTAAAGAAGTGTAACCACGAATGACAACAGAAGAAGATTGACCAGGACCTGTACCATTTGTTACTACTTGCACACCAGCAGCACGACCAGCAAGTGTAGAAACGAAGTTGGTACTAGTGGATTGAGAAACATCATCACCACTTACCTGTTGAAGTGCATAACCTAATGATTTTTCATCACGAGCAATGTTCAAAGCAGTTACAACGGCTTCCTCTAGTAGCACTCCTTCTGTCATGATTAAGTCAACAACTTCACGACCAGCAATTGCTACTTCCTCCGTCGTGTAACCTACGAAAGAAAAAATTAAGACTTCTTCACCCGTTTCAACCTCCAACTCATAAGTACCGTCAATGTTAGTAACTGTACCTGTGGTTGATCCTTGAACGTAGATGTTCACACCAATTAATGGTTCATTGTTTGCGGCATCAGTTACTGTACCAATCACAGTCTTCTGAGCCATTAAGTGAGAGCCTGCAAGTAAAATTACAGACAAGCACGCCAGGCGTAAGCCCTGTACGTATTGTACAAGTTTCATAGATAAATGATTTAGATTAATTAAAAAGTGATAGTTGAACTACTATACAAATTGCAAAGCAGCTTATATTTCCGTCTTCTGTACAATACTTTTATTGCACATAAACAATTGCAAAGGTGATAAGCGAAAGTAAACTGCAAGGTGAATTATGTTTAATTAATACTTAACAATAAATTAATTGTACTATTAATATGGATTAATATAATGCTGTTACTTTTGTATGGATTAGAGCGTATTTATAGATTTAAATAATTTGATAATCAATGCTTTAATCAATCACTCTCTATGACAAGAACATTCAAAGAAAACATCCAAGTTTTTCTGACAGTTGCTTCAGCATTGCAAACAAAAGGACTGAAGAAAAAGGATATTGCCAAACAAATCAATGTATTCCCATCTGTTTACTCAACATTAATTAATAATATTTTTCCTGAAATAGACAAGTTATCCTCAGAGGATAAGCACCTGAAGACTAAGATTTCAGCTATTTTTAGTACTGCCAATAACATTTCAGAGAAGAAGATTAGAAGAGAGATTGGCAATTATATTAAACTACTAGAACTGCTAGGTGAGGAAAGCAGTGAAAGTCAATCGAATAAAGCTAAAGTCTATGTCAATTCAAAAATCGAGCAATCCATTCCTCAAATTTTAGATAAACTAGTGGGCGTGTATGATTGCTACTACATTTCTACTTTTGGCTATAAAGTAAAAAAAGAACCCTTCTTCATTCGACATAATAAGAAAGATGATCTGTTTCAAGCACGTAAAGGCAATGTTAAGAGCCCCGCATTTTACGAAGGATTTATCTATCTGACCAATAATCATTTACTTACAGTTCAGTTGTTGGAAGTTGGAACAATCAATAAAGATAACTTCATTATTCATTTCTCACTGCCGCCCTCTTATGATGAAAGCCTACATTTCATTAAGGGGATTGGCGTTTCTATGTCCAATGCTTACATGCCGATCAGCAGAAAAATTATTCTAAAAAAGCAAAGCGATCAAGTCAATCTAGAAACCTACAACCAAAGAGAAACTAGCTTCTATGAATGCGACGATGAAGTATCCGAGATTTGTCAATACTTTACAGAAAGCCCTTCGCTCATTGAGTATATTCCTGTTCCACATCCTGCATTTGATGAAAGTGATTTGAAAAAAGAGCTAAGTATTCAAGCAATATTTAAGCAAAGTGATGCTAATTTTGTTGAAATCTAATTTTAAAATGTATTATTCTGTAATTTTATATGTGGTCTTGTATTAATTTTTTAAGTTAGTCTTCTCAATTTATTCATAACAATAAATTAACCACTTAATATCCTATCCATAAGACACTTGTAACAACTTTGCCCAAACAAAATAAACAGAAATGAAACTTATACTTCCATTAGGATTGCTCTTTATCCAATTCTCATTATTAGCGCAGAACACAAAAACTGAAAATATTTTTATCATCACATTAGATGGATTACGCTGGGAAGAAGTATTTCAAGGGGCGACAGATAGTCTCATGAACGATAGAAAATATGTAAATGACACTACTGAACTGCAAAACTTATTTGCAGCACCAACTGCCGAAGAGCGACGTGAAAAGTTAATGCCTTGGTTTTGGAGTACTTTAGCGACTTCAGGACAGCTTTATGGCAACAGAAATTTTGGGAATAAAGTGAATTGCACCAATTTCTACTGGTTTTCTTATCCTGGCTATAGTGAAATATTGACGGGATTTAGTGATCCTAAAATCAATTCCAATGCCAAGAAGTGGAACGAAAATCAAACAGTGCTAGAATGGCTGAACAACCAACCTGAATACAATGGAAGCGTGGCAGCATTCGGCTCTTGGGATGTATTTCCTTACATTATCAACGAAAAGCGCAGCGGCATCCCTGTCAATGCTGGATTTGAACCCGCAACTGGAAATGACTTATCATGGAAAGAGCAGTATTTGAATGAGCTACAACCTACCGTGCCAAGTCCTTGGTCAACCGTTCGGCTTGATGTATTCACTCATAACTATTGCCTAGAATACATCAAGCGTAAGCACCCCAAAGTGGTCTATATCTCTTATGGAGAAACTGATGATTTTGGACACGATGGCGATTATGATCATTATCTAAAATCGGCCTATCAAACCGATCAATGGCTTAAGGAATTGTGGGAATATGTCCAGTCTGATCCCGTTTATGCTGGTAAGACTACCTTTTTGATTACAACAGATCACGGTCGAGGAAGCTCTCCAAAATCTGAATGGAAGAGCCATGGTAAGACTTTTGAAGGTTCCAACGCTATTTGGATGGCAGCCATTGGTCCTGACACACCAGCCTTGGGAGAGTTGAAAGAAGTAGGACAATGGGGGCAAAATCAAATAGCAAAAACAGCCGCAGCTTTTCTAGGCTTGGATTATGAAAATGAGAAAGAAGAGGTTGGAAAAGTTATTGAATTGATGTTTAGATAGGGCAGGGATAGAGGGCTACAACTAAGAGAAATAAATGAAATACTTCGATCTAGTAATAGTAGGTGGTGGCATTTTAGGCACATTCCATGCTTATCATGCCTTGAAAAGAGGGTTAAGAGTAGCTTTACTTGAAAAAGACACTTCTCCTAGAGGAGCAACAGTGCGCAACTTCGGACAGGTTGTCCCTTCTGGTATGAACACGAAGTGGCAGCTACTGGGACGAAGAAGTACGGATATTTATAAAAGTATTCAATCAAAATTTGATATTTCTGTCATTCAGCATGGTTCTGTATATATTGCCTCGAATGAAGAAGAATTGCTATTACTTGAAGAACTAGCACAAATAAATAAGCGCAATAATTACGAATCTTACCTTTTGACTAAAGAAGCCTGCTTACAAAAATACGAAGGACTCAAAAAAAGTTACTGTAAGGGCGGCTTATATTTTCCAACAGAAATTTCGGTGAATCCAAGAATAGCCGTAAATCGGATATTAGCGTACCTGGTAGAACAGCAAAGTTTGGAGTACTTGCCTAAAATGCAGGTCATTGATTTGGATATAAAAAACAGTTGCTGCGAGCTGCAAACCACCAATGGACTTATTGTTCGTGCAAAAAAGGTAATCATTTGTAGTGGCAGTAATTTCAAAACGCTGTTTCCAGCGGTGTTTGAAAAAAGTCCAATTGAAGTGAGTAAACTGCAAATGCTTTCTACCAAAGCACAGCCTAGTCAACGCATTAACGGCAATATTCTGACGGGCTTAACCATTCGTAGATACGAAAGTTTCTCGGAGTGTCCTTCTTGGAAAGCCGTAAAAGCTAAAGAACCTGAAGACAATTTCGCAAAGCAATACGGCATTCATATACTATTCAAACAAGCTGAAGATGGGACGGTCATACTGGGCGATTCGCATGAATACGCTAATGCCGCAAAAATGGATGACCTTGACTTTGATATGAATGAAGGCATCAATCAATTCATCATCAACGAGGCTAAGCGAATCTTTGACTTACAAACATGGGAAATCGAAAAAACATGGTACGGCGTTTATTCCCAAAGTAAAACAAATGATATTTTTCAACACGATATTGAAGCTAAAATTCATATTGTTACAGGCATTGGTGGTAAAGGCATGACGGGTAGTGCAGGTTTTGCCGAGCAACATATCAGAGCGCTATACGGATAAATAAGTCGAATTCCTCAACAAAAAATCCATACACTTAAACTAAAAAAAATGATTCAACTCGTCATCTTCGATATGGCTGGCACAACAGTCGATGAGCAAAACATTGTTTATAAAACAGTTCAAAAAGCTATACAGGCAAAAGGCTTTGAAGTGGAGCTGGATATAGTTTTGAAAATGGCAGCCGGCAGAGAAAAATTGAACGCGATAAAGTCTGTGTTGGAATACATCAATGCAAGCACAGAGCAGGCGGAAGAGATATTTGAAGACTTCAAGCAACGATTGAAGATGGCTTATATCGAAGAACCTATCTTTCCTCAGCCTCACGCCGAAGCAACCTTCAAAGCACTGCAAGAAAAAGCTATCAAAGTTGCCTTAAATACAGGATACGACCGACCAACCGTAGCGCAATTGCTGAATCGCTTAAACTGGACAAATCATCCGCATATTGATCTAACGATCTGTGCTTCTGATGTCAAACATGGAAGACCAGCTCCAGATATGATCGAATTGGCTATGAAACAATTAGGTGTTGTAGATGCAAAGTCAGTTGCTAAAATTGGAGATTCTACAGTAGATATTGAAGAAGGACATAATGCCCACTGTGCTTATTCCATAGGTATTACAACTGGAGCACAAACAAGAGAACAACTACAAACTGCCCATCCAACAGCTATTATTGATAACCTGCAAGAGCTATTGGCGGTGATGAAACTCTAATGGCTAGCTTAGGTAGTTGTTTGCTCGAATTAATGTAAAAATATATCCTATTGAAGATAAGAAGGGATGCGGTGTGTGCCGTTGAAAAAGTGAAGTTACTCAATGCAACTATATTGGTATCCAGAAGGTCATTCATTATCTAAATTGGTTAGGCTGTTAAGTCTGCAAGTAGTTCGTCAGTCGGGTCATCAAGTGCTATTTCTTTGGCAAGGCTTCGGAATGTCTTATACTCTAGGAGATATATTTGCTGGATTACTCAGAATTTCTTATATTACAATGCAACTATGTTGCATTAGTTGACGTTTCCAGTTGAAATATTATTTTACTTATGCGATTTATTAGTTGGAATTTAGACTTCTTAGGTTTTTCTGCTTCTTTTCTTTGTGCTATCCATTGTTTGTCCCTTCCCTTTTTACTTTCTATTGGAGTGTTGAGTGGAGCGAGCTGGCTGGAGGAACCTGCGATAGAATGGACACTAATTGTGGTTGCAATTATTGTAGCAAGTTGGGCAATTGGAAAAAACTATTTTGAAACACATCGAAGAATTAATCCCTTACTTTGGGCAGCACTAGGGTTTGTTTTTTTACTAATGAGTCGCTTTATAGAGGGAGAATTTGAACATCTAGCAACCGCTATTGGAGGTTTTGCCATTGCATTTGCACATTACAAAAATTGGAAGCTATCTTCTTGTAGAGTAATGACTTCTAGTTAATCTTTTACCTAAAGATATTTTGTCAAATTTCTATCCGTAAGAATATCTTTAAGTTCTTTTAATTGCTGATAACGTTTGGGCAATACTTTTCTGAAAGCATCCTTCACTGCTACGAAACTCCCACGTTCCATCATGTCTGGAATCATCTTTTTCACAGTATCTTTCATAAAAAGTAAATCATGGTGTAGAATAGACTTGAGGGATGGTATATCGTGCCAATCGGCTTCTACGGCATAGGCTTGTTCAAAAATCCCCTCGCCATTGTCTTCGGTAGCGTCCAATTCGATAATGCGTTCATTATTTTGTAACGCAATTGCTTTTACTTGCTCTAATTCACCTGCTGGCAGTTCCCAATATTCACCATCTTTTTTCATCATGAATACTTCCAATCCACTATCTTTCACACGATATATAAAGATGTTTGACTTTTTCATTTTCTCAATTTTAAAAACAAGCAACTGCTGTTAGAATAGACAACAAAAACAGTATTTTGCTAAAAAAGTTTCTACCTAATCTACAAAGAAACAAATACTTCTATAATCAATGAGAATCTCTGAATATTTTTAGTGTAGAAAAAAAGTGCTAGATGGTACGACAAGTCGCATTTAAGTAAAGCACTTTTTTCTACATAATAATCTGATTATCAATTACATAATCAGTTCATATCAATTTGATATTTTTACGAAGCGCAAAAGTGTTTTTGAGTTACTTAGCACAATATGATAAATGCCATCAGTCAAGTCATCAATGGGCAGTGATATTTGATTTCTACCTTTTGATAAGTCTAACCGACTTGTATTCACGACTTTCCCGCTCCAATCTAACAGTATTAAATCGGACTGCATGTCTATTTCTGATGATAAATTGATGTGTACAATATCATTTGCTGGAACTGGATATACGCTTGCACCAAAAATAAGAGTTCTGCTGTAAGTACTGCTATTGGGTGCATTACTACTATTGCTAGGACCGAAAGTAAAGACCGCTTCATCGTCTTCTGCTGGGACGCCTGTTGTATTATTGTTAGGCACAGAATCTGGATCGCCTTGATCTACGGACTGAACTTGTACAAAGAACGAAATAGGTGTTTCACGAGACAAAGTAAATAAGTTAAGTTTCAGCGTATGTGATGCACCACTTTCTAAATATGGAATAAACCAAAATTGGAAGAAGTTATTCCAATCTCCAATAGAAGCCGCTTTACTCGTGAAAGCCAAGCTATCGGGCAAAGGCGCATCCACAAAAATATTAGAAGCTGCTCCGGGACCTTTATTCGTTATTGTGATGGTATAAATAAAGTTATTAAATGCTGCGTAGTCTTCGTTATCCACTGAAATACTCAACTCCAAATCAGACGAATCGCCGCCCATTACGCCGCCTTCTGGCAGAATAGTGGCTAGTGCCTCATCATCTTCATCTGGAATGCCATCTAAATCGTTAGCTGGTGTAGAGTCTGGATCAAATTGATCGCTTTCTGTAACTTGTGCAAATAGCGTCAGTGGTCTTCCTTCAATTAGACTAAACAGCGTCAATTCTAAAGTTGCAGACTCGCCCGTTTGCAGGAATGGAATTATCCAATCTTGCGTTACTACACCATAAGCACCATGAGAAGCCACTGCACTCGTGAATGCCATTCCTTCTGGAATCAAAGCACTGACTTTAACATTTGCAACACTATCAGGACCGCTGTTGGTCAGTGTCAATAAAAATCTGGCATTGCCAAACTGGATGAATGCTTCGTCCAGAAGTTCTAATGTCAGCGCTACATCGGCAGTGTCGCCACCAGTGATAACAGGTGCTGATGTGATCGTTACTACTGCTTCATCGTCTTCGCGAGGTATTGGAGCTTCTCCATTATCAGGTGTTGAATCATTATCTAATGGCGTACCTCCTATGATTTCAATAAAGGAAGTGATAGGTTCTCCTTCAATCAACGTGAACAGCGTAAGATCAAGTACTGCTGTATCGCCTACGGCTAATTCTGAAAAATTCCACCACTGGAAAAAGGTATTGTAGCGACCAGTGCTTGCAGATGCACTCGTGTAAGCCATACCATTAGGAATTGGCACTTTGACAACAATATTCCTAGCAACTTGAGGCCCTTTATTGGTAACTGTAATTCGATATGGTACTTCATTAAAAATTTCATAGAATCCTTCTGGAGTAGTAGCACTTAACTCTAAATCTGCTCCCAGTATCCTTTCTACTTCTCCTCTCACTATAGAAATCAGATTTCCTTTGCCTATGCTTTGTAGTGAACCATCAGAGGCAATCAGGCGATAATAGCGTTGAAGGGTATCTCCTACTTCTACTCCTCTTGCGGCAAGATAACGATCTAAATCGCCCAGCATATAATTAACCTCATTTTCTTCTACTCCTTCTAGTAGTCCTTCTTCTTCAATTAATCTGAAATCATTGAAAGTAGATATCTGGTAGATGTAGTAAAGCGGGTTGCTGTCCTCTGGTTGTAGCCATCGCAATCTTAATGGCGAAGTAGGATCGCCAGAACTCAAGAAAAACTGACCATCTACTGGCACAGTAATTTCAATACTGCCAGTTGGTGCTTTATTAGGTTCTGGCAGCAACTGACCTCTGATTGCTCCGCCCTCGCTACTCGTTCTGAGTTGAACGTATAATCTTTCTGCTTTTAGGGCAGTCAATTGCTCATTCGTTAGCGTAAATTGATTGTCTGCTGCTTCAAGCGTTCCACGATCTCCATTTTCTGAAAGACTTGGTTTTAATGTAAATGCAACCGAACCAAGTTCACCCGCTTGTCCGATATGAACAGTGATGCTTGAATCCGTAGCGGCTTGCGCTAGATTGGCAAAAGCCCCTGTGATGGTTAACAAATTGCCTACTAAATCCGCTTTTAGTTGCCCAACCCCGTTATTCGAGATCAATGGAATATGATTACTAGATGAAAGTCTGCTGGTGTAATAGGCAGTAGCTTGTGGTAAAAATTGACCTCTTATTTCACCTTCTGGCATTTCCGAAGTTGGAATATTCAGATAAATACTGCGTGAAGCTAATTGCTCTAGCAACTCCTCAGAAGTCTCAAATGTATTTTCTTGCGCCGTGAAGCGACCACTATTGTTTCCGTTTAATATTGGATTTAGGGCTATGAAGGAATTACCCACTTGACCAGCTAGACCTCTGAATAGCTGAATGCTATTGTCTTCGATCGTCGCACTACTGAGATTATAAAAACTTCCCGTTGCGGTAATCACGTCTTTTGTAATCTCTAGTATTACCTGACCATTAGCATCAGTATTGATGCCATTGATAAGACTTTGTCCTGAGAGTGTGCTCACAAAATAAGCATTTGCTTCGGGTAATATTTGTCCTCTTATTTCTGCTTGTCCTGCTTCTCCAGTAGGAATTTCTATATAAAATGATCGATTCAAAAGTGTAGCAACTTGTTCGTCTCTCAACTCAAATGTATTGTCAGCAGATTGAAATGACCCAATTTTAGGATTGGTACTCGTTGCCGCATTCAAATCAAAAATAGCTACACCGTTTTCACCAGCTACGCCTAAGTGAATTTGAGCCGTATCGGTAAAATCATTATCTAGACCATTAAAAGCACCAGAAATCGTGAGTTGATTGCCATTTAGTTCAGCTTGTATATTACCATATCCTGTTGATTTAGAAGCTGGTACAGCTAGTGTTCCCGTAAGGAAACTACTCATAAATACTTGTCCTTCGGGTAGGAGCTGTCCTCTTATTTCACCATTGGGAAAGTTGATAGAACTCACATTGATATAAAACCCTCGACTGTAGAGTCGATTAGCTTGATTTTCATTTAGTAAAAAAACATTATTTGTTGCATTGATCGCTGCATTATTATTCCCACGAGTTGTAAGATTGAACGGAAAAGTTAAGCCACCATCTTCACCAGCAATACCGCTAAAAATGCCTATCTGACTTGGATCATTCGTTAAGTAGGCACTTCCTAGTTCATCAAATCCACCAGAAACGACCATTAGCGTATCGCTGTAAATTTCTGCTAACAGGATACCATTACCTTTTGAAATAGTAGCAGGAATAGTATTTGTGCCAGAAAGTCTTGTTCTGAATATATTACTTGCTTCGGCGGGTATCAATTGACCTCTTAGCTCACCTCCAGAATGAGTAGTGGTATGAATATTGGCATATAATTTCCTTTCGCCCAGCGTAATTAGCTGATCTGTAGAAACTTGAAAGGTGTTGCTGTCTGGTAAAAAAACACCACTTTTTAGGCTTTCATCCATTGTTACATTGATGGGGACGCTTACCTCGCCGTTCTCATTCGGCAGACCGATGTGAAGATGTGCACCTCCACCAATAGAGGCATCGAAATCACCGCCTAAGTTTTGAAAAGAACCGCTTAGAACCCACTCAGTAGGAGATTTCACCTCAATCATTATACTGCCACTTCCCTGCGAAATCACAGCAGGAACTTCATTACTTCCAAAAAGATTTGCAGAAAAATAGGCCATTGCGTCTGGAAGCAGTTGCCCTCTTATCTCTCCGCTAGGATGATTGGTAGTGTGTACGTTAACATAGAATTGTCGATTCTGAAGTTGTTTGAGTTGCTCATCACTAATAGAAAATGTATTGAGCGCAGGGTCGAAAAGGCCACTTTTGCCATCATCTGATAATGTGGCAATTAATCCAAAGACCACCGCTCCTTCCTGTCCGGCAAAGCCTAGATGGATGTGAGTTTGATCTTCTATTACGGCACTAGTCAGCTTTGAGAACGCACCTGACAAGATCATTTGGTTGCCAATTGTTTGTACGGTGATTGTGCCCGTCGCAGGTGTTGTAACTGGTAATACTTGTTGTCGTCCGCTAAGTTGAGCTTTAAAGATAAGTGTGTCTTGTGCTATGGAAGCAAAGTTCGCTAGTGTAAAACATAGCAAAAAAAGGTACAGCTTTAATTTCATGACAGTAATCAGTTTTATTAAAAAATGATACTCTGATTGAATACTTTTCAATCGAAGTATAAAAATAAAACTGAAGTAAATTTTCGTTTAACTTAGAAGCCTAAGAATGTAAGCTCCTGTTAGGATCAAAGGAGTTCATCAAGAGGATGAGCCAACTTTTTTCTTCAGTTTATTTGGGAGGTTATACGAACAACTAAGATAATTGATTCACATGACGAGCCAACTTACTTTTTAAGTTACTGGCCTTATTCTTGTGCCATTGTTTTTTCTTGGCCAATTTATCTATCATTTTGACTACTTTGGGTAGAAACTGGTCGGCTTCCTTTTTATCTGTCATCTCTCGCAACGTCTTAATAGCTGTACGAGTTGTTTTTTTGTAAAATCTATTGTGCAGGCGTTTTCTCTCGTCCTGTCTAATTCTCTTTTTTGCTGACTTATGATGCGCCATTGTTGCAATTAGTTTCTTTTTCTAAAAAATTTGGAGCGCAAAGGTAATAATTTTTTATTACTAAGTATATTTTACAAGTATGAAATGATCGAATGCGACGCAATTAAGTTATTTGGACAGGGCTTTATGGCTTCCGACACTCTTTACTTACTCAATTTATAGTAGGCTCAACACTAATCTAATTATTTACTTCGTTCCTTAAAAATGAAAATATAGAACCCTTATCCTTTGAGATTTGGTTGTTCTTATCTAATCATTAAGTATTCATCATTGATACAAAGCTATAGCTTGAAATACTATGATCTTGAAGGCGTTTGTGTACCAAGCTAAAATATTTGCGTTTAAAGTAAAACAGATTTTTGTGAAGCAATTTATTTGGATTAGTGTATTTCTTTCTTCTTTCACGATTGCTACTGCTCAAGAGGGTTGGGAGAGTGGTGGTTGGTTAGGAGCTGCTCACTATTTCGGCGACTTAAATACCAATTTTAATTTGGATGCGCCTGGCATTGCAGGAGGTGTTATCTTCAGGTATAATTTTAATAGTCGAATTGCCCTGAAATTTTCTGGTAATTTCGCTAATATAAGTGCAGATGATGCCAACTCCAATAATATCTTCGAACAATCTCGAAACTTGAATTTCCAATCTTTAATCTGGGATGGTACAAGTCAGTTAGAGTTCAATTTTATGCCCTTCGTACACGGCAGCACCGATGATTTTTTTACACCCTATTTATTTGGTGGACTTACTGTTTATAATTTTAATCCTAAGACCGAATATCAAAACGAACTCATTGAATTACGACCACTTGGAACGGAAGGTCAGTTTAGAGGAGAGGAATACTACTCTACGCAAATTGGGATGGCTTATGGCGGTGGCATCAAGTTGTCATTGAGCTATGTTTGGAGCATCAACTTTGAAGTGAGTGGACGATTACTATTCTCGGATTATTTGGATGATGTCAGCACTGTTTACGCCGATCCTGATGAAATTGAAAATTTGAGAGGCCCAGAAGCAGCCGCACTCTCCAATCGTTCTATTCCAGTTCTCGGAGTGGATGGATTGCCTACTGCTGGCGATCAAAGAGGAAACTCATTTAATAATGACTCTTACGTAATGGCAGGCATTAGCGTATTGTACTACTTTGGAGAATTAAAATGCCCTAAAATATTAAGATAGTTTCTTTAACAGAAAACAAGAGCCAACTAGCTTATTAGGGGTAAATAGGCATGAAGTCAAGCAATAATAGGTCGAATCACCTCTCCTTCTACATCCGTCAGTCGGAAATTTCTTCCTTGAAATGAGTAGGTTAACTGCTCATGATCGAAGCCTAATTGGTGCAAAATAGTTGCCTGCACATCAAATATAGAAACTCTTCCCTCTACGCCTGAGTAACCCAATTCATCTGTTGCACCATAAGTTGTACCTGTTTTGATGCCACCACCAGCCATCCAAATCGTAAAAGCATCTGGGTTATGATCTCGACCTTGAAAACCTGTGTCTATGCCATTTCGATTTTCCTGCATTGGTGTCCGACCAAATTCTCCACCCCATATTACTAGTGTTTCCTCCAATAGACCTCGTTGTTTTAAGTCCATTAATAAAGCGGATACGGGTTTGTCCATCGTGCGGCACTTATTGACGAATGCGGTATCTAGGTCATCGTGAGCATTAGTACCATGCGTATCCCAGCCCCAGTCGTACAGTTGTACAAATCTTACGCCCTTTTCCACTAATTTTCGAGCTAACAAGAGGTTATTAGCGAGACTAGAAACGCCTGTTTTAGTACCATACATTTGATGAATGTAGTCGGGTTCTTTAGAAATATCCATAACTTCTGGCACTGAAATCTGCATCCGATATGCCATTTCATATTGAGCAATACGAGAAAGGATTTCTGGGTCTTGAAACTCCTGATGCGAAAGTCGATTTACCTCATTAATTGCATTAATAGAAGCCTTTCTGCGATCTTGATTAACACCTTTAGGATTACCTAAAAATAGAACAGGATCGCCTTTTGTTCTGCACTGTACACCTTGATAAACGGAGGGCAAAAATCCACTGCCCCAGACAGGCTTTCCAGCATCGGGATTATTTCCACCAGATGTGAGCACAACAAATCCAGGTAAATCACTATTTTCCGAGCCTAGTCCATAAGTTACCCACGAACCCATGCTGGGGCGTCCTAGTCTTGCACTACCTGTGTGCATCATCAACTGAGCAGGTGCATGATTGAATTGATCGGTGTGTACGGCTTTTAGAAAACTTACCTCATCTGCAATTTTTGCAAAGTGTGGTAAATGATCCGATACCCAAGCTCCTGAGGCTCCTCTTTGCTTAAAGTTGGCTTTAGGGCCTAGCATTTTAGGAACGCCTCGAATAAAGGCAAACTTTTTTCCTTCTAGTAAGGAGGAAGGGCAATCCTTGCCGTCTAACTTTTCTAGTGAAGGTTTGTAATCAAATAGCTCTAGCTGAGAAGGCGCACCTGCCAGATGAATATAAATCACAGATTTAGCCTTAGCTGCAAAATGTGGCATTCTGGGAGCAAGGGGGTTCATTGGATCATAAAATAAATCTTTAGCAGTTGTGCTATTAGTACCACAGCTACCAAACAATCCACCCAGTGCTAATCCACCCAATCCGAGGGAGCATTGCTTCAAAAAAAGCCTACGAGTTTTTAAAGTGAGTGAAGTCAGGTGAGCTTCTTTTTCGATGCTGTTCTTTACTGCCATAGTAGATAGTTGTTTCGCTCAGTTTAGTAAATGTATAGTTTTACTTGATCTAAGATAAATATACTGCAAATTATTCATTTGAGCAAATATTCAATGTTTGAAAGACTTAGGCTAACTTTGCAAGGTGTTTTCAAATCTTACGAAGATAAGACTACTATTTATGTGGGAACAAATTGAAAGGAAGGTGCAAACTTGGATGCAGATTGAACAAACCGCAGCGCAGTGGAAGAAAGAAGGTCAGCAAATTGTTTTTACAAATGGCTGCTTCGATATTTTGCATTATGGTCATGTTCACTATTTAGCGGACGCGAAGAGCTTAGGTAGTAAACTCATCGTTGGAATTAATTCTGATGCTTCTGTAAAAAGACTAAAAGGACGGCATCGCCCCATTAACGATAATTTGACCCGAAAGTTTTTATTAGCGAGCCTCGCTTGTGTAGATGCAGTTGTTGAGTTTGAACAAGATACACCACTTGACTTAATAAGTCTATTATTACCAGATTTCCTCGTGAAAGGAGGAGACTGGCAACCAAAGGACATTGTAGGTTCAGATATTGTGATGAAACAAGGTGGCATTGTAAAAAGCCTCCCTTTTGTTCAAGGCTACTCAACGAGCAACATTGAGCAAAAAATTTTGAGTAGAGGAAAGTAAGCATAAGATGATCACATAAGCATTGCAATCTTCCACATTTATAATAGTGAGCTTCGTTAAGGCTTAATTTATTGCAGGCATTGGCAGCAGCTATTCAGTTGGCTCAACAAAAAGGTGATTTTGCAATAGACTTTTGTATTTTTCGCCATCATATCAAAATCAAAATTATTGATGAAGTATAGAAAACTTGGTAGTACTGATCTAAAAGTTAGTGTAATTTGCTTAGGTACAATGACTTTTGGAGAACAGAACACAGAGGCAGAAGCGCACGAGCAGTTGAATTACGCATTTGATGAGCGAGGAATTAATTTCTTGGATACTGCTGAATTATATGCCGTGCCAAGCACTGCTGAAAATAATGGCTTAACCGAGCAGTATATTGGTACTTGGCTAAAAAATCGGAAAGATCGCGATAAGATCATTGTAGCGACTAAAATAGCAGGCCCTTCACAATCTGGGACAGGTTTGAACTACATCAGAAATCCACTCAATTATTCAAAAGCACAAATCAACACCGCTATTGATGGCAGCTTGAAGCGTTTACAAACAGACTATGTTGATTTGTATCAATTGCACTGGCCAGAGCGCAAGACGAACTTCTTTGGAAAATTGGGCTACAAACACTACGAGGATGATGCTTGGGAGGACAACTTCTTAGCAATTTTAGAAGCTATGCAATCTCTGGTAGATAAAGGGAAGATCAGATATTTTGGTATCTCCAATGAGACCCCATGGGGCTTGATGCACTTTATTCATCTAGCAGAAAAGTATGGTCTGCCAAGATGTATGAGTGTGCAAAATCCTTACAGCTTACTCAACCGCAGCTATGAAGTTGGTATGGCAGAACCATCTATACGAGAAAAAGCCGGGCTTTTAGCATATTCTCCTCTAGCATTTGGACTACTTTCTGGTAAATATCACCTACAAAAAGACAACGAAGGAAATCGCTTGAATAAATACAAACAAATGTCTCGTTACAATAGCCAATTGTGTCATGATGCAACAGCCAAATATCTTGAAATCGCTAATGAACATGGCTTGAGCCTAACGAAAATGGCACTGGCTTTTATTAATGATCGTCCTTTTTTGACTAGTAATATTATTGGTGCAACTACGATGGCGCAGTTAAAAGAAAATATTGATAGCATTGATGTAACGCTTTCTAAAGAGATACTGAAAGCAATAGAAGAAGTGCATAAGATAATTCCAAATCCTGCACCCTAAAAATGAGACTCAAACAACTTATACTTGTCCTACAAATAGCAACTGTTGCTGTCTTTTTAGGAAGAGGATGGCAGCATTTGTTGTTTGGCGCACCCTATCGGGCAGTGCTATGGGATCAAGCGTGGATGGGCTGGTGGATAGAAAATAGACTAGGTTGGGATTGGGGAGAATATGTCAGCAGCGAAACGGTGGATCAAAACATCACTTTGCTTACAGCAGTAATAGGTTGGTTCTACATCGGTTTTGCTATTGCTACAGCTACAATACAGCGAATACCAACTCTTTTTCGTATTGTCTTACTCATTGGTGCAGTAGGTCTAGTGTTGTTGGCTGGGCTCTACTCAAAAGAACGTTTTTTCCAACTTGGTCAATTCCTTGAATACACCTTACAATGTACCACACCTATTTTTCTGTATAGTATCCTGCGTTATAGATCAATCTCTAATAGCTTGATCTTCTGGATGAAGGTTACTGCTGCGGTTACGTTTGTCTGCCACGGTTTGTACGCTATTGGTTATTATCCAAGACCAGGCAATTTCGTAGAAATGGTTTTGAATATTCTTCCGATTACTGAAGCCCAAGCAGTGCAATTTTTAAAATGGGCAGGTATGCTAGATTTTGTAGCTGCCTTTATGCTCTTCTTACCTCGTTCTATCTCAGTTATAGCAGCGAGTTATATGATTTTCTGGGGGTTCATGACAACTATTGCTCGACTTTTAGCCTATGTGGATTTTACGTTCTGGCAAGAAACATTACTCCGATGGCTACCAGAAACACTCATTCGACTCCCCCACTTTTTGATTCCATTTGTGATATTAGTTTATTTGTTGCAACAAAAAGAAATTAGTATTGCTGATTAGCTAATCCTGATTTATCTAAATTTGTTATCTTTATCAAACTTATTTATACGTTTTTGAGTCTTTTAAGTAAAAGAAATTATGAATTGGAGATTTGTTGGTGTTTTGATGCTACTTTGTTCAGGATATATGATGAGTTACGCTCAATTGTTGACCAATCAGCAAGATAGCAGTTTAGTACAGTTTTCAGGCTTAGTTTTGGATGGTGCTGATGAAAACTTATATCCCGTTCCATACACCAACATCTTGGTCGTTGGCGAAGGTCGAGGTACTTACTCTGATCTGAAAGGATTCTTCTCCATCGTTGTTGAAAAAGGCGATACTATTGAGTTCTCCGCAGTGGGCTACAAAACTATTCAATACCATATTCCTACTGATCTGACGGATAATCGCTACTCTATTGTCCAACTGATGACGCAGGACATTATTAACTTGCCCGAGACAGTTGTATTTCCTTGGCCTAGTCGAGAACACTTCAAGTTGGAGTTTTTGGCGATGGATGTAACTCCAGAATTAGAAGAACTAGCCGCAAGAAATCTAGCAGAAGAGACACTTGCACAAATGCGAAAAGATCTGCCAAATGATGGAAGAGAGAATGCGAGTTACTACCTCCGTCAACAAGCAAGACAGAATTACTACATTGGTCAACGACCTCCCATGAATATCTTTAATCCAATTTCTTGGAAGCAGTTTTTTGATGCTTGGAAAAGGGGAGATTTCAAAAATAAAGACCAATAACTCAATCAAAACAACTTTCTACATAGTCTTTCTTGCAAAAACCTAGTCTTTTTGCTTACTTTGCCAATGATTTGATAGTAATGACGTTGGTTCGCTCTCTACGAGTAAAATGTTATTCAAAATTGGTGATTTTAAATATCTTTACTGTTCAATTCCCATACACATATAAGAAACGCTAACGTTACGAAAGAGGACGTTGATCAAGAAAAAATATGGATTGATAACCATATGCAAATTACAGATTAGCTACCTTATTTTAATAGGGAAAACTGGCTTTACTGTTTCAGATTAAAATTATTTTTTACAAACTAAAATTAATTAGAGCATGCGCCCTACATTTATTATTTTGTGCTTTGCCGCTGCGGCAATGTTAACTTCTTGTGTATCTAAGAAGAAATTTGAAGAAATGACAAACGAACGTGATCGTTTGTCTCAAAATTTAGAAGAAACACAGCGTCAAATCCAATCTTTGGAAGAGGAAAAAGAGCAGATGACTGCTGAATTCAACCAAACAAAAGAAGAGTTAAACGGAAAAATTTCCACTCTTGAATCTGACGTTGCAACTGCAAAGCAAGATGCTGCTAATGCAATGGCAATGGTAGAAGAAAAAGATGAGACTATTGGAAATCTGAACGGTCAGATTGATGCCGCTTTTAGTGCTTATGAAACGAGTGGTTTGATGTTGGAAGAAGTAAATGACAACATTTACTTGAAAACAGACAATCCTGTATTGTTCTCTAGCGGTTCTATTCGTTTAGGTGGTGAAGACAGAGGAGTTATTGATTCTTTGGCATCTATGTTAATGAAAAATGCTGACTTAGAAGTTATTGTTGAAGGTCACACGGATAACAAGCAAGTTGTTCAAGGTGCTTCTTACCGCGATAACTGGGATTTGAGCTACCGTCGTGCTGATGCAGTTGTTCGTCGTCTAATGAAAATGGGTGTAAATCCAGACCAATTGGCTGCTGCTGCTCGTTCTGAATACGATCCATTGATGGAAGATCAATCAACTGATGAAGCAAGAGAAAAGAATCGTCGTGTTGTGTTCCGTATCGCGCCTAAAGTAGGTAGCTTATACGAAACATCAAAAAATAACTAGTCTCAGAACTTATGTTATTTTAGCTCGATAGAAAAATGTAATGCTGAGGTCAGCATTACATTTTTTTTTGGAAGAGCAATAAATGTAACTTAAACATTTCCTCCTCTCAAAGACGCACAATAATGTCTCGCTTGGTTTTCATTCTATTATTAATGACCATAATAAAGGTAGAGGCTCAAAATCTAGTGGCTAATCCTAGCTTTGAGCAAGTCAAGAAAACACCCACTAATTGGTCGGCTAATTCACTCGCTTTTTCTAATACGATCGAAGATTGGACTTCTCCCAATGGTGGTTCGCCAGATGTCTTTTTTATTGGAAATATGCCAGCTCCCAACGCTCCAATATCTAGTAGGCGTAGCAAAGGCAAAGCACGCAAAAGCACTTGGTTTCAGCGCCCAAATGTAGATGTCTATCCTCACGCCCCACGCTCTGGCAAGTACATGGTCGGTATGAAGACTTACGGCTGCATTTCGGGTACAATGCACTGCAAAGAATATTTACAAACCAAACTCACACAACCCTTAGTAACGGGAGAAGAATACTTTTTTGAATATTGGGTAAATCCTATTGCTACTTCTATAAAAGTCAATAATTTTGGGGTGTATGTAACCGATCAGCCACTCAGTGGAGGAGATGGTGAAGAGGCAATATGGGTGCGTCCTGAATTTCAAGAAACGTCCATTGTAGATGCTGAAGTAAATGATTGGGTGCGAATTGCAGGTACATTCATTGCAGGTTGCGATTGCGAATTCCTCATCATTGGCAATTTCAATGTAGATGAAAACACAAAGCATAAAGAAGAGGAAAATGGAATTGATTACTCTTACTACTTAGTGGATGACATCATTCTGCGTCCGCTTCATCCAACCGCCGAACGCTTGGAAGATCGAGGTATTGACATTGGTAATACCATTGTGTTAGATCGCATTTATTTCGATTGGGATGAAACAACTCTTTTGTCGAAATCTATCACTCAATTAGAAGAATTATATGATCTGTTGATAAAATATCCGAATATGCAAGTTCAAATCAACGGACATACTGACGCTAGTGGTTCACATAGTTACAACGCCGATCTTTCTGAGCGAAGATGCCAAGCAGTAGTCAACTATCTATTTGATAGAGGCATTACTTCTAGTAGAGTTAATACTAAATATTTTGGAGAAACCCAACCAATTGCTACCAACGAGACAGCAGCAGGCAGACAACTAAACAGAAGAGTGGAATTTTTGATACAAGAATTATAAGCTGATTTTAGAAGTAGCTCTATCCAATAAAAGTATCCCTATCATCCTTTTATAATTTCTTCCAGCACTTGCTGAATGTGTTGCTGCTTCCTTTTTTTCTGTACAATAATAGGCGGCGCAACGCGCTGCTGGCAATCTTCAATAGGACATCGCTCACAGGTTTGATTGATTTCCGCACTCGGGATATCGGGATCATCCCAAAATTTCACCTTGCTCTTTAGGCTGTCATTTATGAGTAAACCAATAGTAACGCTTACATTTTTCAGTGGGGTTGGATAAGAGGAGCGAGCAATAGTAAAGCATAAATATTCTGCTTTGCCGCCATAATACTTGGTGCGCTGTATAGCAACTAAAAAATTGCTTTCGCTATTTTCCTTTGTGCTATCTTGCTGCTGCTTTAACTCCTTCAAAATACTTAGCGCTCTCCAACGTCGGCAGTAATGCTCGTTGAGTTCGTTTTTGTGAGAATGTTGCCGATTATCTAAATATAGCTCTCGGTCAATTTCAAAAGTATCTTGATTTGTTTTGTTAGTGAAGCGGGTGAAGAAAAGTTTTTTGATACCAAAATCTTGAGGTAAAAGATTGGTTAGGCGATGATAGTACATTTCTGGAGAAGCATTGTGCCGCTGCATGATCTCTAAAAAAGCATCTTTATCCCACTTCGGGGACTCAAAAAACTGAGCTATATCTTTAATAAATAGCTCCCGATTAATGAGGAGTGCCGTGGAGAAATAGATCGCCTTAGAGTGATTGAGCACCTCTTCAAAGGAATTGGGTTTTCTAACAGAGGAAGTACTAGCTCGCTCCTTCAGCTTTAAAAAGCTAAAGCCCAGCTCTTTTCCAAATTGAAAGGTTCTTTGCATCTCTGTCAGTTGACTATTGAGTAATAATTTGCGATGCTTTGGTATAAAAATAGACCGCAGATTTCGCAGCTCAGGAAACTGATCTAATCCATCTTCAACAATGACGTAATTAAATTGGTCTTTTAGCAATCCTGATAGCTGACTTGCCGAAATGGGCTGATTTGTAGAAATACTAAAAACCTTAACGAACTGCTTTACCTTTTCTTCTAATTCCTCAAAATAATTAGAATGCAACTCCAAGTAAGAACGAAGTGCAGCAAAGTAGAAATTCTCTTGTTGCACTGCATAATTTCGAGAAAGCTCCATCAAAGTAGAAATAAATGCACTGACTTGGGCGGGCGCATTGGCAATGATCTCAACGACTTTGCTTAGTTCAATCTTAAATAGTTCCAGGGGTAAGTCATTCAAGAAGTTTGATTGTAGTAATTCTCGTAAAGGTTCTAGTTTTTGAGGCAACTCCTTAGAAATCAGATACTCATAAGAAAAACCCAGTGCCGTCGCTAAGGATTCGAGCTTATCTTCTTTCGGGTACTTTTTGCCTTTTTCGATCTCATTTAAGTAAGAAACAGAGACCCCTGCCTTTTTGCTCAACTCTGCCAAAGAAAGTTGTTGCTCCTGACGAAATTGCTTGACTTTCAATCCTAATAAAATCCTGCTTGTCTGCGTTTGTCCGTTCATTTATTTACAACTATAAAATCAAAAGTAGCGAATTTTCGCAATATGTTTAACGCAAAAAAAATTAACTTCATCGCTCATTGTTCAAATCAAACTCATCCAAAGATATTTATGCAAAAAGATATTACTGAAATTTATCAAAATAGAGCTAACCTTTTTTTAACTCAATCACGACAGCTAGCCAATAAATACAGCCGTTTTGCATTTGTTCGACTGCTGGTCTTCATTGCTGGAATAATCGTGGTTGCCATCGCTTGGACTTGGGCAGCCATTCCTGCTTTTTTGCTGACCATAGCTTTTTTGTATGGTTTCTATCGCTTTTCTATTTGGCATAACCGCTTAAAAGTTCAAGAATTACAGTTCCAAAAGTTGAGAACAATCAATGAACAAGAAATAGAAGTCTTGCAACATAATTACAGTGTATTCAATGATGGTAGCGAATTCATGAATCCTTCTCATCCTTACGCTCTCGATTTAGATATTTTTGGGGCTTATTCTTTTTTTCAATATGTAAACCGCACCGCCACTTCTATTGGTAGTCAAGCCTTGGCTCATTTTCTCCTGCACCCGACTGATAAACGCACTATCCTTGAAAGACAAACCGCCATTAAGGAACTAGCTACTCATCTGGATTGGCGACAAACATTTCAAGCATTTGGAAGTGAGGTAGAAGATGCTCCAGTACATGTTCAACAACTTCAACAATGGCTGACTACGCCTAATTTTATGTTGCACAATGATCGGCTGAAATGGGCAATTCGCATTGCGCCTATCTGGGCAATAGCAGCTATTGTGGCAGGATTTTACTTGCCTTGGTGGCTAGCAATTTTGTTTTTATTGCCCAATATTTTAGTGCTGCGAAAAACGGTCAATCAAGTCAATGAAATACATCAGCAAACTACTCATGCCGAAAAAATATTAGCTGCTTACAGTCAATTAATTGGACATATTGAGCAAGCTAATTTTGAGTCACCTTTGCTAGAACAGCCAACTTCAACTTTCAAAAAACAGCAAGCTGCAGCACAAATAAAACGACTTTCCTATTACATCGCTCAACTGAACGTGCGCTACAATTTTTTTGCTATTTTGTTAAATGTTGGAGGATTATGGGATTTACATTGGGTGCTGCGATTAGAAAAATGGAAAGTATTACATCAAACAGCATTACCCAATTGGTTTGAGCAACTAGCACAACTTGAGGCCTTAAGTAGTTTCGCTAATTTGCATTACAATAATCCCGATTGGACTTTTCCAAGCATTCACCAAGCAGAAAAACTGGAAGCTGAGGGCATTGGACATCCATTGATTCACGCTAAAGAGCGGATTACCAATGACTTTAATGCTTCAACATCCGGGCACATCAAGCTACTGACTGGCTCCAATATGGCTGGTAAAAGTACTTTTCTCAGAACGATTGGTTTGAATATTGTGTTGGCGAATATTGGTGCACCTGTTTGTGCAAAATTCTTTCGATTACCTCTAATGAAAGTTTACACAAGTATGCGTACTGCCGATGCACTCCACGAAAGCACCTCTTCTTTTTATGCAGAATTGAAGCGATTAAAATTTATCATTGACGCCATAGAGCAGGGAGAAAAGATGTACTTTTTGCTAGATGAAATCCTAAAAGGTACCAACTCCAAAGATCGGCATACTGGTTCAAAAGCACTGATTCAGCAATTGATCGAAAGTAAAGGTGGAGGCATCATTGCTACCCACGATCTTGAGTTAGGAGTACTGGAAGCAAAATATGACGGTGCTATCGAAAATATCTGCATGGAAGTTCAAATAAAAGAAGAGCAGCTCTTTTTTGACTATAAGTTACACAAGGGCGTTAGTCAAAGTTTTAATGCTACTTTACTGATGAAAAATATGGGAATAAAAATTCGTTAAATACTAGCGTCCAAGATGATAGGAACAAGTTGATTACTATCTGCTGATGGCTTTAGTGATCAATCTTGTTATGCTTGCCAACCTAGTCTAATCTGTTACTTTCGACGCTCCACTACAAAATTGACGAGTTCTTCCATTGATTCGCGCGCAGTGGAGTAAGGCAGTTCGTGTAGTAATTCAAAAGCCTCTTCCTTATAGCGATTCATGACTTTTCCAGTGTATTCGATGCCGCCGCTAGCTAAGACATATTCGATGACTTCTTGCACTTTTTCAGGTTGGTGATTATGCCTTTTGATAAGGTTAATAATATGCCTTTTTTCACTGCGCTTAGCATGGTCAAGAGCGTAAATGAGTGGCAGCGTCATCTTTTTTTCTTTAATATCAATACCTTTGGGTTTACCGATATTATTTGTACTATAATCAAAGAGGTCGTCTCTAATTTGAAACGCCATGCCAATTTTTTCTCCAAAAAGCCGCATCGTCTCAATAATGTGTTCATCATTAGTTGTAGATGCTGCTCCGGCAGCGCAAGAAGAAGCAATCAAAGAGGCTGTTTTTCCTCGAATGACATCATAGTAGATACTTTCTTTAATGTCCAAGCGGCGTGCTTTTTCCATTTGCAGTAGTTCCCCTTCACTCATTGCTTGCACTGCTTCTGACATAATTTCTAATAATCTGAACTGCTTGTTCTTCAAGGAAATAAGTAAACCTTGAGAAAGTAAGTAGTCTCCAACTAATACTGCAATTTTATTTTTCCACAGGGCATTAATAGAGAAAAAACCTCTACGCTCATAAGACTCGTCCACTACATCATCATGCACTAATGAAGCGGTATGCAATAACTCAATCATAGAAGCACCAACATAGGTCGCTTCAGTAACGCCTCCACATATTTTAGCTGAAAGAAAAACGAACATCGGGCGCATTTGCTTACCCTTACGTCGTACAATATAATAGGTAATACGGTCGAGTAGTGCTACCTTACTTCGCATGGCATCCCTAAAGTATTTTTCAAAAATTTTTAGCTCTTCTTCAATTGGAGCTTTTATTGTATGCAGGGATTTGACCATAAATTGTATTTTTGGCACTTTAATTTATGATATGAGACAATTATAAACTTTTAAAAGTTTCATTAAAAACTGAAAACAGTTGTTGTTTCTTAATCTTTGATCTTACTGAATTGCAAATTACTGAATCAGGGATAATATCCAAGCAATTACCATTTAATCGTGCTATCATTATTTAGAACAAATCAGATTTTCCTTAGCGTCGTGTTCCTCGTATATCTTTTTTTATTGCGTGGGCTGGACGTTCTGTTTCCCTATCAACACGAGTGGTTACCTACGGCTATGGGCATTGCGAGTGAGTGGGTGTTCGAACGCACGCTGAGCTTACATCAACGTCTGCAGGATTTAATTTGTATTTTATTACTTTTCTTACAAGCTATCTTGATTACTCGTATGGTGCGTCGTCATCGTATGCTCTCAGATGATATTCTTTTCCCAGCGGGATTCTATCTACTAGTAGCTAGTGCCCTACCAACATTCTTAGACCTTTCTCCTCAAATAATTGCTAACACATTTATAATTATTGCTTTAGATCAGGTTATAAAATCTTACAGGAACAACAATGCTTCTCATAATCTCTTTAATGTAGGTTTCTGGATCGCAATTGCCAGTTTGTTTTACTTTTCCTATTTATCCTTTCTGTTATTGGCAATTTTGGGACTATCCTCTATTAGAACTTTTAGATTTCGGGAAATATTGATGATCTTCACGGGAGCCATAGTCGTTTATTTCCTAATAGGCACTTATTATTTTTGGATAGATGGACTGTCTTTTTTTGTACAAAAACAAATATATGAAAACTTGGCAGTGCTCGACTTAAAAGGAAAGCTCGAGTTTAACAGCTATGTAGAATTTGGCATTATTGCATTTATCCTATTGATCGTCCTTACTCAATACAGTAGGTTAATGCTCAGAAAAAATATTCAATTTCAAAAGCAAGTAGGTATTTTCTACTTTGCATTGTTAGTTAGTATTAGTTCTTTATTTATTCAATCCAACATTGATATGGGGCATTTAATGATTTTGAGCGTTCCTTCGGGTATCATACTAGGACTAATAGTAAAAGAATTTCCAAAAACATTGGGAGAGTTGCTACACCTAGTCTTACTAATGATCGTGTTAGTATGGCAGACCTTTCCATTTTGGGGAAATAATGGATAATAAGTTATTAATTTATACTTTCAAAAAGTGTCTATGAAATTTGGAGTAGTTGTTTTTCCGGGTTCAAATTGTGATGACGACGTAGTGTATGTCTTGAAAGAAGGTTTGGATCAAGATGTAAAAAAGATATGGCATAAAGAAACCTCTTTAGACGCATTCTCAACCAGTGACTGCATTATTATCCCTGGAGGTTTTTCCTATGGAGATTATCTGAGAGCAGGTGCAGTAGCTCGTTTCTCGCCTATCATGAAGGCTGTTATTGATTTTGCGAATAGTGGTGGTTATGTTTTGGGGATTTGCAATGGTTTCCAAATTTTATGCGAAGCAAATCTTCTTCCGGGCGTTCTATTGCGTAATGCTAATCAAAAGTTTATTTGTAAAAATACTTACATCAAGACTCATACAAATCAATCTGCCATTACAGCTACCTTATCAAAAAATAAAGCGCTGAAAATTCCAATCGCACATGCTGAAGGGCGATACTATGCCGATCAGGACACGCTTGATACAATAGTAAAAAATGATCAGATTTTATTTAAGTATTGCGATTTACAGGGTCAAGTAACTGAAAGTGCCAATCCGAATGGCTCTTTGTTGAACATTGCAGGTGTATGTAATGCCAATAAAAATGTGTTCGGCATGATGCCACATCCAGAAAGAGCAGCTGATCCTATTTTAGCTAATGAAGATGGCAAACTACTCTTTGAATCTTTACTGACTATGGATCGCATGGAAGTAGGAGCATAAGCCTATTTTTTTTGGTCAAAGACCTATGTAATGCGTGTTTCTATTAATTATATATTTTTATAGCCTTCCAATTTGTAATATTGATAAATATTTCAGTAAATTTGCATTCGCTTTGAAAAAACACAAATTGCGTTTATGCGTCATTACGAAGTAACATTTATTGTTGATCCCGTTCTTTCTAAGGAAGAAATTAGCGCAACCGCTAAAAATTATAAGGATCAGTTGACTGAATTGGGGGGTAAAATAGTTTATGTAAATGAAATGGGGTTGCGTCAGTTAGCTTATCCCATAAAAAGGCGAACGTCTGGTATTTACTACTGTATTGAATTCTCTACTGATTCATTCCAAGATATTATTGCCAATTTGGAATTAGCACTTCGTCGAGATGAGCGTATTATTCGCTTCTTGACTTATAGTTTAGATAAGTACGGCGTGAAGTATAACGAAGACAAGCGCAATGGACTGATTGGAAAAAACAAAGAAAAAGCAGAAGACGCTAAGGACAAATAAAAATTATAATAAAGATGGCATCTAGAGACGATATAAAGTTTTTAAGTAATCCAAATATTGGGTCAAGACAGAAAAAGTATTGCCGCTTCAGAAAATACGGAATAAAGTATATTGATTATAAAGACCCTGATTTTTTAACGCAGTTCGTGAATGAGCAAGGTAAAATATTGCCTCGCCGCATTACAGGTAATTCATTAAAATATCAAAGAAAGGTAGCTTCTGCCGTAAAAAGGGCTCGTCACCTAGCAATGCTTCCTTACGTAACTGATTTATTGAAATAGTCTCAAAATCATTCGTTTTATTTAAATTCATAATCTGATGAATATAATCTTGCTTCAAAAAGTAGAAAAAGTTGGAGAGAAATTTGACGTAGTAGAGGTAAAGCCCGGTTACGCAAGAAATTTTCTGATTCCTAAAAAGATGGCAATTATTGCTAACGCCGCTAATATAGAGAAGCTAGATGAGCACAAAGCGCGTGAAGTAGCCAAGGAAGAAAATCGAATTGATGAGTACAAAGCACTGAAAGAAAAGTTAGAGGCTATGAATTTGAGTATTGGAGCGAAAGCGGGTACAAGTGGCAAAATTTTTGGTAGTGTAACAAGCGTGCAAATTGTGCAAGCAATTCAGAGTAATTTTGGTATTGATATTGACCGTAAAATTGTGGATATGCCAGAGGAGGTGAAGGAACTAGGAGAATACGAAGCCAAAGTGAAGTTCCATCCAGATGTTGAAGCAACAGTTAAATTTCAGGTGATAGCTGAATAAGTATGTGCTTTTTAGTGGGAGTATAGAATTAGGATATACTTCTTTGCACACAAAGAATAAAACTAATAAGGAGAGGAATTGGGTTGCTACTGCAATCGAGTTCCTCTCTCTATTTTGTATGAGAGATAAAAACACAATACTTATTTTTGATCGCTATTTCCTGTGTAATCTGTAATGCACATCACTGATAAATGCTTTTAGCTTACTTAGCTTTGTGTTACTAAAATTGTAATACTTATGTTTGGAATTCAGAATTTATTTGGTAAAAAGACAGATTTAAAGCCCATTATTGAAAATGGAGCTATCATTTTAGATGTACGCACCGTAGAGGAGTATAGAACTGGACATATAAAGGGTTCTGTGAATATGCCTCTGAATGCTTTAAATCTTGAGGTAGTTAGAAAATACAATAAGCCGGTTGTCACTTGCTGTGCTTCTGGAATGAGAAGTGGAGTAGCTGCCAATCAATTAAAAGCAGCAGGTATAGAAACATACAATGGCGGAGCTTGGGAAAGTATAGAGCGATTGGTCGAGTAGCCTTCCAATGGTCAAATTCTATATCAGAAGAGGTGTCGGATGCTTCAGGAGTATCCGATACCTAAGTTTCTTACATCCTAATCTTCAGCAACTTTCCAAGTTTTTTATATGCGATCAACCAGTTGCCGTTTGTAAGCACAGTTTCATTTTCATTGTGCTTTTGGATGGTGAAATAGAAAAAGTTTTGGCTTTTCCACAGGTCTAATTCAATTTGCATTTCATAAAACGTCTCAATAATATTACTTAATAAATCAATTTGCTCAGGTGAGCTGTCCTGCTGACTTAATGCCTTGACTTCTCTAAAAATGCGTTCACTTGCTGCAAGTTGAAGTGCTTTCACATCGCTAATCTCACATTTCCACTTTTTCATTTCTTGTTTTAAACGATTTAGCTCATTGATAGAGAGTTTTTCTTGTGTGAAAAATTGCTGTAAGTCAGCATTTATGACATATCTAATAATGCTCAAATAGGCTGTGGGAACAGGAATGTTACTCTGCTGCATTCCCCACATCAACTGATAATTTTCATTGTAAATATTTCTGAAGGAAACCTCTGCCTGCCGTAAGCTACGATCAGTAATTTGTTTTAATATTTTTCGCTTTTCGTCTTTAAATAGGTGGAAAATAGAAAAAGTGCGTCCGTCAAAATAATGCTGAATTGTACTAATGACTGCACCAAGATCAGTGCTGCGAAACGATGCCACGCTTTCTGCTGACAGGCGGTCAAAATCCTCCTTCGTCATTTCTGTTGAAATGTCGCCGATGATATTTTGCTGCCCTAAATAAAGAACAGCAAAGCTAAATAGTTTCCTAGAGTTTGTAACCTTTGAGCGCACTTCTGTTTGACCAAGTGCCAAACATTGCCCACCGGCAACCACTTTTTTAAATTGTTGGTTAGTCGCCCGATAATTGAAAAGGGGTAGCTCTTCTGGCTTATCCTCGAAAAGAGTAGAAGCAGCGTAGTGCATTCCTACTCGTTCTAAATTCACTGCCGTAGGCACTACTTCTTTTAGATAACTTTCTGCTCCATTTTTATACACGTTACTTGGAGCTTTTTCCAATTGCTCTACAAAGGCATCGTGCAAATCAATTCCAGCAACTTGCTTGGCATAATAAATAGCTCGATTGGCGTATTGTAGAATCTGACTGGTTTCGATATCGGAAATTTCATCAAAGAACCAACCACAACTCGTGAACATCTGCATCGCTTGTCGCTGCATTTCCATCAGCCGTAAAAGTTGTATTCGATCAGTACCCTCTAGCGGGCGAGTAGCATGTTGAGTGATAAAAGTATTAATACTTTCTTCCGTACGCTTTTGTAGCAGCACTTCGATATATTCATTCCTTGCTGCCCAAACATCGTTCAGTAATCGCCCACCTTCCTGTTCATAAATCGGAATGATTTTATCTCGAAGCCAATTAAGTGCTACTCTTAGTGGAGAACGCCATGCCTGTGTCCAGTTACTCCCTCCCCTACCAGCATTACAACCACAGTTAGATCGCCAACGCTCTATACCATGTACGCAACTCCAGGAAGTATCTTCATGTATTTGTACTTCATACTCAGGTGGAAATAAGTCCAAAAATTGACTGTAGTTAGTCAAAGTTACCTGCTCATAGTTTTGAATAATATTCAAGCAGGATGCCAGTGCCATTTCCCCTAGTGCATGATGATGCCCATAGCTTTCACCATCAGTGGCAATGTGTGCTAGCTGAGGTTCTTTATTGTTACTGAGGGTATTGATGAGGCGATTAGCAAAAGCATTACCATCATTAAGTAATCCTTCAAAGGCTACTCCTTGAGCAACATTGCCATCGTAGAAGAATAGCACAATTGAACGACCTGAAGGCAGGCGATATAGATAAGGCCTACGAGTATCAATACCTGTTTCTATCCACTGCGTTTTTCCTATTTTTCGATAGGCTCTTGCCTGTCTCGGAGCAAGCAACGTGAACTTAATATCTTGCTCTGCCAATACTTCCAGCACATTTGTATTAACGGCTGTCTCTGAAAGCCAGATACCTTCGGGTTTTCTGCCAAATCGAAATTCAAAATCACGAATACCCCAATGAACTTGCGTGTATTGGTCTTTAGCGTTAGCGAGCGGCAAAATGAGATGGCTATGCACCTGTGCTAGTGCCGAACCATGTCCACCGTATTTCGCTTGTGCTAACTTATCTGCTTCTAGTATTCTTTGATAGGTATTGGGATCGTTAGCTTCCAGCCAAGTCATTAGCGTAGGTCCGATGTTAAAACTAATATTGGCATAGTTGTTCACGATTTGCTGGATGTACTTTTCTTGATCTAAAATCCTTGCTGTTGTGTTTGGAGCATAACATTCATAATTGATGCGTTCGTTCCAATCGTGAAATGGAGCTGCAGAGTCTTGTTTTTCAATAACTTCAAGCCAGGCGTTCTCACGAGGCGGTTGATAAAAATGCCCGTGAATACAGATGTATTTTTTCATGTACGATTTACTGATGTGAGTGTCTTTTATTTTTTCCTTATTTATTTTGCTAATGTAAGTTATGATATTGAAGATCAAAAATTATTCTTTCTCGTCTGATGTGCAGCTAAATATAGTGTGCTTGTAAACATATATCGCTTTTTGCTTGCTCGCACAGCTTTTTTAGTGCGAAAGAAGTATAATTCATTGAAAACCCGTTTCTTTGTGGAAATTATCAAATAAGCTATCCAAATCAAGTATGAAAAAAGTCGGCATCCTATTTGGTCAAGAGCGTTCCTTTCCTAAGGCATTCATTGATCGAGTCAATCAAAAAAATATAGCTGGTGTGACTGCTGAAGCAGTTACGGTCAACAAAGTAATGCAAGGTGAACCTACGGAGTATGCTGTCATTATAGATCGCATCTCCCAAGATGTCCCTTTTTACAGAGCCTATCTTAAGAATGCTGCCATTTCTGGCACTGCTGTTATCAATAATCCCTTCTGGTGGAGCGCAGATGAGAAATTTTTCAACAATGCACTAGCAGTTAAAATTGGCGTGCCTGTACCTAAGACGGTGCTTTTGCCGTCAAAAGAACAGCCTGAAGACACCTCTGCTAGTTCTTTTGTCAATATGGCTTATCCCTTAGATTGGGAAGGTATTTTTGAGCATATTGGCTTTCCTGCTTTTATGAAGCCCTTTGCAGGTGGTGGTTGGAAAAGTGTTTATAAACTCTATAACAGAGAGGAGTTCTTCAACGCTTACAATGAGACTGGACGATTAGTAATGATGTTACAAGAGGCTATTGATTTCACCTCCTACTTTCGTTGCTATGGTATTGGAGGAAAGCACGTTCGAGTGATGCACTACGAGCCACGCAATCCACACCATCTTCGCTATGCTACCAAGCATGACGTATCTCAGGAGAAGATAGACGAGATGTCCGAATTGGTACTACAAATTTGTAATGGTCTGGGCTATGATTTTAATACAGTGGAGTTTGCTATCAAAGATGGTGTGCCTTATGCAATAGATTTCTGTAACCCTGCCCCCGATGCAGCGGTTGAATCGGTTGGTCAAGAAAATTTTAACTGGGTGGTAGAAACGGCTGCTAATTATGCTATTGAGCGTGCTTTAAGTCAGGTGCCCAATAGAGATAATCTAACATGGGGTCGCTTCATCAAGCATAGTGTTGCAATGCAACCTTTGGCATAATTTAATTTACGATCAATATATTAGATAAAACTATGAAACTTCGTCTCGCTATATTAGACCTGTACAATGGGACAGCCAATCAAGGTATGCGCTGTATTAAAGAAATTGTCAGTCGCTACGATGAGGTGCTGGACTGGAAAGTCTATGATGTAAGAGCCAAGGCAGCTATTCCCGATTTGAGCTATGATATTTATATTTCCTCTGGAGGTCCTGGAAGTCCTTTGGATGGCGATGGTATCTGGGATATAGGTTGGTTCAATATTGTGCAGAACATCTGGGAATGGAATAGAAGGAAGCCAGGACAAAAAAAGTATGTTCTATTTATTTGCCACTCCTTTCAAATGGCATGTCATCATTTTCAATTAGGGAGTATTGTGCCTCGCCGTTCTCCATCTTTTGGCACATTTCCAGTGCATCAAACCGATACAGGTATCCTAGAGTCGCTTTTTGAAGGACTCGATAATCCCTTTTGGGTAGCTGACTTTAGAAGTTGGCAGTTTATTGAACCCGATGCAGCACGATTTCAAGAATTAGGTGCAGAAATTTTAGCGCTTGAAAAAATAAGGCCACACGTTCCACTGGAGCGAGCAGTGATGGCCGTTCGATTTTCTCCAGAAATGGTTGGTGTTCAATTTCATCCAGAAGCCGATGGTGATGGAATGTTGGTACATTTTAAAGAGGAAGAGCGTCGAAAAAGTATCATAGAAAACCATGGAGAAACTAAATATAAGCACATGATTCGAGATCTAAACGACCCCAATAAAATTGAAAAAACCAATCTCGTAGTCATTCCTAATTTTTTGAATCAAGCAGTCGCAGCACTAGTTGGAGAAGATGTAATAGCCATTGGATAGTACGGCTTTAATGGGCTATAGATTTTGTGATAATAAGTGAGTACTCCTATTTAAAGCTGATAAATCTGCCAAAGATTGGTCTTAACAACCAAGGGTTCGTTAGTATATGTTGAACTATTTCACTTTTTCACCTTGTTCTAAAGTAAGTATTTGTAATAAAGAGGCATGAGATTCAATTTTTGTATTTTATGTTTTAAATCTAAAAAATGAGCTTAGAAAAAAGAATAACAGAAGATTTGAAAGCTGCAATGAAGGCGAAAGATGATGCAGCAAAGCGTGGCATCCGTGCAATTAAGCAAGCTATATTGTTGGCTAAAACAGACGGTAGCGGTGAGGAGATAAATGAAGAAAAAGAAATCAAGATGCTACAGAAATTGGTAAAGCAGCGGGTAGAATCATTGGAAGTTTACGAAAAACAAGGTCGTGAAGATTTGGCAGTAGTTGAACGAGAGGAGATTGAAATCATCAAAAGATATCTACCAGAACCGATGAGTGAAGATGAATTAAAAGACTACGTCAAAAAAGTAATCGATGAAGTTGGAGCGACTTCCATGAAAGATATGGGTAAAATAATGGGACGTGCCAATAAAGAATTAGCAGGTCGTGCTGATGGAAAGTCCATTTCAGCAGCCATCAAGAAAGCACTAGCGTAATAAGTTGCTTGCAGCGCGGGTTTGGTTTGGGTGTTCGGAAGACTTACAGCGCGAGCGGGGAATATCTAATGGCATTTGGACTATAAGCAATTGAGAACTTTTTGCCCTAACTTTTCGGTTTAGTACTGACCTAATTTATACTTTTATTTTCAATTAAGCACTTAAGCCCCAGTTGCTTATAGCCGATGTTGTAAAACGTTCTTAATCCCATTCTATATTCAGTTTTTCCAATTCTGTATTTAATTTAGCGAGTTCATTCGAATCGATTATGTATGTATTGATAGTCAATTCCTTTGCATCAGTTTTCAAGATATAATTTCCCGCAAACTTTTTAATTCGTTTTATTTCAGTCAAATTTAGTTTTTTGTCAAATGGTCCATTTACATTGAGAATTCCATTTTCGATTGTCAGATATTTATAATTTTTTTGATAAAGATAAAGTCCTAAATACATTAGAGAGATTACAATCCATCCATAGTCGATCCAATTCGGTTCTTCTTTTCCAAAAACTCCAATGAAGAACCAAATCAACCAAACTAGCCCTGAAATTAAATTTATATTCAGATGTTTCTTTTTATATCCAATTTTCATTTCTCAAATATTTTACAACGGTCTAAGCTATGAATAGTGCAGTGCAAAAATGCAACTACTTTTTAGCCACTCAACGAATTTAGCAAAAAATCACTGAACTTTGATTAAACTAATAATACCGCATTACTTATAGGCCTTGCTACCTGCTAGCTTCCCACGTACTGCTTGGTTTTCAGCGTTGGCACAGACATACTCTCTTGCAATTTTTGACTCGGGTGTCGGCTGGTGCGAATTGCGAATGTATATGGCTTTTAGCGTTGGCTATTTCGTAAACCTAATTTGTAAATTCAAATTAAAATATAATTCTCCATTTTCCTCATAAACTATTCCAAATCCGTGTCTAGAAGAACTTGCAGTGTCGAGTTTTGTATTATTTAGCAAGTAATCCTCAAATTCATTTCTGTTGTAAATATGGTAACACAAAACATCTCCATTTTCTTTGACGATTAAATATCCGCCTGTTGCATCATATTTTCCTGTCCAAACTTGCGATGGCATCATTCCAAGTGCAACATCTGTCAAGAAGCGTTTAATTTTGTATTCATAAAACTTGTGTTCGTTTTCAACGTCAAAGTTCAATGGATTTTTATCAGCCGTTTTGTTTACTAAATCAGTCAAGTGCGAAAACTCACTTGAATAAAAGTCAAAAACGATTTGTGATAAAATCTCTGGAAGCAAACTGTCTATTAAAACTAGGTTATTTGAAAATATTTGTCGTTCTGTTTTTATAAAATCAAATTGTCCGCCACTTTTTTGAATTTGTACAATTCTATCCATTATTTTACTTCTCGAAGCGATTGAATTGATTTTTTGAATTTCATTTTTTGAAAGCTCTGCTCCTTTTATTTTATAAATAAAATTTGTCGTTTTACCTGCGTTTAAGAGAGTAGAAGGACTTCCAAGTTGGGATTTTATGCTAAAGCCTAAAGTAGGTTGTTGGTTTGTTCTTTGGTCGTGAACAACAATCGTAATATCAGTTTTTGCTGTAGAACTGGCTTTTAAAGAAATGCAATTTATAGATTGCATAAACTCCTCAATTTCTGGAACAGAAAAAGTCCTTTCTTTATTTTGCTTTATTGCGTTTAAGAGAAAAAGAGCTTTGTTTTTAAAGTCTGAAATAGGAATTTTTAAAACTTCTTCATCTCCCGAAACCAAAATAATCTCATCTTGAATTGAATACTCAAAATTACCGTTGTTTTCGGTGCGAAGTACTTTGATAATTGGATAAACTAATCCCTCTAATTTTTCAATGTCTTTGTTTCCAAGAAATAATTGTTTGTCGCCTAATAATTTAAAAAGTGCATAAATTTCGCTCCATTCTCCTTTATTTCCTGTAATCATTGCAGTTAAGTTTTTCTATTATTTTCTCCGCTGTGGCTTGAATTGCGGGAACTGCAACTGAATTTCCAAATTGTTTGTATGCTTGTGCATCTGAAACGATAATTTTAAAATTGTCTGGAAAGCCTTGTAATCTTGCCCATTCTCGGGGTGTCATTTTTCTAATTCCTTCTCGATTTACCTTTCCTGAAATGTTAGTTATTGGTTTAAAATTTGTTAATCTGTCATCAAAAACTAAATTTCGTTCTCTGCCCATTCCACCGCATACGACTGCATTTGCAATTCCATCATTTGGAATTATTTCATAACCAAATCCGTTTCCTTTGCTTTCGTGTCTTGCTCTGTGGTTTTTTAAAGTCTGAACGTAAGTTGTTGAAAGGTAATATTTTACAGAAACTTCTTCCTGTTCTAAAATATCGTCTAAAACTGCGTTTGTATTAGTTGGTTCGGGATATTGAAAATCTGTGATTTCTAAATCTTTGCGGAAACCTACAATAAAAATTCGTTCTCTATTTTGAGGAACTCCAAATTCTTTTGCATTTAATATTTGAGGTTCAGGCACATAATAACCTAAATCTTCACGAAGAACATTTAAAATTGTCGCTAATGTTTTTCCTTTATCGTGATTTCTTAAACCTTTTACGTTTTCGAGAAAAATTGCTTTTGGTTGTTTCTTTTTTATTATTTCTGCAACATCAAAAAACAAAGTACCTCGTGTATCTTCAAATCCTCCGCGTCTTCCCGCAATCGAAAACGCCTGACAAGGAAAACCTGCACATAGCACATCAAAATTGTCAGGAATATAATTTTTTGTTTCGGGTTTGGTTATGTCTCCAAACGGAATTTCTCCAAAATTGGCTTTATAAGTTTGTTTTGAATATTTGTCCCATTCGCTAGTGAAAACGCATTTTCCTTCTAGATTTTGAAGTGCTAACCTAAATCCACCAATTCCTGCAAAAAGATCAATAAATTTAAATTTCGGTTTTTCAGGTGCTGGAAATGGAACAGATTTATTAAGGTCAAAAATCAAATATTGAAGTGCTTCTTCTGCTACTTTATTTGTGACTTTTTCTGTTGGATATTCTTTTTCAAGAATTTCTTTTACGTAAGAAAGTGCATCTTTTTTGTAAAATTGAGAAACTCCATTTTTATGATTGTGCAAATAATGCGTAAAAGAAGCAGGTTTAGAATTATCTGGGTCAACTACTTTTATTTCAAATAGTTGTCCGTCAATGTTTTCTATGTCAATTCTTTCTTTAATCATTATCTCTTATTTAACCGTACAAGTTAATAAAGTTTGCTGTTTTTGTTAGTCGGTTTGTATATTTTTATTCACAATCTTTTCACTATGTTTTTCGAGCGCAAAGGCAAGAAACAGCTCTTTTGGTTTTTTCAGTTTTGGCTTTCGTGTCGGCAAAAACTAAATGTGCTGTTTGTGCGGTCGGCTTTTTCAGCATGTTGCACAACTTTTTGCAGCTACCCGAAGGTGGCGATTTCGGAGCACTTCACTGTCAACCAAGTACAAACTTTGATAGAGGCAATGCACTTGATTTAACCACTGAACCGCCACTTTTGGGTAGGTGCTGTTGAGTGCTGTCCTTTTTGCAGTTGTTGCATTATCGCTGTTCACTTTCTTTTTCTTCTAAATTTATTGTAATAAAATGACTTGGGTAGATTATTGTCAACAATTGCAATGTTATTGTTACGTAAAACTTGTTTAATCAGTTCGGCTTTGCAGTCAAACTGCATTGTTAAGTCAGCAATTGAGACACCTTTTAAATAACGATTTTGAATTGCCATCTTATCCCATTCCGTCAATGTTCTTGCACGAATTTGTCTAGTTGTATTGCCTGATGCCGTCTGTTTGATTTGTTTTTTTTCTTTGTATTCTGGAATGAGTTCTTGGTATGAATTAAGTACCCTAAGTAAGTCGCTCAAAAGTGATGGATTTATTTTAATTGCTCGTGTGTTATTTGACTCTTCCTCTCGTATTGTCTGTAAGATGCTAATATATTGTTTGCCATTGTTATGCTTAACTAAGTCAATGATAAATGCACTTTTCTCAAATTCAAGCAAAGTTGTTTTCAGAATTTCTTCCATATTATCTCATTTGATGTTTGTCGTCATTTTTTAATAACAATTTCAAATTTGTACCGTGGCAACAAGGCTGCATCTAAAGGACTTTAAACCCTTTAAATAGTAAGATCACTTGTAGGCGTATATCTTTCAATAGCCAAATTACATAATATTTTCGTAAAATGCTCAATATTCTTTCTGATAAGGTGCCGATGCAGCATACATTGTGATGCACTAACCTTAAAGGGCAAATTACTACTTACGTCATATCTTCCTCTCCTTCATCTCAACTACTAATTTGCCCATTAACATTTTAATGCAGCGTGTACTTGCAATAAAGATGTCTCGCAAGCACAGTGCGTTTTAGTTTGGGGCGTTCGGAAGGCTCAGTGCTAGCAGCTCAAGATTATAAAATAGTTTGAACTGGTTTTAATGAAAATTTAATTTTCACCACTCAAATTGTTGCGTGTTGATGGCAGTACGATATGACAGGTGATCAAGTACATATTCAGATTTTTAACTAACGCCTTGATGCGTTAATTGTAGAACAGGCGGAGTTAACGGATGAAATTTATTTCATTGATGAAAGTCAACAGCTACCTTTTTCTTTGAAAGAATGACAATATCGACATCGCCTACTCCAGCAAACCAACGGCAGCGTTGTTATAGATGATATTCAATTTTCAACAGGGTCTATTTTGCTAGATTGCTTGGTGTATCCTGAATTGCATCTTCAATTTGCGGGTACAGAAAACCTATTTACCAAAAAGTATTTGGTAAATAGATTTATTAAAATAACAAGTTAAATTAAGCCATCTAGCTCCATTTGTTTAATCATTTTTAAGGCAGCTTCCTTGGCTATTGCTTGTGTGAGAAGAAGAACATTAGAATTCAAGGTAGCACGCCAAATTATTTTATTACTTGCTTGGCTAGTGAGGCGAAAATCGTATAAATACTTCTTGTTTAATTCAGCAGAGGCAGCAGATAAAAAAATATACGTCGGATTATTTACTGCGTTAACATATACAGAGTTTTCTTTTATCAGCAAAACTGCATTAGGATTGAGTTCATCAACTCTTGCCTTGAAATCTTCTTCGTTTTCCAATGACAAGGCTTGATGAAGATTAATCTCTACTTTCACCCCCTTCGTTTTAAGTTCCTTCTGCATTTCATCAACGATAGTATTGATAAACTCTGCATAAAAAGGCTCTCCTTCAACAGCGATGAAAATGCTACTTAGTTTCTCATTAAATTGCTTACTTTTATTGGCTTCAATTTTAGCTACTGCACAACTAGTGAACATGCTAGCTACGAGAATGGCTATTGCACCAAAATGCACTATAGTCTTCATAAAAGATGGGTTTAAATAGTTGAATAAATATTTCCATATTAATGAGACAAAAATATTGAGCTACATGTTGGTGATTAATGTTAAATTTTTATGGTTTTTTTTGCTGTAACTACCCCACTTGCGCTATATCTTCCTCTCCTTCATCTCAACTACTAAGTTGCCCATTAGCATTTTAGTGCAGCATGTACTTGCAATAAAGATGTCTCGCAAGCACAGTGCGTTTTAGTTTGGGGCGTTCGGAAGGCTTAGCACTAGCGGGCAGGGATTTTTACTATTGAATTTGCAACTTAGCACTTTCCTGTCCTACGAAGCTCGAAACCCTTGCTTGCGTATAGGTGATATTAGTGGTTGTGCTTATTTTCTTTTTCAGCTTTTAGAAAGTCATACTTTTTCTGTTTTTCCTTCCATCTTTCAATAGCATATTGTTGCATATCATCTACCTTGTCTTTTTCGTCTATTATTTCAAAGCCAAGCAAAGATTCGATGATATCTTCGAGGGTTGTTATTCCATCCATTCCACCATACTCATCTGTAACCAAGGAGATATGTTCTTTTTTTGATAACATTTGATCCCAAGCATCAAATAAGGTTACATTTCCTCGAAACGTTAAGATTTCCCGTTTTAAGTCTTTTAGCTTTAAATCAAACTGGTCTTCTGCCAACTTTTCAAATACCATAGAGCGTAAAACGTAACCTGTAATATTATCAGTATCTATTTTATATACGGGTATTCTTGAAAAATGTAAAAACTCTTTATTCTCCAAAAATTTTTGCAAAGTCATTTCCTCACTCGCTTTTACAACCACTACGCGTGGCGTCATAATTTTTGAGACGGATATTGATTTTAACTTGATCAAATTTTGAATAATTTTATTTTCTTTTTCTTCAAAAACACCTTCATCTGTTCCAATTTTTGCTAATGCTGAAACCTCCTCTCTACTTGTCGTAAGTTCCGATTCTTTTTTGGAGAGAATTTTGGTTAGAAGCGACGAAACCCAAACCAGTGGATAGGTTATAAAAATCATTCCATTTATAATTTTTGATGATATACCAACAAGTTCTTTACTATAATTTGCTCCTAAAGTCTTAGGAATAATTTCTGTAAAAACTAGAATAATGATGGTCAAAACAGCCGATACCACGCCAAAGTAGGCTTCTCCAAAAACAACAGTTGCCTGAGCTCCTACACCTGCCGCACCAACTGTATGAGCTACTGTATTGAATGAAAGTATGGCTGACAAGGGTTTATCAATATCTTCTTTTTGCAAAAGCATTTCTTCTGCACTTTTATCACCAAGCTCTATTCTTGTTTTTAGGTAAGATATTGGTGTCGATAGTAATACGGATTCCATTACAGAACACAGAAATGATATAAATACAGCAATGAAAAGATAAATGAGTAATAATGTCATATTTTAAAATTTTGTTTTTAGTCTAGCATTATCACTAACGGTCGTGGCTATGAGCAGTTGGGGGATTTCCTGCCCTAATTTTTCGGTTTAGCACTGACTTCTGATTGATATTTTTACTTTTCATTTAAGCACTAAAACCCCAATTGCTTATAGCCGATGTTGTGGTGCGTTTTCATTCAAGTAATTTATTTCCATCAATTTCATAACCACTTGCTTTAAGCTCTTTCGCTAATGAAAGTTTCCAATTTCCATTTTTATCATAAGGTTCATATAAAACACCTTGATAATCAGAAGGAATTTCGAAGTTGTCAACTTGCTCGTGAAGGACAACTACATTTTCACGTCCAATTTTACCCAAGAAAAATCCTAATTCCAATATTACATTTTGTCTTGCTCTTAATTTCTCATTTTTAACATTGTCAGATTTGGTAAATGCTACATCATCTGCTGATAAAAGAATTACTGCAAAATTTACGTCCGAGTAATCAGTAAACTTCTCAATTATAGTTCTTCCTTTATTTGGTTGCTCGTGAAGTATAATTGGTTTCAGTCCTATTTTCTCTATAAATCTTGCAGAAGACTGTTTCATTTCTTCGTTATGACCGTGGACAAGAAATATATTGGATGAAGGTTTTTTACTTTGATTTATCGTATTTGGACTTTCATCGCTAATATCTAACGAAAGGCTAACGTCTTCCAACATTACATTTATTAAATTTATCAATTGGCCTTTTCCGCTTTGAAATGAGGAACGATAAATTTCATTGTCCATTCCACTAAACATAATTGCTGGCGAGTATCGGATATTGGTTAATTTTGCTTTGTATTCGCTTTTTGGTCCAAAAACTTTACCTACAATCATTTCAGCTCTTTTCTTTGTTTTATCGAGATTCCCATCTTTATAGTTTAATTTTTCTGCATCATTTAAAAGGCTTTCTAATAATTCGTAAGATTTTTCGTCCATATTGTTTTTTTAAATGCACCATAACTATCACTTACACAAACTAAAGTTCGCATTTCCCGAATTCATCAAGTTATCTAAACAATCGATGCTTCGTTTGCTAAATTAAATAATACTTTCGTACGATGCTCAAGATACATTGTAATCCACTAACCTCAAAAAATGAATTGCCCAAATCGAGGTAATGTTTTTCAGTGTATGATCTATATTTGTAGGGGTTGTTCAAGATATTGATGAATAAATAGCAATAAAGTTGGGT
>CAYWKD010000017.1:72002-73562 GCA_964458705.1 uncultured Saprospiraceae bacterium | reverse complement strand
AAAATTCTTTGCACTAATGCTAGCCATGATCAAAAGCAGCATTAGTGCTTTCTTATCTATATTGAAGTGCACCATCAATACCAAGCAAAGAAAAACAAAACCCATCTACTACAATATTAACCAAAATATTTGACTAATCCTTCGAATTTCCCTTAAAAATATTTCCTTTGTTTTGTTGATAAAAATATAATAGGTTTGAGCCATACTTGCAACTGTTAGAAATTTCAATACCTATGAACCATTAAAGCTGTAAAATAACTTGAACATAACATATCTTGGTTGGAGCCTAGTGAATGAAGTTACGGCAGCTAGGTCATCTACTTCCGCATATACCCAGTTTCTTGTGTTGAATAGATTATGTATGTGGATGTTAAAATACCAAGACTTGTTTTTTGGATTCAGATAGAACGATAAATCAGAGTACCAAAACCGCGTGCTACTTATGTTAGCATTAGATGAAATATAGTAAGCCTCGTTTTGAAGTTCTATTCTTGAAGATGTTGAGGTGTTGAAAGATAGGTTTGAAAACACCCTACTAGTGGTAAAACGATTAGAGGATTGAACATTTTCATACTGAAAATTACTATTTCTGTAGTCCTGCTCTAAGCCTAATCTAAAATTGAAGAAATGTAAAAATCCCGATTTTATTTCCAGATTAGCACCATAACGCTGTACTTCAATACTTCGTGTACCCAAGTTTACGATTTCATTTTGAGTGTTAAACAAGGAGAAAAATGGCTTGAAGAAAATTCTTGACGAAAGAAGGTCAACAAAATGATCAACTGTGCCACTGAGGTTAATGCGGAGATTGGGGTAAGTATTCAAAACATAAGCGGATTGTATGAATTCTCTTTCTATGTTAATGCTGTTTTGATAACCGCCTGTGGCTCTTTGCAAAGCAACATTTATATAATAGTTGTATGATTTTTGCAAATTTGATTTAGTGTAATTAAATAGGAATTTTTGGGTTTTTAATGGACTAACTACCGTAGTACCTAATTCCAAAGTCCTATTGTCCCTTAAATAGTAGGTGCTGATCAGGCTATTCAAGTCAAAAAAACGCACATCGTAATGATAGGAAAAAGCATAGAAACTATTTTCAGTTCGTCTCCTTAAACTTAATTGAGGGAAGAGATAAGCGTAATTCATCATATTTTGGTTACTTTTCTTTATATTAAACTGACCAAATCTTATTTCTGAAATAAAATCTATATTTAACCATTTTTTCTCATATTTAATTTGGCTAAAATAATCTGTGTTTAGAAAATCAAAATCACGATTAGTCAATTCTCCTACATTTATTTCCATATTGAGGGTATCAAAGAGTTGTAAATAAGGCTTTGTTTGTTGATTACTTTCATTTATACCAAAACTAACTAATATGCGACTACTATCTTGCCCAAAAGACAAGCTGGAAGAAATCTGTTTATTACCTTTTGAGATGGGTATATATTGTTCAGCGTTAGTGTGTAGTAGTAAGTTAAGTGGAAAAATCCGAGTGTAATATCTCGTTTTTTGTTGTCGGACTTGCCCGCTTTTCCTTCTTTGTTTTGAGATCAC
>CAYWKD010000017.1:62887-71902 GCA_964458705.1 uncultured Saprospiraceae bacterium | reverse complement strand
AGGTCTGGTCAAAACTCGACAATAAATAATCCGTGTATAAATCTAATTTATCTTGCATGAATACAAAAATATGCTTTTTACATCTTTTCTTGTTGATCTGTGCGTAACATCAGTTACTAACTGATGTTACGCACTAGCGGCATTGGCTTTTAGTGCGAGAAGTTCATTGAAAGCTGTTTTTAAAGCAGCCATGTAAATTTTGGATTTCATAGCAAAATGGTTTGATTGGTTGGCCAATCTGATTTTTTCCATTTTGACATACGCCCAAATCGATGCGAAAATATGGTTACGCTGCGTGGTCAATGTTCGCGTTGGGGATTTAGCGATAGCTGTATTTTGTTTGAGACTTTTATGATATTCTTCAACACTCCATCGTTTTTTGTAGAGTGTCATAAAATCATCGTCGGATAAGTCAAAGTCATTCGAGACCAAAAATCGTACACCCGTCGATTGGTTCTTGTTCTTAAAAACCTGCTTGGTCAGCCAGACTGGAAATTCCAGATCTTTGAGCCAAACTTTCGTCGGCGTATTATCGGGTATGTCGAGTTCATCTATTCTTGTCCAACGACCTGCATTTCGGTCTTGCTGCGACAGTGCCGTTTGACGGTTGGTCTTCATATCGAAAATAAAGAACTTATTTTTCTTGTGAATGAAGCGCATGTTTGCTGCAGAGGCAAACCAACTGTCAGCAATTACATAACTGAATTTCAGTTGATTATGAATGGACTGTGCAATTATCGACTGCATCATCTCGTTTTTTGTTGTCGGACTTGCCCGCTTTTCCTTCTTTGTTTTGAGATCACAAAATCGTACTGTTTTTTGTATAATTTCAAAACCTACTGGAATGCGCAAGTCTTCTTCTGGCGAAATAGGAACATGATAAAATGCGTTGAGCAGGTTTGCTCCCTTGACAAGTTTATTCTTGGAATGATCCCAATGCCAACTCATCATATCGTTCTCATCCGTATGGGGCTTTTCGATAATCGTATCGTCAAAAATTAGACAGCCTTCATCCTTTTCGTATTGACGTACCATAGGCTTAACTTTTTGCCAAAGCTCTTTCGAGCCAAAGTCATTACCTGACAAAAAACGAGTAATGCTATCGTGAGAAATTGCTCCATCAACTAAGCGGGACAAACCCGTAGCTGAGGTCTGGTCAAAACTCGACAATAAATAATCCGTGTATAAATCTAATTTATCTTGTATGAACACAAAAATATACTTTTTACATCTTTTCTTATTGATCTGTGCGTAACATCAGTTAATTAAAGAAGTACCGAGTTTTTTAATAATGTCAACTTATTTATTTTCTCGAAATAGAGTTGAGCTTATTAATAGACCTAAAAGGGTATAAGCTAAATTAGATACTATGCTAAATATGATAGCTAGATAATTTGTTTGTCCTAATAACACGCCTAATATACTCAAATGGGTATTGAGCAAAGGAATGCTATAAAGAAAGAGGTTATCATTGTTTAAGTGTGGAAAGTAAGCCAGTGATGACAATACAACAATAGCTAAAAGTAATGGATAAGTATAGCTTTGTGCTGATTTGAGCGATTTACTTAAAATCATGAATAAAAGTGTCGTGCTTGAGATAACAAAAACGCTTGAAGCTAAAATAAATAGTATTATTGTCGAATCTGTTATATTTATGTTTAATTCAATATTAATCGGAATTGTAAAAATGAATTTTAGCGATATAAAAATAATAATACTATTGATTAGAAGTGTTAAAAGACCAATAACAGAGATAGCAATGAGTTTTCCTGATAAAATCTCCATATTGCTAATAGGAGTGGCTAGTAATGTTTGTAATGTTTTTCTTTCATGTTCCCCTGCTGTTATGTCTATACAAATGTAAAGCACACCAACGAATATAAAAAACATAGATAAACTAACCAGAAGTTTTAGGGCATAGGTAGTAAGTAATTGTTCTCCTACCTTATTGACAGTTATGTTCGCCTCTTCAAGTAGTATTGGTATTGAAATAGTATCCTTAATGTTGTATTTTTCTAATTTTACATCTAAAAGATATGCATTTAAATCTTGTATTGATTTTGTAATACTATATTTCTGAGTTACTAATTTGCTACTACTTCCATTAATTGTAATCATATTAATTATTAACTGATCTTTGCTACTATAATCAGCTATAATCCCAAATGGAATATCCTGATTATACATAGAGTCTATATTCAAGATACCTACTTTTACATCGAATCCATTGTTAGTCAAGTGTTCGTAAAGGATGTCCCTAGATGAAGAATACTTACCTTCTAATAAAATAGATGTTTTTACATCTTCTTTATCTCCAGTATGTTGAGGCGTTTGTACATACCTATTTAAGAAATAAAATAAAAGAGGATACATTAGAAGAGGATACAATAAGATTACTAAAACTGTAGAAGTATCTCTTACAAATTCTTTTAATTCCTTCCCAAGAATAGTTCCTGTGATTTTAATTCTCATTCTTATTGGTTTTAAGTAGATAGTGAAAAGCCTCACTTAGAGATTTTTGTTTGGTAATGGTTAATATATCCGCTTTATTTCCTGTGAATAACAGGCTATTATTAGCAACTACGGTAACCTTATCACACAGGGAATCAACTTCTTCCAAGCTATGTGTAGAAAACAAAACCGATTTATTTTTATTTTTTGCTAAATCCATAATGACTTCTAATAATAACCCTTTGCTCATGATATCCAACCCAATGGTAGGTTCATCTAGTATAACTATTTGGGGATCATTTATCAATACTCTAGCGAGTGAAACACGTTGAAATTGCCCGGTTGATAATGTTCCACAATATCTATCAGCAAAGCTAGTTAAGTCAAATTGGTGAATTAAATTCTCTACTCTATTTTTTAAACGAGTAGGAGACACACTAAATAATTTCCCAAAATAAAACAACGTTTCCCTGGGAGTTAATTTGGGATACAGTTTCATCTCATTTGTGGAAAAGCCAACTTTTGCTCTCGTTGCAAATGGATACTTTTGTATAGATTGATCTAAAATGAATACTTCGCCACTACTTGGAGCAATCAATCCCGCAGCAATATTTAGAATGGTAGTTTTTCCAGCACCATTCGGACCAATCAAACCCATAATTTCTCCTTTGCGCACATTTATATTTACTTTATCAATAGCTAGAAATCTTCCGTAATATTTGCTTACGTTTTTCATTGAGATAACTGATAGGTTTACATCCATATAGTAGTGTAATTTTTAGATTTAGTTAATAAATATATACTTGTTTTTTAGTTTATTATAGATATTATTGACCTTATCAAAAAAATTGAAGTAGAAATCATTTTTGAAGAATAAGCCTAAAGTGATGATATAAAGCATCTGAAAATCGTACAACATCATAGTAATCATTATTCCAACATGCATAATGATGCCCATGACTATTACAGTCGTTCTCATTCTTTTTATCCAGACCAGTATAGGGAAGTATAGTTCCCATAGGATAGTAACATATGTGACTATATTTACAATATAGCCATTCTGTGCCACCATTTTGTTAAACGGCGTTCCTGTAAATCTTTCAAGGTTCATTATGTAATAAAAAGCTACACCATTAAACCATTCATCTGTGTGTATTTTTTCAATTGCCGATATAAAATAAATTAAACATAGGTGTATTAAGATAGAGTAAGTAGCCAAATTTGTAAAAAAGGTTAGAGTACGTGTTAATTCGTAATTTTTGAAATTCAATTTAGAAATACTAAAATAGTGGTAAGAATTAGCAAAAACAAGGTATAGTATTATGAATTTCAGGAAGTTGTCACCACCATTCAACAAGTAAGGTATCATATTATTGTAAATCTCTAAAAGTGAATATAAAATGATAGCTGTTATATTTTTTCCAATACCGAAAGCAAATAAAATACATGTTGTCATAATAGCGAATAAGAACAGCTCATGATTATCATGAGCAAAAATGACAAGTTTATTACTATAATATAAAGGAAATATAGACCTTTTTCCAAAAATCACATCTTGCATTTTAAAATGTACTATTAAGTTTCTCAGTACATGAAATGATACATAAACTCTTAGTACTGCTAGGTAAAAAGACCTATCTTTACTTTCATGTAAATAGGTAGCAATCACATTTAATTCTTGAATTATTTTTTTCATAGAGATAATGATTTATTACTGTGATAAAAGATTTGCAGTTTTTTCATTATTTCTCAATAATTTAGATTCATATATTAAGTTAAAGACGGTATCTTGTTTATTAGCCATATTTCGTTCAGCAAATTTCGTTATTGGTAAATCAAAAATAGCGACTCTCATTAGATAATCTTCATTAAAGTCATTTTCTCTTGCAATCCTTACGCCGTAGTTGTACAAAATGTGAGTTGGATATACAGATAGAAAAGATTTATCTATTTCTTTTGTTATTTCTATAGATAGTAAGGAATCGGTCATAGTGGGATTATTCAATTTCTTTACATTTCTAATCTTATCAAGTCCTTGAAGAAGATCAATAATAGCATTATTTAAGGCATAATCTATAATTTCCTCTTTCGAATTAAAAGGTTTTTTGTTTTGCTTAGCTTTATATATGGGATATAAAACCCTGTATTGACTTTGAAAGATAGTATCTTCATGGACTACTTTAAAGTAGGTATATGTAAGTTCATAGTTGCTCTTTGGAGGCGGAGCAAAATAATTCCATCTTTGCTGAAAAAGCTGAGAAAACTTATAAACGTAGTCATGAATTTGTATTCTAATGAATGAATTAGGTAGTAAAAATAAAAGAGTGCTAATACAATAAATCGTTAACAAAACTACAAATATATATTTCAATAATTTAAACATATAATTTTTAGTTTTACCATTAATTGATAATGATTATAAAATATGTTGTGCTAAAATAGTATTTTACCTCTAGCTAGTAAAATGCTTTACTACAATAACTGTTTTAAATATTGGATAAATGTATAACTATACAATAAATTACAGTTAACAATGTTCATTTCGTAAAGTGTATGCGTATTAATTGCTCAAGCATTCTTAAATACGCACACACGACATTACGCAACGCATATTTGCATAAAATTACAACGAGTCTAACGATATTCCCTGTGTAATAATGGTTTGAACTGTGAATTTACTTCACAATTTCTAATCATAATCTCTCATGAAGCTATTGTTATGGATAGATTACGGCAATAGTTCGAGTAAATATTCTTCCTCAGAAATGCCATCAACATCCATATTAGCCATCATCTCCGCATGACAAGTTGAAGCCACACTAACTAAGGCACCAATTACCAAAGCTGTAACAACAACCACTCCCACTGCAGCAGGTGTTGCCACGGCGTAAGATACTTGGGTTTTGGAACTAACTGCTAGATTAACCTCTTGCGCACGACCTGATAAATTTGTAGCTGAACTATGGAATGGAAATAAGACATATATTCCAACAGCAAAGATCATTACAGCTACGATTAAATTAGTTGATAACTGATAACGTGATTTTTTCATAAAAAAAATGTAAATTTGTTAAACAATAAAATTCTTTGCACTAATGCTAGCCATGATCAAAAGCAGCATTAGTGCTTTCTTACCTATACTGAAGTGCACCATCAATACCAAATAAAAAATCTTATTGCTAAGATTAATACTACAAAATTGCAAGTAAAAAGTGAGTAATGCAAATACAAATTTTGGACAAAACGCATAAATTTTGGACAAAACGATAAAATTTTGGACACATTTAATATTTTATAATATTTGGGGGGGGGTAAATCTTGTTCTTGGCAGTATTTTTTTACTGCTGCCGTAGCAGTTGCTATCTCGTCTGCCGCAAAACCCTTAGGTACACCCATTTGAGCATAAAGCTCAATTTGAGTATAGTGGTCAAGCAATTTTCGAGAAGGCAAGCAAATGTTGCTTTTTTCTAAATACCTCATGAAAGTTTTAGTACAGTTGTAGCCATAAGCACTTGCTACTTCTGCTCTAGTTTTGGGCAGTAGAAAACCAACTTCGGCAGGAAGATCATGTTTTGTACGGTATGCTTTAATCAAGGGGAGTAGTGCTATTTTCTCTTTTCTCTCTAGTCCTTTCGGTATGCCCAGTCGAGCATAAAGTGAGATTTGCGTGTCCTGACTAAGCAATTTACGATTGGGCAAATTTATGGCTTCCGTTTCCAGTAATTCCAAAAACATGCTTTTTTGCCTAAATCCGTAGGCATACGCTACTTCCGTTCTTGTCCTTTGGTTTATCATTTTACTTTTTATACTTTACTTTTCTGAGGACGAATAGCTTCATGTGTTTTCCAAAAACAAAGTAAAATCACAAGAAAGCCAACAGATCAGCGTAAATTTTTGGTAATGGCATTAGCTTTTCTTTATCTTCTAGTCTTTCGGGGATACTTATGCTGGCGGTAAAGGGTAATTTGATCCTCTTGATCTAGCAAGCAACGCGGTCGAAGATCTATTTTCATATCCTTTACATAACCTAGAAAAGTACGTACACTTTTGAATCCGTGAGCATCACTAATTTCTTCACTTGTTTTTTGACTGATCACATACCTTCAGCGTTTTTACCTCTACTGCTGAAAAGAGCATCTTCAAATGAATAATAAGTAAATGAAAAATTCAAAGAAGCAAGTAGCCCAAAAGTTAAAATTTTACTTTGTGGGTAAAGTTGGAAACTTAATGTGTGAAGATTATTTTGCTTCTATAAAATTTAACTTTATCTAGTTGATACTTGTTTCAATGAAACTTATTAGCTTAACAACACACGTAATATCAAACTAAAAATGAATCAGTTAACGCTACAGACAAATGATCTTATAGATTTACAGTTATTGCTCTCTCTTGCGAAGCGTTTGAATGTTAAAGTGGTAAGTGTAGCTATTTCTTCCGCTACCACAGAACAAGCCGCTGAAAATGAAGAAGTTAAAATACTGCTTCAAAACACCACAGCTTTCGATTTCCTAAAAGCAGAGGAAGAAGATATTTATACGGATGGAGACCTTAAAGTAGTGTACTGATGAGACCAAAGAAAATTGTACTCACTCGTTTTCCTTTCACAGACCTTACTTCAAATAAACGAAGACCCGCACTTGTTCTGGCGGTTGCACAATCCAACGAGCATGATGTGATAGTTGCTTTTATTTCCTCCATCATTCCTAATAACTTAAAACCTACGGAATATCTAATTGAAGTAAGCCACCCAGACTTTTCTTTAACCGGCTTACAAAAAAACTCCATCGTCAAATTAGATAAGTTAGTGACTTTGGATGTAACTATTTTTACAGGAGAATTAGGCGAAGTATCGGATAGGATGTTCGATGAAATAAGAGATTGCCTAAGAAATGCTTTAAACTTGTAGTGCCTGTTGCTTCAAAAACATGCTTTTTTGCTTAAATCCGTAGGCATATGCTACTTCCGTTCTTGTCTTTTGGTTTATCATTTTACCTTTTATACTTTACTTTTCTGAGGACGAATAGCTTCATGTGCTTTCCAAAAATAAAGTAAAATCACAAGAAAGCCAACAGCCCAGCGTAAATTTTCGGTAACGAATAAAATGAGAACTTAGATAGTAAAATATAACCTACTGAAAATTAACCTTTAGCGAAAAGAGTTAAAAACTTTCAAGCAGAAACTGTAAAAACTCTGTAAAGAACCCACTATATTTGTACGAATTTGAGCGATAGCGTCCTCAATTAAATATTGCTTTTAATTCAAACTTAAAATCTATGCAAGATCATCCTGCTATTTTATTGTTAGAAGATGGTAAAGTATTCTACGGTAGAGCTGCCGGAAAAAGAGGCACAGCTACTGGTGAAATTTGCTTCAATACAGGAATGACAGGCTATCAAGAAATTTTCACAGATCCTTCTTACTACGGTCAACTTCTCACTGCAACGAATGCTCACATTGGAAACTACGGTATAAAAGATGATGAAGTAGAATCTGAGCATGTAAAAATTTCGGGCTTCATTTGTAAAAACTTTACTAATAAATATTCACGCCACATAGCTGATCGATCTATACAAGACTATTTTGAACGGGAAAACTTAGTGGCTATCTCAAATATTGATACCCGCGAGCTTGTTCGTCATATTCGCAATAAGGGTGCTATGAACGGGATTATCTCGTCTGAAGAAGTTGACATTGAAAAGCTAAAAGAAATATTGATAAGTGTTCCGAACATGAATGGTTTGGAATTGGCGAGCAAAGTAAGTACACGAGAAGCATATACTCTAGGGGATAAAAAAGCGAAATATCGCGTTGCGGTGCTAGATTTAGGTACAAAAAGGAATATTTTAAATAACCTATTACAGCGCAATTGCTACATTAAGGTCTTTCCTGCCAAGACGCCCTTCAAAGAGATTAAGGACTGGCAACCTGATGGCTATTTTATTTCAAATGGACCTGGCGACCCTGCTCCAATGGAATATGCAGTAAAGACGACAAAGAAGATGCTGAAAACAGAAAAACCTTTATTTGGAATCTGTTTGGGACATCAAATTCTAGCACTGGCAATGGATATTCCAACTTATAAAATGCACCATGGACATAGGGGTATCAATCATCCTGTTAAGAACATCGTAACTGGTAAATGTGAGATCACAAGCCAAAATCATGGCTTCGGAGTTAGTCCAGAAGCTATCGAAGCGAATAAAGAAAAAGTAGAAATTACTCATATCAATTTGAACGATGGCACTATCGAGGGGATCAAAATCAAAGGGAAGCCTGCCTTTTCGGTACAATACCACCCTGAGGCATCGCCCGGTCCGCATGATGCAAGGTATCTTTTTGATTCGTTCATCAAATTAATGGAAGAGCAATGATTTTATCGTATGCTTATTGTTATATTGGTAACTAACAACAGAAAAGAGATGATGAACTTAATATATAACATATAATAGCAATTAAATAATTTGATTAAATAAAATATTGAAGTTTGTCAATTTGATAAAAAATAAACTATAAACATAAACAATTATGAGTATCATCTTGGATATTAAAGCGCGACAAATATTA
>CAYWKD010000017.1:0-62787 GCA_964458705.1 uncultured Saprospiraceae bacterium | reverse complement strand
ATAAACATAAACAATTATGAGTATCATCTTGGATATTAAAGCGCGACAAATATTAGACTCAAGAGGTAATCCTACTGTTGAAGTAGAAGTAATGACAGAGAGTGGCATAGTTGGAAGGGCGGCTGTTCCCTCTGGGGCATCTACGGGTAAATACGAAGCAGTAGAATTGAGAGATGGAGGCGATCACTATATGGGAAAAGGTGTTTCAAGAGCGGTACAGAATGTGAACGAAGTGATTGCGGATGAGTTGATTGGTGCAAACGTTTTTGATCAGACTGCACTCGATCACGTCATGCTAGAATTAGATGGTACTGATAATAAAGCAAAATTTGGTGCAAATGCTATTTTAGGTGTCTCGTTGGCGGTAGCAAAAGCAGCAGCGTTAGAGTTGGATCAGCCTTTGTATCGTTACATTGGTGGCGTGGCTGCAAATACGCTACCTGTTCCATTGATGAATATCTTGAATGGTGGGAAGCATGCTGATAATAGTATTGATTTTCAAGAATTTATGATTATGCCAGTCGGTGCCACATCTTTCTCTGAAGGATTGAGATGGGGTACAGAGGTATTCCATAATCTAAAGGAAGTACTGAAAAGTATGGGACACTCCACGAACGTAGGGGATGAAGGTGGATTTGCCCCCAATCTAAAGTCGAATGTGGAAGCGATTGATACAGTGATGATGGCTATTGAAAAAGCAGGTTATAAGCCGGGCGAAGAGATTATGATTGCAATGGATGCGGCAGCCTCTGAGTTTTATAATGCAGAAGAAGGCGTTTATCACTTGCATTTCTCAACAGGGGAGAAGCTAACTTCTGATGAAATGGTGTCCTATTGGACAGACTGGTGTAATAAATACCCAATCTTATCAATTGAGGATGGTTTGGATGAAGATGACTGGTCAGGATGGAGTAAACTAACCGCTTCTGTTGGAAATAAAATACAGTTAGTAGGGGATGATTTATTTGTAACTAATGTGAAGCGCTTACAAAGAGGCATCGATGAAAAGTCGGCAAATTCTATTTTAATAAAAGTAAATCAGATTGGCACTTTGACAGAAACTATAAATGCCGTAAATTTAGCGAATAGAAATGGCTTTACAAGCGTGATGAGTCATCGCTCAGGTGAAACAGAAGATACGACAATTGCCGACTTGGCAGTAGCATTAAATACTGGTCAAATCAAGACGGGTTCTGCCTCTCGCTCTGATCGTATCGCTAAATATAACCAATTACTTCGCATCGAAGAGGAATTGGGCGATATAGCTATTTATCCAGGTAAAGCCCTTTTGAGAAAGTAATTACTAATCAAAAAGTGTTGGTCACCTTAAGGATTCAGCTTCTAACAGAATAAAAAGTTAAGTAAAATGGCAAAAAATCCACTTCAAATATTGCAGCAGCGCATTCCGAAACCACTGAGGAGTCGGTATGTGATCGTAACAATCTTATTTTTGGTATGGATTGTTTTCTTTGATAAGCACGACGTTTTCACACAGTGGCATTTATCCAAAACAAAAGTCAAGTTGGAAGCAGAAAATGAATACTTTGAAAAAAAGATAGGAGAAGTGCGACAAGACCGCATGGATTTGGATCAAGATGTAGAAAAATTTGCCAGAGAAAAATATTTTATGAAGCGTTCCAATGAGGAGGTCTTTGTAATTGTAGAAGAAAGCAATAAATAAATTATGAATTACGAATTGTGCAGACGATAACAATTTGTAATTATTAATTCTCAATTTAATAAAAAATGTCCGTTTTAGTAAATAAAGATTCTAAAATTATAGTGCAAGGGTTCACTGGTAAAGAAGGTTCTTTTCATGCCAGTCAAATGATCGAATATGGCACAAATGTTGTCGGTGGTGTAACGCCAGGCAAAGGCGGAACTACACACCTTGACCTCCCTGTATTCAACACAGTATCAGAAGCCGTGGAAAAAGCTGGCGCAGACGTTTCAATTATTTTTGTGCCGCCACCATTTGCTGCTGATGCAATTATGGAAGCTGCTGATGCTGGAATCAAAGTGATTATTTGCATCACCGAAGGTATTCCTGTGCAAGACATGGTAAAAGCGAAGGCTTACATTGACGAGCGTGATTGTCGTCTGATCGGACCAAACTGCCCAGGTGTGATGACGCCAGATGAAGCTAAAGTAGGTATCATGCCGGGCTTTATCCATAATAAAGGTACAATTGGTATTGTATCTCGCTCTGGTACGCTGACTTATGAGGCAGTAGATCAGGTAACAAAGGCGGGACTTGGTCAATCTACTTGTATTGGAATTGGTGGTGATCCAATTGTTGGAACAACTACTAAAGAGGCAGTTGAGCTATTGATGAACGATCCTGAAACAGAAGGTATTATCATGATTGGTGAGATTGGAGGTGGAATGGAAGCAGAGGCAGCTCGTTGGATCAAAGATAATGGCACTAAGCCAGTAGTAGGTTTCATTGCCGGTCAAACTGCACCAAAAGGCCGTAAGATGGGGCATGCAGGTGCTATTGTTGGAGGGCATGAGGATACTGCCGAAGCAAAGATGAAGATCATGGAAGAGTGTGGCATTCATGTTGTGAAGTCTCCCGCTACGATTGGAGCAACCATGGCTACTGTGCTAAAAAAATAATATAGCTCGCCTCGGTTAAGACTTAAAGCCTTCTATTTGAATCTTGATTCAGATGTGGTTATCAATTATTACTGCAAAAGGAAATGGGCTACTATCATAGGAAAGTAGCCCATTTTATATAAATTGTAACTTTATCTGAGCTAGGCTATTTTTCGATATTGCTTATCCATTGACTGGATGCGTCCTTGTTTTTGATTACCGCAAAACTGCTCGTCCATCCAAGCATCGTTATAAATTTTTCCTAAGTATTTACTGCCATGATCTGAAAAAAGCACGACCACCACATCCTCTTTCGTAAGGTCTTTTCCTAGTTCCAACACAGCTTTTAGAGCAGAGCCACTAGAATATCCAACAAATAGCCCTTCTTCTTTGGCAAGTTTCCTAGCACATAAGGCACTATCATAATCGTTTACTTTTATGAAACGGTCAATCAGCTCAAATTGAACATTGCCCGGAATAATAGTCTTGCCAAGTCCTTCTACTTGATATGGTTTAATTTCTTTTTCGTCAAATTCCTGAGTTGCATGGTATTTTGAAAGCACAGAGCCATAGGCATCTACTCCGATTACCTGTACATTAGGATTTTGATCTTTTAGGTAGCGCCCAGTGCCAGAAATTGTACCGCCTGTACCTACACAAGCAACATAGTGCGTTACCTTTCCTTCTGTTTGTGCCCAAATTTCAGGACCTGTTGTGTGATAATGAGCATCAGCATTGCCCATGTCAAAGTTCTGATTGAGGTAGATAGAATTTGGTGTTTCTTTGTTTAGCCTTTTGGCAGTGTTGTAGTAGGAGCGTGGATCATCTGCTCCAACAGAAGGACAAATAATCACCTTAGCACCCATCGCTTCCAAGGCTTGTATTTTTTCTTTAGAGGTTTTTTTCTTGGTACAAAGAATACAACTATATCCTTTTACTGCACTAACCATCGCAATGCCAAAACCTGTATTTCCAGACGTTGCTTCAATTATTGTACCTCCAGGCTTTAGTTGCCCACTTTCCTCTGCCTTTTCAATCATATATAATGCAATACGGTCTTTAGCAGAAAGTCCAGGATTGAGACCTTCTACTTTTGCATAAACAGTTGCTGATATAGATTCAGTTACATTGTTCAACTTAATTAAAGGCGTATTACCGATTACTTCAAGGATAGAATTGCATGTTTTAACTTCCATAAGACTTGAATTTATGCTGGCAGCTTGTGCAATTTAGACAATTAATTACTTGCAAAGATACATTATATTTTCGGTGTAATTAATTCTTCAAGCTATGATTTTTAGCATCTGGCTCATTAGAAAAGAGAAGAGACAATAAAATAAATTACATTTCGCTATTAAAGTATTGATTATCATACAGTAAGTGATGCAATATCCCTTTTATTAAGTTTTTTCTTGTAAAAGGTTAAACTTAGGAGCTAGTAGCAAAAAGATTAACACTTTCTTTTCAGTATATCTACAACTAAGCGTTCCATATTTGCATCTATTATAATAATAGTGATTGGTTGTAACAAATGAAGTTGTAGCTACGTCCAATAGTAAGTAAAGCTATAAGAATAGTTATAAAAGAATCATACTAATTCAGATTTTGGCTCTGTCACCTGATTGTTTGTTGGCAGGGCTTTTTTATCTTCCATACCATTGATTTTCGTTTCTTGAAATATAGATAGAATAATCAATCCAACGCCCCTCTTTTTCAGTACCAAGTACTGTAAATTGTTTACTATTCCATTCTCCAAAAACGTGAATAGCATTTCCTCCGCTAGATGCAACTATTTGCCAATTTATTATTTCGGATGAAGTAGTACAAGGAATTTGTGTTCCTGAACGATCAATCAGATATAGAGATTCATCTTGGAGGAGTAGAATAACTTCTTCAAAAAAAGCAGGAAAGACAGTTAGCCAAGGATTTTTGGCGATTGCTTGCTCGTAATCAAGTAGAAAAGTAACTACATCAGCATAGCCACTAACATGGATTTTAGCCTCCTTGTATTGAAAATCTTGAACTAAAGCTCTTTGAAGAAAATGGCTAGGATAATAAACTAGACTTGCTTCTATATTTGATCCAACTATCCATTGATATTCAAAAGGTTCTTGTCCCCAAGCAAAGTCAAGCAATAGCGCAAATTGATTGGTATTCGATCCCCATAGCCAAGTTCTTTGATAGATAAGTTTCTCTTCTTTGCCTTGATGTTGAGCAAGAATACGCCAGTGATCTTTTATACCTTCCGTTTCTAATAGTTCCTGTTTCTTTGTATTTACTCCGATTGCATTAAATAATTCATATTTTAACTCAATAGGTAAAGTTTCAATATTACTGAATCCTTTGATAATCAAATATATATCTCCTAATTCTGATAGTAGTTGTTCATTCCATTCTGCTTGATTTTTGAGAAGAGCTAGGTGTTGGATACGCTTAGCAAGCCTTCCCAATTTCGCATTGACTAGATGACTTGACCACTCTTTCCAGTAGCTGCTAGGACGATTATATAGAGCAGCTAATCCCTCCTGCATTACATCGTGCAGCCATAATTCCAACTCTTGTAATCCTTTAGACATTTGCAGCAGCCGCTTGTTCCAACTTTTTTCACGAATTGCTCGAAGCTGATACTCTTCTTCTTGGGTTCTCTCTTTAGGCACTAAACGACTTTCCCGACGATCTAACCACTCTTTTATTTCGGATGGAATTTCCTGAACTACCTTAAAAGCATCAGCATATTCTAGCAACATTAAGATCAACGCTAATCCATGTTTGCAAACCTTTTTTCGACTTCGGCAAGTACATCGAGTAGCAGGTTGTTCGTAGCGTAAGTCCAATACTGTTTGAGCGCTACTTTTGCTAGAGCGATAAACTCCCCAGACGATTTCACCATTTCCTTCCAGTTCATACCAGTATTTAGGAAAGGCAACACCTCTAGCATCTTTTAGTAAAAATGTATCGCGATCGAGTAGTTGCTGAATAGTATCTAAGTTCAAAAATGTAGATTGACTGAATGAAGGGAATAAGTCATTTTAGCATGGCTTCAATGTAATCGTACCAGTTGATACCCAATAAGTTAATACCGATAGTAACAAAAATAAAAGTAAGAATTAGTAATTGCAGGAAAAAATATTTCAATAATTCTCCTCTTAGTCCTATGTGTCCATCATAAGTTTTGAGGGTAAAAAACTCTGTGCCACCAGAAACACCTTTTAGCGGTTTTCGGTACTTTTCAAATTTTTTATGTAATCGTTTTTCAAAATAAGTTGCAAAGATGAGTGGCAGCGCAATGAGTAATCTCAGTTTTAGCTTATATCTTTTTGAGTCCTGTATTTGAATTTTACGAATTTGCCAGTCTTTGGAGATTCCAATTTTGTACATATTCGTACTTTTCACCTTGAATATATATACGTAGCGATAATCTAGCATACTCGTTTTTATAATTTGAGTGTTCTAAGGTAGCTGTTTATTGGATTTATTTATTAAATGACAAATAATCACGAGTGAAGCTAATTAATTTAACGTATTCTATCCTCCACTTCCTGATTTTTTTTTCTTGAATGGATTAAACTTTTCTAAGTGTTCCTGAATTTCCTTTGTCTTTTCATTAATTACCTCTTTCGTTTTTTGCTGTGTCTCCTTTTTTAGCGAATCAATTTGTTGTTGAACGACTGCTTTGGTAGAATCTACTGCTTGAGTGATTAAAGAATCTGCCTGTGCTTTTTTTTCTTTCACCTGTTTATTGATTTCTTTACCACCCTCTTCCTTTAAATCTTTTAAAGATTCATTTGCTTCATCTTCGAGTGTTTTGCTCAGAGAGGTTTGATTCTCAACCCCCAACGGCGTAATTCCTACTTTAGGGTTAGTAATAGAACCCGAAAGATCAATCCGCATTTTTACATGGCTTCCTGCTGAAAGATCTAGACCTGCTTGTTTAGCTTTACTTTCGAGCAGTCCCAATCCTTTATTTGCTGCGCTACCCAGTTTTTCACGAGGAATGACTGCTTCAATTTCATATTTCATTACTTGATTTAAGCCATGCGTACCACTTACTTTTAGGTCTATATCTTTTAGTTTAAAATTGGCTTCTTCTAGCGTAATTGTACCGTCTTTTACAGTAAACCAATTCTTTGTATCATCTAATGGCACTGATTCAAAAATATCTGTTTGCAACTGGTTGCCAACTTCTTGCAGTGGTTTAAAGTTTTTTACGATGGCATCAAAAGTTTGGATGAAACCTTCTGCATTGATCGTTTTGAGATCGGGCATCATGTCTTTACCTAGCACGCTAGAAAATAATAGGACTGTAGTTAGCTTACCATCAATAAACTGTCCAATCGGAGCAAGCTCTTTAAACGTATTAAAAGTATTGAATGCGGAAGCAAAGCTAATTGCTGCTAAGTTTAGCTTAATATTCATACTAGGTGCCTCAGGATCAGAAGTATCGTATCCGCCCGTTACTACCATTTTACCCTCTAATATATCTCCTTGCGTATCTTCAAATAGCAATATGCCATTTTGAATAGTGATATTGCCAGTCATATTGCGGATGCTCATATCTGTATAGAGCACTTGGTCTAAATTGCCTTTGAAACTAAAGTTCCATGTCTTAGGTAGAATGTAAGCTTCTAGGTCTTCTGGCTGTGCTTGTTCAGGCGTTTTATCTCCAATATTTGATGTATATTCTTCGGAAGCTAGTAAAGAATTGAGGTTTAAGAATTTTGAATTCAAATTAAAAGTTCCGCGCACAGTATCCCCAGCTAATGCGTATTCCAAATAGTTATAAATTTCACCATCTCCACTGATATTACCATCAAAAATGTTGGTTTCAAAATTAAGCAGTCCAACTTTGTTTTCTGTAACATCAGCCTTGGCAGTAAAATTGCTGAGTTGATAAGGGGCGTAAATCACCTTTTTAGCATTTACGTCTAAATCTAAATCATAGCGATAATCAGGTACTTCAAATGTTGTACTGATGGAGTCTCCTATTTCAGACGCTGTCCCTAGCAACTGGTCGATGTCAAAAATATTCGCATCTAGTTTGAATGCACCTGTTAACAAGCCGTCATTAAAAATAAAATTGTAAAGATTGGCAGCCGATCCTGAGGCAATAAGATCACTTCCATTCACTTTTGTATCTAGCTTGTTTAGCTTTAGGTTGTTAGCAGTGATATTAGCATCTGCGATTAAGTTACTCAATTTGTAAGTGCTGTAATCTATTTCATTAAAATCTGCTTGGATATTTAGATCAAACTGGTCGCTGATACTTTCTTCTTTCTTAGGTTGGTCGCTTGAAATTATTTCCTCTTCACTAGTCGTCATCCACTCATCCACCAAAAAATAATTGGAACGAATATTTATTTCGCCTTTAACTACTTGGTCTTTAGCTAAATAAGCAAGCGGATTATAAATCTTCCCTGATGCCATTAGATCGCTCTTGCCCAATCGAGCATCTAATTTGTTGATATTTACCGCAGAAGGTGCGAATTGAAAACTAGCATTTTTGATACTTACATTTGGTAAATCATTGCTGACGTACAGTACATCCTGTATATTCAATTCTCCTGCAATATTGACCTTTTCGTAGAATCCCTTTTCAATATCAGACTCTTTTGCCTTGGCAGTAACATCTGCAATAACCCTACCTGCTAACTCTTGTACTCCTTCCATCGGGTAGGCTTTTACCAAATTGGCTAAATTCAAATCTCCTTTGATGCGAGTATCAATATTGGGGTCAGAAAGAGGAGTACTCAATTTTAGGTAACCCTCCACAGGGTCTCCACCTACCTTAATTGCAAAATTTTCCGCATCTACTATTGTTGCATCCAAGCTACCACCTGGATTGCGAATATTGACTTTAGTGTTGATAGCTGTGATGCCCATTGGCAGATCAGGATATTGAAAATCTCCATTATTTACTTCAAGATTGACTACAAAACTTGGATAACGCTCCTTAGCTGCTATGTATTTTCCATCGATTGTGCCATTGAACTGGAATTGCCCACTCGCTTTCACTTTTCTAAAGTCCTCTGTATAAGCATTTGGCAGTAGAGAAAGTAAATGCTTGAATTCATTTTCAGGTGCATTAAAAGAGCAAGTCAACTCAATATCTTCCTCATTCAATTGTGTGTAGCCATCTACATTTAGTTGCAGTTCATTGATAAATAATTCATTTTCCTTAATCGTATATTTTTGATTGTTCAAGTCTGCATTAATAATTGCATTCAAAGCAACAGTGGCACTGTCCAAGTAAGTGATGCCACCGTAACTTATTGTGGTGTGCTCAATAGAAGTTTTAGTATCTAAATCAAAAATGGAAGTTGAAAAATTACCTTTCCCGCTGTGGTTTAATCCCGTTAGATTTGACTTCAATCCAAGTGTTTTATCTATGTAGGCAATTGAACCATCATTAATTTTATAAGACTGTAAATTGATAATATAATCCGTTGATGCTGCAGTTGTTTCACTTTCACCGAAGATGTCATAATTGGTGCTGCCATCTTCCAATACATAAACATCTACAATAGGTTGGTCTAATTGAACAGACTTGACTTCAATAGGTGGGTATATAATCGAAAAAGGATTAACCGACAGATCAAAATGCGTTCCTGCTGCTAATGTAGTTCCTTCAAAATTGTCTTGACCTTCTACTGAAAAGTTATTTAACCGGAAGTTGAGGTTGGGAAAACTTCTGAAAAAAGATAGTCCAGCAGATTCAAAATCAACAACTGCTTCGATATTATCGTTAATTTTTGCTTTGGCAAATTCAGTAATTTGATCTTTGAATATAATAGGCACAGCAATAGCAGTACCAATCAGTAAGACAAGTATAATTAGTAGAAATAGTCCAAGCCTTTTAAGCAATTTCATATTAGGTGATTTTTGACTAAGACGCTAAAATTAAACTTTTAGGTACTTGTCGAGGTGTTAAATTTATGTTTACAATAATAACAACAGACTGGAAGAGTAAGTTTGGTTGCGCCTTTTGCTCATACTTTACTGCCAAAGATCATACCGAAGTGGCAATAGTGGTTTTTTGGTATAGTAGAATTCTATTGCTTTCTTTTATTTTTTATAGTATCTATTTTGCCATTTAAGTGAGGGCTTATCATGAAACTTACAACTAACGAGAGACTTTCAATTCACTTTACTTTAACGGCATCAACTGCGTTCAGTGTCCGATATATCTGCTTCTTGTGGCGGTTAAAGTGATCTTGAAAAAAATCAAGCATGGTGCTCAACGTTACTTTTCCAACCATTGGATGCTTATAAATTTCTTTATCGAATACCTCTACTGGTAGAGCAACTAATAACTCCCTCAAGGCTTGACGTTCTTGCTTCCATGCTTTGGCGACTTCCCAAAAGGTGAAAATATCAGGCATATCAGTGGCAACAGGGGCAGGAGCTTTGACTTTGATTGGAGCTTTTAGATAGACTTTCAAAAGCGATCGCCTGAGACTGGTAGCAATTCCAGCTTTTTTCAATTCTGGCTTAAAACTCAACTTTTTTTGAACATAGCGCAGTGAGACTTGCTCAGACAAAGTCAAGTGGTGCATGACCTGGAACACTGACCAAGCATTCGGTTGAGGCTTTAAATTGAGCTTTTTTTCAGAATAACCGTCCAGATCGGTAAGAAGCAAGCGTAAATCCTCATCTAATTGATTTAATTTTTTCTCTATTTTTTTCTCCATTTCGTTTATTCAATTGGGAATTCAACATTGTACAGTGAAGTATCTGCCTGATTATTTAAGTACTTAGAGTTCTAATCTGAGGCAAATAGATACAATTCCAGCACTTAAAATACAAAAGTAAGCATCAATTTGAAAAGTTGCGGCTATAATTTCAAATAGTATTAGTTTTATTCTAGTGTACATGAACTCTCTCTTCCAGAGCATTTTCTAAAAAATGATGTAAGGTAAAAAGTTGCTCTGCACCTATTTTTTGACCAAACTGACCAATGATGTATAAAGCTAGAGCAGCACTACCTAAGATTGGAAGCATCCAAAGAATAGGAGCATTCATTCCCAAACTCCACCTAGAAAGACCTATAATTCCGATAAATAAAACTGTAAAAGCAATAATTCCATATCCGAAAACGAACAATACCCACACATTAGGATTGGGGCCGTAGAGACCTCGTACCAATGTCCCCGCTTTTTCAATTTCTAACGAAAGACTTAGTTGTGGCGACCAGTAGTGATATTCTTCGGGGGCAATTTTCAATACGATATGCCCGTCAATAACAGTACCAATACAACGGTCATCTAACTCTAAGTGCTTTTTGACTCTTTCTTGGATTTCAGTGGGTTCATATTGAGAATAATATTTGAATCTTGGACGTAGCTTTATACTCGTCATAGTATGGTTCGTTTTGTTAGCTAAACATAAGTTTTCTTTAAGTTAATTAAGAATGATTTTTGTCATGTTTTACTTTATTTTTTATCCCGCTTTCTCGTACATTTCCCAGAGTTGAATGACTTGCATCGCTTCTTTTACATCGTGAACTCGAAGTATTTTTACATTTTGCTGCAATGCTAGTAAATTTAGAACAGAAGTGCCATTTAAGGCTTCTTGGGCTGTGATATTTAGTAGTTTATAGATCATCGACTTCCTAGAAACTCCAATTAAAATAGGTAAGTCCATGATCTGAAAAGCCTGAAGATTTTTAAGGAGGGTATAATTTTGCAGTACTGTTTTTCCGAATCCAAAACCGGGATCAACAATAATATCTTTTACGCCCAATGCACGCAACTTACCTACTTCTGCAATTAAGAAATCTAACACTTCCTCTACGACATCTTCGTAGGTTGGGTTGTGTTGCATGGTTTTAGGATTGCCACTCATGTGCATTAACACATACGGTACGCCCAAGTCTGCAACAGTTTGATAAAGTGCTTCATCTAAACTGCCGGCTGATATATCATTTATCATGCTTGCTCCTGCTGCCACAGCTTTTTTAGCTACTTCTGCTCGAATGGTGTCAACGGAGATGATGGCATCAGGAAAGTATTGATGAATCATCTCAACGGCTGGAATGACTCGCTTTAACTCCTCGTCTAAAGGCGTAATTTCTGCACCTGGACGGGAGGACATACCTCCAACATCAATAATACTTGCACCTTCTTTCAACATCTGTTCGACTTGCTGAAGTGCTGCTTCCTTCTTCTTGTACTTTCCACCATCGTAAAAGGAATCAGGGGTTACATTTAAAACGCCCATCACAATTGGCTTTTCCAAAGAAAGTAATTGCCCTTTACAGTTGATCGTCTTTGTTGGATTGAGCATAGATATTTTTCGATAAAAAAGAGTTTTTTGAGCTAATTTGTTTTCCAACTGCTGAAATTCTTATCTTGTGGCAATAAAATTATCCTTACCATGAAATTCATTCGCATTGGCTTAATTGCTATACTTATTTTATTCTTAGCCGCATTTCTAGGCGTCTCTTATTATTTCTCCAGTGTCATTCTAACCCCTAACGCCAACACTCTAGAAGCCGAAAAAGAAATCATTCGCAACTCATGGAATACAACTTACGAAGAAGTGATGAGCCAGTTTTCCAGTCCCGAGATATTTACGACTACTTCGGAAGATAGCACTAGCATAAAAGGATGGTACTTTCAGCACCCTATGGACAGCATTAATTGTGGAGTAGTTTTGTCACATGGTTACGGTAGAATGCGTGTCAATATGTTAAAATATGCTCCTATTTTCTGGGAATGTGGCTGTGATTTTGTAATTTATGATCATAGAGCGCATAACGAATCAGGAGGGGAACATCCGACAGCAGGAATTAAAGAAAAAATGGATTTGATTGCAGCAACTGATTGGTTGCAGAAAAAAACAAACTTCACAGACAAACAAATAGCTTGGGTAGGTGAATCATGGGGTGCAGCTACCGCTTTAATGGCAGGAGCTTTAGATAAAGATGTTGCATTTATTGTAGCAGATTCCCCTTATCAAGATTGGCACTCCGCTATTTTTGAGCGTGCTTATAGAGATTACGGCACTTGGGTAAAGGCACTTGCACCCGCAGTAATGTGGTTTGTTGAAATACAAGCAGATATCAACTATGAAGATGCAAGCCCACTAGAAGCAGCCGATGATATTGTAGAACCTGTATTTTTGATTCATTCACAGGACGACTCCGCAACCGCCTCTCATCAATCGGTTAATATTTCTCAGCAGCTAAATCCTGAAACAAGTGAATTTCACCACACAGACTGGGGTTCGGATCATGTCATGGATGTCATTAATCGCCCACAAGAATATAAACAACTAGTGCATGATTTTATCCAGAAAGAAGTAGGTACTTTTGGAATTTGTGGGGTAGGGGAGTAAGCAAAAAAGTAGATCAATTTTTCCTCTCTTAGTTATTCGTCACGAATCAATATTACAAATTTGGAAAATTATAAAAATGCAACAACCAATAAGACTTTGTTATTTCAGTAAGCTAGAAGATCGACAACCTGCTGCTTATCAAATTAATGGACTAGATTTAGTAGCTATTAGATATGATGAAAATATTTCAGTGCTGTATGGACGATGTTTGCACAGAGGAGCATTAATGGCAGACGGGCATATAGACGGAGATAATATTATATGTGGATTACATGGCTGGGATTATCGCTACGACACAGGGGTGAGCGAATATGATAATCAAGAGGTACTACATAAATTTACAGCTACTGTTGAAGATGGAAATGTGATGATAGATGAGGCAGAGATCAATGATTATCTAGCTGAACACCCTCAACCTTTCAACAGAGATCAATATCTAGGGCAGTATGCTGATACTCATCCTGAAAGTACTGAGCCTTATACTGATTACATAAAGCATTTAGCACAAAATGGCTTGAAAAAATATGGTCATCACGGACCTTCAGCGGCAATGGGCGTAGATAGAAACACCTTGCCAAAATGGGAGAATATTCAATTCCTGCCTGCACAATTAGCTACTCGGCCATTGCTGGATGATGAAGAAGTAAACACCAAAACCATTATTGGCAAAAATGCTCGAAAACCGTTAGTATTAGAAATGCCAATTTTTGTCTCAGACATGAGCTATGGTGCCTTATCTAAAGAGGCAAAAATAGCGCTTTCAAGAGGTGCAGAATTGTCAGGAACAGGCATTTGTAGTGGAGAAGGCGGTATGCTGCCAGAAGAACAAGAAAATAACTCTAAATATTTTTATGAATTAGCTTCAAGTAAATTCGGCTTTTCTTTTGAAAAAGTAGCAAAAGTACAAGCCTTTCACTTTAAGGGAGGACAAGGTGCAAAAACAGGCACTGGAGGTCACTTACCAGCCAATAAAGTTACCCCCGAAATTGCTGAAGTCAGAGGCTTGAAATCCGGACAAGCTGCCATTTCTCCAGCTGCTTTTCCCGATTTGAAGACTCCCAGCGATTTTCAAGAAATTGCAAAAGAAGTACGCTCATTAACAGGGGGGATTCCAATTGGATTCAAAATTGCTGCTAGTCATATTGAAGCAGATATTGATTTTGCATTGGAAGTAGGTGTAGATTATATCATCTTAGATGGTCGAGGTGGAGGAACTGGAGCCGCACCAACTATTCTCAGAAATAATATTAATGTGCCGACCATTCCCGCATTGGCGAGAGCAAGAAAACACTTAGATAAAGTAGGAGCAACCGATATAACACTCATTATTACTGGAGGACTTCGTGTGGCAGAAGACTTTGCAAAAGCCCTGATGTTGGGAGCTGATGCTATTGCCGTCTCAAATGCTGCTATTCAGGCGATTGGTTGCTTAGGAATGAGAGCTTGCAATACGAATAACTGTCCAGTTGGCATTGCAACCATGAAAGACCATCTCCGCCAACGACTAGTTATTGATGCGTCAGCACAACAACTGTACAACTTCTTTCATGCTACCAATGAATTAATGAAGGTTATCTCAAGAGCTTGTGGCTACGATGATTTTAGTAAATTCAACCAGAGTGATCTAAGCACTTTCGATCGTGATGTACACTATCTGACAGGGATCAACTATGCAGGAATTATTGACTAGGTGAGCAGGTATATTTCCAACTATTGTTCCGTATTCGATGATTTTTCCTCATAAAATTGTAAATTTTGTGAGGAAATTTGTGTGAAATAATAAAATGAATGCTATATTTAAATATTATTTATAAAGAAACGAGAAAAATATTTTAAACAAATCGTCACATTACTTATGAAACGAACAAAACGAAAAATGCACTACAGTTCTATGTCGCTGATGTTTTTTACTATATTTCTTGTGCAAACGCTTTCTGCGCAGATCAGCGGAAATGTATCAAGTGAAGACGGCGACCCACTTATTGGTGCGAGTGTATTTGTGAAAGGAACATCCACAGGTACAGTTACTGATTTTGATGGTAACTTCACAATTGATGCTAATAACGGAGATGTTCTAACAATCAGCTACACAGGCTATGCTACCCAAGATGTGGAAGTAGGTAATCAAGCTAGCATAGAAATTACATTATCATCTGATGTGGCTTTACTTTCGGAAATAGTAGTAACAGGTTATGGCAGTCAAAAGAAAGAAAATCTAACAGGTTCAGTTGGGGTGGTATCCGCTAAAGCACTAGCAGCACGACCAATCACGGATGCTTCACAAGCGCTACAAGGTCAAGTAACAGGCGTGTGGGTCAACCAAAACACAGGTGAGCCAGGACAGGATGGTGCAACGATTCGTATTAGAGGTATTGGTACATTGAATAATTCAAATCCACTCATTTTAGTAGATGGTATTGAAGCACCATTTGGTAATATTGACCCTAACGACATTGAGTCGATTACGGTACTTAAAGATGCTGCTTCCGCTGCAATTTACGGTTCTCGTGCTGCTAATGGTGTAGTATTAGTAACTACTAAAAGAGGGGAAAAGAACAGAAAGCCGACCTTCAACTACACTGGTTTCGCTGGAGTATCAGAAGTTGCTCTAGTTCCAGATTATATTTGGGATTCGCAAGAGTTTATGCAACTTCGTAACGAAGCAGATATTAATTCTGGAGGACAACCGCTCTATCCAGACGATGTAATAAGTCAGTATGGTAGCGGTCCGAACACTAACTGGTTCGATGAAATATTAAAAAATGGTGCTATTCAACAGCATAATCTTTCTGTCTCAGGAGGAGGAGAACAAACAAACTTCAATATCTCACTGGGGTATTTACAAAATGAAGGAGTAGTAAAATTTACCGACGGAACAGAGCGATTTAATATTCGTTTGAATCTGGATACAGAGATTAACAGCCGCTTTAAAATTGGGACGAGTATTTATGCGAGTCGTCAAATTTCTAACTTGGACAATGTCAATCAAGACGGAGGTTTTCTAGCAAGAACAACTCGTTTAGGGCCTAATTTCCCAGCTTTAGACGATCAAGGACGCTTAGCGGATCGAGATCGCACACTGGACGCAATAGAACTCTCTACGCCAAACATTTTAGCAGAAGTGCAAGCGTTGACAAGAACTTTAAATGACAATCGCTTCTTAGGAAATATGTATGCAGAGTATGAGATAATTGATGGACTAAAATTAAGGGGAACATTTGCAGCTAATTATCAGATGGATGACGATATTTATTTTAACAAACGCATAGAAACATTTGATTGGAGAACAGGAGATTTAGGCTTAGTCTGGCTGGAAAATCGTCGCTTTGAGAATCAGTTTTTTCAAAGTCTTGCTCTAACTTATTGGTTTCAGGGTACTTATGAAAAATCGTTCGGTAATAGCGATCTAAAAATTATTGTAGGAGCTAATCAAGAAAGTTATGAAGAGCGTTTCTTCGGAGCATCTAGGCTAGAAATTCCATCTAATTCACTGCCTGCCCTAAGTACAGGAAACCCAGAAACTTCAACCAACTATGGTGGTGCACAAGAATGGGCATTGCGCTCATTCTTTGGCAGGGTGAATTATATCCTTGATGATAAATATCTATTTGAATTTAATGTACGTCGAGATGGCTCTTCTCGATTCGGTACTAACAACAGATGGGCAACCTTTCCATCTTTCTCAGCAGGCTGGGTACTTTCAAGAGAACCATTCTTAGCAGATAACAATATTATAGACTTTCTAAAGGTGCGTGCTTCTTGGGGACAATTAGGTAACCAGCTAATTGGTAATTATCCATTTGCTGCAAATATTTCGTTTGATCCTGCTTATAATTTTGGAGGAACAATTGTTGGTGCAGCAGCTCAAACGAGTTTAGGCAACAAGGATATCAAATGGGAAACAACAACTCAAATTGATGTTGGAATAAATATGGCGCTCTTTGGAAAATTGAGTTTAGAGGCTGATTATTTCATCAGAGATGCAGAAGATATTTTATTCGATCAGAATAATCCGGGCGTAACAGGAGTACGTGAACCAACAACCGTGAATATTGCAGAAGTGCGAAATGAAGGCTGGGAAGTTTCTGCTAACTACACAGAAAATATAGGTAATTTTGGATTTACAATTGGAGGTAATTTAACACAAGTGCAAAGTGAAGTGCTTTCTATTGACCCTACTTTACTAGGTGATGCAGATCGTGTATTTCAGGGTGCATTCATTTTACAGAGAGGTCAACCGATTAATGCTTTGTATGGTCTTGAAGCTGTTGGAATTTTTCAAAATCAAACTGAAATTGACGCAGCACCAGATCAATCAGCTTTTGGCACACCAACTCCTGGCGATTTACAATACAAGGACGAGAATGGTGACGGTATAATCACAGTCGATGATCGCAAAGTGCTAGGACAGGATAATCCAAGATGGATTTACGGTATCAATGCTTCTGCCAATTTCAAAGGCTTTGACATTGCTGTTTTGCTGCAAGGTGTTGGTGATGCTCAAACATTTGAAACTTCTCGTTTTTATGCACCATTTAACAATAGTGGCGGTGTGTCAACTATTTGGAGAGATCGTTGGACAGAAAGCAATCCAGACGCTGCACTTCCGAAAATTCGCATCGGTCAAAGCGGTATCAATTACAACGTGAATCACTCTTGGTTTATGACAGATAAGAGTTATCTAAGATTAAAAAACCTACAAATTGGCTACAATTTTCCAGCAACAATGTTTAAGGATAATTTTGTTCAAAGTCTAAGACTATACTTGAATGGAACAAATTTATTTACAGTAACGGATTATGTAGGTTTCGATCCAGAGCAAGATTTGCGTAATACTAACGGCTTAGCAAGTTATCCACAGTTGAAAGTATTTACTGCGGGTGTGAATGTAAGATTTTGATTATAACTAGAACTTGAGATTTGTGGAGTTTTAAAAACTTCATAAAATATGATATTAAAATATTAACTTTAAAATGACAATAATATTCTGAAAATAAATGATCTATAAGTCTATTATTGTATTATAAATCATTTGTACAAAATTTAACATAAAAATATTGAGCATGAAACAGATTAGTAAATTATTTATATTGTTCTTTGCGGTATTACTAAGCATGACAGCCTGTAATGAAGAATTCCTAGAAAAAGCACCTGTAGATCAGGGTAGTGTAGAAGGCTTTTTCAAGACGCAAGAAGATGTTGTAAGAGCTGTTAATGGTATTTACGATGTTTTTCAAGGAAGTATCTGGGGAGGGGCTTTTTATTGGATGCACCAAAACTTCGATATCTTAACGGACAATGGCGTAGGCTGCTGCCCCTGGGAACAAGAGTACACGACGATCGCAAAAGGTGAACACAACTCCACTACTGGAGGTATGATTAATATAAAGTGGGACTTTGGTTATGAAGGTATTTTTAGAGCTAATTCAGTGTTAGAGAATCTTGATAAGATAGATATAGATGCAAACACAAAAAATGCCATCATTGCTGAAGTAAGATTCCTCCGTGGCTTGATTTATCAAGAACTGACGAATCTTTATGGCGATGTTCCATTAGTGCTAAACGTACTGACAAGAGAGAAAGGACTTGAAGCGGCTAGAGCACCAAAGGCACAAGTTTTGGCAGCTATTTATGAAGATTTGGACTTTGCAGAGGCAAACTTAAAATTAACGCCATTCAATGGAGATTTAGGTCGTCCAACAAAACAAGCAGCTATTGGAATTAAAGCAAGATTGAAACTGTACAATGGAGATTATGCTGGTGCAGCAGCAGAGGCTAGAAAAGTAATCGATTTAGCAGCTTCTAATCCTGATGTAATTGGCTTACTAGACGAATACACAGAAGTGTTCAATCCAGACAATGAAAATAATAAGGAAGTATTGTTTGATATCCAATACACCGAAGGTACACAAGGTGAAGGAAACTTTATGCAAGTTACATTAGCACCAGGACCAGAGGGTACGCCGGGTAATGGATGGGGTTCCATCACACCAACAGATCAATTAGCCAATTCTTTTTACATGACAGATGGTCTACCGATAGATGAATCACCGCTATACAATCCAGATTCACCTTATGAAAACCGTGATCCTCGTATGTTTGGAAACCTATTTGTGCCAGGTGTTTCCACTTGGAGGGGCGAAGTTTATACAGAGTCACTCTCAGGGTTTTCTCCATTTTTTGCAGTAAGAAAGTGGGTTGATCCAGATGCTCTAATCGGTGAAGATGGTTGCTCTTGCAATGAAACTAACGTCATCTTAATGCGCTATGCGGATATCCTAATGATCTTCGCTGAGGCAACAAATGAGCTAATCGGTCCTACGCAGGAGGTATATGATGCGGTGAATCAAGTGAGAGCAAGAGCTGGAATGCCTGCATTTGCAGAAGGATTGACTAAAGAACAAATGCGCGCAGAAATCAGACATGAACGTCACGTTGAGTTTCCTTGGGAAGGCACTCGCTACTTCGACTTAATTCGCTGGGGAGAAGCAGAAAAAACGATTCCAATAGTAACGCTATTTGGTGAGTCTTTAGATGCTAGAGTGTTTGAAGCACCAAAGCACAACTTGTGGCCAGTACCACAAAAAGAAATTGATTTGAACCCTAACTTAACTCAGAATCCAGGATACTAAAAGTAGGACTGCTCGTTGAACTGTTAACTATTAGGTCAATATGAAAATAAGATGGCAGAAACTGAGTAACTACTTAGTTTCTGCCATTGCTTTTCAGTGTATTTTTAATTAGAAAATTTGTATGAGGCATTCTTCTTTACTCGCTAGATTAGTTATCAACCTATTACTCCTTCTACTGCTTTACAGCTGTGAAAAAAGTGAAGGTAATGAAATGCCAGTCGTAGAAACGTTTGATTCGCTAGAAGAAGAATTAATAACCAAAATCAATGCGGTTTCAACTGGTAAAGGATTATCTTATTTCAAATTACCGCACGAAACAGACTTTAACAATATTCCTCAAGATCCAAATAATCCGCTTAGCGAAGCAAAAGTAGAATTAGGCAAACTGCTTTTCCATGAAACGGCTATTGGTCAAAACCCTAAAAAAAAGAACCAAACTGGTACTTACTCCTGTGCCTCCTGTCATCATGCTGCTGCTGGTTTTCAAGCTGGTGTAAGGCAAGGAGTAGGTGAAGGTGGTATTGGGTTTGGAACAAAAGGAGAAGCTAGGATAGTTGATCCTAACTACGGATTTGATTTTTTAGATATTCAACCCATCCGCACTCCAAGCACCTTAAATACAGCTTATCAAACAGTGATGCTCTGGAATGGACAGTTAGGAAATGTTCCTATCAATAGAGGAACGGAAGAAAAGTGGGCACTACGAAGTCCCAAAGCACTCAATTTCTTAGGATTCGAGGGCTTAGAGATTCAGGCTATCGCAGGTATCGGCATTCACCGACAGCAAATTACTAAAGGATTTGTAGAAAAGTATCCTAGTTATAAAATGCTATTTGATCGAGCTTTTCCTGATCTTCCAGAAGCTAAACGATACAATGACACTATTGCTGGACTAGCTATTGCTGCTTTTGAGCGAACTATGCTCGCTAATCAAGCTCCTTTTCAAAAGTGGCTAAATGGAGACGAGGGAGCGATGAGCGATACTGAAAAAAGAGGAGCTATTTTATTTTTTGATAAGGCGAAGTGTGTGAGTTGCCACACAGGACCTGCTTTAAATGAAGAAGCATTTTATGCAATTGGAATGAAAGACTTAGTAGGCGAGGGCGTGACTAACACAGTAGGTCAGGACTTCTTCACTTCTGCAGAAGGCAGAGGAGGATTTACAGGAAAATCAGAAGATTTGTATAAGTTCAAAGTGCCACAATTGTACAATTTAACTGATTCGCCTTTTTATGGACATGGTGGCAGTTTTACAACGGTAAAAGAGGTAGTTGAGTACAAGAACGCTGCCATTCCCGAAAATAACATTGTTCCTAGCAATCAATTATCAGGGCGTTTTCGTTCGCTTAATCTAACTGATGAGGAAATAGATCAGCTTACTGCTTTTCTTGAGAAAAGTCTCTACGATTCTAGTTTAATACGCTATGTACCCGATCAATTACCGTCTGAAAATTGTTTTCCTAATGCAGACGAACAATCGAAGATAGACTTAGGCTGCCAATAAGCAGCATTCAAAAATGGAATAATTATGAAATTGAGAAACATATTTCTGCTAGCTATTTGCTTTGGTCTTTGGACACTACAAGCACAATCCACCTTCACGGAAGTATCAGAAGAGGCAGGTATCAATCATACATTCAAAATTGATCTAGCAACTTTTGGCGGAGGAGCTTGTGTATTAGATTTCGATAAGGATGGCTTTGAAGATTTGTATGTAACTGGCGGTGCTAATTCAGATAAGCTCTACAAAAATAATGGAGACGGTACCTTTACAGATGTTTTAGTAAATGCTGGTTTTGAAAGAACGTCAGAGGCCTACACACAAGGAGCAGCAGCAGCAGACATCAACAGGGATGGCTATAAGGACATCATCGTTACCACAATGAATTTTCTGGATGAAAATAGGAGTATTGCACCTAATTTACTGTATTTGAATAATGGCGATGGTACATTTTCAGAAGTAAGTAAATCCTGGGGATTAGAGGATGAACGGGTGAATAGTATGGGAGCAAGTTTTGGCGATATCAATGCAGACGGATTTCCTGATCTTTTTATTGGCAATTATTTTAGTAATTCTACAACTGGTATTTCAATTTACAACGAACAAACAATCACTAACTCATTTCAACCTTCAATTGATTTCCTATACATTAACATTGGTGGCGAACGTTTTGTAGATGTTAGGACTTACTACGGGATGGATCATGTGGGCTTTGGCTTCGAAGGCATGTTCACCGATTTTGATAATGACAGCGACTTGGATTTATATATCGCAAATGATTTTGGATTTAAAAGTACTCCTAATCTATTCTATCAAAATTCCTATCCCACTAAAAAAATGCTCAATCGAGCTATTCCACTAGCCATGAACTACGGTATGAATGCGATGGGAATAGCAAGTGCTGACATCAATTTTGATGGATGGATGGATTATTTTGTAACCAATCTTGGCACTAGTTTATTAACCATCAATGATGGTGGCAAAGGATTTATTGATCGAACAGTAGCTTCTGGTTTAGCTATTCCAACTATTAGTGATTCGTTGTACAACGGGCCGCCCGTAAGTTGGGGAGCTAACTTTTTTGATTACGACCACGATACGGACATGGATTTGTTTGTTTGTAACGGCGCACTTAATCCAACCATTCGACCTAATCCAAATTTCTTTTTTGAAAATGACAATGGGCAGTTTCTTCAAGTTGCTCAAACAAAGAATCTATATGATTATCGAATTGGTCGTGGTTCGGTTGTTTTTGATTATGATAACGATGGCGATATGGATTTATTCGTTGTTAATCAAGCACCTAGAGAGCCATCTAGTAGGTTGCTTAATCCCAGATGCTTACTTTACAGAAACGATAATTCCAGTGGCAACTGGCTGAAAATTCAATTAGAAGGTGTACAAGCTGAAAAAAATGGATTGGGCTCAAGGGTTGAAGTATTGGCAGATGGTAAGACAATGATAAGAGAAATTGATGGCGGCTCAAGCCATGTATCCCAGAATAGCACAATCGCTCACTTTGGGTTGGGTGATGTAGATAAAGTTGAGTCAGTTACAATCAAATGGATTGGTGGAAATAGTCAAGTCGTCTCCAATGTAGTGGCTAACCAAATGATTACCATAGTAGAAGAAGTAGGCGTAAGAAAGATTACGAGTAATGATGAGTTAAAAGTATCACCTGGGTTCTTTACAGAGAACGTTTTGCTAGAGTATGAACTATCAGAGGCTACTCCGATAGAAATTAGCGTATTTGATAGTCAAGGACGTTTGATAGATCAACTAGGTGATGTAAGCAATCCGATTACCGAAGGATTTTGGAATTGGAATGTGCCAAGCAATTTACTAAGAGGTGTTTACATTTTTCAGATTAGAACAAATAATGGTGTTATCACTAAGCGCGCTGTGAAAATTTAATTTTAATTGATGAAATGGGCTCAATGGTTATGGTTTTTACTAATTGCTCAAAGTACTTTAGCTCAGAACCTTCTAGTGGATGGAGGTTTCGAGAATTTATTAAATTCATCCTGTGAATCCCCTTCAAACACTTTCCAATTCTCAAAAAGTTGGTACGTATTAGATGCAAATCCAGACTTATTTTTGGGAAACTGTCCATTGGATGAATCTGGTTCGTTTTTTTGGGATGATAAAATCAAGGCTTTTGAAGGGAAGAACTTTGCTGGAATTTCAAGCCGTTGGAATTCTAATGCAACTTATGTCTCAGAAGGAATCGCAACAAAACTCTTACAACCACTAGAAGCCGGAGAAATTTACTTCTTTGAAATGGCAATCTTAAATAGAGGAGGGTATCAGGGTTTTGATGAAGATATTGCAAGTTGTAACCTTCGCCCTGAAAAGCACATTGATATTTATTTGTCTCAGGATAGCATTGAAGTCATCAACAATTTTGCTAATGGAACAGCCTCGACAAATGCTGAACTTATAGCAATTCTAGATTATGACGCAATTACAAGCCGAATTCCCACCCTAGAATGGACAGTGATTTCTACCTGCTTTGAAGCTCAAGGTGGAGAGCAACATATAGGTATTGCTATGCCACTAGGTACTTTCGGAGATTTACCCCCTTGTGTTGCTCAATCCACCAGCGGCGTTTTTAGATCATTCTACTACCATCTTGACCAAATTCAACTCACGACCAGTCCAAGTACCATCCGTGAAAAATTTGTTTTTTGTGAGGAGGAAATTGTATCAATTGACCTTATAGAAATATTAGATCAGTCTCTTTTTTCTAATGCTACATTTTTGTGGGAGGATGGGAATACTAGTAGCAAAAGGACTTTTGACCAGGCAGGTACATACCGAGCAGATGCTATATTTGAATGTGGTGTCGCACCAATTTTTATTGAACTTCGTCAAGTTAAATGCCAACCTGACATCTATGCCCCAACTGCATTCTCACCCAATGATGACGGTATTAACGATAGTTTTAGACCCATCTTGAAAACAGATGGAGCATTTAATAAATATGAGTTAACCATTTTTGATAGGTGGGGAAATATTGTCTATAAAAGCAGATTACCTCAAAACGCTTGGAAAGGTGATTTCAAAAATCAGTACTTACCCAATTCGCTATATCTTTGGCAATTATCCTGCGAAATACAAACGATCAATGGCATACAGATTGTAAATGAGTCAGGAGAAGTGTTAGTTATTAGATAAGTCAAAACGCATTATGTTAGTTATGCTCCGTATTTATTTTCTCTTTATTGTTTTGAGTCTGTTGTCTGCAAGTTGTGAAAAAGCAACAAATACTCGGTTCAAAAGCCTAGCGAGCAGCCAAACAAATGTTGACTTTAACAATACTTTTACTGAAACCGAAGCACTTAATATCAATGAGTATCTCTATGCCTATAATGGAGGAGGAGTCGCCATTGGTGATATTAACAATGATGACCTACCTGATATTTATTTCACAGCTAGTCAATTATCTAACAAACTTTACTTGAATAAAGGGAATTTTCAATTTGAAGACATCACTGAATCAGCGAATGTAGCAGGTTTGTTTGGAGAAGACAAATGGACAACTGGTGCAACAATGTCAGATGTAAACGACGATGGTTTTTTAGATATTTATGTAAGTCAAATCTCAGGTTATAAACAACTGAAAGGACGCAATCAGTTGTTCATCAATAATGGTGATTTAACTTTCTCGGAGCAGGCTGCTGAATTTGGTTTGGATGTCTCAAGCTATGCCCAGCAAGCAGCATTCTTTGATTATGATTTAGATGGCGACTTAGATATGTATCAGTTGAACCATTCCGTGCATAATCCAGATACTTATCAAAAAGCTACCATTCGTCTAAAAAGAGATCGTCTGGCTGGTGATCGCTTATTTAGAAATGATAACGGGCAGTTTAAAGATGTAAGCAGCGAAGCTGGCATTTATGGCGGAACAGTGGGATATGGTCTAGCCGTAAGTATTGGCGATATTGATGACAACGGCTGTCCCGATGTATATGTTTCTAATGATTTCCACGAAAACGACTACGTTTATTACAACAATTGCGATGGTACTTTCAGAGAAGATATTCGTGGCACATTGAGCCAGTCAAGCACTTTTTCAATGGGAAATGATATGGCAGACTTTAATAATGATGGCTGGTTAGACATTATGACACTAGACATGAAACCCTACGATGAAAGTATCAAAAAGCAATCGGCTGGTACTGATCCTTATAATATTTATGAATACAAATTGAATTTTGGATATCACTATCAGTATTCTAGGAATATGCTGCAATTGAATCAGGGTAATTTATTTGCTGAAAATGTACAATTTAGTGAAATAGGTCAATTAGCAGGCGTATCTGCTACCGACTGGAGTTGGTCAACGCTTTTTGCAGACTTGGATAATGATGGCTGGAAAGATATTTTCATTACTAACGGCATTGTGCGTCGTCCGAATGATCTGGACTACATCAACTACACTTCTAGCGAAGAAGTCCAAAAAAATGCTTCATCGCTTGAAATGTCCGCTCAGATGCCTAACGGCGAAGTACCTAATTTTGCTTTTCAGAACAAAAAGAACTTAGAATTTGAGGATGTTTCAGCGGCTTGGGGCTTAAATAGGAAAGGATATTCAATGGGAACGGCTTATGCAGATTTAGACAACGACGGCGATTTGGATTTAGTGGTTAATAACTTAAATGCACCAGCAAGTATTTATCAAAACAACTCAGAGGGAAATAATTATCTTAAAATTAAACTGAAAGGTAAACAAGGCAATCAATTTGGAATTGGTGCAAAAGTGGAAGTCATAACAGACGCATCAACACAGTTGCAAGTATTGAATCCTGTGAGGGGTTGGCTCTCTTCAATGGACTACACTTTAGTCTTTGGGTTGGGAAAATCAGATAAAATCAAACAAGTAAAAGTCCGTTGGAATGACTCCACTACTCAAGTGTTAGAGGATGTTTCAATCAATCAAACACTCCTACTAAATCAAGAAAACGCAACTACTAATACGATTTCTTCAACTAAAACATTCCCACTTTTCGTAGATGTAAGTCCATCTTCTGGCATTGACTTCGTTCATACTGAAAATAGCTATACCGACTTTAATTATGAGCGACTTATTCCACACAAACTTTCAACAGAAGGACCTAAACTTGCAGTAGCCGACATAAATAATGATGGGTTAGACGACTTTTATATTGGCGGCGCAAGTGGGCAAAGCGGAGCAATTTATCTTCAGCTCTCCAACCATACTTTCGCCAAAACAGAAATAGCTGCTTTTGAGCAAGATGCTATTTTTGAGGATGTTGCCGCTACTTTTTTTGATGCAGATAAAGATGGTGATGAAGATTTATACGTAGTGAGCGGCGGCGGACAGTCAGTACGACCACAACAAATATACGATCGTTTATATATCAACAATGGAAAAGGGGATTTTGTAAAAGCCGCCAACCTGCCTCAGTTCTCAGCGAATGGTGCCTGCGTGGTAGCAGGCGATTTTGATGCCAATGAAACTATGGACTTATTTATTGGAACGCGCTCCAACATTGGAAGTTATGGTAATTCTCCCGATTCTTATATTCTATGGAATGATGGAAAAGGAAATTTTGAAATAGCTGCCATAGAAGAACTGGGAATGATAACAGACGGCGTTTGGATATCAGAAGAGAATAGACTAGCAATGGTGGGAACTTGGCTGCCTATAACTTTTTTGGAGTTTAGTGGTAGAAGTTGGCAGAAAAATGCCATTAAAAAGACTGAAGGTTGGTGGAACGCCATTCATGCTGCTGATATAAACAAAGATGGAAATACAGATTTGCTGTGTGGAAACTTAGGTTTGAATAGTAACTTAAAAGCAAATCCTGAGGAGCCATTAAAATTATATTTAGCAGATTTTGATAACAATGGTGCTATTGATCCTATTCTGACTTATTATATTAACGGTAAAGAATGGGTATATAATGGGTTAGATAAGTTAAAAAATCAACTTCCTTTTTTACAACAAAAATATAATACTTTCAATTCCTTTTCGGAAGATGAAGTGTCTAAAATCTTTCCTATCAATGATGAAGTAGAAGTTAAACAAGCAACTTTGATGCAATCAGTCCTATTGATGAGTAATGGAGAAAAAAAATATACTATTACGAAACTACCCAAAGTCGCACAATTTTCTCCAATTTATGCTTTTGCAACAGGTGATTTTAATAGAGATGGCTTTGTTGATTTACTTGCAGTTGGAAATTTTGATGGCAGCACTCCAGCCATTGGTCGTTTCAATGCTTCTTTTGGGACGTACTTACAAGGAACTGATAATGGAACATTCCAAGCAATAGAAGCACAAAGTAGTGGTTTTGCAGTCTATGGAGCTGCAAGAGATATTCAAATTATCAATAACAAATCTATTCTGATCTCAAGAAATAATGCGCCTGTGAGGATACTAAAGTTTGACTCATACATAGAGTAAACGATTGATTCATACAAAGCTATGCACTCAAAAATGAACCCTTTTGAAATAGTATAGTTTCCTACCTAGCTATTTAATAATCAGTTGGTACGTATCTAATATGTGCATAAATTAAAATAAGAAATATGAGAATCTTGCTGGTAGAAGATGAAGAAAACATAAGAGATGTAGTCAAGTTGAATCTTGAAATAGAAGACTTCGAAGTAGTAGAAGCAAAAAACGGAAGAGAAGCTATCAAATGTTTTAAAGAGCAACATTTTGACTTGATTATCTTAGATGTGATGCTACCTGAGATTGATGGCTATCAGGTGTGTGAGCAGATCAGATTAACCAATATGGAAGTGCCCGTCATCTTCCTAACTGCTAAGGACGCTGCGCCCGATCGAATAGCAGGATTAAAGCGAGGGGCAGACGACTATTTAACAAAACCATTCAATCTGGAGGAATTACTTCTGAGAATTAATAACTTGATAAAAAGAACAAGTAAAGCACCTGAGAATACTCCAGAGCTATTCTATTTTGGTAAAAATAAAGTTAATTTCATTACTTATGAAGCTACTGGCAGCCAAGGCGACTTTACTTTAACGAAGAAAGAAGCCATGCTTCTAAAATTATTGATTGATCGAAAAGACGAGGTGGTTTCTAGACAGCAAATATTACAGTCAGTATGGGGCTACGACGTCTATCCTTCTACAAGGACAATTGATAATTTTATTCTTTCATTCAGAAAATATTTTGAAGAAGACCCAAAGAATCCCAAGTATTTTCGTTCTGTCCGCGGTGTGGGTTATAAATTTATGGTTGGTGAAATGCCACAAACTTTGTAGTTTTGAATTCAAAACAAAACGAAAGCCATGAAATATTTTTTCCTCTTCGCAATTATTTTGTCTTTATCGGCATGCAATAGTGAAGTGACTAAAGAAGTAGCAAAGGAAACACCTCCTAACATTGTGATTATCTTCACAGACGATCAGGGTTATCAAGACGTGGGCTGCTTTGGCTCGCCGAATATTAGCACGCCTAATCTTGACCAAATGGCTAAAGACGGAGCTAGATTTACTAATTTCTATGCCTCACAACCTGTTTGCTCTGCCTCTCGAGCTTCTTTATTGACTGGCTGTTATCCTAACCGATTAGGCATCCACGGAGCTTATTCTCCTTATGTTGGAAAAGGACTAAACTCCAATGAAGTAACCATTGCAGAGCTATTGAAACCACTTGGCTACGCTACGGCAATGTACGGAAAGTGGCACTTGGGTTCTGAGCCAGAACTACTTCCAACTCGGCAGGGATTTGATGAATATTTCGGTATTCCTTACTCCAATGATATGTGGCCTTATCATCCTTGGCAAGGCAGCGTGTTCAACTTTCCTGAGCTTCCGTTAATAGAAAATGAGACTGTTATCGATACGCTTGAGGATCAAAGTATGATTACTACCCAATATACAGAGCGTGCAGTTAACTTCATTAGTCGTAAAAAATCTGAGCCTTTCTTTCTTTATGTGGCGCACAATATGCCACACGTTCCGCTATTTGTTTCAGAGAAATTTAAGGGAAAATCAAAAGCGGGCTTGTATGGAGATGTAATTGAAGAAATTGACTGGTCAACGGGAAAAATTTTGAAAGCACTGGAAGCAAATGGTCTGGAAGAAAATACCTTAGTCATTTTCACTTCTGATAATGGGCCATGGCTCTCCTACGGTAAGCATTCAGGAGTGGCTCTACCACTGCGTGAAGGAAAAGGAACAGCATGGGAGGGAGGTGTGAGAGTGCCTTGTATTATGCGTTGGAAAGGCAAAATTCCAGATGGTATTACCATCTCACAGCCTGCTATGACAATTGATGTCTTGCCTACTATTGCAAACTTGACAGGAGCTAAGCTACCCGATCAAACCATTGACGGAGAAGCAATGAACGATTTAATGTTAGGTAAAAAAGAGATAGCTCCTCATCACGAAGCCTACTATTTTTACTACTACCAAAACGAACTTCATGCTGTGATGAGTGGAGATGGACGCTGGAAGTTATACTTTCCACATCGCTATCGAACATTGAATGGGCGAGAAGGTACAAATGATGGCATTCCCATTGATTATGAATACGTGAGTCTCGAACAAATGGAATTATATGACCTATCGAATGACATTAGTGAGACCAGTAATGTTTTTAGTCAACACCCAGCAATCGTAGAGCAGTTACAAGAATATGCTGAAAGCATAAGAGTAGAACTAGGAGATGAACTAACAGATCGAGAAGGAACAGGCAATCGCCCCGTTGGTACTCTTGCTCTAGATTAATATTTTCGTTTTTCTAACCAACTTCACCTATGCAGGCAGAAACGAAATGGGTCATACTTTGAAAAATAGAAAAAGCGACTTCACTCAGCATTAGTTAAACGCAATACGGTAATTTGCAATAAAGCTCAATGTGCTTTGAAAGTGGCGAAGGGAAAGAATTCGTAGGTAGAGGAGAAGCACTGTAAGAAATTTAATGTTTTTCATTTATTTAAGTAGTTGCTTAAATAAGCAAATTGACTATATTTGTAGTATGGAAAACATTTCTTGTACAAGGCAACAAGCGGATATTAAGCAAATCAACCGTTGCAAAGACCGAATTGACGAAATCAACGGAACATTTGACTATTTGTCGAACGGACTTGAATTGGTGGGAAACAACGTAAGACTCAAAATCCTGTTCCTACTTTATGAAGAAAAACAACTTTGTGTTTGTGACCTAAGCGACATTCTTGGAATGACAATTTCGGCAGTTTCACAGCATTTGCGAAAACTCAAAGACCGAAAACTAATTGAAACAGAAAGACAAGCACAAACTATTTTTTACTCACTGACAATGGAGTATGAAAAGTTGCTCAATCCATTTTTTAAAATACTTGAAGAAAACAAAATTCTAGAAATAGTATGAAAAAAGAAAATAAATTCATCGGAGCGGGACTTTTAACGGCTTTTGCGGCTTCACTTTGTTGCGTTACACCAGTTTTAGCATTTGTGGCGGGAACTAGCGGACTTGCTTCGAGCTTTTCTTGGCTTGAACCAGCACGACCATATTTTATCGGACTGACAATTTTGGTTCTTGGATTTGCTTGGTATCAGAAACTTAATCCAAAAAAGGAAATCGACTGTAACTGTGAAACAGACGAAAAACCAAAATTCATACAAAACAAAAAAATTTTAGGGATAGTAACAGTTTTCGCAGGCTTGATGCTTGCATTTCCTTACTATGCTCACATTTTTTATCCAAAGACAGAGAAGCAAGTAATTGTGGTTGACAAATCCAATGTTCAGACTGTTGAGTTTCAAATCAACGGAATGACTTGTGCGAGTTGCGAAGAACACGTAAACCACGAAGTAAACAAACTTACAGGAATTTTAAAATCTACTGCCTCATACAAGAACGGAAACGCAATTGTAGAATTTGACAGCTCAAAAACGAGTATAAGCGAAATTGAAAAGGCAATTAACGGAACAGGGTATTCAGTAATAGGCAAAGAGGAAAAATAAAATGGAAATCATATTACAATCAACAATCACTTGTCCCAACTGCGGACACCAAAAAGAAGAAACAATGCCGACTGACGCCTGCCAGTACTTTTACGAATGTGAAAAGTGCAAGACAATTTTGAAACCGAAACAAGGCGATTGCTGTGTATATTGTAGCTATGGAACAGAAAAATGTCCATCAATTCAAGAAAATAAATGTTGTTGACGGAAGAAAGAAAGCTCAAACCGCTAATAATGTGTACAAGAAATAGAAAGTTCAGCAATAAATCAAAGGTCTGTGCTTTTAATAAAAGTCAGTGCTAAACTGAAAGCGAAGTGCTTTTAAATTCGCTACTGCTCTTACACTTGACCGTTGTTTGAAACTTATAATAGTATGATAATTGTGTATAAATATCAGATTTGGCTACCTTACTACTGCAAAACACTGCTTAAGTTTAAAGTTTCATTATAAGTTAAAATCATTGTTTTGGATCAATTTATATCAAGAATAGCTTGCTCGCTAATTATCTCAGTTGCTTTATTTAGCTCTTGCCAAAGTGAAACAACTGAAAAAGGAAAAACTGCTCTAACGCCTAGTCAAGAAATAAAAACTAGGTCAAAGTCTTTATCCACCGATGGCATGGTACTTATTCCTGCTGGAGAATACGAGATGGGAGGCGATAGCGAACAGGCAGATGCTGATGAGTTTCCTAAACACTCCATACAGATAGATAGCTTTTGGATGGATGAAACTGAAGTAACTAATGCTCAATTTAGCGCATTTGTAGCAGCAACAGGCTACGTAACAGTTGCCGAGCGTCCAATTAACTGGGAAGATATTAAAAAGGATTTGCCTCCTGGCACGCCCAAACCACCTGATAGTATTTTGCAACCGGGTGCCTTAGTATTCACACCTACTAGTCAGCCTATCAATATCAAAGCACCAGGAGCAGAACAACAATGGTGGCGCTGGCAAATTGGCGCAAACTGGCGACATCCTGAAGGTGCTAAGAGTAGTATTGAGGGAAAAGAAAACTATCCTGTAGTACAAATTGCTTGGGAGGATGCAGCAACTTATGCCAAATGGTCAGGCAAACGACTTCCAACAGAGGCTGAGTGGGAGTGGGCAGCTCGTGGTGGTCTAGAAAATAATATCTATCCTTGGGGAAATGAAGATGTTAATAAAGGCAAACCTAAAGCCAACTTTTGGCAGGGAGTATTTCCATATCAGAATACTGAGAAAGATGGCTTCTTTGGACTAGCACCTGTTAAGTTTTTTGAACCCAATGGTTACGGACTTTACGATATGGCAGGTAATGCTTGGGAATGGTGTGCTGATTGGTACAAAAATGACTTTTATAAAGAAAAAGCAGCATTCAATTTAAAACATTCCACTGGGCCGAATAGTAGTTTTGATCCGAATGAGCCTTATGCTGCCAAGAAAAGTATGCGAGGTGGTTCGTTTCTGTGCAACGATGACTACTGCTCGGGGTATCGAGTGGCAAGGCGAATGAAATCTAGTCCAGATACTGGTTTGAACCATACGGGTTTTCGATGCGTAGCGGATGCTAGTCAGTAATTTATTTTTTTCTATTCGGGAAGCTATGTTCAATAGCTATTCTAGCATTTACTCATAAGAGTTTATTTTAAACTTCTTCGCTTCATTTCTGCTGCGACTAAGCTGTACTCTCGGCTCATATCACCAGTAACAGAAGTATTTTCTTCTGCTCTTCTCACTAAATATGGCAACACTTCTTTCACAGGACCATATACCATATATTTTGCAACATTGAAACCAGCTTTTGCAAGATTAAAGGTTAAGTAATCGCTCATCCCATAGAGTTGACAAAAATTGATATGAGGATGATTTTTGGGCAATTGCTTTTCAATAATAAGTCTAACTTGGAGTTCACAGCTATTTCTATTATGCGAAGCGTTGCAAAAAGCAATATGCTCAACATTGCTCAAGCAGAATTGTACCGCCTTATCAAAATCCTTGTCCGTAGCATTTTTGCTAGGCTGAATAGGTGAAGCATAGCCCAACCACTCTGCACGCTTGCGTTCCTTTTCCATATATGCACCTCTCACTAGCTTTGCCCCCAATAAATAACCGTTCATAGAAGCTCTCGAAAAAGAATCAACAAGATAATCAAAACGGTCGTGTCGGTACATCTGATAAGTACCATAAATAATAGCACTTTCTTTATTGTATAACCTCATCATATCTTCTACTAAGCCATCTATTGCTGCTTGAATCCAACTTTCTTCTGCATCGAAAAATAAAGCAACTTTATGCTTATGAGCGACATGGCAGATAGATTCCACGCGCTTGCGAACATTGCGAAACTCCGCTTCTTCTGCTACGGAAAGTGTTTCTCCTTGACTTATTTTCTCCAGCAAAGTAAAACGAGCCATGCCCGTTACTTTACAACTTACAACAGGAACACTTTCATTATTGGAGGCAAATTCAATACCTCGAATAATCTCGTTCATAGTGATATTAAAATCATCTTCTGTTTCCTTTGCTTCCACACCGTAATCCAGTACAGATTGTACATTATACTCGTGCAATTTATCAATGGCAATTTGGCTTTCTAGCAAAGTCGTGCCACCGCAAAACTGTTCAAAAATAGTTCTCTTGACTACTGTTTCTGCTAAAGGTAAGCCCATCCTGACCGCAGTTAGTCCTAATTTTGAGCCTATATTGACCAACCAAGGTTTATTCATCATGCTGAATAGCCATGACATTTGCTTGAGTTGTTCATTACTCTTTTGTTCAAAAGCAATTTCTATATTATCAAAATTAATAACTCCATTTATGTCAGCTTTATCCTTATTCTTCATCTCCGATTTTGTAGCTTCCACTAAAGATTTATTGAACTCATATACGGGTTTACCTAGTTTTTCCATAAGTTTAGCAAAATTGGTTAATCATCTATTTTATAGATAACACATTGCTGAATCAATGTTCATCTAGTTCATTCCAAATTTTCCAAGAGGCTTCTGCTTGAGTATGTAACATTTTTAAGCCATTCATTACCTTAGCTGATCTTGTTAATCCTTCTTTCAAAAATACAGTTTGTTTTGGATTATAAACGAGATCATACAAAAAATGTTGGTCAGAAATAGCATTGTAAGGCAAGTTTGGTGCAGTTTCTACATCAGGTAGCATTCCCAGAGGTGTTGTGTTGACAAGCAGTAGATTTTCTTTAATAATGGAATAGTCTATTTCTTCATAAGTAATATCGCCCTTAGCTTTTGACCTAGAAACAGATCGAAAGTCTATTCCTAGTTGTTTTAATACGTGGTAAACGGCTTTAGCTGCACCTCCTGTGCCTAGCACAAGTGCTTTTAGTGTATCAACTTTGTAAGGGTAACTTTCTAACAACTCTAATAAAGATACTCGAAAGCCAATTTCATCTGTATTGAAACCTAGCTTTTGCCCATTTTTTATTTTTATAGTATTTACAGCACCTATGGCTTCTGCGGCATTGCTTAGTTTATCTAAATAAGGAATCACTGACTGTTTATACGGGAGGGTTACATTCAATCCAATCAGATCGGGAAATTCCTCCACCAAATCGGGTAGTTTTTCAATTGCTTCAATTGGAAAGTTGTCATAACGACAATCTGTAATTCTTTCTTGCTCAAACTTTTGAGTAAAGTAACCTTTTGAAAATGAGTGTGAAAGTGGATAGCCTATAAGTCCATATCTTTTAGTCATTTCTTGCTTTTTCCAGTTGTTCGTTCCAATAGAAATACAATTAAAAATCCAGCAACAGCGCTTACAACTGCACCGATTAGGAAAGTGCTTTCACCTGTTATAGCTCCAAAGGCATTAGGTGTAACATTTTGCTCTGCAATCATTTTCACTTCATCGCCTGCTGCTATGGTGTTTTGATAAAGTTCATAAGTCATATTACCTTTTTGCTTTATGTATTCGCCCTCTGAGGTTTTTACTACCCATTGTTGAGGTATGCGCCAAGGCCAAATTTTATTCAGTGAGCCAATCATAAAGCCTGTTAACAAAGCTAAAGTTGGATTTTTATAATGCTTGAAAGTCCAGGAAAGAACTCTTGAAAACGTAACTAAACCAACAGCACAACCCAATGCGAATACAATTAGAATCTTCAAATTTTCTCCGTCAAAATTGCTTAAAGCATCCTTCACAGCAGGAATAATAAAAGTGTACATACCCAAGAGTAGTAGAATAAAACTACCTGAAATACCAGGCAATAGCAATGCTGAAATGGCAATAGCACCCGATAAAAAAACAAACCAAAGTGCCGTATTTCCTTCTGCTGGAACAGCTACAGTGATCCAATAAGCAAAAAATAGACCACCTAACAGGGCAGCAATCTCAATTATTCGCCATTGGGATACTTGCCTAGCAATATAGATAGCAGATGCAATAATCAATCCAAAGAAGAATGCCCAAAGCAAAATAGGGTAGTTATCTAGCAGATGCGTTATGCCAAAAACACCCACACCAATACCAATAACCATTCCGATTAACAGCGCAGCCAAAAATCCACCATTAACAACTTGCCATGCACCTCTCAAGCCATCTTTCCGGAAAGCTTGGAATAATTCAGGACCGAAAGCCTTGATTGCATTAATCAGTTTTTCATAGATACCTGTTATAAAAGCAATTGTGCCACCTGAGACACCTGGAATAACCTCTGCTATTCCCATTGCCATTCCTTTTAGTGCTGTGCTTAATGCTGTTTTCATATCCACAAAGGTAAGTCTATCTAATAAAAAAACTTGAAATTTTTAAATAGTATAATCCCATTTGGAGTATGCAACAACTAAAAGTTTTGTATCTTTATCTCAAACAACTAAAAATATGGCTACATATACAATCAATGTAAATGGGAAGAAGCATCAAGTAGATGTTAGCCCTGACACACCTTTACTATGGGTGCTAAGAGATAGTTTGAGAATGGTCGGTACAAAGTACGGCTGTGGCATTGGTCAGTGTGGGGCTTGTACCGTGCATATCGAAAACACTGCAATGCGCTCCTGTTCCCTACCAATTCAATCAGTGGCAGATAAAAAAATCACTACCATTGAAGGTCTTTCAGAAAACGGAAGTCATCCAGTACAGGAAGCATGGGTAGAAGCAGATGTGCCACAATGTGGTTACTGCCAAGCTGGACAAATAATGACAGCAACTGCCTTCTTGAAGAATAATCCAAATCCATCAGAAACAGAAATTGAAACTGCAATGAGTGGAAATTTATGTCGCTGTGGTACTTATGTTCGTATCAAGAAAGCAGTACAGTTGGCTTCAGAAAAGATGAGTTAAAACAACCATGAATCAAAAATCATGAACTGGTGAAATTTCATACTTTTCTTAGTGAAGTGATTCTATCATCCTATTAAAAAATATTATGAAAGCAATTATAAAATACAATCGTAGATCATTCATAAAGTCTTCTGCTGCTGCAGGTGGAGGTCTTGTTTTAGGCTTTAATTGGTTGGCGTCTGCTTGCTCTACACCAGCTAATGCTGCTCCTTTGGAGTGGTTTGATGTAAATGCCTTTTTGAAAATCGCCACTGATGGAACAGTAACTATTATGTCACCAAATCCTGAAATTGGACAAGGTGTAAAAACATCAATGCCGATGATCGTAGCAGAAGAATTGGACATTGCGTGGAAAGACGTTTTGGTGGAGCAAGCGGGTTTGGATACAGAGAAGTACACTCGTCAATTGGCAGGTGGTAGCCAGTCTATTCGTCAAGGTTGGGAAGGACTCAGAATGGCAGGAGCTACAGCTCGGAAGATGCTAGTAGAGGCAGCAGCCCAGAAATGGGAAGTGCCTTCAAGTGAATTGACTACCGAAGCGGGAGTGGTGAAGCATTCAAAAAGCAATAAGTCGATTGGATATGGCGAGTTAGCCGCTGATGCGACTACAATTGAAATACCAGACGAAGTAGAATTAAAAGATCCTAAAGATTTCAAAATCATTGGCGCAGACATTAAAAATGTAGATGCACTTAAGATTGTCAAAGGCGAACCTTTATTTGGACTAGACCTTCAAGAAGAAGGAATGAAGATTGCTATGATTGTTCACCCACCAGCATTTGGAATGAAGCTAAAGTCCTTTGATGCCTCTAAGGCAAAGGCAATGTCAGGCGTAGAACAGGTATTTAGTTTTTCTACAAAACAAGCCGAAGGTATTGACCAGCAGTGGACGGAGACAAACGTTTTTCATGATTTGATAGCAGTCGTAGGCACTTCTACTTGGGAGTTAAAAAAGGCTAAAGAAGCTTTAGTCATTGAATGGGAACAAATCTCTGAACTAGAAGATACTGCTTTGCACGACAAAGTATTAGGTGATCTAGTTCGTAAAAACAGCAAAGAGCCAGCTAGAAAAGACGGCAACCCAGAGCGAGTATTCCAAAGTGCAGTAAAGGTGATTGAAAGAACTTACGAAGCTCCATTTCTGGCTCATAATACAATGGAGCCAATGAACTTTTTTGCTAATGTAACAGATGAAAAGGTAGAATTGGTTGGTCCCGTACAGACGCCAGAGCCCACTCGCACTTCCGTTGCCAACCTACTTGGCGTACCAGAAGAAAAAGTTTCTATAATGATGACGCGTATGGGGGGAGGATTTGGTCGCCGCTTGTATAATCATTTTGTGTTGGAAGCAGCACAAATTTCTAAAATTGCCAAAGTTCCAATCAAGTTGATCTACACGCGCGAGGATGATATGACGCAGGGGACTTATCGACCTAGCTATAAAATAACTTATAAAGCCGCTATAGATGAAAGTAATAATCTAATTGGTTTTGCTTTGACGGGAGCAGGTACGAATGATAAATTGATTTTTGCTAATCGCTTTCCTGCTGGAGCAGTAGATAATTACTTAGCACAAAGTCATCGCTACGAATCCAATATTTCAACAGGTGCTTGGCGTGCGCCACGCTCTAATTTCATTGCTTATGCAGAGCAAGCATTTCTGGATGAAGTAGCAGAAGCAGTCGGTAAAGACCCTATCGAAATGCGCCTAGAGTTATTCGATCGTGCAATAAAAAATCCAGTAGGTAAAGACAACGACTACGATGCAGCCCGCTATGCAGGTGTACTGAAATTGGTGAGAGAAAAATCGAATTGGCATCAACCCAAAGATGGTATTTATAAAGGTGTTTCTGCTTATTTCTGTCATAATTCCTATGTAGCGCAAGTTGTAGAAGTAAGAATGCTGGATAATCGTCCTAAAATTGAAAAAGTCTATTGTGCTGTGGATTGCGGAATTGTGGTAAATCGTCTAGGAGCATTGAATCAAATCGAAGGAGGTATTATTGATGGTATCGGTCATGCAATGTTTTCGGCATTATCTTTTAAAGATGGACAAGTACAGCAAAAGAATTTCGACAAGTACCGTTTGATTCGTATGAGTGAAGCACCCGAAATTGAAACGCACTTTGTGGATAATGGCATTGCACCAACTGGATTAGGTGAGCCAACCTTACCTCCAATTGCAGCAGCTGTGGCAAGTGCTATCTATAAAGCTACTGGAACTCGTCTATATAAACAGCCTTTTACAACAGAGGGTGAGTTATTAGGGTAGAAAAAGCGATTCTTATTATATGGAAGCCCTTTGCTATTTAGATAAAGGGCTTCTAGCTTGAGCCTAAGTTCATCTTCATAAACAATTCTTTATATAAAGCTAAGTAATCTATCATCCCATGTCAGCGACAACAATAGAAAAGCAACAGAAAGAAAAAGAAAAAGAAAAAGTAGGGTCAAGAGACTACTGGTTGCTTGAGTTAATCGAGGAGTTAGGTGGAGAATTAGTAATTAGGGGCCTAGATAAGGCTGCTTTTATTGAATTTTGTGAAATACATTCTGAATTATTAATTGAAAGAGACCGATTTGGAAATATGGTATTACATTCTCCTGTTTTTGGTGGCAGTGGTTTCAGAGAAAGTCTCTTGATTCGTCGTTTAGGCAATTGGTCGGAAGAACATAGTAGAGGAATGGTATTTAGTTCGGCGGTAGGTTTTGACTTGCCCGATGGTTCCACGCGTAGCCCTGATGCCTCTTGGCTGAGCGAAGAGCGACTTGCTCCACTTTCCTCTGAGGACATTGAGCAGCGATACATCCCTGCTGTGCCTGACTTTGTAATTGAACTAAAATCAAAATCAGATAGCTTGAAAAAGCTACAATCCAAAATGCAAAACACTTGGATAAGTAATGGCGTAAAACTGGCATGGTTGATTGATCCCTACAAAGAGCAATCCTACATTTACAGAGCAGACGGTACTATTGATGTGGTCAAAAATTTCGATGAATCACTTGATGGCGAAAATGTAGTGTTAGACTTTATATTGAAATTAGACGAATTTCGATTAATTAAAAAGAAAGCAGACGATTGATGCTTGTTAGGTTAGGTGCTTTATAACTTTGTAATCTTATGATAGCGACAACAATAGAAAAGCAACAGGAGCAGAAAGAAAAAGTAGGGTCAAGAGACTACTGGTTGCTTGAGTTAATCGAGGAATTAGGTGGAGAATTAGTAATTAGGGGCCTAGATAAGGCTGCTTTTATTGAATTTTGTGAAATACATTCTGAATTATTAATTGAAAGAGACCGATTTGGAAATATGGTATTACATTCTCCTGTTTTTGGTGGCAGTGGTTTCAGAGAAAGTCTCTTGATTCGTCGTTTAGGCAATTGGTCGGAAGAACATAGTAGAGGAATGGTATTTAGTTCGGCGGTAGGTTTTGACTTGCCCGATGGTTCCACGCGTAGCCCTGATGCCTCTTGGCTGAGCGAAGAGCGACTTGCTCCACTTTCCTCTGAGGACATTGAGCAGCGATACATCCCTGCTGTGCCTGACTTTGTAATTGAACTAAAATCAAAATCAGATAGCTTGAAAAAGCTACAATCCAAAATGCAAAACACTTGGATAAGTAATGGCGTAAAACTGGCATGGTTGATTGATCCCTACAAAGAGCAATCCTACATTTACAGAGCAGACGGTACTATTGATGTGGTCAAAAATTTCGATGAATCACTTGATGGCGAAAATGTAGTGTTAGACTTTATATTGAAATTAGACGAATTTCGATTAATTAAAAAGAAAGCAGACGATTGATGCTTGTTAGGTTAAAAAGCAGTAACACCTTTTCTTCTTTTGGCATAAGCGAGAAAATTATCAACAAATTCGAGATAAACTCATTTCTACTGGTCGAGAGGACTTAATAGATCAATTGATTGGAACAAAAAAGAATTATCAAAAACGAGAAATTGTAAAAGCAAAGGGGAAGCAGCGTATGGGCAAGCCCAAGCATAGGAAAAAGTAGTAATCAAACTTCACTTGCACAAAACATCTGATATTTCGTTTACTAGTTACACAAGAAATGACAAAAAAAGAGACAGCAGTAGCTATTGCAGAACAGCTAGAGAAACTTTATCCTGAAACACCCGTTCCCCTTGACCATCAAGACCCCTACACCTTATTAATTGCAGTGCTACTTTCAGCTCAATGCACTGATGAACGAGTAAATAAAGTAACACCCTCGCTGTTTGAAAAAGCAGATAACCCTTTCGATATGGCGCAGCTAGAGGTGGAAGAGATCAAATCCATCATAAGACCTTGTGGACTCTCCCCTCGAAAATCAAAAGCCATTTCAACGTTGTCAAATATCCTCATTGACAGTTATAATGGAGAAGTACCTAAAGACTTTACAGCATTAGAAGCCCTGCCAGGTGTTGGGCATAAGACAGCTTCAGTAGTTATGTCACAGGCCTTCGGTGTACCAGCGTTTCCAGTAGATACGCATATTCATCGCTTGGCGTACCGTTGGAAGTTAAGCACAGGCAAAAATGTTGATAAAACCGAAGCAGACCTAAAACGGCTATTTCCTGAAGAAAAATGGAATAAACTACACTTACAAATTATCTTTTTTGGTCGAGAATACTGCCCAGCGAGAGGTCATAATCCTTACAAGTGTCCAATTTGTAGCCAATACGGAAGAAAAAAAATATTTCACGAATACGACAAGTGGTTGTTGAAAAAGCAGAAATAAAACAGATTATACCATTACTTTAGGTTAGACCTGATGATTTCTAGGTTAAGCAAACATCCTTTGCTTGATAGCCTCGTAAAGAATAATGCCACTTGCAACAGAAACATTGAAAGAATTAGTTAAATCCGTTTGTGGAATAACGAACTGCTCGTCTGCTTTTTCTAATAAAGTTTCGCTTACGCCTTCTCCCTCAGAGCCAAGTATGATAGCCGTTGGCAGATTAAAGTCCAATTCATATAATTGTTTTCTTCCATTCGGATTACTAGCAACTACTTGAACACCTGAGTTTTGTAATTGCTCAAGCACGTTCACTAAGCTCGGTTCTCTACAAATTGGAATACTACTAATAGCACCTGCTGAGGCTTTCATAGCGTCGGCATTGATTTGCGCACCACCTTTCATCGGAATAATGATACTCTGAGTACCACAGCAGACTGCGGATCGAGCAATAGCGCCAAAATTTCTTACATCTGTTATGCCATCTAGCAACAGCAATAAAGGCACTTCGCCTCTTTCGTAAATCAAGGGCAGCACATCCTCCAAACGATAATATTGAATCATAGACAAAAAACCAATTACTCCTTGATGATTTGCCCGAGTAATTTTTTCTAGTCGCTCTTTTGGCGCATATTGTAAGGGAATATTATAAATTTTGGTGAGTTGACGTAATTCTTTTTCAAATTCACCCCTTGTCCCTTGCTGCAAGATAATTTTATCAAAAACTTGTCCTGCTTGAATAGCGTCAACGACTGGATGCCTTCCGAATATGAGTGTCTTTTTCTTTACTTGCATAGAATTTGTTAGTACAATTAATATTATTCTAAAGCCCAAAGCTATTAAACTTAATGGATTCTTTTCACTTTAGTAGCCTCAACGCTATCAACTACTGCACTAATCTTTTTGTTAAGTACAGTAATTTTGTGAAATTCGCACTTTCTATATTGATGCTTGAATGACATAAAAATTAGATGGAAAATATTGCAGCAGTTAAATCACTTCTTTCTTATCCCAAGAATATTGTACTTACTACACATAGAAACCCTGATGGGGATGCTATTGGTTCTACCTTAGCAATGTACTTTTATCTTAATGAGCTTGGACACACAGTACGAATGGTGATTCCTTCAGAGTATCCAGAGTTTTTGGAGTGGATGCCCAGCGTAGATGACATTATTGTGTATGACCTTAAGCAAGATCAGTCTAAAGCGCTAGTGGAGCAAGCGGAAGTAATTGTTTGCTTAGACTTTAATGCCTTAGATAGAATTGACAAAATTGGCGAAATCGTAAATGCTAGAGAGAATTGTAAAAAAATAATGATCGATCATCATCTTGATCCTGAGCCATTTGCTGACTACATTTTTTCTGATCCTTCTGCAAGTTCAACCTGTGAAATGGTATATGATTTCATCATAGCGATGCAGGATAAAGATAAAATTAACTTAACTATAGCAGAAGCTATTATGACAGGTATCCTGACAGATACGGGATCATTTAAGTATGGCACTTCTCCTAAGTTATATCGCATTGTAGCGGATTTGGTCGAAGTTGGAATAGATAATTACAAGTTGCAGGATTTGATATTCAATAGCTTGAATGAAAAACAATTACGCTTACTTGGGCATTGCCTAAATAACCGAATGGAAATATTAGAAGAGTACAATACAGGCATTATCGCACTAACGAAAGACGACTATGCAAAATTCTCTATTTCGAGAGGCGACACAGAGGGTATTGTAAACCACCTTTTAAAAATCAAAAAGATAAAAATGGCTGCTTTTATTACTGAGCAACCTAAAATAGTAAAGCTCTCGCTACGTTCAAAAGGAGATTTCTCAGTACAGGAAATCGCTCAAAAACATTTTAGAGGAGGTGGACATAAAAATGCTTCTGGAGGAGCTTCTTTTCAAAGCCTTGAAGCTACGGTGAAGAAATTCAAAGAGCTACTGCCAAAATACCAACAAGCATTAAATAACTGATAATCAATTAAATTAAACTGATTCATGAATTATAGTACAGCTATTAAATTACAGGTTTTAGTTGCATTGGCAGTCGTTCTACTTTTGATAGCTGCCTGTAAAACAAAAGACAAGTTTGAATATACTCCAGAAGGCTATCCATTCAAATATCATATTAACGAATCAGGAGATAGCCCCATGGCAGGCGATGAGGTACTTTATCGTATGTATGTAAGAAATAAAGATTCTGTAATGCACAAAAGCCATGAAGCAGTTTACAGCAACTCACCTTTTGCCAAAGTCAGCATTCCTAAAAATGAAAAGATCAAAAAAAAGCCACATGTTGATGCACTAAGCATTATGTCACCAGGTGATAGTATTACACTTTATTATAAAATTGATACATTACCTCAAAAGCCAAAAGGCTTTGAAGATGCTGAGTATATCTTTTATGATATTGTCATGGTCAACTTTGAGAAAAAAGAACCTGTTAAGAAGAAAACGCCTAAACCGCTACCAGTTACAGACTATGAGGTGACTCCAAATGGCTATCCAGTAAAATTTCACATCAACAAGAAAGGGGCTGTCCCAAAAACTGGGGATTATATCAATTTTAGAATGTATATCCGAAACGACGACGGTATTGTTTATTCGACAGAAAAAAATAAGACAGGTGATGAAACCGATGCCTTTAAAACAGCACCTTTTGTATTGGGTACAAATCCTGCTCCACAGATGGATGCAATGAGCATGATGTCAGCAGGAGATAGTTTAACGCTTTATTTTCAAATTGATACCATGGATAGAAAGCCGCAAGGTTTTGAAAATAGTGATATGGTATATTACGATATCGCCCTAGTAGATGTAAAATCACCCGCTGAACACAACAAGTTACAAGCGGAGAAGACCAGAGCAGTATTCGAGGAACAGAAAAAGATACGCGAAAGAGAACCAACAATAGAAGCAAAAATGCAGAAGATTGCTCAGCAATATATTGATGGAGAACTAGATATAAAAATCAGAAATGGACAAAAAGGCGTAAAATACATGATATTAGAGCCAGGTAAAGGAGAAAACATCAGAGATGCCAACTATGTATCACATCATTTTTATTGCTTAATGAAAGACGGAACAAAATTTGGAAGTTCGTATCCTAATGGTGAGCCTTATGAAGTATTAGTTGGAGAGCGAAAAGTAGTGCAAGGTTGGGAGCAAGGGTTAAAAAACCTCAAGGAGGGAAGTAAAGCGGTTTTATTCGTTCCATCAAATTTAGCTTATGGTGAGACTGGATTAGAGGGTAAAGTACCACCAAACACAGAACTCCTTTTTTACGTTGATGTAGTAGAAGTGAGATAAAACAAAAAATTGTAATGCTCCAATAAATAGTTTCTAATTACGAATAGCAATAATCAAACTATGACAGACGATCAATTAAAGAACCTAAAAGACCGTATGGTATTGTTAAGGGGGTATCTTTGACGTGGATAACCGCTTAGTACAAATAGAAGAAAAAGAACAATTATCCCTAGATCCTAACTTTTGGGATGATCCCGCTTACGCTGAAGCTACACTCAAAACATTAAAAAGCCACAAAAAGTGGGTGGAGAGTTTCAGCAGGGTTCAGACAATTGTGGAGGATGTAGAGGTCTTAGAGGAGTTTAGGGTGTTAGAGGAAGCAACTCAAGAGGAAGTAGATCAGAAATATCAAGCTGCGATTGAAGCAGTCGAAGAATTGGAGTTCCGCTCCACTTTAAACCAACCAGAAGATGAATTAAGTGCTGTGCTAGAAATTAATGCAGGTGCTGGTGGAACAGAAAGCTGCGACTGGTCGGAAATGCTTTTACGTATGTACGTTATGTGGGCGGAGAAGCAAGGATACAAAGTGTCAGAACTGAATCGTCAAGATGGTGATGTTGCTGGAGTTAAATCCGTAGCAATTGAAATAAATGGCGAATTTGTTTTTGGCTTGCTTAAAGGAGAAAATGGCGTGCATCGCTTAGTCCGAGTGAGTCCATTCAATGCTCAAGGTAAACGTATGACTTCTTTTGCTTCTGTGTTTGTACATCCAATGGTGGATGATCGTATTGAGGTAGAAATTAATCCGGCAGATTTGGACTGGGACACTTTTCGCGCAAGTGGAGCAGGAGGACAGCACGTCAATAAAACAGAATCGGCAGTGCGTGTTCGACATGCTCCTTCTGGATTGGTGGTTGAATGTCAACAGGAGCGCTCGCAGCATCTCAATCGAGAAAAAGCTTTGCAAATGCTCAAGTCTAGGCTCTATGAACTGGAATTAGAAAAGCAGCGTGCCGCAAAGGGCGAAATTGAAGCAACTAAAAACAAAAACGAGTGGGGCTCTCAAATTAGAAGCTATGTATTGGACGATCGAAGAGTAAAAGATCATCGTACCAACTATCAAACCAGTCAGACGGATGCTGTGCTAAATGGTGACTTAGATAATTTCTTGAAAGCATTTCTGATGTTTGATGAGTCCAAAAATTGAATGTAATTCGATTAATAAGCAAAGCTCAAAGTTTCAAAATGGCTTCACTTAATGATTTCAATGCTACTTGTGTAGTTTGTTTCAAAGACTTTACTTTCCGAGCAGCATTCCATCGCAAGAATAAATCTCTATATAAAACTGCTGCATAACCCAAAATGGGAATGATTAATGCGCCTACTATGCTCCACCATTTGCCAATAATTAAACCCACCACGAACAGGGCTAGGAAGTAAATAGCATAAGCAAACATTCCAGTTGCCATTGTAACAGAACCTTTAAACTCATCTTTCTTGATCTTTTTACGGATGTTTAGTGTAAAGAGTAGCGGAATGACATTAGCAGCCAATCCGACTAAAAAAAGCGGTGTAGCTAGGATGACAATAAGAGTATTGAAGATGTTAAAATAACTAGACTTCCCTATTCCTAAATCGCTGACCTTATTCTGCTTGAGAAGGTTTTGATAATGTACTACTTTTTCTTTCAACTCAACTTTGGCATCATCTTTTAACTCATTAAAACGGTTGATTAATTGAATTTCCTTTTCTAATTGAGTACCGTCTTTAGAAAAGGGGGATAAGGCAGGAATATTAGAGCGATTGCGGTGTATGTCCAAGATAGTTTCTGCCAAACTGTCATCTTCGGCTTTTTCAATATGCACCAAATTGGGGCGTATTCGACTTTCAATTTCTGTTGTAAGTGCTTTCTCCGTTTTTCGTTTATTAACTTGATAGTCATCAAGATAATCTTTTATTAGGATGGGTTCCGCAAACTTTATTGCTACTGTCCCTCTGAAAGCAGCAACATCAGAGTAAGTCAACCCAATTGGAGCAATTATTAAATCTGTATCACCATATTTTTCGTACAATCCAAAAGCAATGCGTGCTATTCCTCGCTGCACAGGTCGCAGGCGTTTTGCTTTGTTATGCGAGCCTTCCACCATGATGGAAATACTACCTTTTTGATGCAGTAGTTCGTAGAATTGCTCAAATAACAACTGATTCTGCCGCAAAGCTGAAAAACCATCTCTGGCTCGAAACACAGGAATCAGACGAATTTGATTCATTAACCATCTGATAATTGAAGAAGTTTTGAAGAAATCGCCACGCAATATGAAATGACAATTATGATGGGTGTAAACCATAAAAACGAAAGAATCTGTGAAGGCGGTAGGATGATTAATGGCAAAAATAATAGGGTTCTCTTTAGGCATCAAATGATCATCAATGAAATAGATTTTGCGAAAAAAAACTAATTGTGCAACTGCCGCTAAATTCTTACCAAACCAGTAGATCATCTCAGATAAATTTTGGCATTGTTAGGTACAAAATTAGTAACTGTAACTTGTACTCCTTTAAATCAAATGACCAAAGTAAGATAAAATTTCGTTTCGCTGAATGTTGAGTCTTGTTTTTATTGCTTTGTCGAGGCGACTACTTCTTCTGATGATGAGCCATTCTTGCCAGTTTTCAAAGTAGATGATGGACAGATAGCCTAGCAGAAGCGTAGCAGCAATGATGACAGGGAATAAAACAAGTATTAATGGATACTGAAAAGCGCAGAGGATAACAATGATAGATAGCAAAATGAGACAAAGCAAGTACAACATATTACCAATACCCCAAGCAACTGGTACGAAATACTGAACTCTTTTTACTTTTTTCTTTGCTATGCTCATACCAATAAGAGTAGGTAGGAAATTGAGTAAATAGCCTATCCACATCGGTAGAAAACCCAGTGCATAAAGGATAAGCGAAGACAACGGAGCCTCTTTTTTAATAGCTATATCTGTAATCTGATATTGGGCTAAGTTTTGAAAATAATGGCTTGTTTTTTGTTTAGCCTCCATTTTCTTACTTTCGGATAGTGTATTTATGAAATCGCTAAGATTTTGTTCTTGTTTTAGCACTTTTTGACTGACTTGAAAAATAGGAAACCTTGGCGTCGGATTTTCATTTCTATATAGCTCAAGCCATTGTTCTAAAAGCAACTCGTCATTTTCTACATCGTCTAAGTGAATTGTATTTTCACGTATTCCTAAACGAATATCTTTAACTAATTGATTAATTGCTTTTGCCTTGTTTTCGCAGTATAGATGCAGATAATTCTTTAGTAGAATGGGCTCACCCAAGCCAATCATTGTGGTTAATCTAGGTTTACTTGCATCATCAAAATTTACACCAACAGGTATGATTTCAATGTCTTCTCTTTTGAATCGTTCATACGTACCAAAAGCAATCCTGCCAACGCCCTTTTGTAATGGTCGTAGTTGCTTTTTGATACTTGCACTACCCTCTACCAACACCATGAGAATAGTATTATCGTTTAGTTTTTGTTGCATATCTTCAATCAGATCAAAGTTCTGCTTTAAATCTCGATAGTCTGAATTTCTACGACGATGAATAGGAATGAGGTGTAGGCTATACATTACTTGAGTAATAAAAGCGTTCCTGAAAAAATCGGCTCGCACCACATAATGAATAGGATAGGGAAGAAAACAAGCTAAGATGCAAGGTTCAAGAAATGCGGTAGGATGATTGGAAGCTAAAATAACTGGACGATCATTTTTTAGCACTTTGGTGTTGCTAATGAAGATATTACGGCAAAGAGCTAATAAACCCAGTCTTGCAAATGGGCGAATCATAAAATAGAGCATTCTTCAGAATTTATAGGTCAAACAATCTTTTTATTCGTTCTAGGTCTTCGGGAGTATCAATTCCATAACTAGCTTGATCGGTGATAGCAATTTGAATAGGATATTGATGCTCTAACCAGCGTAATTGTTCTAGCGATTCTGCTTTTTCTAGCTTGCTCTGTGGCAGTTGGGTTATTTCCAATAGAGTTTTTCTCTTGAATCCGTACAAACCAATGTGTTGATAAAAATTGTGATGCTGTAACCACTCAGCTTGCTTAATATCGCGCAAGTAGGGTAGGGGCTGCCGACTAAAATAGATGGCATTGTGCTGGGCGTCAAATAGTACTTTAACAACGTGGGGGCTGAAGAGTGCTTCAGGCTCATTTATCTTTCTTGCTAGCGTTACTATTTGTGTTGATGCATTCCTTAAAAAAGGTTCAACAATAGCATTAATTTGCGAAGAATGAATGAAAGGTTCATCTCCTTGGATATTGATGATAAGCTCAAAATCAGAATACTTTTGAGCGACTTCTGCAACTCGATCTGTTCCACTTTGATGCGACTCAGAAGTCATAACCACGGCGCAGTCAGAACTTGTCAGATGTTCAAAAATTTCCTGATGGTCAGTTGCTACAATGACTTCATCAATCAAACTAGCTGCCTGAACTCGATCATAAACTCGCTGTACCATGGAGCGGTCGCCTATCTTTACCAAAGGCTTTCCAGGAAATCTTGAAGACTGATAGCGAGCGGGTATAACTCCTAGAACTTTCATAGTTTTACGCTTAGTTATCGAACTAATTGGGCTTTATTAAACGTTGATATTAGTAGTGTTTCGTCGTTCAATAGTGTTAATTTTAATTATCGACCATAGATCAAAACCCAAAACTTTAGAGATTATGCAAATAAAAAAGATTGTTTTATATGTTATTTTCTTCATTTTATCTACTCAAGCCAAAGCATATACAGGTGATAGCTTGAATTATCTCACAACTAGCGATACTGTTTTTTTAGAATTAGGAGAATATGGCAAAAAGATATTTAAGCATATTCTCGCACCCAAGCAAACCCTGTTTTCGTTGGCTCAGTTTTATAATCTCACGCTTGATGATCTCTACTTTTATAATCCTCAGTATAAAAATAGTTCAGCTAAAGTAGGAGATGCTATACGCATCCCAATTCCCAATAGAGCAATTATACGGTTTAAAGACGAAACAATTACGCCCCAAACGCATATTCCTGTATATTTTGTAGTAGGCCGAGGACAAACACTATACACTATTAGTCGAAACTATTTTAGAATACCAAAGGAAGTAATGATGGAGCGCAATGGACTTGTGGACGCTCATTTGAAGGAAAAACAACAACTTTTTGTCGGCTGGATGAGCGTGAAAGGAGTGCAGCCTGCTTCTCGTTTCATTCCTGACGATGATATTAATTTTGACAATAATCCAATTCTACGAGAGCATTACAAGCTACGCAACGAATATCAAGTCGAGCTAGTAAAAAAAGAAGAATGGATTCAAAAGGGGCTAGTAAAGGTAATACAATCGGGTAAAATGAAATCAGGATTTACCGTTTTACATCAATATGCACCCATTCATTCAGTGATAAGAATCTACAATCCTTCAAGTAAACGATCTGCCTATGCAAAAGTAGTTGGACGCATTCCTGATACCTTAAAGGAACAAAAAACTAATGTAGTTTTAGTTACCTCTGAAACCTTAGCACAGATATTAGGTATTATTGATGCACGTTTCTTTGCGGAGGTTCGCTTTCTAAAATAAAATAGTCAAGTAGATTTGTGAATCTTTGAATTAAAAAGAACAAAACACAGGTTGGATAAATCTACGCTACTCTCGAAATATGAAGTTTGAAGAATATAATATTGTAGAAGAGATCAAACAAAGTCTGAAAACACTAGGTTTCCGTCGTCCTACTGATATTCAGTACAAAGCAATTCCTTCTATTTTAAAGTTGGAAGATGTACTGGCAATCGCTCAAACAGGAACAGGGAAAACGGCTGCCTACGTGATTCCTATCCTGCACATTTTGCATCGTCAAAAATCGAGCAAAAGGGTGGAAGGCATTAAATGTATTGTGATGACACCCACCCATGAATTGGCAATTCAAGTCATGGAAGTATTTAAGGAGATCGGACGATTCACGAAAGTAAAAACTTATGCCATATACGGTGGTGTGGAGCAAGACCCGCAAATCGCTCAATTACAGCGAGGCATTGATATACTGATCGCTACTCCAGGTCGCTTGTTCGACTTAAGAAGTCAAGGCTATCTGGATATGAATAAAATAAATATTTTAGTCTTAGATGAAGCAGATCAAATGCTTGATCTGGGCTTTATTAAAGATATCCGTGATTTAATTAAGTACTTGCCTTCTAAAAGACAAACGCTTTTTTTCTCTGCCACCATTGATAAGAAAATTAAGAAAACAGCTTATTCATTGGTCAAATCAGAAGCTATTCGAATTCAGATTTCTCCAAAAAATCCAGTAGCCAAAAATGTACACCATCAGGTTGCCTATATTGAAATGGATCATAAACGCTTTTTCTTAGAACGACTGATTAATGAAAATCCTGAAAGCAAGATATTGATATTTGTGCGGACGAAAGTTCGAGCCGAGCGAGTAAAAAAAGCGATGGAGCGAGTAAGTATAGAAAGCCTTACGCTGCATGGCGATAAAACTCAGAAAAGTAGAAATGCAATATTAGAAGAGTTTAAATTGGGCAAAACAAAAATTTTAATTGCCACCGATATTAGTGCTAGAGGCATTGATATCCCCAATGTAGAATACGTCGTGAATTATGATCTGCCAGAGCAAGCTGAAAATTATGTACATCGGGTAGGACGAACAGGGCGTGCTAAGCATCGTGGAGAAGCACTATCTTTTTGTAGTCCAGACGAACAGGCACTTTTACAAAAAATTGAGGATTTTATCGGTGGTGCAATCGAGGTATTGCCTATCGAAAGTGGTGACTATAAACAAACACTAATACTTAATCAAGTCGCTCAGAGTGATTGGCGTCATTTAATGGAAAAGGCTGAAACTGCTGAGAAAGAGCGAAAGCTCAAAAAGAAACAGAAAAAAAAGTAGTGCTGAACACTTATTACATCGTTTTCCAAAAGTTTTAGAAATTCAGAAAATTCTGTAGATAAGTGTTCAGCGTTAAAATAGCTAGTATTTATTGTTTTATGAATCGTTGGGTCAACACTTTATCGTTGAAAACTAGGCGATAGAAATAAATGCCTGCATCCAAATCGTTCAACTCATTTGTAATAGTGTAAGCACCCTTTTCTTGCTGTCCACTAAAGACCGATTTCAATAGTTTACCCTGTGCATCCATTAAGTCAATAGTCAACTTGCCCGCTTCGTTCAATAAGAAACGAATTGTGTTGGCATCCTGACTTGGGTTTGGATAAATAGCTGTCACTAATACATCTTCTACGCTTGCTAATCCTGCTGTGGCTGCTGCTGGTGTAATAGCTATTTGGCTATCATTGCTCACTGCTGAAAGTGGAAATGTTCCACCATTTGAAAGTGCTACCCAAGGTTGGAATTTACCCGCTGCAAAGTCGCCACTTGCAAAAACAAGAGCTGTTTTATTTTTCCAAAACCCTAAGTTAGCATTGTATGAAGCGACAATACTGCCGTTGTCGTTAGCTGGTGTAACATCTAGGATATAAGCATCTGCTGGCACACTCACGTAGTCTGCTGCAAAATTGCCATAAGCCACATTATCGAATACAATACTTCCACCTGTTGTAATATCTACTTCTGGTGCATTGTATGAACCATGGAAGAACTGTAAATCAAGGTTTCCATTGGCACTTGCTGTTTCTCTTCCACCCTCAAATACAGCTAAAGTTACAGGAAATTCATCATTTGTATTAAATGTACCATTTGCTACTACCACGTAAGTCTTGCCTGCCTCAAAAGTAGCAGTAGTTGAAATAGCTTCCTCTGCTGCAATCACAGGAATAATATCTAGCGTTAGTTCGACATCTGCTGGCACCTCAACATAAGGTGTAGCGGTTCGGTAAGCAAATGACTCTAACAAAGCTCCGCCATTTGCAAATACATTAACTGTTCTATTAAAAGCGTTATGAATGATTTGTACTTTTGCCGTAGCAACTTCAGTTACTAGAGGCTTAGCTGGTGCTGGAATTGCTTGTACAGTTTTTGGAGCACTTTCTAGCTGGTTACCTACCAAGTGGTTTTCACCGCTCAATGTTCTCAATCCTACACCGAATGATTCTTCATCTGTAATTTCACTCACAGTTGGTACAAAGTAAAAGTTGCCTTGTACACTATCTTGTTTAATGTCTAATAAGACATAACCGTGGTTTACTAAGTCGTTGTACTTCATGTGTGGGTTATAAACAATCGGTGTACCTGGTACAAGACCTAAGTCATTATTCATAATAAAAGAAAACTGAGCACTCAATTCTGCTCCAATGTTCTCATCAAAATTAGCTGCGGATACAGATGGCGTTATAAACTCTACTGCTACTGACCCTGCACCTGTCTCTGGATTGTATCCAGGATTAGGAAAAGGTAGATAGTTCGTTTGAGGAACTGGATAAAGTACAGGTTGAGTCGTTACATCAAGTGCAAAAGCAGAATGAATATCACCAGATAAAATGACTACATCCTCGATATTGTTGGTCTCAATTTCTTCTACAATTTGTTGACGCTCTGCTGGATAGCCATCCCAAATGTCTAAGAAAATATTTTCAACTGCTAAAATAGAGTCTAAGTTAGTCAATGCACCACCATTTGCCGCAAAGCCGACATTAAATGGAGAAAACATCACTTGCTGTGCAATGACTTTCCACTTTGCTTCTGAGGTATTTAATCCTTCAAATAGCCATGACTTTTGCTCTTCACCAAGTAAGGTTCTGAGATCATTAAAATCTTGATTTAGCATAGAAGTTGGCTGAATAGAACGCATTTCATGGCGCGTATCTAAGACAAATAAATCCACCAAATTGCCGTAATCAAACCTGCGATATACCTGTTGTACGCCATTGTCTCTTATTGGTAACCACTCGAAGTACGCCTGCGTTGCTATTGCTTTGCGAACTTCATAGTCTCCTTCTGTTTCTGGTTGATGATTTTCCGCACCACCATCATAGGCATCGTTAGCTACTTCGTGATCATCCCAAGTTACAATAAAAGGGTGCTGTTGATGCGCTCTTCTTAATTCCTTATTTAAGCGATACAAAGAATAACGCTCGCGATAATCTTCTAAGGAAAGAATCTCGTTTGCTGGAGAAGTTATTCGGTCTAATGACAAGTTTTGATAAGGCTGACTTTCACCGTATTCATAGATGTAGTCTCCAACATGGATGACAGCATCCAGATCATTGCGATCTGCAATTCGATCATAGACGTTAAAATATCCCCAGTTGTAGTTGCTACAAGAGATAAGAACAAACTTCAAGTGCTCTGCTTCATCAGCAGTTGGAGCCGTTTTGGTTCTGCCCACCAATGAATTCTTGTTCAAAGCATTAAAAGCATAATAGTAAGTCGAGTTAGCGTCCAGCCCAGTTACATCAATTTTTACCGTGTAGTCTCTGTCAGCAGTTGTTGTAACCATCCCCGATGCTACAATATCAGTCATAGCGGTATCTGTGGCCATTTGCCAACTCACCTCTACTGATGGTAAATCAGTTGTTACTTTTGTCCAGATGATTACTCGATCCTGTAAAGGATCACCAGAAGCTACTCCATGATAGAATGGTGCCAGTTCCGTATCAAATAAATCGTCAATACGCTGCGCCATTGAACTTGTCAAGGTGGCTACTACAAACAATAATGTAATTAAAATTCTCATGTGTGAAATTAATTTTGAAAAATAGATTGATTTCTAAATAACTTATATGTACTAGATTATTCAACATAAAAGCTATTATTCAACAATGTAATACAAACTGGTATCTTTTTGTTGTATATCAAAATTAATTATGTGTTAATTATTTACTTTAAGTTTTTTAAGAATTGGTCAAAGCAATACCTAAAGCTATTTTGACTGTTGTAACTTCTACTATTTACTGTGCGGCTGTCCAGATAGCATTGAGCAGTTTTCCATCATCATCATCGGTCATCTGCCAAAACATAATGCCACCAAGTTCTTGTTTGATCGCATACTGAGTTTTAAGTTGTACAGATAAGGTATCGTCAAAAGTAGCAAATTCTTTTTGAGATTCGCTGTAAGCATAAGGTGCTTTGGAGACTTTATCTCTGTAATATACAAATCCTTTTTCTTCACTCAAAGTCTCTTGAAAGCGATGATGTGGTATGAAGGACTTGAATTTGCCCAATTGATAAAGTCCGTTATTAATGTTTTCAACTTGCTCCCAGCTACGACCATAAAACGCAGCACCAATAACAATTTTGCTAGCTGGTACGCCCAACTGAAGTAAGTATTCAACACCATATACAGTAGAGACCTCCTGCTGTTGATTAGAATACAGAGGAGTATGATGACCAGTTACAGTGCTGTAGCCACCTACTAAGTCGTAGCTCATTAGGTTCACATAATCCACAATGGGCATTACCTTATCCCATTCTATGGAATGATCGAAATAGGTCTTAAATCCACCTGCTGCGAAGCTCAGCACTGCTTCTTTTCCCATTTTCTTTCTAAGCACTCTCACTAATGCCGTAAAATTTTGTTTATCCTCTGATAAATAAGGGTGTCCAGGATAGCCTTCTATACCCGGATATTCCCAATCTAAGTCCAGTCCGTCTGCCTCATAGGTCTTCATTAACTTCTTGACAGATTTAGCAAAATCTTTTCGTCCTTGTTGGCTAGAAAATACTGGAGAACAAGTTTTACAGCCTCCCCATCCCCCTAAAGATAGTAATACTTTAAGCTGTTTATGCTCTTTTTTAAGTGCAACCAAATTCCTGATTGCGATACTATCCTCTGCATTATCTACTGCTAACTCATTACCTTTCAGGTGACAAAAGCTATAAATAACGTGAGTAACCTGCGACCAATCGTACTTGTCTAAATCTTGACCATTTCCGGCGTAATAAGCAATAATAGAAAAATCATTGTTTCTCTCACTTGTTGGAGTGATAGAATTTCCAAAAAGCATTGCCAGAGAAAGTAGCATTATGGTGTATCGAGAAAATAGAATTTTCATAATTGAAATAGTTGAGATTTTTAGATTTAATAAAAATATTCAAAAGTTGTGGTTAAGCAAAGTTTGTAGAACTATATTTAGTGAATTTATAACTATTCCCTACCTTTCACTATCATTGATTTAGGGTTTCATAGAATAGATAATTCATTGGGGAAGCTGTCCTAACGACGATGCTTTACCTCAACATAAAAGTTTATTTCTCTGCGAGAAATTAAAATTAATCTAATGAAAAAACTAACTTCTATTCATTTATTAGTTTTGCTGGTGCTTAGCTTTATTTTCGTAAAATGCAATAATGAGAATAGCATGAACACTAACGATGGGAAAGCGACAAAAATGGAGCAGTCATCAACCGTTACTATTTCAGAAGAACCTTATGGCATGATGCCAGATGGAAAATTAGTAGAGCAATACACTTTGAGAAACAAAAGCGGGATGGAAATCAAAGTGATTACTTATGGTGGTATTATCACCTCTTGGACTGCTCCGGATAAAAATGGAAAGTACGAGAATATCAATTTAGGTTTTGATAGTCTGGAGCAGTACATACAAAGAAATCCTTATTTTGGTGCACTCATTGGAAGATATGGTAACCGAATTGCTAAAGGAAAATTTGAACTAGAGGGAGTGATGTATAAATTGGAAACTAACAATGGGACAAATCACTTGCATGGAGGAGTAAAAGGCTTTGACAAAGTGGTTTGGGAAGCAATACCTGTGGCAGCAGAAGATGCAGCATCCTTAAAATTGAGTTATCTTAGTAAGGATATGGAAAGTGGCTATCCGGGTAATCTAAATACAACAGTTACTTACACGTTAAACAATGACAATGAATTGGCAGTAACTTATGAAGCAACATCGGATAAGGCTACTATTGTTAATTTGACACAGCACGCCTACTTTAATCTATCTAGTGATTTCTCAAAGAATATTTTAGATCATGTACTGACGATCAATGCTGATCTGTATTTACCTGTTGATGAAACATTGATTCCAACAGGGGAGTTGAAGCCTGTAGAAAATACAGCTTTTGATTTTACTGAGCCAAAAGCTGTGGGAGCAGAAATTGAAGCTAATGATGCTCAGCTTGCCATAGGAGGTGGCTATGACCATTGTTGGGTCTTAAACGAGCAAGGTTCTTTTAGAACAGTCGCCTCAGCTTATCATCCTGCCTCTGGGCGATACTTAGAAGTGATTTCTGATGAACCGAGTATTCAGTTTTATAGTGGTAACTTTCTGGATGGCACATTGCCAACACCTAATGGAGGAGTTTTTACTCGTAGAAGTGGATTCTGTTTAGAAACACAACATTATCCTGACTCACCAAACCAAGCGAACTTTCCATCTGTAGTGCTTCGACCGAATGAAAGATATACCTCTAAAACGACATTTAGGTTTTCTGTGAGATAATTATTGACTAATGATCTTTGCTGCTATTCAAAGTCTTTGGAGAAACATCTCCAAAGACTTGATTGATTACCAATTTTATTATTAACGTATCAGGCTAACTGTGCCAACTAAAATATCTTTTTTGCCATCTATAAATTCTATTTCTGCTCGATAGATGTAAATACCCGGATTTAATTGTTTGCCATTGGCTCTTCCATCCCAGCCAGTGGATTCTTGATTGACCTGCACCTTCTGCGATTCGTAAACCATATTACCCCACCGATCAAAAATTTGAATTATTGGAATGGCACTTACTTTATTGTCTGCATAGATGGTAAAGAAGTCATTGCTACCGTCATTGTTAGGACTAAAAATATTGGGAACAAATACATTGCGTTCATTCGATACAAAAACGGTAATCTGATCCGTAATGCTACAACCATTTCCATCCTCAATCACTAGGAAATACGTCGTATTTTCTTCAGGAGCAACTCTTTGTGATAAAGAATTATTAGCCAGCGTATCTTCTATTGGAGTCCATGTTATTTTTGTTAATTCGTCTTCTTTTAAATTGCTTGCTCCACTTAGCAAAATAGTATCACCTATACCAATTTCTATATCATCCCCTAATTCAAGTATCAAATCTACGGGAGAAGGCACTTCTACAGCTGTGCTAATTGTACAACCTCTGCTATCGGTAATACCTACTTGAAATGTCCCGAACTCTAAATTTCTAAAGGTAATTGGTCCGTTAGTGATTGTTCTTTCCGTACCATCTATATTTATAGTGTAAGGTTGAGAGCCACCAATCAGTGAATCAATGGTAATTGTTCCATCTTCATCACCGAAACAAGTTGGAGGAGTTGTAGTAGCACTCACGGAGATTGCGTTTCCTGCTTCAATAGTGATCGTTTCCTGAAAAGTACAACCCGCTCCATCCATAACCATCACATCGTAAGTGCCGGCTGTAAGGTTTTCTCGAATGGTATCTGTTTCTCCTGTTGACCACTGTATCGCAATAGGTTCTATACCACCATCTGTACTAAGGGTGATTGAGCCATCTGTTTGACCTTCACAGCCCACATCCTGTTTATCAATATCTACTTCTAAAGTACTGATCGCTACATTTGCTGATTCACCTGTTATATAACAACCACCTGTTGCATTAGTAACTTCGGATATAGTATAATTCGTGCTTGTATTGGGGCGAACAGTTATAGTATGCCCATTTGTGATACCTATCAAAGTCTGCGGTACATTTCCTTCTAAGTATCTAACATCATACATACCGGGTAGGTCAAACTCAAATGTTAGTATTGCACTGTCACCAAAACAAATATTATTAGTGCCAATAATAGAAGCGGTCACAGACGGTGTAAAGTTCAAGCTAATTTCTATTAAACTATCACAACCTGTTGGATTAGAAACCATTTCTACACCTATTGGATTGGATTGATCGTAAACAGTGCCATTAAATTCAAAAGTTTCACCTTCGCAAAGTGTTCTACCAATAGTACGAGTAGGCGGAGCAACAACATCAACAGTAACATTGACGATGCTATCACAGCCATTTGTAGCGGCATTAGTCAATACTTCTGTTCCAATTAAATTATTGCTACTATAAACAGTTCCGTTTATCACGGTATCTTGCCCTTCACAAAGTTCTAGCAGCAGGGTGCTAGTGTTGGCGGAAACATCGAGTAAGGATAGATCAACTTGTACAATACTATCACAACCATTCATGGCACCTCCAGTTATGATGCCTAGTCCAGATAGGTTATTTTCATCAAAAATTGTACTTCCGATAGTTAAGGATTCTCCCGCACAAAGCGTTTGTGCTAAGATAAACGTATCTACTTGAAGGTAATTTAACGAAACATTGATGATGCTATCGCAACCATTAGCCGCCGCACCCGTCAGCACTTCTGTACCTGCTAGATTAGTGCGATCATAAACAGTGCCGTTTAAGTTAAATGATTCGCCTTCACAAAGTTCTATTGGAAGATTGAGCGAAGGTGTTGCAAGGATATTACCTGTAAAAGTTTCATTTATGACGTTAGTACAGTTGGCATCAGAAATTTCAAAAAAATTAGCGGTTACAGTTCCACCACCTGCCACGCCAAAATCTCGTGGACAAATCAGAAGTGTTGTATCAAAATTTGTTGCAGTGTAGTCTAAGTCAACATTAACAAGCCCAAGTTGTAAGTTGTAACTCAAATTGAAAGGTGGAGTACCGGTGTATTGGGCGTTCATAGTGCCACAATCATTTTGGCAGACTTCCGTATCGAAGGTAACACTAAAGGTAGGTAATTCATTTGCAGCTATTATATCAATCGTCTCTTCAACATTACAATTGAGAGCATCGGTGATGATGACATTGTAAGAACCATCGGTCAAATTGATAATTGAGTCTTGTCCATCAAAGGTATCGTTATCCCAGTTGATGTCTAGCGGAGGCGTAAGTGTACTTAAATCCAAGTTTATTGTACCGTCCGTGTCGCCTGGACAGCTAATATCAGTTTTTGTGAAGTTGATGCCAGGAGCAGCTTGCACTTGTAAATCAATTCTGATAATACTATCACAACCACTACTTGCACCGTTGGCGATAATTTCGATACCTGTCAAATTATTCTCATCATAGGTTGTTCCATTTACATCAATAGCACCACCTGGGCATATTGCTGCACTAAATATAACAGTGTCCAGTTCTGGAAAAGTCAGATTAACGTTAATGATACTGTCGCAGCCGTTGGCAACGCCGCCTGTTATGATTTCTTGACCTATCGGATTGTTCTCATCATAAGTATTGCCATTTATAGTTATGCTTTCTCCAATACACAAACTTTGTTCGATTGTAGTGGTAACAGGAGGTACATAAGTTAAATTGACGCTAACAATACTGTCACAACCAATAGAATTACCACCAATAATAGTTTCTACTCCTGCTGGATTGCTTTCATCATACACAGTACCATTCACTTCGAGTATTTCGCCTTCGCAAAGCGTAGTAATCAGATCAGTTGTATCAATCGTCTGAAAACTCAAATCAACAATAATGACACTATCGCAGCCATCGGGTCCAGCACCAACTATTGTGATTGTATCTCTTGGATTATCTATGTCAAAAGTAGTACCTTCCACTATGATACTTTCGCTAGGGCATAGGGTTTCGGTAATTCTCTCTCTAGCTATTGGGCGAACGGTGGCAGTGTAGGTTTCGTTCAATTGACTAGTACATCCAGTAGCATCCTGAATACTGATAAACGTAGCGTCAAAAACGCCACCATTTACTCCAACACCAAATTCTGCAGGGCAGACAGTGATGAGCGTATCTGGACTAAAAACCCTGTAAGAGTCACTAAATGTAAAGGCAAACACTTGTATTTCGTATTCTACACGAAATGGTGGCGTTCCTGTAAATTCTAGCAGCACATTAGTACATTCATTTTGGCAGATTGAATCTTGCCAAGCAACATCCAAGGTTGGGAGAACACCAGTATTTTGTATTTCTATGTTTTCTAGTAATACACTACAACCACTGTCATCGAACACTTCTACTGAGTAGAATCCATCTGTAAGGTTATCAACGTTTTGCTGCCCGTCTAAACTATCCACACTCCAATCAAAGGTAACATTGCCAGTTGATCCAGTTACATTTAGATCAATAGCGCCTCCTGCTGTACTTGCACAATCTGCATTAGTTACAATAGGATCAACCGTTAAAGTAGAGTTGATAAATGTTAAATCAATATTAACGATACTATCACAACCTGTTGCTGCTGCATTAAGGAATACCTCCTGACCAGTTGGGTTATTGACATCATATACTGTTCCGTTTACTGTAATAGAATTGCCTGTGCAGAGATTGTCTGTGAGTGTAATTTCTGGTGCTTCAAGAATATTTCCTGTAAGTGTTGTATCTATTTGGCTAGTACAAAAGGCATCTGAAAGCGTATAAAACTCTACTTCAACCAATCCTCCTGTACTAATATTGAAGTCCGCCGGACAAATGATGAGGCTAGTATCAGATTGCTGTACGGTACCGCTTAAACCGAGCGTAAACACACCTAGCCTAGCCTGATAGTTTAAAGAGAAAGGAGGTGTACCAGTAAAGGAAATTTCTGCCGTCGCACATTCGTTAGGACAAATATTATCTTGCCAAGTAGCCGTAAAATCTGGTTCAGGTCGTTCCGCAATTATCTCAATAGAGTCTGTTATATTACAGGTAGCGCCATCAGAAACATTTACAATGTACGTGCCTAATCCTAAGTTAGTTAATGATTCCAGCCCGTCTAAGCTATCTACATTCCAATCAATCGTGAAGGGCGCACTGCCTCCATTAATTGTTAACTGAATGCTACCTGTCTGATCACTTGGGCATTGCACATCAGATTTTGATAAACTCAAGGAACAGTCGGCATCACCAATAATAATCTCTACTAATTCGCCAGATTCAGTACGATTATCCAGATCGACGCTCACATTACACTCGTTCAGAATGGTATTTTGTATTTCTGTCACAGAAGCAAGTGTAGAAATACTTGCAATATTGAAAGTAGGATCGTTTGTTACAAAAGATAAGCCCCACACGATGTAAGAACCGTCTGCTAATCCACTGAAATCGAAGTCTCCTGTCAAGTTAAAATCAACTATGCTGAAATCAGGAGCATTGTTGTTAGTTAAAAGATAAGCATAAGCTATTGTAAAACCACTTGCTGCATCGGGCTGTATCTCATTTGCTGCATTATAGGTAGGTGTGAATGCTCCTATGTCATCACCTGAATTTAACTGAATGGGTAATGTGAAGCCTGCATCGTTGGGAGGCAATAAATCACCAGCATCGGCACTTTGACAAGAACTGACCACACCATCATAATTGAATGTTCCATTTCTTATTGCGTTGATAAAATCTAGATTTTCTCGACTATTCGCACCACTTGGAGTTTCGTTTCCGACAATATTTGAACTTGTATAATTTGCTATATTATTCCAGTTATTGCCTGTTGTATTTAAAAAGCGAATAACATTCTGCGATTGATCTCCTGAAAATTGAAAATGTACTGGGCTACTACTTACATCTGCCGTCAATTGTAAGTTACCATTGTCGCTCCAAGAAATAGCATGTACTACTGTTTCACAACGATCTCTCACCTGAAATATATCTCCGCTATTTCTTAGCCCTAATTGCCATATGCTCCCAGAAGCTGCTGGGTCTTCGCATGGGCAGTAGGAAGTAGTATTACCACCAGGATTACTATTGCAAACCACTAAACATGAACTATTGCTTGGAATAATATACACATTATCTCCATTATCATCGTTTTCGTCATCTGCCGGAATGGTCGCATTTTTATCAACTGCGTTATAAACAACAATAATAGAACCTGGAGGTACTGCATTATAGCAATTACCAAATGAGATATATCCTCCAGCAGTACCTTCACCTGATTCATCAATGTTATTATCATCAATGATGTAACCTTCAAGATTGACTGGTGCTAGAGGATTATTGGGGTCTCCAAGCACTACTAATTCAAAATATTCAGCAACCCCTGTTCCATTTGAAATTTCATTAATAATTAAGCCACCTTGTTGAGGTGCAAAAGGAGCTACACCAATATATTGCCCTATGGATGGCAGAGATATGGCAGAAAGTAGCAAGTAAAATAGTATTCTCATACTTAAATCAGTTTCTAAAAACTCGGTAATTGATAGTGTGATAAATATGTGATCTACATCTTTTGAAGAGATAGATTTACATGTATTTCAAAACCGATCAAATAATGATTTATTGCGCTATGAATCAATTTCTACTCAGATGTCATAACATTAACTTTTCTGTACTTGTAATAGGACTGCGAAAATATAAATTTCTGTTAGAATAGCTTGGAAGGCTATGCTTTATAAGAGCAAAAGCAAGAAATTGCAGATAAAATCACCTATCAAAACACCCAAAAAGCCAATTACAATTTTAAAATTATCCATCTCGGCGTGCAGCGTTTTATCCTTTTCAATCATAATTAAGTTGACATGTCGATCGACAAAATACTTTTAATCTTCAAATAAAAATTAAAATGCAAAGATTAT
>CAYWKD010000016.1:0-76317 GCA_964458705.1 uncultured Saprospiraceae bacterium | reverse complement strand
GTTGCGACTTCTCGAATAGGCTCATCATCGCCCTATAAATTTTTTGATGGCCATCTTTATAGAAGCTCTCGGGGCGCAGTATATCCAAAACAACAGGTAGGGCATCCTTATCTAGCATAATTGCCCCTAAAATCGCTTCTTCCAGTGGGATAGCTTGTGGTGGTAGCTTGCCGTACACAAAATGGCTGAGGTCTTCGTTTTTCTTATTTCTTCCAGAAGCGTTAAGAGTGCGGATCTTGTTTGAATCGTATTGGTTGTTATTAGCCATAGTATGTTCGATATATTAGTTTTCTCTATTAAGACAATCAAAAGTAACCTTCTAAACAATGCAAATCCAGTATAATTAGTCCACAATGTTGTCAACATATGTTGAAAAAGCGAGTATAAAATGTGAGAAACACAGGGTGAAATGTGGAAAATCAGCACTTATTTTTACCAAAATTGCTAAACTCTTAACAATCAATTAACAAAAGAGGTCAAGCGCATCTATTTTTTTGCCATTTAAGTGTAAAAGGCATCAACAACTGTGTGCAAAACTTTTATTCAAGATTTAATGCTTCGTCTTTGTATGAAGCCTTGTATCTCCCCTTTCCAAATTTTTTCCCGTTAAACTCGATAGTCTTTTTCAACGCTTCCTGCTCTGCTTCAGGTAAGGCTTTGAACTCAGCACATTTCTTCGAGCAGCAAGCATTATATTTTTTAGCACATTCCTCACATTGAATAAAAAGAATGTGGCAAGCATCGTTGGCGCAGTTGACATGCACATCGCAGGGTTTTCCGCATTGATGGCACTCGGCTACAATTTCCTCGCCAATGCGTTCTCCCACACGCTCGTCGAATACAAAATTCTTACCAATGAATTTGTTTTCTAGCCCCTCTTCTTTACACTGTCGAGCATAACTAATAATGCCACCTTTCACCATGTGAACGTTCTTAAATCCTTTGTGCAAATAATAAGCGCTAGCTTTCTCGCAGCGAATACCACCAGTACAATACATGATGATATTTTTGTCTTTTTTATCTGCCAACATTTTTTCCACCAAAGGCAGAGCCTCACGAAAAGTCTCAACGTCTGGCAAAATAGCCCCGTCAAAGTAGCCCACTTTACTCTCGTAGTGATTTCGCATATCTACAACAAGGGTATCTTCTTGTGCTGCTAATTCATTATACTCTTTGGCTGTTAATTCTTTACCTCGCTTAGTAACGTCGAAGTTAGCATCATTTAAGCCATCCGCTACAATTTTTTCTCGAACTTTAATTTTGAGTTTGTAAAATGACCTTCCGTCATCATCCACTGCAATATTGAGTCGAATACCATCCAAGAAATCGAAACTATACAAATAACACTTCATTCCCTCGAACTGCTCTTGAGGCACAGAAATTTGAGCGTTGATTCCCTCTTTAGCTACATAAATCCTTCCATACACGTTAAATTCGCTTAAGCCCAGATAGAGTTGATTGCGAAAAGCTACTGTATCTGTAATATGGGCATACTGATAAAAAGAGAGCGTGATGCGCTTCTCATCACTTTGGAGCATCTGCTCCTTGAGTCTGTCGTTATTGACGAGGTTGAATAATCGTTTCATAACTGGACAATTGTAAGTTATCTGTCAAAAAATAAGTTTTATGAGCAAATATACGGAAAGTTACGATTCTGAGACTTTTTGATTTTTTCACTAAAGTATTTGATGGTATTGCTTTAGGATTAATATGAAACCTCTCATAAACTCATGCGTTTTCATCAAGGCTTATTACTTTTGTTCAACCAAACAATAATTTATGTCTAACGAAATAAAAATTGGATTGCTAGCCATTGTTACGATTGCGCTTTTTTTGTGGGGATACAAATTTGTGGAAGGTCGTAATATTCTGGATAGCATCAAAGTTATATACGCAGAATACGAAGATGTAAATGGCTTACGTGAAGGCACTTCTATCATGCGAAGTGGTGTGAAGGTAGGAGTAGTAACAGCAGTAGAGCTCAATCCCGAGAACCTAAAGACTGTGATCGTAGAAATGGCAATTGAGACAAATCTGCCGATTCCGAAAAGCGCAGTAGCTATAATTGCTACAACAGATTTTTTGGGAGAAAAACGCGTTATTCTTCATTTTGATCGCCCTTGTAGTGGTACAAATTGTGTAGAAAGTGGCGATTATCTCAAAGGTGGCTTGAAAGGCGTAATGTCCACGATGTTAGGTTCGCCTGATGAATTAAAATCTTATGTATCCGTTGTTTCAGAAGGTGCAAAATCTGTGCTTGACTCTTTGGGTCAAACAGTAAGTGATGAAAATTCAGCGATTGGGAAAGCACTCAGCGATATGGATATCATATTACAAAACTTAAAAACTACTACATCAAGTTTGAATGCACTAATTCGTCAAAATTCAAGTGAGATCAATAGCATTGTGGACGATGTAGCTATTTTGACAAAAACGGTTGAGGGGAAGAGCCAAGCCCTAGAAAGCATTATCTCAAATGTGGATACCTTCGCCCGTGAAATATCAAAATTAAATTTGGTAAATACAGTCCAATCGGTCGAAGGAACAGTTGAAAATCTAAATAACACTTTGTCGGGTGCAGACGCAGCTATAGTTGATATAAAATTACTACTAGATCAAGTAAATAAAGGCAATGGCACACTCGGTAAGCTAGTGAATGACGCTACCCTTTATGAACAGATAGATAAAGCCATGCAAAACCTAGACTTTTTGCTACAAGATATTCGCTTGCATCCAGAACGCTATCGTCGCATACTTTCTAAGAAGGAAATGCCATACGAGCCTACAAAAGATCCCGCTTTTGATGAGCAAAATTGATACATAATGTCAAATAGTAGATACTGTTTACTAGGTTTATTGTTGTTTGTATTTGTTGCCACAGCTTGTAGCGAAAAGAAAACAACTTTAATTCCAGAGGATAAATTTGTAAAAGTATTCGTAGATGCCTACCTCGCAGAAATTGCCGCACAGCCTTATGTTCGTGAAGAAAAAGATAGCATCATTAATGTGTATTTCGACAAAATATACGAGATACATGGCGTAACTATGGAGGAGTTTAACAAGACGTTGGATGCAATGCAGAATGATCCTATTCGCATGGATAGTCTTTACAGTAAGTCAATGGAACTGTTAAAAAAGATGGAGCAGGAGATTGGTAAGACCAATTAATGTATGAGTGCTTTATCCACCCTCAATTTGTAATAAGATAAAATTGTATTATTGGGAATTATGATAGCAATACAATCCGAGGGTTTTCTATTTACCCAAGTGGTATGCCAAGGTGTTCCCCTTTTTTTACACATATCAACTAATTGGTTGGTATCAATTTCTTGATAAACTTTCCAAACTCGACTCAGTACATTTTGGATGTCCACATTTTTTATTTTTGGCGCAAAAAAATCTCCCTCAGCATAGTTCGTCGCATAGCTGGTAATAGACTGAGCATTTGATGCAAATTGATGATAGACAGAAGGAACAACAGGCCCTGCTTGCCACGCCTCTATTGACTCTGAAAGCAGTGGACGACCTGTAATACCCAAATGCCAGCCATGTGCAATATAGGTAAGTGCAACTAGCTTTTGGGAATCCATCGGATAATGAATCTGAAAGGCACAGTCTAAGAAGAAGTTGGCAGTGGCGATAGATGGCTGCATTGTCTAAAGTTTGTTAGTTAAAACTCATCCTGAGATAATACAAGCCGAAGATAAAGTTTATTCACAAAAAAAAGGCACTACGCTTGTAGTGCCTCCCGACAGGTTAATAATACATCGGGTGATTTCTATGTAAATTGTCTTATTGGTGATAGTTCGTTTCAAGTATTTGAAAAGTTACAACCAACGTCAATAAAGATGAACTTAATCAATAAATAGTAACATTTGTAAATGTTAGATATTTGCTTCTCTCCTCTAAATCATGCTTTTTCAAGCTAAGTCCAACTTGATCTTTTCATTCCCAAGCCTTCATAGACTTTATTAACTCTCTTTTATAATTAACACCCTTTTAACTTCATTCTGAATAATATATTCCAAGAAAAATACATGTCCTTCAAATAGTGTATCATCCAATACCCACTTATACTCTCCTGATTCTTTCCATTCATCATCTAATAAACTGACCACTTCTACCCCCATTTGATTTATTAAACGAAGCGTTATAGATTGAGCATTCTCAACATTAAGTTTTATCGTCAATCGATCAGAAAATGGATTTGGAAATACTTCTAAAGCATAACGAGCCTCTAAAGGATTATCCTCTTCTTCGAGAGGTGTCAAAAAAATAGGTGTACTATTCAGTTGTATTTGTTGTCCACTTACAATTACCGAATCACCACGCTCGCTGCTATGCCAATAGTGCTGTATGAATTTTTTTGTGCCAGTTTGCTTACTTAAATTAAGGGTGTAGTTAGCCTGCTCTGATTGATCTTGTGTGGCAACTGCCCAAAGTACATATACTTTTTTCCCGTAATCACTTGTAAAGACACCTCCATTCACAGTTGGAGGAAGCAGTAAATCTTGAAAAAGATTAGGAGCGAATCGTTTTTTGTGGAGCAATCTAGCACAAGTGCGATAGGCTATTCCAACATCATTCAGTTCCACTTCTGATACATTCCGATTAATGAGCCTATCATAGAGACCCATTATTTGATATTCATCATATTTATTTTGTGCGTCAGCTTCGTCCCACTTATCGCCTAAAGTAAATATATGAAATTGCTTAATGTCGTTTTTTTGACTTTCTACTAAGGCTTTAACAATGAAATTTCGTTGCACTTCATCAGAGCCAAATCCGCCATTTAAAGGTTTTCTAGGTACATTAGACTCCGTAATTATCCATTCTTTTCTCGGATAGATATTACCGTTGTAGCCATAATCAAATAACACTTCTCTGAATCGATCTCTAAGATCAATCACGCCTTTTACCGCCTCGTCTGAATTTCGCATGTAATCAAATTGTCGTTTTTGATTGTTCCACGTTCTAAGGCTTCCGTCAATATGCGGATAGACATGATAGCTCAATACATCAAAATAAGCACCTCCGCCTAAAGGAAAATCCTCTGATATGCTGCCATTGTTGGGATTGTCTGTATTTCTTAACACAGCATCTAGAAAGCTGGGATAGCCAATGCCACCTATCGCTACATACAGTCCTTCATCAATTGACTTAATGACTTCATAGCTGATTCTGAGCATCCGGATATAGTGGAAAATAGGTGCGTGAATATCATAATCACAAGGATTAGGGTTTTTATTCCACCAGCTATTTTCTTCCTCTTGTCCATGAATAGAACTAGCTGAAAATGAATAATCTGGTTCATTCCAGACTTCCCAAAACTTTACATAGTCTTTGTAGAGCGTAACAGTCTTATAAACATAATTTGCATAATAGTTATCTTCGTTCACAGGCGTACCATTCAATCCGTCATCCCAAATAGGCTCATATAAATTGGCATACAATTCAGAGCGCATCGTGTCGCAATAAAAAGTGGTATCCCTGTATTTTTCAGGTGGATACCCTAAAAAAAGAACATGGTCTGTATCGCCTAGTGATTGGTAATACTCAAAAGTTGGTATTCGAAAATCATATCCCCAGTCTTCTTGGAAATGCCCAAAAAGTGCTGATCGAAGGGTTGTAATACCAGCACCTTCAATTTCATTTTGAGCATTGCCAAAGGCTAAATCCCCTAGCTCTTCAGTAGTCAAAGGTGGATAATACCCCAAATTACTGCCATAACCAAAATGACCTTCATAGGGGATAACAAGATCGTTCGCAGTGTAATTTATCTGCCCTAATAGCGGACAGCTTGATTGAAGTGTAATCAACAAAAGTAGTGTTACTAGTTGCCAGCTCCTCATTGTCACTATATTTTTTAAGTGTTAGAACTAGCACTACTTCGGACTTTAATATGTTATTACTTTATCTGAATTGTTTACAATAATTTGTTTATTGAGCCTGTGCTCAATGCAAAGTAAGTTTAGCAAATGCTGGTTGGAAGAGTGCATGCACTTTTCCATTCAAGCCCAGTAAGTGTATTGTTGCCATTATAAGTACCTTCGGCACTAAATAGTCATAACAGAATTGTTTGCAACAGCTCGACGACACAAATATATGATATAATTATTGATACAATCAATTTGAATGTGATTTATAAATTGTATATTACTAAAATTTAAAAATCATAAAATACTGATTAAAAGTAGATTATTAAAAAATGTAGAATTTTTTTGGCAACTAAGAGGGAGATCAATTCTACATTAAAGTCATGTAACAATAACACTATGACTGTAAATGAAAAAGCTCAATTTAAGCAGGCGTACTTAGATACTACTTACGTGCTCAAAACCGATGCTATTCAATTTAATCTCAAAATCAATGTATTTCATCCTGATTTTAATAACTGGTTGAAAGCCAACAATATCAATACTTGGGTAAAAATGACTGCTGCGAATCCTTACTCTCAGATGCGCTCTAAGTCAGAAAATGAATATCGAAATGCTCATTTAGAAACTGCTTTGCGACAACTAAAATATACTGATCTTTACTTTTCTGAAGGGCGACCTAGCGATGAAAACTGGCAAACTGAAATCGGATTTTTTATTCCTAACATTAAACTAATCACTGCTCTTGAACTAGCTAGGCAATACGAGCAAAATGCTATTGTGTACGGTTACATAAACGGTGTACCACAATTAGTTTGGGCATAAACATCCTTTCTCATTTTGCGTTACAATGTTTATATTAAACGCTACATGCTTATCGCAATGCCAAAACAGAAGAAAAAGCAAGACTTACCTCAGAAAGACTGTATTGTTTGTGGGCGACCTTTTACTTGGCGAAAAAAGTGGGCAAAGGTCTGGGACGAGGTAAAGTATTGCAGTGAAAGATGCCGAAGATCAGCAAAAAACACATAACTGATATACTAATATGAATCAAGTGCACGAAGAAGAAAACGAATCGGAATACAGAAACTTAGCCTTTCATCCACTAAATGTACTATTGACCTTATCACTCATCAGTCTAGGAGCAATTTTTGTTACCTTAACCGCCTCTTTTGTTTATACTCGATTCGAGAAAGGACTAGAACCTATTAGACTTCCTAACTTATTTATTTTCAATACGCTCATTTTACTTGCTAGCAGTGCCACCATGGTCTGGGCAAAGCGTTCCTATCTAAAAGATAATACTAGGAACTATCAATTTGCACTGCTCAGTACCATTATTATATCTTTAATATTCATGGGTTTACAGTTTGTGGCATGGCAACAACTCTTTGCAGCAGGTAGCGTCATCAATAAAGATGTCTCAACTTCATACCTTTACGTTATATCGGGCTTGCACTTTGCTCACGTTATTGGTGGCTTACCGTTTTTAGGAGTATTCCTCTGGAAAGCCTACAAAAGAATGAGAGAACCTGTCAGCGTACTCGTTTACTTTTCTGATCCAGAGAAGCGGCTGCGCTTGCGTTTGCTTACTATCTACTGGCATTTCTTGGATGGCTTGTGGATATACTTGGTGTTATTCTTCTACGTTAATTATTTGCTGCAGTGATTCGATTTTTTGGCTCCTCCTCCACACATCCAAAGAATTAGCAAAACATCATCTCCAAAAACTGACTTTTGTCACCCTATTCTATAAGGACAAATCTCACCTTTGGTAAAGCACTTGAACAAAAAAATATGAATACGGTAGCACAATCAACTACTCCGATAGAAAAAGTCCTTTGCCATCACTGCGGAGAAGAGTGTCAGGATACCTCAATTGTTTTGCAAGAAGAAAAAGCTCAATACTTCTGCTGCGAAGGCTGCAAAATGGTGTATGAAATACTCAAGGAGAATGATTTATGCACCTACTACAATATAGATGAAAATGCTGCCTTTACCTTAAAGGGTCGTGTGCTGCAACAATATGCTTATTTGGACGACGACGAGGTGAGACAAAAATTGATTGAATTCACAGACGGTACGCAAACCAAGGTTAGCTTTTATTTGCCTCAGATTCATTGTGCTTCTTGTATTTGGTTGCTTGAAAATCTTTACAAACTCAACGACGGAGTAATGACTTCAAAAGTGAATTTCTTGAAAAAGCGAATTCATCTAACTTTTGATCCAGAAAGAACAAGCCTACGAAAGTTAGTGGAGCTACTAGCTTCAATCGGTTATGCTCCAGAACTTAACCTCAACGAACTTGACAAACCTAGAGCTAAAGCTGTTACAAAATCGCTTTATTACAAATTGGGCGTTGCTGGCTTTGCTTTCGGTAACATCATGTTGCTGAGTTTTCCTGAGTATTTAGGCTTGGAAGAAATTATATTCCAACAATGGTTGGGCTACCTGAATATTGCATTGTCTATTCCTGTATTGTTGTATTGTGGCAAGGATTATCTGCAATCAGCATGGTTGGGCATTCAGCAAAGACAATTGAATATTGACGTGCCTATTTCAATTGGAATATTGACTTTATTCCTGAGAAGTCTGTACGAAATTATAACAGCTACTGGAGCGGGTTACCTAGATAGCTTAGCAGGACTGGTGTTCTTTTTACTAATTGGCAAATGGTTTCAACAGAAAACTTATCACACGCTTTCCTTTGAACGGGATTATAAGTCTTACTTTCCCATTTCAGCATTAGTAAGAAAAGGTCAAGCTATGGTTTCTGTTGCGCTGAATAAACTGCAAGTAGGCGATAACATTTTAATTAAAAATCAAGAACTAATACCCGCTGACGGACTGCTAGTGAAAGGAAATGCGAGTATTGATTACAGCTTTGTAACAGGCGAGTCCGAGCCAGTACGAAAAAGCATAGGAGACAAAATTTTTGCGGGAGGGAAGCAAGTAGGAGAAGAGCTAGAATTAACCATTACTAGAAAGGTGGAACAGAGCTATTTGACACAACTTTGGAACAACACTGCTTTTGAAAAAGAAGAGCCAAGTAGTACACAACTCGCCAACCAAATTGGAAAATTTTTCACCTATATCATCTTGACAGTAGCGTTTTTGACCTTGGCTTTTTGGTTGCCCAAAGACTTATCTATCGCCTTCAATGCTTTTACGGCAGTATTGATTATTGCTTGTCCTTGTGCAGTAGCCTTGTCCATTCCATTTACCTATGGCAATGTGCTGAGTATCCTCGCCAGACATCAATTTTACGTCAAGCACATTAATGTCATTGATCGAATACAGCGCATTGGTCATATTGTATTTGATAAAACGGGAACGCTCACGGATCATTCCAAGCCAGAAATTAATTTTATAGGAAGAGCACTAACACCTCTAGGGCAACAAATGATTCGTTCGGTGGTGCATCCTTCCTCGCATCCTAAAAGTAGAGCATTGGATGACTACTTTGATCAATTTTCATTGCTACCGATAGCGCATTTTGAGGAAGTGATTGGTCAAGGTGTGAAAGCAGAAGTAAATGGAATAGCTGTTCGAGTAGGTTCACCTGAGTTTATGTTGGATTTGAAGAATGAAATTCAGGTTAATCAAAAAGGAGTATTTATTGAAATTGACAATCAATTAAGTGGCTACTTTACCTTCCAGAATCGCTACCGCAAACATTTAGCGGATTTATTAAAACAATTGAAAGCTCAGTATGAATTGTCTCTGCTCTCTGGTGATAATGATAGCGAGCGAGAACGCCTAAAGCCTTATTTCGGGGCAAACAGTCAGTTGCGCTTTCATCAAAGCCCACAGGACAAGCTCAACTATATTCAAATTGCTCAAGCGAATAATGAAAACGTGATGATGATCGGCGATGGCTTGAACGATGCAGGTGCATTGAAGCAGAGCGACGTCGGGATAGTCGTAACAGAAAATATCAACAACTTTTCTCCCGCCTGCGATGCCATTTTGACTGCTAACAATTTAGAGCGACTACCACAATATTTTGCGTTTATACAACAAAGTCGAAAAGTGGTATTTGGTGCTTATTTCTTAGCACTTATCTACAATATTGTAGGTTTAAGTTTTGCCGTACAAGGCTTGCTCTCGCCTGTCATTGCTGCTATTTTGATGCCCCTGAGTTCTATAACAATTGTGGTCTTTGGAGTGGGGATGAGTAGTTGGCTGGGGCGGAGGTTGAAGCATTGATCTCGATAAACAATCAATCAAATATTAACTTAAAGTTTACTGCACAACTACTTTGCGAATAATGGTTTTGTTTCCTTGCTTGAGTTGAATAAAATAAACACCTTTTTCTAGTTTACTCAAGTCAAAAACAGTTGTTTGCAAATTAGACTTCTGCTGCTTTATGATTCTTCCAAATGGATTGAGTAAGTTGATTTCAAGCTCTTCGTCGTATATTTCAACAAACTGAATCGTTAACATATTTGTAGTTGGATTGGGGAAAATATTAAAATCTGTTTTGGCAAACGTATGATTTGTATTCGATACAATATCGCAATCTGCACAAAATCCAAAGCAAGTCAAGCCAACCATAGTATCTTGCGTTCCTACTATTAATTGGCGATTGCCATTAGCATCAAAACAAGCTTCTCCAAACATAGTATTGATGTCTTCATCACTGAACGGACCATTGTAGTAGCGATATTGGATAGTGTCGCCCTTGAATAGATTGAGCGAGAGCGTGTAGATATTATCGAGATCTTCGTCTAACATTTGCTGTGTCTCAAAATCATTAAATGAGCCGCCTAAGTAAGCCCCTTGTCCTGATAGGCTTCCATCCGCAGCCAATTGTTCCATATTTACTTGAAAAGTAATTGCTACTCTTGGATTGAAAAAGTCCAACTGAAAGTCAAAGCCCTTTCGTTCGTTACTTTTGGATACCCATTCAATATAGTATGTTCTATTAGCTTCCACTGCTACATCTCGAACAGATGTGCTATCTTGACAGCCATTTTCATCACTTGCTATTAGCTGTAAATGTTTGAAACTACAACTACCTTCGTAGATATAGAGCTTAGTGGCATCAGGTAAACGATCACAGGAGAATACATCCATAAAACCATCAGCAGGAGCAGTATAAGCAAACCACTCGGAGCTACTAAACAGCGTAAAATCTTCCACTTCATAGCCAATGCTACTGCCTGCTACCACATTTTGTCCATTGAGTGTGTCAATAGTCGTTATTCCTACATCAATGGGTATTGCACTGGCGCAAAAATCGCCTTCGGGAAGTGGGGCTGGGAAAAAGGACAACTCCCAATCAATACTTTGGCTGTCATGAAAATTATCGAAAAGAAGGTAGTAAATTGTATTGGCTTTTACTGGGACTTCAAGGTAGGATTGCTGGCTGCATTGATCGTCGTTTACGCCTTGAATATTAAACTGGAAGCTATCCTGAAAGCACCAAATTCTAGTATTCTGGTTAGTTAGATTACAGGTATTTATCGCAATGTAGCCATCTTCGGTAGGCCTATAAGTGTACCAATAACCACTCTGACCTTTCGTGTTTTGAGTATTAAAATTTGCACCAAAGCAAGTCAAACTTGGAGTAGCGTGATTGCCCACATCAATGGATTCTGCGGTGTGAGCGTATAAACCTTCTGTTGCTGTTGGAATTTCCAATAGCTCAATGTCATCTATATAATACAAATGTTCGCCTTGTGCTGGAAAGAAATTAACAGCTCCTAGACTTTTCGTACCTGAGGGTTCAAAGACAGCAAAATTCATTTTCCAAGCATACACAAATGCTCCATCAATATAGAGCCGAATGACATCCTCATCTAAATCAATAAAATGTTGAACATCTATCCATTCATCCTGTGTGAAGTTGAAGGTTGCTGCCTGTATCTTACCCGCATCCAAACTGCCAGTGCCATCCTGATTGAACTGCACTTGAAAAGCAAATTCAATGCCTGGATCGTTTTGAAATTTTTGAATATTGTAATATGCTCGTTGTCCTGTTGGCACAAATTGCTTCCACGTCAATGAATAGTGCCCTTCTGTTCGGTCATCAAGCAATAATAGTACATCTTGATCGCCATTATTTCCAGCGATTTTCAAGGCCTTAGTTCCTGAAAAGATTCGCTCTGATGTAACAATACCTTCTTGCTCTAGTTCACCATCCCAAGTTGTCCAGCGGTCAGATTGATTCCCAATTATTCCTAAGTTGTAGTTGTCAAAATCTTCTTTGACAATTGCTCGGGGTTCGCTGCAACTAATGGGGCTACAGGGTTTACAACTTCCAAAACAAACAGTCTCTAACGAAACTTGACTACCTTCATTTACAATTACTTTTCTGAAATTTTGATCCTCAGCCTTGCAAGCTATTGGCACACTTTCTGCTTCGTTTCCATTGGCAAATACATATAAAACAGTATCCAAAACATTAATTGGTAGAGTAACACTCCAGATACCATCCTCATTTTCATCCAATAAAGCAGCAATCTTGATGTCTTCTTGTGGCGGAATATTGTAAAATAGATTGACACTAGTATTGGCTACATTTTTAAAATTCATGTCCACATTGAAGGTTACATCAATCATTTGCATGGTACTTAAACTCACTTCAAAAAGGAAACCTGTTTGGTCGTCTTTGCCTGACCATTCAATGTAATAAGTTTTGCCCGCTTCAACAGGAATTGCATCAAGTCGAGCAGCTAGCGTATCGTTCACAAATGCAGCACAGCCAGAAGAAGAGCGAGCAATAGGAATTAAATTCTCACAACTTCCTTCATGCAGGGTTACTTTTGTATCGCTCCCTCCTTGGCAAGAAGTTACGGAAAGCAAACCCGTTTCATCGGGCATAAATCTAAACCACTCTGAACCATATGGATTGTCTAATTCAGTTTGACCAAAGCGACTGATGCTATCTAGTTCAAATATGCCTGTTTCAATTTCAATTGCACTAGAACAGTCTTGACCTCTTTCCATTGTGAGTGTTTGAGGCGTGAAGTCAAGCGAGAAGCTGAATGCTGTATTTTCCCATTTATCGTCCCATTCTATCCAATAAGTAACGCCTGCCTGTACTGGTAAGCTAGCCTCAGAAGCGTATAAGTCTTCATTATTCCCAAGTTCAAAGGGACAGGCATCATCGCTTCCAATAAGCGTGATTAAGTCCAAGCGTGCCAAATCACAAGAACCTGTATGAACCCAAAGGCGAGTGTCCGCACCACCTTCACAAGCACTGACGGTCATAATGCCATCCAGTTCAGGCGTGTAAGAAAACCAAACGGCCGCCGAAGCATCAAAGGGGTGAGAAGGTGCGCCACCTAGGCTGTTCAAAACCGGATCGGCGTAAATCGTATCAACTTGATGAGTACCAGGTTGGATGGGAAGTGCCTCTGCACACAGATTGTTAAAAGCAGGAAATAGCGTAGCTAAAACTGAACCATTAGTTAGAGCAGTCCTAATTCTATTACAGTCATTAAGCGTGATGCCCTTTACAGGGATATTGACTTGTCCTGTGTCGTTGCCAGTTAAAAAGAGTAAAAGATTGGGATTGGCTATATCGTTATTGCAAATAATGACTGCCACTGCGCCCGCTGCTTGTGCATTCAATGCCTTTGCTACAAAGTCGCAATTTCCACGACTAATCAGCACAATTTTGCCACTTAGGTCATTCACAGAAGGCGAACAGCCATCGCTACTATCCGCACCATCATTTACTTCCACAATTTCAGCAGTAATAGGTGTTTGTACATTCGGACCGAATAGAGCGCCAATGGCATAGATATTACCTACATTTTCGACTTGCAAGGTGGATTGGCAGAAGATAAATGAAGACAAAAAAAGTAAGCTACAGGTGCTCAAGAAGTAGGTGAATTTCATAGCGGTAGTATTGTTTAATTTTAATGCAAGTTTAAGGAAAATTGGGGACTAAATAAATGTTATAAGTTTGCTAAGTTTGGATTGAAATTATATTTTTTCTGATAAAATGACTTATTACAAGTAAAAAAGAGTATCTAGACTTTATATTTTAGTAACGGACAAAGATTTATCTACTATAATAATCGGTAAATTTACTCCGTGTCGTGTGTAAGACCAAAACCAATAGCTGTTTTGCTCCTTGTTGCGAAGAAAAGTGTCTAAATTGCTTACAGATTAATCAGAGCAAACAAAGCAATAATTAAAACTTTGAAAAACATAACATACTATGAAAATGAATAGTATAAAAGAATATATTCTTGAAAAAATTGATCAAAATAATTCTATAAATATTTACACCGATGAGCAGTGGTTTTATAGAATTGAAAAAGATGTGTCGCAGCTTATTGCGAGTGAGCCGTCAGAGATTAAAAATACTGATATTATTTATTTAGCTACTTACATTATTCAATTAACTTACTTACAGGAAAGTCATAATTTTTACGAATTCGATAAATCTAGTTTAAAAAATAGTGCTAAAGAAATTCATGCTAAATTTTCAGTAATAGACAACATACTCAATACTTCGTTAGCTGTAGCTATTGAAGCGGTTCTGGATGAACCCAAAACTAGCGTAGAGGCAAAAATCGTGAGTGATGCCTTTTTAATTGATCTTTCCTGCCCTATAAATGGTCAAAATCGGTTGATAAAAGTGTATGACCAGTTGGTTGCAAGAGGTTTTTTTAATACAAAAATTGAATGGCTCAATAGCACTAGAGCTTTTCTAAAAAGCCAGTCGTTTCAGACGAATTATGCGAGTGAACATTTTTCAAATCACAAAAAAGATATTCAGAAAAAGCTGAAAAAGGAAAGAAAAGAAATTGTTTACCAAAATGATTTAATTTTAGAACAAGAACTAAACATCAACGAAAAAGAGTTAAAAAAGCTAAAAAAGAAGCTCTCGAAAACTAAAGGTCAAGACGATAGAGGTATTCAAACTATTTTTAGGACAACTTCTAAGAACCACTACGTATTAAAAGGATTAGTTGATAGCAAGGCTAACATAATGATAACCGTCAATACTATTGTGCTTTCGCTCATTGTTGGTAGAGTAATGGGAGGCTACGATGGCACCTTGAATTTTACCAAAGAAATGCCTATTATTATTCTGATATTTATAAATGTATTTTCTATTATATTTTCTGTCTTGGCGATAGCTCCAATAAAAACACAAGGAAGATTTACAGAAGAGGAAATCCGCAATAAGAAAGGTAATTTACTTTACTTTGGCAATTTTCACAATATGAAATATCCTGATTTTGAATGGGGCTTCCTAGAATTACTCAACGATAGAAATTATTTATACCTCTCCCTCATTAGGGATTTTTACTATCAAGGTCTAGAGCTTCAAAAGAAATTTATATTTATAAGACTCTCGCTTTATATATTCTTATTTGGCATTATATTAACTACTATTGCTTACTTAATATCTATTTTTTATGCGCTTAATTTTCAATAGGTTTTTCTTGATTTTTATTATTTTAATATTGGTATCTGGCTGTGCTACTTACGATAAGCAAATAAATTATCCGCCAAGCAGCGCAGTAATCACAGAAAATCAGAGCATAGAACATAGGTTTTATCTCTTAGGCGATGGCGGCTCTGAAAAAGGAGAGAATCAGACGCTTTTGCAAGTCAAAGATTCTCTTAAAAAAGAATCAAATCCAAGCACTGTTCTGTTTTTAGGGGATAATATTTATCCTAGAGGAATGCCCGAAAAAGATAGCAAGAAAAGAAAAAAAGCAGAGAAAATTCTTCAAAGTCAAGTAGATGCAGTAAAAGACTTTAAAGGTCAAATTCTTTTTATTCCAGGCAATCACGATTGGTATGGAAAAGGTGTAGAAGGATTAAAACGGCAGGAAAAGTATATTGAAAAGCAGTTAGGTAAAAACACTTTCCAACCAGAAAACGGTTGCCCAATAGAAAAAGTAGATATCTCAAGTAATATTATTCTACTAATTATTGATTCTCAATGGTACATCACTAATTGGGATAAACACCCAACCATAAATAATGAATGTGATATTCAATCCAAAAGCCAATTTTTAAAAGAAATTCAAAGTGAAATAAAAAAAGCACGCGGTAAGACGACTTTAATTGCTATTCACCATCCGCTGTTTTCAAACGGTCAACACGGTGGTCAGTATTCGTTTAAAGATCACATGACCCCATTGCCTGTGATAGGCACAATCAAAAATGTGCTTCGTAGAACTACTGGTGTGGTCAATGCAGATATGTCCAACACACACTATAATAACCTAAGAAAAAAACTCTCCGTCATGGCAAAACAAAATGAAAAAGTCATTTTTGTATCTGGCCACGAGCATAGCTTGCAGTATATTGTTCAAGACGATATTACGCAGATCGTCAGCGGCAGTGCTTCAAAGAGAACACCTACACACCTACCCATGAACAACCAATTCTCATATGGAGAAAATGGTTATGCGGTTTTAGATGTGTATAAAGATGGTTCGTCATCGGTTCGATTTATTACTAAAGATAAAATTGAATATCAAACAGTTGTATATGAATCTGATACCATAAATATCAAACAAAGCTACCATCCTGTAGGGAAAGAGCAAGTCTCTAAAGCAATTTACAGCCAAGAGGAAGTTACCAAAGGCAAGTGGCATAGAGCGTTGTGGGGAAGAAGATATCGTTCAAAATATGGAATCCCTACTGGTGCGAAAGTAAGCTATTTAGATACACTGAAAGGTGGTCTTATTCCATTCAGAAAAGGAGGAGGTATGCAATCAAATTCCTTACACCTCAAAGACATGAGTGGCAAACGCTATGTACTAAGAGCCTTGAGGAAGGATGCTACTCAGTTGTTACAAGGCTCTATGTTTCAAGACGAATATATTCAACCAGAATTAGAAAACTCTACCTTAGATAAGATGATTATGGACATCTTTACAGGGGCTTATCCATATGCTTTTCTCACCATAAGTACACTGTCTGATGCTATCGGTTTGGCACATCTAAATCCTGAATTATTGTATGTACCCAAACAAAATGCACTTGGCAAATTTAATACTGAATTTGGTGATGAATTGTATTTGTTTGAAGAACACGCATCAGATGGGCATCAAAATTTAGGCGGTGAAGGTTTTACCGGAAGCATCATCAATACAGAAGATATGTTTAATAAAGTAGAATCAGATGAGTCCGTAATGGTAGATGAAGAAGCGTTTCTAAAAGCTCGTTTATTCGATATGCTCATTGGTGATTGGGATCGGCATCAAGACCAATGGCGATGGATGGAATATGAGTATAATAATAAACAAATTTATAAACCATTGCCAAGAGATAGAGATCAGGCATTTTCAAAAATGTCAGATGGTTTATTGTTTAGAGCAGCTTGGGGATTCTTACCGCTATCTGTAAAAAGAATGAGAAGCTACGAAGCTAGTATCAAAAATATTAAAAGTGCCAATGTAACTTCGATACCATTAGACCATACCATCTTTGAGACTATGGATAAAAGTTGTTGGGATCGACAAGTCGCTTATATACAAGAACACATTACTGATGAGGTCATAGATAGTGCTTTTGAGCATATCCCTAGAGAACTACAGGACAAGACAGTAAAAACAATAATAAGCACTTTGAAAGAGCGAAGGGAAAACCTTCCAGATATTGCCAACAGATATTACAATTATCTTTCAAAAAACCGCATTGAAAAATCGACAAACAAAGACGATTATATCCGTATTAATGCAAGGCCTAATGGAACTGTCGAATTAAGTTTTTCAAGGATAAAAAAAGGTGAAATCGAGCAACCCTTTTATCAGGATACTTTTACAACGGAGCAAACCAAAGAACTATGGATCTATGGTTTAGGGGATAAAGATATTTTTGAAGTAGTAGGAAAAAGCAAAAAAATAAAAATAAGACTCATCGGTGGTCAGGACGACGATACTTACATAGTTGATCGAAATAAGAACATCTTTATTTACGACTTTAAGTCGAAAACGAATAATGTGGAGAAAGCTCAAGGAGCTACTCTAAAATTGAGAGACCACTATGAGCAAAATATTTATGATTATAATAAATATAAATATAATTTTAACCAAGTCTTGCCCAAACTGGCCTATAATCCTGATGCAGGAATCATATCGGGGCTATCATACATACATACGCTGTACGGATTTGAAAGAAATCCATTTACTTCGCAGCATAGAATAGATGCTTCCTATTTTTCAGCGACTTCTGGTTTTGAGGTTCAGTATCAAGGTGAATTTGCTAATATTTTTAACCAAACTAATTTATTTATTAATGCCTCATATAATACTCCAAAATTTAGTATTAATTTTTTTGGTTTTGGAAATGAAACAGAAAACAGTGACGATGAATTGGGATTAGACTTTAACAGAACACTGCTAGAACAGTTTGTTCTTAATCCTAGCTTAAAATGGAGAACTTATGGTGGTGCAAGCATCACCGCAGGAGTGAAATATAGCAACATAAAAGTAGAAAATACTCCTGACAGAATTACAGCTGTGGACAGTCAATTATCTGATAGTATCTTTGATAATAAAGAGTTTGGAACGATCAGAACCATTTTCTCTTTTGAAAACAAAGACAATCAAGTCTTCCCTACTATTGGAATCTCTACAAATATAGAAACTGGATTTACTCAGCATCTATCCCAAAACGAGAGAAAGTTCTTTTACCTCATTCCCGAACTTAGTTTTGATTATAAACTAATTCCATCTGGGAAATTAGTATTCGCTACGCAGCTAAAAGCCCATCTCAATTTTAGCAATGATTTTGAGTTTTATCAGGCTGCAAGCATCGGTGGAGATGAAGGATTAAGAGGTTTTAGAAATCAACGTTTTACAGGTAAGCAATCTTTTTTTCAAAGCTCTGATATTCGGTATGCTATGGGGGCATTAGAAAACAATATCATCCCTGTACAGTATGGCTTTTTTGCTGGCTTTGATTACGGAAGAGTTTGGGTGGAAAACGATATTTCAAATAAATGGCATATTTCACAAGGTGGAGGATTATTTTTAAACACGGCTGAGAAATTAGCCACTAGTGTAGGCATATTCCATGCAAATGAAGGAATGAGGTTTTACTTCAAAATGGGCTTTGATTTTTAGTAGCAATAGCAGTTCTTCAACTAGCAATCAGGGATTTTTCCTGAGCATCCTAAGCCTGTAAAAAAACTTCTTATCCATCTTTGGAGGCTTTCATTGAAATCACGATCAATCTAGAAATGCTCGTTCGTGTATTGTTCCTGATCTGTACTTCAAAGGTACTCCATCTCGATCCCTGAAGGTAGCGATAATTTCCGCAACAACTGAAATGGCAATCTCCTCGGGAGTCTGTGCTCCGATATCCAAACCAACAGGGCTGTGTAAATTAACTAATGCTTCTAAATTGTATTGCTCAAATTCAGCTTCTTGCTGCATTTTTTCTCTGCGCTTTTTAGGACCTAATAAACCAATATATTTTGGATGGCGTGCGATGAAATGAAGCAATGCCTTTCTGTCCCTATCGTAATCGTGTGACATAATGACAACGGCAGTAAAGCTATCTATTGGTATCTGATCAGCCTCATTATAGGCGACTACTCTCTTTGCTTGCTTAAATATACCCTTAGTTATTTTTTTCGCTCTGCCAATAATGTAGATCGCCCATCCTAGTTCTTTTACTACACCAACCATAGCATTTACGTCGTAGTTGTCGCCAACAATTACTAACCTCGTTTCAGGCTTGATAAATTCAACCAATAATTCTACTTCATCACCTGCCTCATTCTTCAAAGAAGCAATGAGCGGTTTTCGTTCTTTTTGAACAGACTCAACAAGCGCCTTTAACATTTGCGCTTTGAGCCCAGCAAAATCAAGTGCCTCACTTCCTTTGTTGACTAAGAGGCTTTGTCCAAGTAAATCGGATGTATTACTAGCTTCAATGACTTTTAAAATGATTGCAGGCTGATTCCATTTGACTATTCTTCGAAGCTGCTCAATGTCATTATTGGGATCGTCTGTATTTATCGGTGTAAATAGCACCTCAATTCGACCATTACAACCTAGCCCTACGCCGATTTGGTTTGCGTCATCGTCCATCGTGTCATAGACTACCTTCGATGGTTGATTCTTAAAAATAGCAATTTTTGAACGCTTCAAGGCATCTCCCTCTAAGCATCCACCACTAATTCCTCCAATCCAACTGCCGCTACTCCGCACCAACATTCTAGCACCGATTCTTCTATAAGAGGAAGCCTCCACTTTAACAACTGAGGCTAATGCTACTTTTTCTTTAGTATGATCTATGGAATCATATACCTCAATGATTTTTCTAATTTCTTTCAAAATTATCCAAGTTTGTATCTTTAAGATTGAGAACACTAAAATGGGCAGTCAGTTGCTCAAAATCATATCGCAAATATTTTTATGGAACAAATACAACTGCCACAAATAGGCTTTCAGGACGAATACACCATCAAGGCTTATGACATAGACCCTAACAAATGCGCTAGTCCATTAGCACTTTCTAAATTGATGCACGAAACAGCGATGCAAAATGTCATCAAGTTAAAAATCTCTGTTTGGGATTTGGAGTCATTACACTTGACTTGGGTATTAATGCGACAGTATCTTCATATTCACCGCTTGCCCAAATTGGGCGAAAAAATTAAAATTGCCACCTATCCCGCAGGCTTCCGAAAAGTGATGACTTTTCGAGATTATAAAGTATTGGATGAGCAAAGTCGCTTGCTGCTTCATTCTTCCTCAACATGGCTATTGATGGACATTAAAGAGCGTAGCATGACCACTATTCCAGACTTTATACTTCGGTTAAAAAAAGATATTCCTACACCCGATAACTGCTTACCTAGGAGTGATTTTAAATTACCTCGCATCAAAAACACCCTCGCAAGCAATACTTATAAAGTGGGGTGGTTTGATTTAGATTTTAATGGTCATGCCAACAATATACCTTACCTCAGATGGATGCTTGAACCTCTGGAGAATTATTTAGAAAGCAAGCAACTAGCTCATTTAGAAGTTCAGTACAAGGCAGAGTGTTACTGGAAAGAGGAAGTAACTGCCAAAATAGAGCAGCTAGAAACAAATTTGTTCCTGCATGAATTAATCCATTCGGCAAGTGGTAATTTGTTAGCACAAGCTAGGACAAAGTGGACGTCCATGCACTAAAATTTTACATCCAATTAATTGCACAGTTATTGGAACTATTTAGCATTTGAATAGCAATAATCAATCTAATTTTATCAAAAAAATGGATTTTTGCTTTTGAACAAGAGCTCGTAAAATTAGCACTAAACACTATGGACTATCAACTTATATTGAATGAAATTTTAAAGGAAATTGCACCATTCCGATACGAGGGTAAGAGTGCGGATTATATCCCTGAACTTGCAAAAGTTGATCCGAACCAATTTGGTTTGCATCTTCAATGTTTTGATGGCAGAGGCTACAATATAGGTAGCAGTAGAACCAAATTTTCGATTCAAAGTATCACAAAGGTCTTTGCGGTAACACTGGCTTTTTTGTTACGAGGAGATGAAATCTGGAAAAGAGTAGATGTAGAACCCTCTGGCGCAGCCTTCAATTCGCTTATTCAGCTTGAGTTAGAAAATGGCTATCCTCGCAATCCTCTCATTAATTCAGGTGCATTGGTTATTATTGATATATTACTAGAGGAACTAAAGAATCCCGTGCAAGATTATCTCAACTTTGTACGAAAAGTCAGCAATAATCCTTCTATCAACTACAACATTAGCGTTTTTCGGTCAGAACAAATGACAGGATTTCGCAACGCTGCCATTGTCAACTTAATCAAATCCTTCGGCAACATTAAAAATGATGTAAAAACAGTGCTTGATTTTTATTACATGACCTGCTCTATTGATATGTCTTGTGAAGAACTAGCCCAGTCTTTCCTATTTTACGCTAACCATGGCAAACTAGAAAGCGGAGAATCCATACTGACTTCCTCGCAAGTGAAGCGGATGAATGCCCTAATGCAGACCTGTGGATTCTATGATGAGGCAGGTGAATTTACTTTTAAAGTAGGACTACCTGGTAAGAGTGGCGTGGGCGGAGGGATTGTAGCGATTTTACCTCAATATTATAGTGTGGCTGTTTGGAGTCCTCGACTCAATCCTAAAGGAAATTCTGTGCTGGGTTTAAAATCTTTAGAGCTACTCACAACAAAAACGGGCTATTCTATTTTTTAGAACTGAAGATAGCATTTAACTAAGAACGCAAAACTTCTGGCAGAAGCGAAATAACTATATAACTATTTTAGGTACAGAAGGCAATAAATATTTATTTATCTGATAATGAGCATACTAAAAAGGAATACAACCAACAATTAAACGAACCTTTAAATGTTTGTATGATCATTTGTTGTTTGGACATCTTAGCAATCACTTCTAAATTTGTATTGTAAACAAAAGATGTTACCTACTTTAATGAGAGTATCTTTCCTAAATATAATATGTTGTTGCTGTTGCTTCAGACTAATTGTTGGGAAGGAGCTTCTTGTGGAATAACGTAAAACAAGTAATAGAATACATCAAAGAAAGCCTTTCCAAATCTACATCTGGAAAGGTTTTTAATTTTTTATACTACTCAATTTATCACTCAATAATGACAGCAACATTACAGAAACCAACAATTGATTGGACAACACAAACTGTTGATTATTTGAATAATGTATTTACGCCTCTAAACTATAAAGATCGTATAGAGTTGCTATATGAGTTCTTTGATACCGATGAAGTATTAATAACTACATCTTTTGGAACAAAGTCAGTTTTCTTGTTGCATTTGCTACATCAAATTCAACCATATCATCGCATTTTCTTTATTAATACGACTTATCACTTTCAAGAAACATTAGATTATAAAGATGCTTTAGTTGATCTGTACGACTTGAATTTAATAGAAGTCTATCCGCAAGAAAGAGAAAATCAACTAACACAAGAGGAACAGTGGTGGAAAGGCCATCCTAAAATGTGCTGCTCTATTAATAAGGTTGTGCCGTTAGAACCGATTAAAGCACAGCATAAAATATGGATGTCTGGCTTAATGTCCTATCAGACGAAATTCAGATCACATCTGAGAGTATTTGAAAAGCAAGGGGATATTATCAAGTTTCATCCATTCATAGATATTGAAGAAGGAGAGTTCTTATATCAACTTTCGTACAACAAATTGCCTCGTCATCCATTAGAAAAGTATGGCTATGGTTCTATCGGCTGCAAGCATTGTACCGTAAAAGGAGAGGGCAGATCAGGGCGCTGGAAGGGTACAGACAAGAAAGAATGTGGATTGCATCCCGGATATTTTGTAAAAAAGTAGTTGCTTGTATCATCGGTAGTATTGATGATTGTCATAAAAAAATTGGTAGCTGTAAATTAAAATTGCAGCTAAGACATAAATATTAAAACTATTAACTCAAAAGTGATTAGAAAATGTTCCAATTGCTTAACCATCATAATTTTTGAGCATTACAACTTGAATATAAATGATTAAAACAGACATTATTATTGTAGGAGCAGGACCAGTAGGGTTGTTCACAGTGTTTGAAGCTGGATTATTAAAACTGAAATGTCATCTAGTAGATGCGCTACCGCAGCCTGGTGGGCAGTTGACAGAAATCTATCCAAAGAAGCCAATTTATGATATTCCAGGCTATCCAGCTGTGAATGCAGGTGAACTAGTTGATAACTTGATGAAGCAGATTGAGCCATTTAATCCTGCTTTCACTTTAGGAGAAAGAGCGGAAACGATTGAACGATTGGAAGATCAGTCGTTTATTTTGACTACTAATAAAGGTACAAAGATCAATGCGCCAGTGATCGCTATTGCGGCAGGTTTAGGAGCTTTCGAGCCGCGTAAACCGCCTATTTCAAATATCGCTCAGTATGAAGATGAAAAAGGAGTTGCTTACTTTGTGCGTGATCCAGAAGTGTATAGAGATCAGCGCGTAGTGATTGCAGGTGGTGGAGATAGTGCTTTAGATTGGACCATCTTTTTGGCAGATGTTGCTAAAGAGGTAACTTTAGTACATCGTAGAACGGGCTTCCGTGGTGCATTAGACAGTGTAGAGAAAGTGCAGCAGCTAGATATGGAAGGGAAGATTAAAATGCTGACAGAGGCACAAGTCATTGGTTTAAAGGGAGAAGATTACTTAAAAGAAGTCGTAATCAAGCATAAGAACTTAGGAACGTTCAATAAAGAAACCGATCATTTCATTCCTCTTTTTGGATTGACTCCAAAGCTAGGTCCTTTGGCTGATTGGAATTTAGAAATTGAAAAGGGGGCTATTAAGGTGAATACTCTTGATTATAGCACCAACGTCCCGGGTATTTACGCTATCGGAGACATCAATACTTATCCCGGTAAGTTGAAGTTGATTCTATGCGGTTTCCATGAAGCAACTTTAATGTGCCAGTCTGCCTTTAAGGTGATCCACCCAGAGAAGAAATTGAGTTTTAAATATACAACAGTAATGGGGGAACAGGGAATTTTGGCTACGGCTGGAAAGGTCAACTAACACTACTACTGAAGCCTTCTAAAGTTTCGACGAAGCTTTGGAAGGCTTTCGTTTCTTCATACGCCTGATTCACTCCTCCTGAAATGTCAGCAGAAAAACATCAATTTTTTACTACTCAGCTACTCCAGTGGGCAAGTCAGCACAATCGACTACTACCGTGGAAAAATAGTAGTAATCCTTACCACATATGGCTTTCTGAGGTTATCTTACAGCAAACTCGTGTAGAACAAGGCTTACCTTATTATTCAAAATTTATCGAACACTACCCTACTGTGTTTGACTTAGCAAATGCGACAGAAGATCAGGTACTAAAAGACTGGGAAGGTCTTGGATACTACACTCGCGCTAGAAACTTGCACGCTGCTGCAAAATACATTGCTAGAGAACTAGACGGCAAATTTCCTGACACCTACAAGGAAATTCTGAAACTCAAAGGCGTAGGTCCTTACACAGCGGCAGCTATTGCCTCTTTTGCTTTTCAACTGCCTCATGCAGTTGTAGATGGTAATGTTTACAGAGTATTATCTAGATTTTTTGGTATAAACATACCTATTGATACTACAGCGGGAAAAAAGCTATTCGCTGAACTTGCCCAGCAACTACTTGACCAATCACAGCCAGCTATTTATAACCAAGCTATTATGGATTTTGGAGCAACCTGGTGCACGCCAAAGCAAGCTAAATGCCTTCAATGCCCACTACGCTCCAATTGCTTTGCTTTTCAAATGAACAATGTAAATCAATACCCTGTCAAGCAAAAAAAAGTAACAAAACGTATTCGCTATTTCAATTATTTAATCCTAAATCAGTCTTCGCAAGTATGGATAGAGAAGCGAACCCAAAAAGATATATGGAAAGGATTGTATCAATTTCCATTAATTGAATTAATTAAACCAGCCGAAGATGTTTCAACTATAATTGATGCGCCATTTTGGCAGCAATATTTTCAGCATCCCATGCCAAAATTACTTGAGATTTCTCCACCAATTAGGCAAACACTTACTCATCAGTACATTGTCGCTACTTTCTGGGAATTCCAATTAGATCATACTTTTAGTAGTTTGAAGCATAATTTTAAATTAGTAGAGCGTTCTAAGCTATCAAATTATGCTTTTCCAAAGATTATTGATTGCTATTTAAAAGATAATTCACTATATTTAGGGTTATATTAATGGAAGTTCTTCTTTTTTACCAATAAAACAAGAGTTATGATATTCTCCAATTACGCAAAAGCAATGCTTCTCATAGGAATGACTACTTGGGCTTTATGTGAGTTAGATATTTTTAATGCACCTATTAAATTGGCAGAAAAAAGTAATGTATTCGATCACGACTTAGGAGATCAAAAGCTTTTTGGAGATCAGTACAAAGTGGTAGTTGATTGGGGGAACACCGAATTTGTATATGGCAATGGTGAGCAATTGATTGAATTGAAAAGGATGAAATACGAAACCTTTGATCTAAGTTGGATTCCTTTCTTTAAGCATTATAGTACAGAAGGAGAGTGGCGGATAGAGGGTTTCCCTTCAAATCGCAAGCACATCGAAGCAGATTATAGTGTCAAAAAGTTTGGCTTAGTCTCAAGGAGAGATGTCATTAGCAGTGCTAGAGCGCAAGTGTCTAAAAGATTGCTCAAGGCATTCACAGAACAAAGTTTCTACAATGATAGAATGGAAGATATTCAAATAAAATTTGGCTCAAATTTTGATGCAATAAAGGCATCAGTTCATCAAAAGAATGCCAACAATGCCACAAAAGCAGGTTTGCTTGATATGAAATAAGATTTGAAAAACTAACAACACAGAAAAATGGTAAACAAAGTTACTTTAATTGGACGACTGGGGGCTGACCCCGAAGTAAAAAGATTAGAAAACGGTGCTGCGGTTGCTAGAATCAGAATGGCAACCAATGAAAGCTACAAAGATAGCTCGGGTAACTGGCAAGATAGAACGGAATGGCACACTGTCATTGGATGGCGACTACTAGCTGAAAAAGCTGAAAATTCCTTCAAGAAAGGTGCTTTAATATATGTAGAGGGTAAATTACAAACCCGAGAGTGGACAGATCAGAATGGAAATAAACGCTACAATACAGATGTAGTAGCCAATTACATGAGGAATATTTCAGGAAAAGAAAATAGTAATCAAGGCGGTAGTAGCAACTTCCCATCAGTAGATGATGCACCGCCCGCTAGTGATAATTATAACAATCAATCATCAGTTGCACCTGCAAATGAGACCGTTACAGACTCAGCAGACGATGATTTACCTTTTTAGTACATTACACTTATTTGTTGAACAAAGTGATTTAACTTGGAAGCAGAACCCATACTCACTAGTTGGCTCATCCAATTATTGATTTTAGCTACGTTGTCTCCTGTTGGCATTGCCATTATTGGAGGACTAATAGTTGCTTTACTGTTGCTGGCTTCGGCTGCCATTTCTGGCTCGGAAATTGCTTTCTTCTCATTGTCTCCCAATGATAAGAAGGCATTAGAAGAAGAAAACTTAACATCTAACAAGAACATTCTTGACTTGATTAGCCAACCAAGAATGTTACTTGCAACTATTCTAATCGGTAATAATTTTGTCAATATTGCTATTGTTCTAGTATCTGATTTTGTTATCCAACTGTTGTTACCTGAGTCTATAAAAGCAAATACTCTTGCTCATTTTTTAATTACTGTAATTGGTGTTACATTTCTGTTAGTTCTATTTGGCGAAATTGCTCCTAAAGTTTACGCTAATCAGTTTAATATTCGGCTTTCTCGCTTCATGGCAAAACCGCTAATAGCACTGCGGACTCTATTCTACCTACCTGCTACTGCTTTAGTCTCAGGAGGGGCATTGTTAGAAAATCGGCTCGGCAAAAGGGCAAATAATGCTACTAGTCGAGAAGATATAGATGAAGCTATTGACCTAACAGTAAGCTATGAGCAAGGCACTGAAGAAGAAGCAGATTTACTAAAAAGTATCCTCAAATTTGGAGAAGTAGCTGTAAAGCAAATTATGCAGCCAAGAATAGACATAGTAGCATTGAATAATAAACTAGGCTACCACGAAGTGCTGAGCATTGTCAAAGAATCAGGCTATTCGAGAATACCAGTGTTTGAACATGATCTAGATCACCTCGTTGGCATTCTTTATGCCAAAGATTTAATAGGATCATTAGATCAAGATGATAATTTTGATTGGCAGCGTTTGGTGCGTACTGAAATGCTGATTGTACCCGAAGCAAAAAAAATTGATGATCTACTCAAAGAAATTCAACTACAACGAAAACATTTGGCTATCGTAGTAGATGAATATGGTGGTACAGTTGGCTTGGTAACATTAGAGGATATTCTGGAAGAAATTGTAGGGGAAATCAAAGATGAGTTTGATGATGAACCTGAGGTGGATTACCGAAAAATAGATGCTTTTAATTTTGAATTTGAAGGAAAAACCCTCATTAACGATTTCTGCAAAGTCATAGATATTCAGGTCGAAATCTTTGACGACATTCGTGGAGACGCTGATTCCTTGGCGGGTATGGTACTGGAAATCACTAAGCGATTTCCAAATAAAAATCAAAAAATCACTTACAGCGATTATACATTTACAATAACGGATGTTTCGAAGCGTCGAATTGAGCACATCATGGTAACTCTACCTAAGGACTAAGAAGTCGTTCGGTTTTCGACTTCTATGTATAAATCAAGGGGACACCATCAAATTTAGCGTTTTTACAAATTGCTCCCGATCTCTTCGAACTGGTGAAATGTTGCCATTAAGATATTTTTCAATAATCAAACTCGCCATTGGTGCAGCAATAAAACCTCCTGCGCTTCCATGTTCCACATAAACTGCTAGTGCAATTTTAGGATCATCTTTGGGAGCGAATGCAAAAAAAACGGAATGATCTTCTCCGTGTGGATTCTGTACCGTTCCTGTTTTCCCACAGATGGGAATTTGCGGAATGTAGGCGCGGTAGCCTGTTCCTGCTCTCACTACATCTTCCATTCCTTCTATAATTGGATCAAAGTATTTTCGCTGTACATATACATTATTCTGCACTCTGAACTGGTCATATTTAGGTTGAGCCACTTTATCTTCAACGAATTGTTTACAAAAGTGAGGTTTATAATAGTAACCTTTATTTGCAATGATAGCTGCTAAATTGGCTATTTGCAAGGGTGTCATTTGAATCTCCCCTTGCCCAATCCCAACGGACATGATGTAAGAAGAATACCATCTGTCCTCTCCTCTTTTTTTATAGCTTTCGTTGTAGTAATTTGAAGTCGGAAAATTTCCCTTATTTTCTCTAGTAAAATCAATACCTAACTCTTTACCAATGCCGAATCGCTCTAAGTAGCTATTGAATATATCAAGCCCAGCAACAGGATTAGTATAGCCTTTCATGTCAACAATATTCCTAAAAAGATGTGCAAAGTAAGCGTTACAGGAATGTTGTATTGCTTCCGAAATACTAGTACAAGTAGGGTGCTTATGGCAGCCCATCTGCACTTTCCCATTAATAGCATAACCACTATAACAAGGGATAGTGCGATTAATGCTTGTTACACCCTCCTGTAGCGCAATCAAACCCACTACTGTTTTGAAAATAGAGCCAGGAGGCTGCATACTAAAAACAGCACGATTGTAGAGTGGTAGCGTTGCATCAGTGGATAATTCAGTATAAGCTCTACCTCTTGATCTATTGAAAACCAACAAATTAGGGTCGTAAGTAGGTGCGCTCAACATACTTAAAATCTCACCAGATTTCGGCTCTATGACAACAATTGCACCTTTTTTATTTGCCATCAATGATTCACAATATGCTTGTAGCTCAATATCAATGGTCGTGATAATATCTTTTCCCGACTTTGCCCGATTTAGAGCATCCAATGCTCCATCTTGAAATGTTCCAACCTCTCTATTCATGTTATCCTTCAAAACATAGCGGTAGCCTTTTTTTCCTCTCAGTTCTTTATCATAGACTGCCTCCAAGCCAGTTGCTCCTATATAATCTCCGATTGTATATTCATTAGATGCTTTAATCTGTGTAGCACTCACTTCGTTGAGGTAGCCCAAAACGTGTGCTGCATTTGGATAATTATATCCTCTCACATATCGAAGTTCAACGAAGAAGCCTTGAAATTCGTAAAGGCTTTCTTGCAGTCGAGCGTAAGTTTCTTCCGAGAGGCGACTTAAAAATGGAAAAGGTTTGGTTTTAGAATATTGTTGATCTTTTGAAAGCCCATTCGTTCCCCAGTTCTTATCTAAATTTTTGCGGTACTGTTCTTTCGTGATCCCTAAGATGGAACAAAATTTCTCTACATCCATATTAGGATCAACAAGATTGTGAGTTACCATTAAATTGTAGGTAGGAATATTGTACACGAGCAGATTGGTATCTCGGTCGTAAATTGCTCCTCTAGCAGGATAAATAGGCACTTTGTCCACCGTAGTGGATTCTGCTTTGCTCTTCGAGCTTTGATCTACAATCTGCAATTGTGCTGCCTTACCGATCAATACGAGCAGCATCAACGCGAAGAAGACTTGAATATATACCCCACGGCTTTTTAAATCTTGTGCCAAAACACTGATTTTTGGTTATTTAATGATTTATCTAAATTCAAATTAGCTCATCCTATCAATAGTAAACTTTTGAAATTTTCAATCTTCATCAGTCATAAATTATTAAGATAAAACAAGCCAACTATTCTTTTGGATTAAAGATTATCTGTAAAATTAAAATGATACTGATAGAACCCAAAAAGCTAGATACAGTTTCTCTCACAATTGTTCCCAAGTAGTAAAATGTGAATGCTTCCACTGAAAAATAAATGAATAGATGTATCGCTAGCAAGATGCTAACATATTGAATGAACCAGCCCCAATTCATGCGAACTTTAGTAGGGCTGACATTTAGGTTATATCCTCCTCTTGGCTCTAGTAACCCAAGCACAGGACTACGCATGAAGGCAGTAAATACAGCTGCACTAGTATGTACTCCTAGTGAGTTGTATCCAAAATCAATAGTAATGCCAAGAAGAAAACCAAGTAGTAGCACTAGCCATCTGGGGGTACGCAGTGGCAATAGAAATATAAAAAGTGGATAGACTAAAAAATAAAAAAAGGACAGAAAACCTTCTCCTAGGTATATTTGCTTGAGGATAAGTAACTGAGCAAGTACTAAGAAGAGGAAACGGAAAATATTTTTGTAGTAAACACTATTCATTTGTCCCTCCTTTTTCTAATGCCTCAATTTGATCTTTATACAAGTGATTGACTACATATACATAGTTGAGCTTCGCAATATCCTCAAATAGCTTGATTTCGATATTGTAAGAATAGCTACCATCCATCCGCCAAAATGTATCAATGACTCCTAAAGGAATACTGGTTGGAAAAATAGTTGAATAGCCTGTCGTTTGAACTGTATCTCCAATACCAAAAGTAGCGTGAAGTGGAATGTCATTTAGATTCATGATTATTGGTGAACGGCTTCGCCAAACCATCGGGCCGAAATAATTGCTACCTTTAATAGCAGCATTAATAATAGCATCTCTATGTAATATTGACATGACTAAAGCATATTCCTTTCCTACTTCTCTGATGATTCCTACTGCACCTGATTTAGTAATTACTCCTGTATGTGGCTGAATGCCATGTTTTGAACCTTTATCTATTACAATATAGTTGCGATCTTTATTGATAGAGTTATTCACTACTTTAGCTGCAATGAACGAATAGACTTCCCTCAATGAATCTACATTAATAGAATCTATTTCAAAAGTTGTAGTTTTTAGATTTTTGCTGAGTTTTGCTCTTAATTGGGCATTTTCGTACGCTAATGAATCAGCAATTACTGGATAGCTGAATATGGAAGTTACTTCATTGTATCGCTCATACATATTACCAAATAAACGATCAATGGTATTGTTGTACATTGCCTGCTGCTTGTTGTTAAATCTAATCACTAGGTAGAAAGAAATGACCTCTAAAAAGACAAACAGTAGAATTATCCCATAACGATTAAGCAGCGAACGCATTTAACTATTTGAAGCATTTTGTATGTAATATTGCTGACTAGCAAACCTGATTTTAAACAAACTCTACATGCTACACACTTTTTCTATCAATCAAGAAAGAAAAGCGATCAATATTTTTTAGTGCAATACCTGTTCCTCTTACGACAGCCCTCAAGGGATCATCAGCAATATGAACAGTCAATCGTGTTTTTTGAGCAATTCTCTTATCCAATCCTCTCAATAATGCTCCGCCACCAGTTAAATATAAGCCTGTTTTATAAATATCTGCTGCCAATTCTGGTGGCGTTGCTTCTAGGGCTTTCAAGACAGCATCTTCTACTTTAGAGATGGATTTATCCAAACAGCCAGCTATTTCAGAATAACTAATGGTAATTTGTTTGGGAATTCCTGTCATCAGATCTCGCCCATTTACAGGATAATCCTCTGGTGGATCGTCCAGCTCTTGCAACGCAGAACCTACCTCGATTTTTACTCTCTCCGCCGTTCGTTCTCCAATTAGCATATTGTGTTCTCTTTTGATATAGCTAATAATATCAGACGTGAATTCATCCCCCGCTATTCGTATGGACTGGTCGCACACAATGCCCGAGAGTGCGATAACTGCAATTTCTGTTGTACCACCTCCTATGTCAATCACCATATTTCCAATGGGCTCTTCCACGTCTAGCCCAATGCCTAAGGCTGCTGCCATAGGCTCATGGATGAGATAAGTTTCCTTTGAGTCAACATGGTCTGCTGATTCAAAAACAGCTCTTTTCTCTACTTCCGTGATGCCCGATGGGATACAGATAACCATTCTCAGATGAGAAAAAAAGCGTTTCTTTTTGCCGCTCATTTTTATCATCCCTTCTATCATACGTTCTGCTGCCGTAAAATCGGCAATTACACCATCTTTCAGTGGACGGATCGTTTTGATATTGTCGTGAGTCTTTTCGTACATCTGCATTGCTTTATGACCTACGGCAATAGTACGCTCAGTTTTTCGATCTATAGCAACTATGGAAGGTTCATCTACAACGATTTTTCCATCTTGTATAATGAGGGTATTAGCAGTACCCAAATCTATTGCAAGTTCTTGTGTAAAAAAGCTAAATAGTTTCATTCAAATTTTCTACTCGACAGTTAGTAAAGCTGATAAAGACATCTAATTTTTCAAATACTTTTCTCTCTTAAATCATAGATGTCACTAAAATCTTGGTTAAATTACAGATGGGGCATATTTCGTTTAATCAAATACTACTTAAAACTGTGAGAATTGCTAGTCATTGTTTAACACCTATCCTATACTTAGTGAATAGCACGCTAAAAGCGTCCGTTGGTCAAATTCAATATATTAACTACTTTAATGCTAAAGTAAAACGATACTCATTGACTTTAGCAAAAAAAGTAACTCGATTAAATTTGCTTTCTAGCTTTGCCACACAAAAGAACACAAATTTAGCTAAAGATAAAAGAATGTTTAGACTTTATGTATTAAGATTTTTGTTGGCCACTTTACGTGTTTGAATAATGATGATGATTGTTTGATTATTTTCTGGTTATTAGAAGACGGACAAAAAATAGGTCTCATATTTCTGCCTGCAGCAGATATATCTTTGATCGTTATTTACTTGTTCATTATTTTAAAAGAAATAGAATCGTTTGTTCTCCATCACTTACTTACGAATCATCATTTTGTAGCTATAAATTAAAGCGATGCACCTTAAAGATTCAAAAAATCCGTTCTACTTTTGCTCTTGCACTTTTCAAAACACCTAATTCATTTATGAGACAACTATCGGTAATCGGACTATTTTTTTTGTGTGTGCTACAAATGCAAGCACAGGAAGGTGGCAGAAAATATAGCAATGAATTTTTGAACATCGGCATTGGTGCTAAAGCGCAGGCCCTAGGCAATGCAGTCGTCGCCAATGTAGCGGATGTAACGGCAGGTTACTGGAATCCAGCAGGCTTGATTCATCTTAATAATGAAGAATCCGTTGGGTTGCAACTTGGAGGAATGCACGCTGAGTGGTTTGCTGGCGTTGGGCAGTATGACTACTTTGGTGTTACAATGCCGTTTGCCAATGGCAATAGTCGTTTAGGGCTCTCTTATATTCGCTTTGCTATTGACAATATACCTAATACCCTTTCCCTCTTTGAAGATGACGGAACAATCAATTATGATAATATTGTATCTTTTTCCGCTGCCGACAATGCCCTGCTGCTGAGTTATGCAACTAGCTTAAAGACAGCAGCCGATAGAAAATTCTATTTAGGAGGAAATGTCAAGATAGTACGCAGAATCATTGGTTCATTTGCAGATAGCTGGGGTTTTGGTTTGGATTTGAGTGCTCAATATCAACAAAATAACTGGCGATTTGGCTTAATGGCAAGGGACATTACTACTACTTTCAATGCTTGGTCGTTCAGCTTTACAGATGAGGAAAAGCAAGTATTGGCTTTTACAGGCAATGATATTCCGATTAGTTCCGTCGAAATTACTCGACCACAACTACTGCTTGGAGTAGGATATGTGCTAGACTTTGGTGTTATCAAGGCTCGACCAGAAATTGATCTGATTGCAACTACTGATGGTCAGCGCAACACACTATTATCTGCTGATCCTATTAGTATTGACCCTGCCGCCGGTTTAGAAATTGAGTATAACGATTATTTGTTTTTAAGGGCAGGCGTCAATCAATTTCAGCGCCTAAGTGACTTAGAGCGAATTGATTATCTGACAGCTCGTGCAAGTGTGGGAATTGGATTGAAATTGTCTAACCTTGTTGTAGATTATGCCTTCACAGATTTGGGCGACCAGCAAAATACTTATTCTCACATTGTTTCTCTAATGCTAAGTATCAAGCCCAAAGAGTAACCAAACCAAAAGAAGATGGAAAATAATGAATGCTCTAGTTATTTTACTCGCTCCATAACTCCTATGATCGAATAAAAGTCCTCGGCAGTGAGTGAGTAGAGAGAATTTTTGCCATCTCTAGTTAATTCAACAACATGCTTATTTTTTAGGATACGCAAGTGATGAGAAGCTAATTCAAATCTGTAAATATCTATGTTTTTGTATATTTCAATAAAAACAACCGCCTCTTTGACCGAATGTTTCAATTCATTGCTAAAAGTCATCATGATTTATGTGCTACTACTGCACTCCAGTGCTTCCAAATCCGCCTACTCCTCTTGTAGTGTCTGTCAAAGCTTCAACTTCTATCCAAGTAATTTTTTCGTATTTAGCGATCACCATTTGGGCAATGCGATCCCCAGATTTAATGACCTGTTCTTCTTTGGAAAGATTGATAATTGGCACTTTGACTTCTCCACGATAATCACTATCAATGGTGCCGGGAGTGTTAGGCACAGAAATTCCTCTTTTGATGGCGAGCCCACTTCTTGGACGCACCTGCGCTTCGTAGCCATCGGGAAGTTCTATAAAAAGCCCTGTTGGTACAAGTGCTCGATCAAGCGACTCCAGCCTAATAGGCTTTTCCAAAAAAGCATACAAATCCATTCCAGCACTTCCCGCTGTTCTGAAACTAGGTAATGGATTATTGGATTGATTAATAATTTTTACTTGCATGTAGCACTTTATGATTGAGTAAAATTAGGTCTGCCAAATTTAATGACTTGACAAACCTTTTGTCTGATCTATCTTTTTGTAAATAGATTTTTTAATACATTCATACCAATCTGCGTAATTTCTTTCTGCACATTTCCATCGCCATCTCTATCCAAAAACTGCGTAATCAAGTTCATAGAAGGATTTTGCTGATTGCGGTGCTCACTTTTTACAGTATCTTGAATTACGTTAGTCAGGCTACTTGGATCTAAATTTTGCTTTTTCTTCATTTTCCCTAAAGCAGCTAAAACAACGGGTGCTAGCATAATCAGCAAGCGTGCTGTCTTGTTTCTGTCCATGCCACTTAAATTGGTTAGCATATCTACCGCAGAAGTAGTTTTGCCACCCAGCAAGTGCATCAAGATGCCCAAGCCATCTACTTGGCGATTGTCTGCCTGTTGCTTTCCAGTTAGTACGCCCAGCAGATTATCTAATAGCCCTCCTCCATCGTGGTCGCGCTCAACAGCACTGAATAAAGAAGTTGCGTTGCTAGGGTCTTGCGTATTTTTTGCCAATGCTCCAATTAATGTATTCAATGCACCAGTAGTCGCCAAAGTAGTTTGCTCTTGATTTGGGCTACCAATCTGAGTAGAAATTTGATTCATTACTTCTGGAGTAAGATAACTCTGTATGAGTCCCAATAATTGATTTTGATCCATAATTGATACTTGTGTTTTTCTTGCTGATGCTATCAGCGAATAAATAATTTATTCTCTTGGACGTCTTTCTTTGCAAAAAGTAATTTTCTCAAAAGTAATAACAAAAAGTGAAAGACAAGTATTTGGTTGGTTGATAAAATAAGTGTATCTAAATTGCAGCTTGTAAGTAACACAGCTATAAATGAAATGCTTACAACATAAGACCAAGTGATCGTTACTAAAATATTGATTACCAAGTACAACTACGCAAAAATTAAAAGACTCAATGCGGCATTTAGATTGGATACTAAACATTGGCTACGGGGTACTGATTATTTCTTTGCTGTCAGTTGCATGTGCCAATCCCGGCACCTTAGGTGGCGGCCCCAGAGACGAGACGCCTCCTCAAATTGATAGCTCGCTATCTACTCCCAACGAATTAACTAATTTTGATTTGGATATGATTGAACTCACATTTGATGAGTGGGTTCGCTTGGATGATGTCTTTAACCAAGTCGTTATTTCGCCTCCTATTCAGCCGCAACCAGAAATTGTGCTAAAAAAGAAAACGGTGCAAGTTATTTTTGATAAACAAACACCACTCCGAGAAAATGCTACTTACACAATCAACTTTGGAGCGTCCATTAAAGATCTAACAGAAGGAAACGTACCAGAAAACTTGCGATACGTTTTTTCGACGGGTGATTTTATTGATTCACTTCAAGTAACCGGTCGCATAGCAGATATTTTAACTAAAAAACCATTGGAGAAGATATTGGTCATGCTCTACGATAATCTTGCAGATACAGTGGTTCGCACTGAACGTCCTTTTTATTTTGCAAGAACCAGTAAGGATGGAGATTTCAGTATTCAGAACGTTCGCACGGATACCTTCAAAGTTTTTGCATTGGAAGATCAGAACCTGAATTATTTATTCGATGCTGAAAATGAGCGCATCGGCTTCTTGGATAGCTTCATTGTAGTCAATGATACCCTGCAACCCAAGTTGGATATCGAATTATTTTTAGAGCGACCATCTTTGAAGACAAATAATATAGATAAATCAAAATATGGCTTAATCAAAATGGCTTTTAATCAGCCACCGCAGGATTTGAACTTTAGATATGAAGCTAATATTCCTACGGTACTATTTGATTACGAAAAAGACTCCCTCCGACTTTGGTATGAACTGGGAGAAGCAGAAAACTGGCAAATTATTGTGTCAAAAGATACGCTCTTTTCTGATACAATCAATGTCAATAAAGAAAAGCAATCAGACTTCTTGGACAATACCCAGTTAAGATTGACCTCAGAGGCTAAAAATACAATCAAGCAAAATCCTAAGCAACCCTTTCAACTGACCTTTAATCATCCAATTGCAGTAATTGATACTTCCTTGATTCAAATTTTAGAAGACTCTACCGAAGCAGCAGTGCAAGTTCAGCTTTCTATTGACTCCATCAGCACCTATCGAAGCCTGTTTGTGCAGCCTCAATGGAAACAATCACTGAACTATGAGCTAATCCTACTGCCTAGTGCTTTGACTGATATTTATGGATTGAGTAATACCGATACCATACAGCAAAGTATCGAAGTACAATCGGAAAAAGAATTTGGAACTATCAATTTAGTAGTCAATAGTTTAGACTCTTTACAGCAGTATGTGATTCAACTCGAAAAAGGGCAAACAGTATTAGAAATCTTTAAAGTTAAAGCTACTAAAAGTTGGAAACATACTTTCTCAACAATAAACGCAGGTAAATACGCCGTTACGATTATTACAGACTTGAACGGCAATGGCAGATGGGATACTGGTAATTATGATTTGAAACGCCAACCTGAACCCATCATGACTAAAGAACTTGAAACCCTGAGAGCCAACTGGGACTTAGAAGCAGAAGTTTTATTTAATCAATGATAAGCTAACCAAAAGAATATGAAATTAAGAAGTGATCAACTCGTAAAAATATATGGCAGCCAAAAAGTAGTGAAAGGAGTCTCTTTGGAAGTAAACAAAGGAGAGATAGTAGGACTGCTAGGACCTAATGGAGCAGGTAAAACAACGACTTTCTATATGACAGTAGGCTTTATCAAACCCAATGCGGGACGGGTTTTTTTGGAGCAACAAGACATCACAGACTTGCCCATGTATAAGCGAGCACAGCTAGGCATTGGTTATTTGCCACAAGAACCATCCATATTCAGAAAATTAAGTGTGGAAGATAATATCAAGGCAGTCCTAGAAATGACTCGACTAAACAAAAAAGATCAGATAGAAAAAATGGAATCCTTAATCGGAGAATTTAGTTTAGAGAAGGTGCGCAAGAACAATGGCGATACACTATCTGGTGGAGAGAGGCGACGCACAGAAATTGCTAGAGCTTTAGCAACTGATCCTAGTTTTATCCTTTTAGACGAACCCTTTGCAGGCATTGATCCAATTGCCGTAGAGGATATTCAATATATTGTAGCTAAACTCAAAACTAAGAATATAGGCATTCTCATCACCGATCATAACGTTCAAGAGACGCTTTCCATAACGGATAGAGCTTATTTGATGTTCGAGGGAAATATTCTGAAATCGGGTACTGCCGAGGAGTTAGCCGCTGACGAAATGGTAAGAAAAGTTTATTTGGGTAAAAACTTTGAACTGCGCCGAAAAATAATAAATGTAGAATCACAGCATTAGATCATTTGCTTCACAAATGCCTTATCTTGTCGCTCCTGTATGCTTTCAATAATTTGATACGCTAGTTTCAAGGCCTTATAGCCATCTTCTAAAGATACGCGAGGTGTTTGATCGGTTTGAATGCTCAGCGCTAGCGACTTTAGCTCCTCTTTGATTGCATTGGCAGGTTCAATGGCAGGTTCTTCAATCGTCATCCATTTTTCACCTTCATTAGTAGAAATGGGAATGGCAAAGGAAGTTTCCTGCTTCGCATTTAACTGAACTGACTGTACTTTCTTTTCTAGAAAATCCAAACTTACATACCTGTTAGGTTGAAAAAGTCTCAACTTTCGCATCTGCTTTATCGAAATCCGACTCGCTGTAAGATTGGCAACACAGCCATTTTTAAATTCAATCCTTGCATTTGCAATATCAGGACTATCGCTAACAACCGCAACTCCACTAGCACTGACTTGCTCAATTTCTGACTGAACTAAACTCAACACAATATCTATATCATGAATCATTAAATCTAATACGACAGAAACATCTGTACCCCTTGGATTAAACTGAGCCAAACGATGACCTTCAATGAACATAGGCTTTATCAAATGACTACTCATAGCTAGTAGAGCAGGATTAAATCGTTCAACATGACCAACCTGAACTTTTAGGGATTTTTCTTGTGCTAAATTCAACAAGACCTTTGCTTCTTCAAGTGTCTTAGTAACGGGCTTCTCTATGAACAAATGCTTACCTGCGCGAAGTGCCTGTTGTGCTAACTGAAAATGAGTATTAGTAGGTGTTACAACATCTACCACGTCAACCGCTGCCAATAGATCATCTATCGTTTCAAACCGCTTAATCGGATAAGCATTCATGGCTAATTGAGCGTTAAAATCATCTGGATCATAAAAACCTATAATCTGATAGATTTCTTCTAATAAATGTAAACACTTTAGGTGGATTTTACCTAAATGCCCTACACCCAATACTCCAATTTTTAATCGTCTCATTTCTTAATATATCACTCGAATTTTATAATAACGGTTCAATACTTTTAATCGTTGAATAACTAAAAAATCCGAACAGCAGATATGCTTTCACTCATTGACGTTCAATTTATTTTTTGAGTTTAATCATCAAAAAATTCCATCACATTTTTAGTACAATAAACCAGTAGCTTCACGAACTGTTGATTCCGAGCAATTGTTAAAAAGCACAGTTGGATTATTTGTGCAACTGTCAATAAAATACGATAACCATTCTATGACTAGACTTAGTGTAAATGTGAATAAAGTCGCATTATTGCGAAACTCCAGAGGTGGCAATCTACCTAATCTTGTTCAAGTAGCAAAAGATTGCGAATCCTTTGGTGGTCAAGGCATTACGGTGCATCCACGCCCCGATGAGCGGCATATCAAATACAGTGATGTTCCTCTTTTAAAAGAAAACATCAAAACAGAGTTTAACGTTGAGGGTAATCCAACTCCCAAATTCATGCAACTGGTGCTGGATAATCTTCCTCATCAATGCACACTTGTGCCAGACTCCCCCGATCAACTTACTTCTGATAGTGGATGGGATACAATCAAACATTATGACTTCCTGAAAGATATTACTACTCAACTGCAGGAAAGAAATATTCGCGTTGCCATCTTTGTAGATGCCGAAGAAAAATATGTGGAAGGCGCAAAAGCAGTAGGTGCAGATCGTATTGAATTTTACACAGGTCATTATGCTCATCAATATGCAGTTGATCCTACTAAAGCAATAGAACCGCATATTCGCTGTGCTAAATTAGCCAATGAATTAGGTGTTGGAATTAATGCAGGGCACGATCTAAACCTCGATAACTTGACGTATTACGCTCGTCATGTAGAAAATCTACTAGAGGTTTCTATTGGTCATGCGCTCATCGCTGATGCTTTGTACTTTGGTTTAGAAAAAGCGATTCATAAGTATCTAAAATGTCTGAGTTAGTCGAGCAATGCTACAAAAAAGTTGTCTTGACTTAGCCTTTTACAACTGATGTTCGTACAATTTTCATTGCTTGGTAAAAATTTTAAATCTAAAATTTAGCATAAGCCAATCCTTTTTACTAATTTTATTGCGTCACCTAACCAGATATCATTCATTATGTCTCGACTTGTCATTATTTCTAATCGTTTGCCTGTTACCATAAAAAAAACAGCCGATAAACTTATTTATTATCCCAGTGCAGGCGGTCTTGCAACGGGCTTAAACTCCCTTGATGATTCGCTTGATAAACTATGGGTAGGATGGCCTGGACAAGAAATTGTGGATGAATGGGAGCGCGAATCAGTGAGAGCCGACTTGAAAAAACAAAATTTAGTGCCTGTTTTCTTGACTCAAGAAGATATGAAACTCTACTACGAAGGGTTTAGCAACAAAACATTGTGGCCTCATTTTCACTACTTCACGCAATACACAACTTACAGCGATGCTTACTGGGACAGTTATCAACAAGCCAATCAGAAATTTGCAGATGCTGTCATACCTTTATTAAAAGGAGACGAATTAGTTTGGGTACATGATTATCAACTCATGCTACTACCCGCTATGATTAGGGCAGCCTTCCCCGATATTTCAATTGGTTATTTTTTGCACATTCCCTTTCCTTCCTATGAAATCTTTAGAATCCTGCCTTGGAGGGAAGAAATATTGAATGGTGTACTAGGTGCAGACCAGATTGGCTTCCACACATTCAATTATATGCGTCATTTTTTAAGTGCAGCCTATCGTATCACAGGATTTGAGCATAACTTTGGAAAAATGAAGGTAGGCAACCGAATTGTCAATGTGGATGTCTTCCCAATGGGTATTGACTATGAAAAATACGCATTTCCTGACACAAATGACGATCAGGAGGATGATGTCTTCTTTATCAAAAAACTAGCTCAAAATCAACGATTAATACTTTCCGTAGATCGCTTGGATTACACTAAAGGAATCCCGCAACGAATAAAAGCATTTGCTCGCTTTCTTGAGCGTCATCCTGAATATCATAGAAAAGTTTCACTCGTCATGATTGTTGTGCCTTCTCGCTCTGGCGTAGATCAATATCAAGATTTAAAACATACTGTTGATGTACTTTGTGGAGAGGTTAATAGTCAATTTGGAGGCTTTGACTGGACACCTATTAAGTATTTGTATCGCTCTGTTAATTTCCATGAATTGACCACACTTTATGAACTAGCGGATATAGCTATGATTACCCCTATTCGTGATGGAATGAATCTGGTAGCTAAAGAGTACGTAGCTAGCAAAGAACAGAACAAACGTGGAGTACTAATTTTGAGTGAAATGGCTGGTGCTGCCAATGAATTGATAGAGGCAATTACGATCAATCCGATGGATCTAAATGATATGGTCAACGCCATCATACAAGCCTTAGAGATGGACGAAGAGGAGCAAGCCTATCGCTTAGAAGAAATGCAGAAGAAATTAAAGAAGTACAACGTGAAGCATTGGGCTAATACATTTATGAATGAACAAATAAAATTAATGAACAAACAAAATGAAAGCCGTACAAATTTATTAAACCAAGAAGAGCAAGAAAAGCTAGTACAAGCCTATCAAAATGCTCAGAACCGTTTGCTAGTGCTAGACTATGATGGCACAATGATGAATTTTCACATTGATCCACAAGCTGTTATGCCAGATGAAGAATTACTTGATATAATCGCTAGGCTTCACGCAAAACCTCAAAATAATGTAGTAGTGAGTAGTGGCAGAGACCGAGAAACGCTAGAAAGTTGGTTAGGTCATATTGGTACAGATTTCTCCGCCGAGCATGGTGTTTGGATGAAACATCAAGATAAGTGGTATCAATCTCAAGGCTTACGCGATGATTGGAAACCAGAAATCCGAACTTTATTAGAAAACTTAGTAGAGCGAACACCTGGTTCTTTCATCGAAGAAAAACAATACTCTGTCGCTTGGCACTATCGAAATATTGATAGGGACTTAGGAGAAAAGAGAGTAAGAGAATTTCGCGACGTGCTCCGCTATCTGATCGCAAACTTGGACTTGCAAGTGCTAGAAGGCAATAAAGTAGTAGAAATTAAAAATGCAGGAGTTAATAAGGGAAAAGCCATTTCCAATTGGCTAAGTGCAAGCAACTATGACTTTATTTTTGCAATTGGAGACGATCACACCGATGAAGACACTTTTAATGCAATGCCCGAGCATGCTTACACCATCAAAGTTGGATTAGCTAAAACAGATGCCAAATTTAATTTACTTAATGTGGAGGATGTGCGTGCATTATTGAAGCGATTAGCAGAGTAGTATTAGAAGTACTAACTCATTAGGATCAATACTTCCGTGACGAATACCTCCTTTCTTAAATAGCAAAAAGCCCTAGTCTTCTATCAAGGCTAGGGCTTTTTTATACCTCACGCAATAAAATTGCCAAATAATACAAATACTTACTGCATCAAGACCACGCCAAATAAGTCTTTGTTAAGACTTTATAACCCAAATTAAGAGTAGCGTTAAACACTTTTAAACATCGAATTAATTATGTGATAAAAATCACCCACCTCGCTTGACATCAGTCATAAGCCAACCCTTTTGCTGAAATTACCTTGCAGTCAAATCTTTTTCGGAGGAGTAAAACGCAACAATTATGATTATCATTTTCGCTCTTATTATTGTCAGCTTAATCATAGCATTGGGCTTTTTAGCAGCATTTTTTTGGGCAGTGCGCTCAGGACAGTACGAGGATGACTATACTCCTTCCGTAAGAATTTTATTGGATGAACAAACAAAAAATGATTCAAAATGAGTTTCTCTCGATTGACTCACTTCATTCTGACAACATCTAAAATTCAATAACTTATGGCAAAAATTGAACAATTTCATTACGACAACGTCATCGTGCGAAATTTCGCATGGGCAACTGTCATTTGGGGAGTTGTTGGAATGCTGGTAGGACTTTGGGCAGCATTTCAATTGGTTTTCCCAGAATTAAATTTAGGCTTTGCGCCAACGACATTCGGTCGCATTCGACCGTTGCACACCAATGCAGCCATTTTTGCATTCGTGGGTAACGGTATTTTTATGGGAGTCTATTACTCCCTTCAACGTTTGTTGAAAGCTCCCATGTACAGTAAAGCCCTCTCCAACATTCATTTCTGGGGGTGGCAATCCATTATTTTAGCGGCTGCCGTAACGCTGCCATTAGGTATTACTAGTTCGCATGAGTATGCAGAATTAGAGTGGCCTATTGATATTGCAATTGCAGTAATTTGGGTAATATTTGGTATCAATATGTTTGGTACTATACTAAAGCGTCGTGAGAACCATTTGTATGTGGCTATCTGGTTCTACATTGCTACTTGGATTACAGTAACGGTGCTTCACATCGGTAACAACTTGGAAATTCCTGTTAATTTAACAAAAAGTTATCCAGTATTCGCAGGAGTGCAGGATGCTCTAGTTCAATGGTGGTATGGCCACAATGCAGTTGCATTTTTCCTAACTACACCTTATTTAGGATTGATGTATTACTATTTGCCAAAAGCAGCTAATCGTCCAGTGTATTCCTACAGGCTTTCAATTATACATTTTTGGGCGTTAATCTTTATTTACATATGGGCAGGGCCTCACCATTTACTTTATACATCGCTCCCTGACTGGGCGCAGTCTTTAGGTACAGTCTTTTCTATTATGTTGATTGCACCATCTTGGGGTGGTATGCTGAATGGATTATTGACGCTTCGCGGTGCATGGGATAGAGTACGACAAGACCCCATCTTAAAGTTTATGGTAGTTGCCGTAACCGCCTACGGTATGTCAACATTTGAAGGTCCGATGCTTTCCATCAAATCGGTCAACGCTATTAGTCACTTTACTGACTGGACAATCGGTCACGTCCACGTAGGTACGCTAGGTTGGAATGGTATGTTGACCTTCGGTGTGTTATATTGGTTAATGCCTCGCATTTTTAACACAAAACTATACTCAACCAAGTTAGCCAATGCCCATTTTTGGATTGGTACAATCGGTATCTTATTTTACGCTATTCCACTTTATTGGGCAGGATGGACGCAGAGTCTAATGTGGAAAGAGTTCACTGCGGATGGTTTCTTGAAATATGGCAACTTCCTAGAAACAGTAACTCAAATTCTTCCCATGTATGCCATGCGTGCTTTAGGTGGAACACTCTATTTTGCAGGTGTAATCGTGATGGTTTATAACCTAGTAAAAACAGCTCGTTCTGGTAAACTAGAAAAATACGAAGCGGCAGAAGCACCAGCCCGTGAACGTCTTGCAGGTGCACACAAAGGTGAACACTGGCACAGATGGATTGAGCGTCGTCCAGTTCAAATGTTAATTGGTTCAGCAATCGTAATCTTAATTGGTGGGCTAGTAGAAATTTTCCCAATGTTACTAGTAGATGAAAATGTACCAAAAATTGCCTCTGTCCAGCCATACACGCCACTTGAGCTAGAAGGTCGAGATATTTATATTCGTGAAGGCTGCATGGGTTGTCATTCTCAAATAGTGCGTCCATTCCGTTCAGAAACAGAACGTTATGGGGAATACTCTAAATCTGGAGAATTTATTTATGATCGTCCATTCCTTTGGGGATCAAAGCGTACAGGTCCGGATTTGCATCGCTTAGGTGGAAAATATCCTGATAGCTGGCATTACAATCATATGCTCGATCCGCAAAGTATGTCGCCGGGCTCAATTATGCCACCCTATCCTTGGTTAATACGAGATGACTTGAATACAGACTACACAGCAGCAAAAATCAAAACGCTACAAGCACTTAAAACACCTTATCCAGAAGGATATGCAGACGAGGCCGTAGCAGATTTGAAAGAGCAAGCACAGCAAATAGCAGAAAGTTTAAATAAGGACGGCATTGAACAAGAAGGACTAGTAGATAAAGAAATTGTGGCATTGATTGCTTATCTACAACGCTTAGGTACAGACATCAAGCCGAAGCCACAAGCAGCAAATTGATTAGTTAACTCGTAGAGTGCGACTGGTGGAAAGTGAATAATTTATTTTCCACCAATTGCACTCTACTCCATACCAATAAAAATGTATAAACACATATTAGAACAAACAGGAAACATCAATTGGATGGCATTATTTTCTTTATTGACGTTTTTCACCGTCTTTAGCATCACGGTTTTCATGGCGATGCGAAGCGACAAAAAATTCATCCAAAAAATGGCAAGCCTTCCATTGGAAGGCGACGATTCTTTAACATCTGAAACGAAAAATAATGAGCATTAAAAAATATAATAATCTATTTTTAGTGGCAGTGCTAGTAATTATATCTACGGTAGCTGCCTATTCACAAGCAAGTGATCCACATTTAGTAGAGCGTATCATGGGAGATATGATTTTACTGTTAGGGATTGTAGGCATACTAGCTGGGTTTTGGGGCATTTTACGCATGAATAGTATGATAATGGACGCTCAAAAAATACAGTTAATTCAAGAACACGGTGAAGCGGGATTTGAAAAAGCAGGAATGCTTGAAAAACAATCCTACTGGGAACGCTTAATGAAACGTTGGACAAAAGCAGTACCTGTCGAGCGTGAGCGGGATGTCATGCTAGACCATAATTACGATGGCATTCGCGAATTGGATAACAGCCTTCCACCTTGGTGGGTAGCTATGTTCTACATGACTATTCTTTTTGCAGGGATTTATCTAACTTATTATCACTTCACAGATTACGGCTTGAGTTCCTCCGAACAATATGCACAGCAAATGGAGCAAGCAGAGGAAGCAAAGAAAAAATATCTAGCATCTCAAGCTAATTTAATTGATGAGACGAATGCAGAAATGATTACAGAGGAAGCCCAATTGGCAATTGGTCAAACTTCCTTCAAGGCAAAGTGTGCTGCTTGTCACGGTCAATTAGGAGAAGGTGGTGTTGGACCTAATTTAACAGACAAATACTGGATACATGGTGGCGGCGTCAAAGATATTTTCAAAACTATCAAGTACGGTGTACCAGAAAAAGGAATGATTGCCTGGCAAGCTCAGATGAACCCTAATGAGATGCTACAACTAACGAGTTTCATCAAGACATTGGAAGGTACAAATCCTCCAAATGCAAAAGAGCCAGAAGGGGAGCTTTACCAACCGCAAGCAGCAGAAACAATGGATAGTGATTCAACGAAGACAGAGGAAAGCAAAATGATAGGAATGGTTAATTAAATAATGAATGTTGGATGTTGATTCGGTTCAATATCCAACATCAAGCTGTTAAGTAACAGAGATCACCAATTAACGCCAAAATTTTCCTCAATTTTAAAGTGAAAATCAGATTGTTGTTTTAACACTCCACAAGAAATAAATATTCAAAATCTCAATACTCATGTACGAAGAAATATATGATACAGAGGAGTTCAGAGACTCTATAGCTACAGTAGATAAAGACGGAAAGCGGAAGTGGATTTATCCTAAAAAAGTGAGTGGTCGCTTTTTTAAATGGCGCACCTATCTGAGTTATGTATTATTAGCCTTTCTATTTGGAATGCCTTGGATAAAAATAAATGGTGACCCATTGTTTTTATTTGATGTTTTAGCGCGAAATTTTATATTGTTTGGTATCCATTTTGCACCGCAAGATTTCTATTTATTTGTGTTGGCAATGCTAACTTTCATGGTTTTCATTGTCCTATTCACAGTAGTATTTGGGCGAGTTTTCTGTGGTTGGTTTTGTCCTCAGACTATTTTTATGGAAATGGTCTATCGCAAAATAGAGTATTGGATAGAAGGAGATGCTAATGCACAACGAAGATTGAATAAAGCTCCTTGGACAACCGATAAAATATTTAAAAAAGTAAGCAAGCAAGTAATTTTCTTTGTTATTGCAGTCCTAGTCGCTAATACTTTTCTAGCTTGGATTATAGGCTCTGATGAGGTCGTTAAGTTAGCAACTTCCCCAGTTTCAGAAAACTGGCAAGGCTTTATAACAATGATTATTTTCTCTTTTGCATTCTATTTTGTTTTTTCCTACATGCGCGAACAAGTATGTATTGCTATTTGCCCTTACGGGAGAATGCAAAGCGTATTGTTAGATAATAATTCGATTGTTGTACATTATGACCATGTGAGAGGAGAGCCGAGAGGAAAAATTAAAAAAACAAAAGAAAAGGAAATAGCTCCTGCTCTGGCATTGAGTGCGGATGGAGTGGCACTAGCAAATCCGGTAGAAACGATTCAGCAAAAACAAGGAGATTGTGTAGCCTGTGGCTTGTGTGTGCGAGTTTGTCCGACAGGAATTGATATCAGAAATGGTACGCAGCTAGAATGTATCAACTGTACAGCTTGTATTGATGCCTGTGATGAAATTATGGATAAGGTAGGTAAAGATCGTGGATTGATTCGATATGACTCATTCAATGGCATTGAGCAGGGACGTAAGAAGATTTTCACCCCTCGTGTAATTGCCTATTCTGCATTTTTAGTTATATTATTAGGTGTGCAAGCTTTTTTGATTTCTAGCAGGACAGATGTAGAAGCCTTACTGCTGCGTACACCGGGAATGTTGTATCAAGAAGTAGATGAAACTACTGTCAGCAATTTATATAATTATCAAATTATTAATAAAACAGCAAAAGAATTTCCTGTTGAATTTAGATTGCTAACAAGTTACGGTAGTGTAAAATTGGTAGGTGAAGTTCCAATGGCAAAAAAGTCTGACATAACGGAAGGAGCATTATTTATTCAGTTGCCTAAGGATAAGCTGGATGGACGGAAAAATAAAATAAAAGTAGAAGTGCTATCAGAGGGTGAAGTGATTGATGTAGTAACCACTTCCTTTCTAGGACCAGTGAAGTGAGCTAGATGATAAATGTTTTAAAATTTGACAGTAAAAGTGATCTGACAATGACGTAAGTACTTTTCTGTCTTCCAAAATAAAAAAGATGAAATTTAACTGGGGAACTGGGATTGCTTTATTTTATGGCACTTTTGTAGCCATACTAGTATTTGCAGTAATTCGCTCAACGACGCATAATAACAGTTTAGTAATTGATAATTATTACGAGGAAGACTTAAAATATCAACAGCATTATAACAAACTAGCTAATGCAGTAAATGCCGAAGTAGCAGTGAATATTAATGATGACCGTCAGTTAGTCAATCTTCAGTTTCCTGAGCGAAATGCTAGCATCTCAGGAGAAGTACACTTTTTTAGACCCTCCGATGAGTCGAAAGATTTTAAAATTGCAATAGGTACGAATGAGCAAGGTAAACAAGTCGTCCCCATCGCTGGATTGACCAGTGGGCTTTGGAAAGTAAAAATTAATTGGTCATTAGAGGGCAAAGATTATTATAGCGAAGAAACAATTGTTTTGTAATATGATTTACTGGACAGCTTTAACAATTGGAATAGTGGGAAGCACGCACTGCTTAGGTATGTGCGGGCCGTTAGTGCTAGCCTTACCTCTTAGCAGACAGGAAAAGTGGCAGATGGCTTTTTCTGCTATACAGTACAACTTAGGGCGTGTTCTTACTTACGCTCTACTAGGTCTACTGTTTGGCTTGTTAGGCAAGGGACTTTTTATGGCAGGCATTCAAAAAGGCTTTTCTATTTTTTTAGGCATTTTAGTTTTATTAGTTGTCATTTTCAAAATTAACCTAGAAACACGCTTTTTACAGATTCCTATTGTTTCTAAATATGCTCAGTTCTTAAAGCAACAATTTGCTCGCCACATCAATCGTCCCAATGGACATCTGACTTTAGGCATGTTGAATGGTCTGCTGCCTTGTGGTTTGGTTTATCTAGCTTTAGCAGGAGCCATTACTACAGGAAATGCACTACAGGGCACATTATTTATGTTATTATTTGGCTTAGGTACAATGCCGTTAATGGTTGGAGTATTCTTCTTAAAAAATACCATAACCTCCAAAATTAAACGCTCTTTACAGCATGTTGCTTCTTTTGCTATGTTGGTAGCAGCAGTTGTTCTTATCTTTCGAGGCTTTGCAATTGAATTTCCTACGGAACTTCGCTTTTGGGAAGCATTAAATGATCCTGTGATGTGCCACTAGATCAATTCAACCTTAATCAACCTTTATAATTTACCTCCCGAGTTGCCCCAAAATCTAGTGCATCTATAAGTTTATAGGCTTTGAATATCCTTGTTTAAATCACTCTATCAGGAGCATCTTTCCGACTATACTTTCACGACTGGTCGAGAGGCGATAGTAAATCAATCCCGCCGGAAGATTATTACTATTGATAAGTAGTGACTGCTTGCCAGCTCGCATAGGCTGATTTATCACTTTCAGTAGTCTGCCTGATTCGTTCATCAATTCTACCGTAACAAAATCATCATTGGGTAAATAAAACTGAATAAGCGTCCTTTCTTTAAATGGATTGGGCGTATTAGGATAAAGTGTCAACTGTTCAGATTTAGAAACTACGTTAAAAACAGGACGGTAAATATTCTTATCATCCCTGACCGCTTCTGCTTTAGTAACCTCAGAAGTTAGGCGAATAGCAGTATTAAAGTTGATTGCTTTCGTTGACTTTAGTTGAAGTGTCATCAGGTGGTTACTTCTATTCTTTTGATTTCCACGATGCCAGCTCACTGTTACAAGACCTTGTTCAATTCGGTTTAAGCCAAAATTAGCTAAGGATAAGCCTTCTATATCTCCTAATGACAAATCCGAAATGACTGCCTGTGTTGGATCAACAGCTAGCGTAAACTGAAGACTCGTCACATTAATTGGCACTTCGATCTTATATTCATTCTTTTGTAGGTCAAAAATGGCATCCAATGCAAGTGTTGCCATGCTGCGCTGCTCTATACTCTCAGATTGATTAAGCATGACATTGTTATTGACATCTCCAATTTTTATCCCAATAAAATTAGCATTATCAATACTTTGATTGAGTGCTTCTACTTCGATGTATTCAGGGAAGTCGTTACTTAGAGGACGTTTGGGGTCAGGAAACTCATAGTCGGCTGGCACGAATCGCCAAGAGGTCTGTCCCGTAGGTAATTCTGATTCAACACCGAGCAGTAATTTCCTCAAAATTAGCACATCAAAAGTGGTAACAGCACCCGATTTATCTACGTCTGCTGCTATGATCTTGTAAGGAGAATCAAGTGGTTGAGTGGTGAGTATGTGATTATTGATTAAGAACAGATCGTAAGTACTTACACCATTCAAAATATTTTGGCGTTTCTCTGGCACAATTTTGTAAGTTTCTCCTGTTGGAAGTGCTGCAAAATTATACGTCCCTACATCATTAGTCAAACTTGGATCAGTGCTAGTGCAGGTTACATTTACTGCTGAAATAGGTTGCTCTAACTCTGTTTGTATCCATCCTGTGAGGCTAGCCACACTTTGGGTTGCTTCAAGTGTAATAGACTCACAATAAGTGTCTTCCCCGCATTCGTTGGAGACTGTTAAACATATATTGTAAGTACCTGCACTCGCATATTCGTGAATGACATTAGTTCCATTATACATCGTACCATCCCCCAAGTCCCAAGACATTTCAACTGCATTTTCAGAATCATTAACAAGTTCTACGATAAAATTGACTGTTTCCATTAGGAAGCTGGCACTCGGTGCAGCACCTTCTTCTACTTCAATAGTGGTACTTACTGTACTAGAACATCCGTTGGCATCTGTAACAGAGACAGTGTAATCACCTCCTCTCAGGTTTTGGAAATTTGATGCCACGACTGCTCCATCGCCAATATTAAAAGTGTAAGGCGCAGTGCCTCCGCTTGCTTCCACCGTGAATGCACCATTTGCTTCACCGCAATCGGTAGGTTTTACATTCCTTATCGTTGCGGTTGGAGCTTCTGAGCCAGCCACTTGTATTGTAGTCATCAATTCGCAACCTTTGTCATCAGTGATGGTCAAATTATAATTTCCACGCTCAAGATTCTCGAATCGGTTGTTGTTTGTTATCCCATTACCAATATTGTACTGATAAGGTGCTGCACCACCAAAGACGATCACAGTGAATGCTCCTTCAGAAATACCGCAGTTAGCCTCTACACGATTGACAATACTGGTGCGAATTGGCTCATCTTGACCTACGGTAGCCACATGGACTTCTTCGCAGTTGCGTGCATCGGTTACTGTAACACTGTAGGTGCCTTCTGCTAATTCTGTAAAAGTAGCATCATTGGTCATTCCTGCTCCGATGTCAAATTGATACGGCGGAGTTCCCCCACTAGGCATGACTGTAAACTGCCCATTGGTTTGTTCACAACTTGCATTTTCAAGGTTTTCAATGGTAACTTGCAGTGTTTCCACACTTCCGATAGTAACATCTTCGAATGCTTCACAGCCAGCGTTATCCATGATAGTTACAACATAAGTACCTACTTCAAGTGCTGTAAAAACGGATGTAGTGGTCTCGCCATTACCAATATCATAAGTGTACGGCGCAGTACCACCTTCTACTTCTAATTCAAAACTTCCATTATTCAATCTGCAACTTACCTCTAATTGATTCACAGTACTTACGCTTAGTGGAGCAACTGCACTTTCCAAGTTTACAGTGAGACTAGCGATACAGCCATTGCCATCAATTACTTTGATAGGGTACTCATTTGCTGTCAAGTTACTAAAGGTAGAACTTGTAGAAATACCATTGCCTATGTCAAAAGAGTAAGGAGCAGTACCACCACTTGCGGATACGGTAATAATACCATTTGCTTCACCGCAAGTTGGAGCTTGTTGATTGAGTAGTGAAATGGCTAAATCGGTATTTTTCTCAATAACTACGTTCACAATAGCTTGACAACCATTAGCATCGGTAGTTGTAATATCGTATTCACCAGCCGCCACATCAGTAAAAACGCCATCTTCATCTGTACCATTGCTCCAAGTAAAAACATAAGGGGCAGTACCACCAGAAGCGTTAATAGTAAAAGCACCATCACCTTCGCCACAAAAATCAGTTTGAATAGCCACCGCATTGGCTTCAATAGTAGAATTTTCTTCAATGCTTACTTCTAAGTTCGCTGTACAGTCAAAAGCATCTGAAACAATGACGGTGTAACGCCCTGCTCCCAGTCCCTCAATAGTTGACTCATCAAAAGTTTGGTTACTAATCGTATATTGGTAAGGTGCTTGTCCTCCTTCTACTTTAATTTCAATTATTGCATTATTTTGTCCGCAATTAGCAGCCGTCTGATTGATAATACTAGCTGAAAGGGTATTAGTCTGCTCAATTACTACATTGGTAGTTGTTTTGCAACCTTGACTATCTGTAACGACTAGTGAATATGCCCCTCCTGCAAGATCATCGAATAGAGCATTGGTCGTTTCACCATTTCCAATATTATAGCTATACGGTGGCGTTCCACCTGTTGTGGTCACTGTGAATGCCCCATTGGCTGCACCACATTTAGCTACTACTCTGTCGTCAATGCGAACGGAAAGAGGCAGGGATTCGTCTATCGCAATAATTTCGGTTGTGGTACAAAAATTGGCATCTGTAACCGTTACAGCATAGCGTCCACTTGCCAAATTGACAAAACTAGGGTTTGTGATAATGCCATCTCCAATATTGTAACTGTACGGCGGCGTTCCACTCGTTACCACTACGTCAAATTGACCATTATCTTCACCACATTTGGCATCTGTTTTATTGGCAATACTAACGGTGATTGGTGGCGTTTCCTTGATAACAATTTCGTTGATAAATTCACAACCATTGGCATCGGTGAGGGTGTAAATGTAAGTTCCACCGCTTAAATCATCAAAAATTGGGCTATCTTGCTCACCGTTACCGATAGAATAAATATAAGGTAAAAGTCCACCAGTAGGCTCTATTTCAAATTGACCATTCGATTGACCGCAGGTTGCAATGTTATTGATTGTGGTAACTGCACTTAGCGTTGTTCCTCCTTCTTCGATGGTAACTACTTCAACCGTTGCACAGCCATTAGCATCTGTAATGACAACTTCATAAACACCTGCTTCTACATCAGTAAAATCACCACTCTCAAAATTTTCATTGCCGATTGTAAAAGTATAAGGTGCTGTACCTGTGAGAGCAGCAATTGAGAATTGTCCATTATCTAATCCACAGCTCGTGTTGCTCTGAGCAGCTATTTCGGTGGTAATTGGTGGAGTTTCCTCCAATACGACTGTTTCTATAATTTCACAATTGTTTGCATCTTCTATGATGACTTCGTAAGTCCCGCCACTTAAGTTATCAAATGTTGAGTGGTCTTGTTCGTCGTTGTTTATGGCATAAGTATAAGGTGCAGTGCCTCCTTCTACTTCTACATTAAAGCTACCATTTGATTGTCCACATTCTGCTATGTTAATGATATTTGTGTTTGCTTCCAGTGTTGTACCATCTTCTTCTATGATGATTTGTTGAGTAGCTGAGCAGCCAACTGCATCGGTTACGCTAATTTCGTAAGTGCCTGCTGCCAATCCGTCAATGATATTAGAATTGGAAGCCTCTCCGCTGATTTTGTATTGATAAGGCGGTTGACCAGAAGTAGGTTCGATAAATACAGCTCCGTTCGATAAGCCACAAGTAGCATTAGTTATTTCAACGGGTGCAAGTTCTAAAGACCCAATCAAACCAATTTCTATTGTTCGGGTAGCTTGACAACCGCTTGCATCTGTGGCTGTGATAGTATAATTTCCAGCAGGCAAGCCTCCAAAGAAAGGGTTAGAAGTTTCGCCTTCACCAATAGAATAGTTAATTGGCAGTGTACCGCCTGAGGCAAAAACGTTGAATGCTCCTCCACCTGTTGCACAATTGGCATTAATAACATTAACTACTTCCAATCCAAGTGGCGGAATTTCATCAATATAGACCTCCTGTGTTGTTGTACAACCAGAGGCATCCGTTATAGTCAGTACATAATCTCCTACTGCTAAATCAGTAAATGTGGTCGTACTAGATACTCCTTGTCCAATATCGAAAGTGAATGGTGCTTCTCCTGAGACAACTTCAACAGTGAATGAACCATTATTTTCTCCACAGCTAGCATCTATTTGGGAAGTTAGCGTTACACTAAGGTTGCCCATTGAAGTTATTCTCGCTGACTGAACAGCTTCGCAGCCATTAGCATCCGTAGCTGTGATGAGATAAGTGCCGGGATTTAAGTTAGAAAAGATAGGATTAGCGGTTAGTCCATTACCATAATTGTATAAAATAGGAGGTGTTCCACCAGTGGCTGTAACTATAATCTGCCCACTTGCCTGACTACAATCTGCATCTTCAACATCAGAGACGCTTAAAGACAAAGGAGGTGTGGCATCAATGGTGAAACTATGGGATGCTCTACAGCCGTTGGCATCTCTAGCAATCATAGTATAAGTTCCAGGAGCTAAATTTTCAAAACGCGAAGTGCTAGAAGATAGAGGACCTAAATCATAAACAATAGGCTCAATACCTCCACTTATTTTGCCGACTGCTACGCCATTATTTTCTCCGCAGCTAGCATCTTCTAGGGTCATTATGCTCAATTCAATGGATGCTAATTCACTGATCTCTATGGTCTCAATTGTTTGGCAGCCAGTAGCATCGGAAAGCGTAAGCTCGTAAGTTCCCGATGCTAGTTGCTCAAAACGGTTATTGTCCGTAAAACCATTACCTATGTCAAACTGAAAAGGTGGGACACCACCAAAAGCAAGAATCGTAAATGCACCTGTTGGCTGACCACAAGTAGCAGAACTAGTATCTACAACAAAAATGGTTGGTGGAGCTAGACTATTGATGGCAGTAGCCTGAGTGGCAATACAGCCATTGGCATCTGTAATCGTTACCGAGTAAGTGCCACTATCTAAGTTTGTAAAATCAGGGCTTAGTGTTGTTCCATTTCCAATATTATAAATGTAAGGAGCGGTTCCACCTTCTACGGCAACTGAAAATGTACCATTGTCACTATCACAAGTTTCATTTCTACGACTGGCGATAGTCGCTCTGAATTCATCGCAACTTGCAAGTTGATTCGTGTAGCAACTAGCAAATGCAGAGGTATTTCCACTAACATCGGTAGCAGTAGCCGTAATAACAGCATCGGCAGGGATGTTTGTAGCAGTAGCGCTAAATATCCATTCTCCGCTGGAGTTGGCTTGGACACTTCCCAGATATATTTGTCCTTGACAAGGTTTGTTTGGGCAAAATGCGCTGCTAGAAAGATATAATTCAATTTGGTCGTTGGGCGTAGCTGTTCCGCCCAACAGCTTTGAACTTCCTACTGCTGCAACTTGATTAATTACAGGAGCTTGTTTATTTGCATTAGCTGTTCCGCGAAGCACAATGGCAATCGTATCATTACAGTTAAATGTATTTTTGAGCATAGTGATTTGGCTGGCACCGGTGCGTAATTCAATGCCCATTGGGTTGTGTGCTATGTAATTGCCCTCTTCTAAATTGTTGCCTCCAATTGTATGATTGCGCTCTCTGTTGCTTACTGCAATGCCGCAGTTTTCGTTGCCAATTTCTATGGTCTTATTGTAGTTAGTGCCTATAATGTTGCTAGATACTTTGCAGTTGCTAGAGCCATTTTTGAGAATGATGCCACAACCTTCCCAAGGTCCGCTAGGATTTACATTTGGGAATATATCTTGGTCAATACCGCAGTTGTAAATAACGTTTCCTTTGTTTGGCGCACCAATGACAACACCATTGGCAGCACTTACATCAATGCCATCATCAGGAAAATTTCTAACCTCTAAGGCATAAACTTCACAATTGTTTCCTCTTATCCATATAGCGTTGTAAGGAATATCCCAGTCTGCCGCTGAACCGTCTAGTACGATCAGGGGCTCGTAGTTACCATTTTGACCAAATCCGGTTTGGGTAGAAGCGTCAAGGATGGTATTATCATCTATCAATGCTGGTAGCGGTTGTCCAGTTGTTGAACTTACATAAATTACTTTTCGTCCTGTACCCGAAATATTAAATTTAATGGTATTCTGTCCAGCGATACTATTGGCGCACTCAATGGCTGCTCTAAGTGATCCATCACCGTCATCATTTGTGTTCGTAACCCAGATTGTGCCGTTAGCTTCAGCACAGGTATTTTCGATAGTATTGAGTGATCGGCAATTAGCAAAATCTGAGGTGTTTCCTGCTGCATCCGTAGCCGTAGCGGTTACAATATCAAAATCGTTAAAATTGATGCCACTTGTGGTAAAACTCCAACTGCTATCTGGTCTAGCTACAAGACGTGTTACGAACACACGACCTTGGCAAGGGGTATCGCTACATTCTGAGGATTTATTCACAAATATCTCTACAAAATCACCCGGAATTGCTGTACCTCTAATAACTTCCGTTGAAGCTGTTGTAATAATTGGTGCAGGTTTATTTTGATTACCTCCGTTTCTAAAACGAATAGCATCGTTTTTATTACACAACATTGAATTGCCAAACATGGCACAAGAGGTAGAACCATCAATTTGTACGCCCACTTGGTTGAATGCAATTACATTATAAACATCATCACCACTGCCTCCTATGACGTTGTTTGAAGAATTTGTTCTGATTAAAATGCCTGCGTACTCGTTGGGAAAGGTTGAAGTAAAATCTTTATCTGTTCCAATTAAATTGGATTGAATCTGACAAAAATTAGCCCCATTTCTCAGCACAATTCCACATCCTTCCCATGGACCTCTCGGACTAGCTTCATCGTAATAGTCCCTTTCCTCTCCGCAACCATAAACGACATTTCCTCTTCTTGGTCTGCCAATTTTTACATTATCCGCTCCAAAAATATCGATTCCGTCATCTGGGAAGTAGCGAATTTCTAAGCCCAACACTTCACAATTGTTCGCTAAGATGAATAGCCCATTTACAGGCAAGTCCCACTGTGTAGCTCTACCATCTAAGACAATTCTTGGTTCAACTGATGAACCTGACTGCGTAGTTCCGTCAATAATTGTCCCTTCATCACTTAGTGGAGGTAGTGGCTCTCCCGTTGTTTGTCCAACAAAAATAACTTGTTGCCCTGTTCCATTAATATCAAAAATAATTCGATTAGAACCAGCTATGGAATTGGCACATGCAATGGCTGCTCTAAGCGACCCACTGCCACTATCATTAGTATTGGTAACAACAAGGTCGCCATTTCGTAAGATACAGTCCTCAGACTGTGCTGCTAGATTAGAAAAAGTAACTATTCCCAACAACAAGGATACTACCGTGTAGAATCTTAAAGGAATCATCATTCAATATTTATGTTCACAGAAAAACTTAGCGTAGTAATAAGGGAATTCAATCTATGGTAGCCAAATAGCGAAGCCTTTTATTTATTGACTTACTAATGGCAGTGGGATAGGGTGTCTATAAACGCCTTTGATTATTGAAGACGTAAAAAAGGGATAGAAGTTTCAATTTAAAAGTAGCTTAACACACTAGATGTTGGGAGTAAAGTACCAACATCTAGTATTGACTGTCAGTTAAGTATAAATTCTACTCTGCGGTTCATGAAACGCCCCTCTCTAGTAGTATTATTTTCAACAGGTTTTTGCTCTCCAAAACCTTTGTAGATCAATCTGTCTGCTGAAATGCCTTTTGAAATAATATATTCGTAGCAAGCTTTAGCGCGTTCTTCCGAAAGTTCTAAGTTTGTATTTTCATTTCCCACATTATCCGTATGTCCTTCGATGCTCAAGTCATATTCAGGATAGCGATTCAAAATATTGACAATTTCTCTCAGCACATCATAAGAGGCTGCTTTCAATATTGCGCTACCTGTTTCAAACTGAACATTCTGAGCCGCTTCTGATAAAATAGTCCGATCCGCTTCTGAGATATTTAGCTCGGATTCATTGGTAACGGTATCTTTATCTTGGACTATTCCTGTCGATCTATTTATTTCATCTGGGCAACCATTTGTAGCTTTTGTACCTATTAGATAAGGACATTTATCCTCGGCGTCATGCAGACCGTCTTGGTCTGTATCAGGACAGCCATCGTAAGAACCTGGAAGTTCAGGGCAGCTATCATTAATATCTGGAAAACCATCTTGATCGCTATCTGGGCAGCCATTTGTAGCTATTTCTCCTTTTTCATTAGGGCACTCGTCCTCAGCGTCCTCAAGTCCATCTCCATCCGAATCCATTGCAGGACAACCGTTGTACTCAGGCGTTCCGGCCTTATCAGGGCAAGCATCGTCTTTATTGGCAATACCATCGCCGTCGCTATCAGGACAACCACTCAGCCTGCCACGTTCTTCTGGGCATTCGTCTTCTTGATCTGGCACACCATCTTGATCTGCATCTGGACAACCTTTAGTCGCTTTATCTCCAGCTAACTCTGGACAACGGTCTTCATCATCTGATATGCCATCTTCGTCGCTATCTGGGCAGCCAGCAAAAGCTTCCAAACCCGGCAAGGTCGGGCAAGCATCCGCATCATCTGCGATGCCATCATTATCCAAGTCCGGACAGCCGGATAAAGACCTAGAGCCTGCTTTGTTTGGGCATTGATCTACTTCATCTGGAACGCCATCTTGATCTCTGTCTAGGTCTTTTTGATTGAACTGATAAGCATAGCCTATTCCAAATTGCAAGTTGTTGCGGTTTTCAGAAAGTCCATAGCGATATTCTAACTCTAAGTTTAAGAAAGAATTTTTACCTAGCTGAACGTTTGTACCAATGCCGACAGGTAGCTGAATATTCGTGGAATCAAAATTTTCCCATACGACTCCGCCACCTGCTAAAGCGTAAGGCGTCCATGTTTTTTTTCGATCTTGCAAGAGCACTTGAATAATGCCATCTAAGCCAAGAAAACTCTGATTATTCAAGCGTCCTGGCACATGTTGTACTCCCGCCCGAACGGGTAGGGAAAAATTGAGTCGTTCACCCACTCCCGTCGTAATGAAAGCCTCAAAGCCATTGGTAAATCGAAGGGTATCCACGTCGTTTGTCAGACCGTAGTTTAGCAGTAGCACCTTTGTGCCAATTTGATTGGGGAAAGAAGGCTCTTTTTTGTCTTGAGCTTTAGCTGTAAAACAGGTTACAATTAAACAAAATAGGAATAAATAAGATAAGGGTTTAGTTTGTTGCATCATCCTCTTATACATTTGAACCATAAGTTATTGCTGGTTTTACGTTCCAAATGTTAAAAAGTTGTACTTGGCGATGTCTCTTGCGTAAATGAGCCATTGGATTTGAAGTTGACAAATCTCTTAAAGATTAAGTTTTGTGGCTAATGCTTTTTTGGAATTTTATTAAACCTAAGCCTTAATGCCCACCAACGATGAGAACTTGTTTAATGCCAGATTGCCCCTCTTTTGTTATTACTTGTATCCAGTAATTACCTTCGTTCAAGTCGTTTAGTTCTAGCAAAATATTTTTCTGGACGTGTTTCTTATTTCGCTTCAGAATTTGTCCCAGATTATTATAAATGTTTACGGCTACTTCAGTTGGTGGCAGATTGGGAAGAGTAAGTAGGACTTCCCCCGAGCTTGGATTAGGCGTAAGTTCAAATACCAAGTTGTTTTCGATATTAAAAATAGCATCTATTGTATCAGAGCGTACCTCAACGGTTGCAGAAGCCTTACAATCTCTGGCATCTGTTACTGTTAGATTATAAATACCAATACCGAGATTGAGCAAAGTGGAAGTATCTCGACTGCCCTCAACGTCCCATTGGTAGCGATATGGTGGTGTACCTCCTGCTATTTCAGCCGTTGCGCTACCCATCATTTCTCCGTTGGGTGTAGGTGTACTAGTCAGATCAATTTGTATGGCTTCTGGTGCATTAATCGTGAAATCAAATATTGCTCGGCAAGCTAAACTATCCGTAACAATCAATTCATAATTGCCTTTGGTTAGATCATTTACTAGGCTAGTGTCGCCATTGATGTAGTTATTTCCTGCGTCGGTAGATTGCCAGAAAAGGCGATACGGCTTTATGCCTCCTTGTAATTCGACTTGAATACTGCCATCTGCTGCGTCGAAGCAAGACGCTGATTTGATGATAGATTCTTGTATTTCAATAGGGCGATTGGCTTGTCTAACTTCTACAGAATCTAAGATGGCAATACAATTTTTTTGATCTTTTACTTTTAGTGTGTAAAAACCTGCTGTTACATTTGGTAGGTTGCGGAGTGGATAAAATCCATTGTTCCAATCAAAGATGTAGGGAGGCGTTCCACCTGTTACGTTCAGCACAATACTTCCATTATTTCCACCAAAGCAAGTAACATTATTAACTTTGATATCAGAAAACGTAATCGCTGTTGTAGGTTCTCGAATGATGTAGCTCCTTGATTGTGCCTGACAGCCGTTGGCATCTTCTACTAATAGGCGATATTGACCTGCTACAACATTTTTTAGGTCTTCGGTTTGACTGATGATGGAGTCTTTTGTGTTCAACCAAGTAAAGGCATAAGGAGATTGCCCTCCTGTTAGCGTAACATCAATTGCGCCATCTGCCCCATTTTTGCAAGTTACTTGCTTTACGCCATTGTCGTTTAATACAATATTAATGGTTTCTGGTTCAGCAATAAAAATATTTTGAGCTGTGGCAGTACAACCAATATTGTCGGTGATAGAAAGATCGTAATTACCTGCTGAGAGGTTGCTAAATCGCAAGGTATCTATGTTTTGAGTGGTAATATTTCCATCGCTAAGATGATAAAGATAAGGCGGTGTTCCTCCTAGTACAGATGCGAAAATATCACCATCATTAGCATTGGAACAGCTTACATTCTGCTTTAAGGTTCTAATGGAAAAACCACTGGCAGAAGGTTTCACTTTAATAGAAGGGATGACCACTGAACAATTATTTTGATCGCTGACCACAACGCTGTAATCACCTGCTTTCAGACCAACTATATTTGCTGTTGTATCACCATTATTCCAATCAAATGAGTAAGGCATGATGCCACCCGCTACGCTTAGTTTCAGACTATCTACTTCTTCATTTTCTAGTTGGCAAATTTCATTTTGGATGATTTCGTAATTGAGCTGTATAGGTTCAGGTTGCTCCACTGGCAGCAAATCACTTTCTATGGCACAACTATTTTCATCTAAAACAGCCAAGCGATACAAGCCTGCTTCTACATCAAATAGACTCTTGGTGGTATCGCTAGTGTTCCAGCTAAATTTATAAGGTGGCACACCGCCAAAGACTTCAATTTCTATGCTGCCACTAGCTTCATTGGCACATTGAACGGGTGAGATTTTTTGCACTAAAATACTAATAGAGTCTGGAGCTTCTAGCTGAATCGTATCCGTTACAAATTGGCAACCATCCGCATCTGTAATAGTGGCTGAGTAACTGTCACTTTTTAAATCAAGGAGGTTTTGAGTAGTCGAATTGTTACTCCATTCAAAGCTAGGAGGCAGGCCATTTTGATTGCTCACATTGAGTTGAATGCTACCATCAAAACTATCAAAACAACTCGGCGGACGTGTTGTAATATTTACATTGAAGGCTTGTGGAGCTTCAACCCGAAAGATAGAATCTAGCACGCACCCATTTTCGTCTGTAATAGTTACGCTATAAATACCATTCATGATACCTACACGATCAGCGTTGGTAGTGCTATCATTCCAGCGGTAAGTGTCCACATCTGCACCGGTTACCTCTAGCGTTATTGCACCATCCGTACTCCCGATGCAGGTAGGTGATGTGATTGCTGCACCAAGACTCAAGGCTGGTGGAGCATTGACTACAAAGGAGTCAGATACTTCGCAGCCATTTCCATCGGTCAAGGTCAAGTTATACTTACCTGACCGAATGTTTTGGTTGTTGGCTCGGCTTGCGCCATTACTCCAGTTGAATGCGTATTCACCTGTTCCACCAATCGCTGTAACATAGATAGCACCGTCATTCACGCCATTACAACTAGCATTTTGGATGGAATCTAATTGGATATTCAACGGTGCTGGACGTTCAATGGTAAACGTTTTTGATTCATTACATCCGTTAGCATCGGTAACTGTTAGTTCGTAATTTCCATCAGATAAATTTTCGAGATTGGGAGTCAGCATTCCATTTTGCCAATTGTAAAAGTAGGGGTTTGTCCCACCTATTATATTGCTTTGTATTGAGCCATCCTCTTCGCTTGAACAACTGATATTAGTACGTCCTTCTTCCAATATTTTTAGAGGGTCAGGTGCAGTCAATTGAATGGTGTCGGAAAAAGTACAATTGTTAAAGTCCACAATAGAGACAATATACTGACCAGCGGCAAGATTGTTGCGATCTTCAAAGTTAGAGTTATCATTCCAGAAATGGGTGTAAGGACTTGTGCCACCTGCTGTATTCAAAGCTATTGCGCCATCTAGTCGATCCGCACAGGTTGGAGTAGTCAAGTTTTTTGTAATCTGGATAGGCGTTGGTTCTGTGATTTGAATATCTTCAATGACGCTTGCACAAGCTCCATCAAACACGGTAACGCTGTAAGTACCACTCGAAAGCCCAGAAAGACAGGCATCATTGCTACCATTTTCCCAAACGATCAATGGGTCAACTCCACGTACATCAAGGCAAATTTCACCATCGCTTCCACTATGGCAAGATACCATTTTAATGGATTCTACGCTCACTCGAGCACTCGGGCCGTTCACTACTGTAAAGGGTAGTTGAATGGAACATCCCAAAGGCGAGCTATCCACGATTGAGATTTTGTAAGTACCTTGTGAAAGATTGGGAATAGTGAATGCACCATCAATATTTTGTACGTTACCATTTTCCTTGCCTTGCCAAGTGTAAGCGAAGGGAGGTGTTCCAGAAAGTGGTTCTACTAAAATGGAGCCATCATCTCCGCCGCAACTTGTAACTTCGCTTGGCGCAATTCTTGCAGATCCAATACCAACACTCGTCTTCACCCAAGCAGTGTCTAACTTTGTGCAACCAATGCTGTTGGTTACGGTGAGGATAAATTCTTCAATAGTGCCTAGATTACTGTTGGTCTCAAAGGTAATTTGCTTACTGATGGCACCATTATTCCAAATGTAATTGTAACTTGAATCAGGATCAAAAGATAAGGCTCTTAGGGTTTGCTCTGCTCCTGCACAGACGATGACTGTGTCAGCAGGAATAATATTTATGGCAGGTTCACTTCCTGCCTTGATCTGAATGGATTCTGTAGCTTGGCATCCTTGAGCGGTTGTTGAAGCTACATAAAAAGTCAGATCGCTGGTGGGAAGAATTGTTAAATCAGAAAGTTCGTTATCAAGATTAGCGGGCAAACCAGAATGATAAGAGATTACTCCACCCAAATTGGCTTCATCTACCACTGGAATTTCATCTAAATGAATGAGCTCACGCTTGCAGACTACCGGTGCATTTCCAACTGTCAGTTGGGGTAGAGGATCAACACGAATAACGGCTCGGCTACGCTCCGAAGAAGTGCAGTCAAATCCTAGCCAAGCCTCTGCATAAACTACGATGGAATCCATCCCAGCTTCTGTTTTTATGGTGTAACCGCTCGCTTCATCATCAAATGCCAGTAAGTCACTTCCTGCCGCTGAGCTGTACCAAAGAATAAATCCACCTTCGGGAGCTGTTGCAGATACGGTAGCCATTTCACCTGCACAAACGCTTGTATCTCTTGTGATAGGCGCATCCAAAGTGGCATCGTCTTCTATTCCATTACAGTTTTCGTCGATACCATTACAAATGATCTCCACAGCGTTAGGATTAATCTTACTTTCATTATCATCACAATCCAAATCGTTTTCTACAAACCCAGCTGGTGCTTCTGGATAACAACTTTTAATAGCTTCATTAGGTTCGCCAAAGCCATCTTCGTCCTTGTCTGCAAAATAAGTGTAGATAGGTTGTCCCAAGTTCTTAGAGCCATAAAATACCAAGTTGTCCAATCCAATATCGCCAGTAGCACTTGAGCCGCCTTTGCCAACAAAGCGAAATTGTACTGGCTGACCATGCCATTGACTCAAATTAATGTATTGTTTCATCCATTGGTTACCTTTATTCCCTGCTGCTTCCCATATTGTTGTCCAAGTGCTGCCACCGTTTTCACTCACTTGTAAAAGTAAATTTCCGATAGTGCTGCCAAACATGTGATAATTAAAAGAAAAGTGACAATCACTCGCTCCCGTTGTATCTATTTCGATACAATTAGAGACTAAATGAGCATCCCGACCATCGCGGCAAAACGAACCAGAGGTCTCGATATAAATATATTTTCCTTCGCCTTCTACATCGCTACTAGGTCCTGTATTACTGGAAAGCGTAGCAAAATCCTCAACTGTCCAATCAAAGCTATCTGAGTTGAATGTGTTTTGCCAAACTCCCCTTAATTCACAAGGTTGTCCGCAGACATTGATGCAATCATCTTGCTCATTAAAATTTTCGACCAAAGTGATGGGTGGTAGTAAGCAGCTCGTGCTAGCGACAGTGGCACAGCTATTGCTAGAATAATTATCTAAATCACAAGCGTCCCTGACGTAGATTTCATAAGTTGTATATTCGTTTAGCCCAGATAGATTAAATGGTGGGCAGGTTGCTTGCACAGTTGTCCCTTCACCTGCTGATGCGCCTACACCAGGCGTAAAACCTACTGCTCCATATTCAATAATTGCATTGTTGCAATCGCTGTTGGAAATCCAATCTAATGTGATCGTAGTGGAATCTATCTGTAGGACTCTCAGATTGAGTGGGGCAGTACAGGCTATCGAACTAAATACCAATTCAACAAATTCCAATCGCCCAACATCATCACCAGCATCATCGCAAACTTGGAGAAACCATTGTCCGTTTGGGTTGCTACCATCATTGAAGTCAGCAAAATTACCCTCGGGCTGATATTCTCCTACAAATGGAGTAATTGTATCGCCTTGAATCGGCCGGCAAGCACTAGCAGTAAAACTGACATAGCTGCCACAGCTCACATCGCTTGGATCACCATAGTTGTCTTCATCTTCGCCATTATCACTAGAAAGTTCTACAATCATACCGTTGGGAGAAATCAAGGCAATATCCAAATCTGCCAACCAAGAGTGGGCAATTATCAAACGAACTTCTTCTAAGTAAATATCTGTTCCTAGTGCTGTTCCTTCGATATCAGCAACCTGGACAGGAAAGCGATTGGTAGCATTACAACTTGAATCAGGTATCGCTATACCTAAACCACATACGGAAGGATTAAGAATAGGTAAATTTTGAGCGTGTAGAAATACAATAGAAAGAGAAATGAACAGTACAATGAATAGTCCACACTTCATTTTTTGTTGATTTGAATCGGTAATTAGGCTTTTTACTGCGTACAAGTTTAAAAAGAAAATACAACTTCTTTTCTCTTGAAACGTCTCGTCACGGTCAAAACATATAATAAAGAATAATAATTTTTTGTTTTAAGCCCAAACCTTACAACCCTCCGTACAGTTGGTGCAGATATTAATTTGGTCTCGACCTTTTAATAGGGAAGTACGAAATTGTTGGTAAGCCTCATTGTGCCAAATTTCTTTAAAACTTGCTTCTTTTAGGTCGCCAAGCCGATGAATAGCATCCTTATCAAAGCAGCAAGGCACTACCATACCATCCCAAGTAATAACGCAGGCATGCCAAAGCTTCCAGCAGTGGTTGAGTAGCTTATTTTTTATTTTGTAAGTGCCGTCCGCCTGTTTCTTATAGCGAGCATATTTATCAATGGTGGGTATAAGAGGGTTACCATTTTCATAGTCATAGACTTGGGCTGTTTTTAATTTGACTTCATCAATGCCTATTTCTTCGGCAAGTTTGTATATTTCAGGAATTTGATGTTCGTTAGGACGTACCACTAAAAATTGAAAAATCAAATGTGGTGTTTTGGATTTTAGTTCTTTTTTCCACTTCACCATATTTCTTGCGCCTTGCAGCACTATTTCAAGGTTTCCTTCTTTTCTATAGTTTACATAAGTATCCTGCGTTGTGCCATCTACGGAAATAATCATCCGATCTAATCCAGATTCTACGGTCTTTTTAGCGTTTTTATCGTTCAAAAAATGACCATTAGTAGAAGTGATTGTATAAATACCTTTTTCATTAGCATATTTCACCATATCCAAAAACTTAGGATTGATGTAAGGCTCTCCTTGAAAATAAAAAATCAGATAAATTAACTCTTTATATAATTCATCAATTGTTTCTCTGAAAAAGTCTTCTTTGAGATTACCTGTTGGACGGGTGAATGCCCTCAAGCCGCTGGGACATTCAGGGCAACGAAGATTACAAGCCGTTGTAGGTTCTATTGAGATAGTAAGCGGTGTTCCCCACTGTATAGGACGCTTCATCCATTTTGTCAAATAATAAGAGGAAACAATTTTAGAAGCATTCCACACCCTGTTAGGTGTTATTTTAGAAGCAAAATTAATAGCATCGCTGACATAGACTTTCATAATAGAGGAATTGTTGAATGGATTATTTGCAAAATTACAATCTTCTTTCCTTAATCCATCAACAATTCTTTAGATTAAGTCTAATTATCTTGTAAGATCAAAAGCGGAACGGGACTGTCAAATACTTCACGCTTAGTCGAACTTTCAAAGAAAATTCGATCCCACAACGTTTTTTTCCTTCTGAGCATACAAATAATATCCGCTTTTTCTTTTGCCACAAATTCGTTGATAGATTCATTCACACTGCTTACTTTTTCTTCTGTGAAAAAACTATGTTTAATATCTTTTAGCAGTAAATCAACAGCAGGTGCAATGTCTAGGTCGCCTTGTTCATCCCCCTCACTCAAGTGATATATGATAACGGTAGCATCTAATAGCTTAGTTAAATCAATTAATGGTTTTACGGATTCTACCTTATCTATTCCTTTACTATCTACAGCAAAAACAATTTTTTTAACAATATCAAAATCGAATTTATCCGGCACAGCCAATACTGGTATATCCACTTTTTTCAGGATTGTACTTGTAACGCTACCTATGAATACTTCTTTCAGTCCTGTTGCTCCTTTTGTTCCCATCACCACTAAATCATACCCCATTTTGTTAGCTCTATCTGTAATACAAGCAATTGTATCTCCTTGTACTACTTTAGTTTCTAGTTCTACTCCATTTGCATTTGCATTTGCATTTGCAATAGGTGCTAATTTCTGAGCAAATTCATTCATTCGATCTGAAGCGTCTGCTTCTATGAAATGCTTTGTAGAAGCAAAAGAGCCGGTTGTAGATTGTATTTGAAAAGCGTGATATAAGGTAACTGTTCCGTTGAGGTAATCGGCAATTTTAATAGCATACTCTGCTGCCTTGTAAGCATTATCAGAGAAATCAGTTGGCACTAATATTTTTTTCATATTTGAATTGTTTTGTTTGAAAAATATAGTTTAAAAAGTGTTTTAGGAAAAGTCGTTGTACATTAAGCATGACAGTAATCCATGGTAAAAAGAAGCATTGAATTAAAACACAAATAATTCAATATCAAACTATTATAGCTAATAGATAAGATAAGTCTGAATATTGGATTTTACTCGTAAAAATAGAAAAGATCAAATATTAAGTAAAAAAGCTCACTTATTTTTTCCGACTTTAATTGTCAGAAGTTTTCTAATCTTAGTCCTCATAATGCATCACCATCAGTGGAACTTCTGTATTAAAAATCATACGCTTAGTAGTGCTGCGATGTAATAGATTTTCAATAAATCCTCTATGAGAAGTAACCATCACTAGCATATCTATATTATTTTGTTCAATGTAACGGTTAAGTCCATATTCAATAGTGTCACTTTCAATAGTAACAGATTTGTAGGCGAAGTCTGGCACTTCTTTTAATTTTTGAATACGCACTTCTCCCTCGTCGTAAGTATTAGACTGATCTTCTTTTACATGAACAGTATGGATAAAGGCATCGAATTGCTTAATCCAAGGTTGTAGCGCTCTCAGCACATTTTTATCCACTGCTCTATTATCTGTTGCAAAAGCTATGTTATCCATTGCTTTGTAGGCTACGCTATTTGGAATGAGCAGCACAGGTGTCCAAGCATTGCGGCAAACATGAATAGACACACTACCAAACATTTTTCTGAGTAATGTATTTTCTCCTGTCGTTCCCATTACGATCATATCCACATCTTCTCTTTTGGAAAAACGTACCAGTTCTTCCTCCACATAACCCACAATGACTTCTATATTTACTTTTATAGCAGAACTCACTACACCATTTACTTTGACCAATGAATTAGTTTGAATGAACTCATTTACACGATCAACAGTGTAATTTACATTTTCTTCAAGAAAAATAGCTGGATTGTGAGGCGTAGGATTAATAGATACAGGCGAAGCAATGTGAACCACTTTAATCTCACTCTTTGTTTCTTCGGCTAGTTGTTGAGCGTATAAAAAAGCACTCCTAGATGTCTCAGAAAAATCAATAGGAACAAGTATCATTTTTGAAGCTACGGCTTTTGGAGGTATATTTTTGATTAAGTACATGAATGCTTCAATACTTGGAACAGCACCATCATCAAACACGACTTCTTCATTCACCAAAACTGCTGGAATAGTATCTAACCCATATTTGAGAATAGCATCCACTTCCGTTACTTCCTCAACAGGTAGGTCAATATTTAAGCGACGAAGAGCAGCCTCCAAGTTTGATTTTACTTGTAAATATCTGCTGTTACCAATTCCAATCAGTTTAATGCTCTGCATTATTTATGCTTTTTGATAATCTGTCAATGTGATGTTTTCATCCGCAATAGCTTTAATAATATCATAAGTCGTAATGATACCCACTATCTCGCCATTATCCACTATGGGAAGGGCATGAAATAAATTCTCTTTAAACACATCTAAGGCAGTACGAATAGGATCATTACTACTTAAAGTGGCTAACTTTGAAGTCATTATATCTTTGGCAGCATAATGGGACAATCGAGAATTATTGAAAAACTGTTCCGTATCGTCATGTACACGAACACCCTTTAGGAAATAAAGTAAATCTGTTTTACTAATCAATCCTACCATTTTTTTAAACTCTACCACAGGTAAATGATGAATTTGATGGCTATCGAACTTTTCCTTTACCACTGATAGCGGATCATTGGGTGTAACTGTTATCAAATTACTACTCATCAATTTCGATACAGGTGTCAGTAAGTTCATATTTTTTCTATTTTGTCTTATAACTATTATTATTCCTTATTGTTTTTCTTGTGGGATTTAGAGGAATGTAAAATTCACAGTTTTTTTCTGATTGCAAGGTGCAAGGATTAGTATTAGTAGAATATGATGAGCATCAAAAAAAAAAGTGATTTTCATCACTAATAGTAAGTTAGGAATCAACGACATTTAGATTTTATAAATCACTACTGAAATTCAAATAAAAATTTATTCAATTCAAATCACTTTGAACGCTTTGCTATTTTATCACTATAATTAGCTTTTGCTAAATGCTTATGCAAGTGGACCGACTTTTTACTAATTCTAATCCTAATGAAATTTTTGCACTTCTACACTCTGTTTTTCAAAATGCTACTGATGGTATCCTAGTAATTGACACTAGGGGGCTAATTGAAGCTGTTAATCCAGCGGCTGCTGTACTTTTTCAATACAAACCCTCAGAGATAATTGGCAAAAACATAAACTTCCTGATGCCTGAACCTTATCACAGTAAGCACGATGATTATCTAAACAGCTATGTTACAACAGGGGAAAAAAAAATTATTGGCATTGGCAGAGAAGTGAAGGGAAAACGGAAGGATGGCACAGTTTTCCCCTTTCACCTTAGTGTGAGTGAGGTAACAATGAGCGATAGAATACTTTTCACGGGGGTTATTCACGATGTGAGCGACTTAAAAATAGCAGAAACCAAGCTCAAAGAATTTAATGCTAAATTGGAGTCAATAGTAGCCGAACGAACAGAAGAACTCTCTGATGTGGTGAATAGACTGCTGAGTACCAATAAGCAACTGGCACACGAAGTTAGAGAACGGAAAGCTGCGGAAAAAGCACTTCGAGAACAAGAACAAGAACTGCGAAAGGCTTATGAAAAAGAGCGAGAGCTCGGAGAACTGAAATCTAGATTCGTCTCAATGGCTTCACATGAGTTCCGAACTCCACTGAGTACAATTCTTTCTTCTGCTGCGCTACTAAGTCGCTACACGCAAACAGAACAGCAAGACAAGCGAGAAAAACACACCAATCGAATCAAATCTGCCGTCAATAATTTGACTGGTATTCTCAATGATTTCCTTTCATTAAGCAAACTAGAAGAAGGCAAAATTGAAGTCAACTTTGTCTTATTCAGTTGGAATGAATTTTGTGATGAGGTGCTAGACGAAATGGAAGGATTGTTAAAAGATGGACAACGAATTGAACATCAGCCTGTTGAAGGAGATATACAAGTATTATTGGACAAACGGATTCTTAAAAATATACTCTATAATCTATTTTCCAACGCCATCAAATACTCCCCTGAATGGAAGGTGATCTTTTGTCGTAATACAGTTGTTAACAAGCAACTCATCATAGAAATTGAAGATCATGGTATGGGTATTCCCGAAGAAGAACAACAGTATCTCTTTACCCGATTCTTTAGAGCTAGAAATGTAGATAATATCAAGGGAACAGGCTTAGGATTAACAATAGTCAAGCGATACGTTGAATTACTCAATGGTTCTATTGCTTTCAAAAGCGAAGAAGGCAAAGGCACTACCTTCAAAGTGAGGCTTCCCATTGAAGAAGAAATGTTATAGCGAGTCGTTGCTGAAAAATCTATAAAGGACTTGCTACTTCAACTTATTGCGGACTTAAAATTGTTGGTTTACCTTTGCGCTTTTATTTTGTACGACTAAACTTAGTTAACACATGAGTATTCTAGATGGTAAAGCACTTTCCAAAACCATTAAAACTGAAATTGCTAAAGAGGTAGCGCAAATGAAAATGGAGGGCAAAAAAGCACCTCACTTAGCGGCAGTGCTTATCGGTGAAGACCCCGCTAGTCAAGTTTATGTCCGCAATAAGGTACGTTCTTGTGAACAGGTTGGTTTCAAATCTACACTCATCCGCCACAATGCTGGCATCAGCGAAGCGCACTTACTAAATATTGTTAAAGACTTGAACAACAACAATGATATAGACGGATTCATCGTTCAGCTTCCTTTGCCCAAGCATATTGACGAAACAAAAGTTACCCTAGCCATCCATCCTAAAAAAGACGTAGATGGCTTTCATCCATTCAATTTTGGTCGTATGGCGCAGGGCTTGCCGAGCTACCTGCCTGCCACCCCCTATGGCATTGTACAAATGCTAGACCGATATAACATTGAAACCTCTGGAAAGCACTGTGTGGTAGTCGGAAGAAGCAATATTGTTGGTACACCTATTAGTATTTTGCTTTCTCGCAAAGCTAAAGTTGGCAACTGCACCGTTACGCTTACCCACAGCCGCACCAAAGACCTTGCCGCCGAAGTGCAACGCGCAGACATCATCATAGCAGCAATAGGTATTCCCAACTTCATCAAAGCAAACATGGTCAAGGAAGGTGCTGTGGTCATTGATGTAGGCATCAATAGAGTAGAGGATGCTACCGCTAAAAAAGGCTATCGCCTGAGGGGAGATGTGGATTTTGAAGCCGTTGCTCCCAAATGCTCTTTCATCACACCAGTTCCTGGTGGAGTAGGCCCTATGACTGTTACTTCTTTATTGATGAATACGCTAAAAGCAGCTAAAGGAGCAGTATATGGTTAGAATATTGTTATTCTTTATTTGCAACAATACCCTAACAATTCTATATCTTCGCAATGAACATTTAAGTTAAAAAAAGAAGCAATGCAACCATTTCACTTAGCATTCCCTGTCAATGATCTAAAAAAAGCGAGAGCGTTTTACGAAGGCATCCTAGGTTGTGGTGTTGGTAGAACATCAGAAAGATGGATTGATTTTGATTTTTGGGGTAATCAAATTACAGCTCACTTGGTGGAAGAGAATAACGATCGTGCAACAACCAATCCTGTAGATGGTAAAAGCGTACCTGTAAAACACTTCGGTGCAATTTTAGAAATGAGCGAATGGGAGTCACTCGCCAAAAAATTAAAAGAACACAGCACTGAGTTCATTATAGAACCCTACGTTCGATTTAAAGGTGAAGCAGGCGAACAAGCAACCATGTTTTTTCTTGATCCAAGTGGCAATGCCATCGAATTCAAATCATTCAAAGACTTTAATCAAATTTTTGCAGCTTGATTCTGCCAATAATTAGGCACTTCAAAAAGTCTTACGTTCTTTTACTCCAACTAGTAGATTGATATGATAGATATAAGCAAACTTAACTTTGAAAAAGGGAGCGGCTTAGTTCCAGCCATTATTCAGGATGCTCAAACACAAAAAGTTTTGATGTTAGGTTTCATGAATGAAGCAGCAATTCAAAAAACAATTGAAGAAAAAAAAGTTACTTTTTTTAGTCGGACTAAAAAACGACTATGGACAAAAGGAGAAACTTCTGGAAACTACTTAAATCTAGTTGAGATAAAAGTTGATTGTGATTTTGACACACTTATTATACAGGTAAATCCAGTTGGAGCGGTCTGTCATACGGGAAGCGATACTTGCTTTGATGAAATCAACCAAAGTGAAAATTTTTTATGGCACTTAGAACGTGTGATAAAGCATCGAAAAATTCATCCCAAAGAAGATTCCTACACCTCAAAACTTTTTAATAAAGGCATCAATAAAATTGCTCAAAAAGTAGGAGAAGAAGCAGTAGAATTAGTGATTGAAGCCAAAGATGACAACGAGGAACTGCTGTTGAATGAGGCAGCCGATTTGATGTATCACTACCTCGTTTTGCTCGCTGCAAAAGGAAAAAGCATTCAAGATGTAGTGAACGTACTAAAAGACAGACATCAATAGGATTTTAAGACCATGAAAATATACCAAATACAACGTACCAAAGCTCAAGAATCAAGGGAAGCCATCCAACGGATTTATATTGCGATGCGTCATCTTTTTATCCGTGGAAACTACAAGCCACTGGGTGAATCTGGCAAAGCAATCATTGAAGCACTGCGTGTGCTAGCACCAGAGATTTACGGCTCATTGAATGATTCGGAGCGCGTAGAGCTAGGTGGGTTGTTGTATATTTTTCAGCGTTTACCGAAAGGTATTGAAGAATGTCAATACGTCAAATTGATTTCACGAGAAGGCTTTGAACATTCTCGATTTCGACCTATCGTTCCACCAAAGCGACGAAGAAATGGCTACCGAATTGATAAAGAACAGATGTTCATTGAAATCACTAGAGGTCATAGTGATATTTATGACATACTGACTCATCTGACGTTCATGTATTGTGAGTCAGAAAAAATTCGTCGCAATAGCCTAGACAGTAAAGGTAATCGCAAGCGAGATTGGCTGATGTTGGAAGAAATAGTGGCTAAAGAGGAGCGTGGAGAGGAATTTAATAAAGAAGTCGCATTCACCTACTTAAGCACCTTGCTCGGAAGGACTTACGAAGAAACTGCCAACACCTTTGAGGATTTTCAAGCAGTTAATGGTAAGGTAAATAGTCTTTTTCGCATCACTTATTGGCTCGGTAAAAGATCTATTGATGAATACAGAGAAGATAAAGATCGGGAAATTACCTTTTCCTCTACCTTGAGAGAGATGGTTGGGCATCATGTATATGGCGAGGTGTGGGCAAAAAACATCAAGGACTTTTTAGCGAAAAAAGGATGGCTCGATCGTCCTTTGCATATTATTAGTGCCAACTTGCACAGCGTTATGAACTCACTTTATGCTTATTCTGCCATCAGTGATGATAGAGAAGGGCAAGATTTCATTGATCTAGTAGAATTATTAAGCCAAAGTTCCTCGAAGAGCCAGCGTAGATTAGTAGAGCAATTTGCTTTAGACAATGGCATGTATTACATTGAAGATCAAAGCGGTACAAGTATCGGTGTACAAATCATAGATATAGCTTCCTTCAATTGTAAAGACCTCCCTAAAGAAGTAGAAATAAATTCAGATTGGATAGCAAGAGAAAAGCCGTTGCTACTGGTAATGGACTATGCTTTTGGTGAGCAGGCGTATGAGTCCATGGATGAGCTACTAAAACCTTATCAAACGCAAGAAGATACCAAACCAATGAACGTGCATTCCATTTCCGTTATGGGAAAAGCAGGCATACTGGCTGGAGGCAAAGGCGATATCATGGTGGCAACAGCACATATATTTGAGGGAACTGCTGATAATTATCCTCTTGAAAATGAATTAACAAAGTCCGATTTTGAAGGAAATGGCTTAAATGTGTTTGAAGGTTCGATGATTACTGTTTTGGGTACTTCTCTTCAAAATAAGGAAATATTGCGCTTTTTCCTAGAGTCTTCCTGGAGAGCAGTAGGGCTAGAAATGGAAGGTGCTCATTATCAAAAAGCAATACAAGCAGCCTCAAAAATTCGTAGAAGCATTAGAGAAGACGTAACGCTTAGATACGCTTATTATGCGTCTGATAATCCTTTGATTACAGGTGCAACTCTAGCCTCAGGGAGCTTGGGGCTAGAGGGAGTACGTCCAACCTACTTAGTAACCACAAAAATTTTGAGTAAAATATTGAATCCCAAAAATAACACTGAAATAAGCTAGAAAGAGTAGAGATACATTGACTTGAAGCCCAATATTTTATAACTAGTAAAATGGCAAAAAAGAAAAAATACTACGTCGTTTGGGAAGGTAATCAACCCGGAATCTATGATGATTGGACAACGTGTCAATTACAAATCAAGGGTTACCCTAATGCAAAATATAAATCTTTCCCGACGATGGAAGCTGCTGAGCAGGCCTTTTATGGAAATTATTCAGATGCCATCACAAAGCAGAAAACAAGACCTACTATTGAGACGATCCCTCCTGAAGAACAAGAGAAAATAATCTGGGAAAGCATTTCGGTTGATGGTGCTAGTGCTGGCAATCCAGGAGTAATGGAATATCAAGGTGTGGATACCAAAACAGGGGAACAACTTTTCTATCAAAAATTTTCTTTAGGCACTAATAATATTGGAGAGTTTCTAGCACTTGTACATGCTCTAGCAATGCTTAAAAAACAAGAAAGAAATGTACCTATTTATTCGGACTCAAAAATTGCGATTGGTTGGGTAAACAAAAAGAAATGCAACACAAAATTGGTACGCAACCCAAAGACTACTCAGTTGTATCAACTAATTGTAAGAGCAGAAGACTGGCTGAAAACCAACAGTTTTAGAGTTCCCATCTTAAAATGGGAGACGAAACGCTGGGGAGAGATTCCCGCTGATTTTGGTAGAAAATAAAACGCCCTAAAATAAGTTTAGTGGCGTAAATTAAGCAGCATAATCAACTGATTTATACACCAATAAGCCTATCACTTCTTTAGTTAGATCGCTCCATCTAATTAAAGTTTTAACATTTGGGACGTGAGATTGAATATCCCAAAATTGCTTCTTTTTCGTTATTTGATCCACAGCAAATGATTGAAACTCTAAATCGAAATTGCTGAAACACCTAGTAGCACGCCTCATGTGAAAATTAGAAGTGATGATTAAGCAACGATCAGAAGGATTTAGTAAAGCAGCCGAATAAGCTGCATTCTCGGCAGTATTTCTCGAATCAGGTTCGATGATTAAATCTTCTTCGGGTATGTTTAGACGAAGCAGAAAGTCTCTTACAAGTAAAGCTTCTGCAACTCTGTCCGAGTTGGTTTCAAGGCTTCCTCCAGACAGAATAATATTTTATTGATTTTCCCTTTACTGTATAAATCTAATGCACTGATTAAACGATTTCCTGTTTTTCCGTCTAAGTGAAATTTTCCATTCTTATCACAAGCATAACCTCCTAGAACAATTCCTACATCGTAAGGCTCGATTATATCGTTAATTTCGACGGATTGCACTTGCCAATTGGAAGCTACTCGGTTATACAAAAAAGGATTGGTCAAGAGCAACACTAGTGCGAGATCAGCAAGCAAAAATAACTTGCCAACTTTTGTGTTTCTAAACTTGTACCCTAGACCAAGTAATACAATCACCCAAACCACAGGGGTTGTGTTGTCAAATGTATGATGACTGAGAATTTAACCAGTGGACAAAAATTA
>CAYWKD010000015.1:0-77664 GCA_964458705.1 uncultured Saprospiraceae bacterium | reverse complement strand
AAATTTAATACTTTTTACAAATTCTCTCCTCGGGGAGGTAAATAATTACAAAAAATGATAATTATGAATACACAACTGTATGATTTTGGAATGATTGGTTTGGGGACAATGGGACGAAATTTTTTGTTAAATGTAGCCGATCACGGATTCTCAGCGGTAGGCTTAGACAAGGACGATGAGAAAGCAAGACTGCTAGAAGCCGAAGCAGAAGATAGAAAAATAAAAGGAGCTACTGAAACGAAAGAATTTGTCCAGTCTTTGAGTACACCTCGAAAAATAATGATGCTTGTGCCAGCGGGTAAGGTAGTAGATATTGTCATTGAAGACTTATTGCCGCATCTTTCTGAAGGTGATTTAATTATTGATGGTGGAAATTCTTTCTATGAGGATACCAATAGAAGAGTAGCTGATTTAAAAGAAAAAGGTATTCACTTTCTAGGTGTAGGCGTATCTGGAGGAGCAAAAGGTGCGAGATTCGGCCCTAGCATTATGCCAGGCGGTGAGGAAAATGCCTACGAACTGGTTCGCCCGATCATGGAAGCCGTTTCAGCAAAGGTAGATGGTGATCCTTGTGTTACTTATCTCGGTAAAACATCAGCAGGAAACTATGTCAAAATGGTACATAATGGTATTGAATATGGTTTGATGCAATTGATTGCAGAGGCCTACGATGTACTGAATCGAGTAGGTGGCTTGTCGAATCGTCAGTTGCACACTGTATTTAAAAACTGGAACGAAGGGCGATTGAAGTCTTTTTTGATTGAAATAACGGCTCAAATTTTTGCCCAACTAGACGATCAAAGCGAAAATGATCTTATTGACAAAATCATGGACAAAGCAAAGCAAAAAGGCACAGGAAAATGGACTTCTCAAAACGGGATGGATTTAGGAGTTGCTGTGCCAAGCATTGATGCAGCCGTTTCTATGCGTGGTATTTCCTCCATGAAAGCAGAACGGCTGTTTGCCGAAAAACGCTATAATCTTACTCTGCAAGGGATCGAAGTCAATCAAAATGATCTAGTGGAATTGGTTGAAAGTGCGCTCTATTTTGCTTTCATGACGACTTATGCTCAGGGCATGACTTTATTGGCGGAAGCCTCAGAGGAGTATGATTACGACTTGGATTTAGAGGGTATTGCCAGAATTTGGCGAGGTGGTTGTATTATCCGTGCAGATTTATTGGAGCTGATGCGAAAAGCCTACAATACCGAGCCTAAACTAAAAAACCTATTAATTGCAGATACGTTCGTGGATAAGCTACTATCAACGCATAAAGCGACTCGATTGATGATCCAAACAGGTATAAGCTATGGCGTTCCGTTGTTGACTTTTTCTAGTGCCTTAGCTTATTTTGATGCTTACAGAACAGGGCGTTTGCCATTAAATTTAGTACAAGCGCAGCGAGATTACTTTGGCTCTCACACTTATGAACGTATCGATCGTGAAGGTAAATTCCACACGGAGTGGAAATAGGAATAAATTTAGAATGCTAGCTAAAAGATAGGTCAGATATCCAATGCCTGACTTATCTTACCCAGCTTCCAAAGATCAAAGTAGTACAGTTTACTAGGATCATTAATGATTTGCTTTCTGATCCATTTTTCCAAGCGTTGAAACAACCATTTATAAAAATTGTGTAAATGGTATTTCTTAAGTAAGCTGTAAGTCCGGAGCAGTTTAGTTTGTATAGGATGCCCTGCTTGTATTAGCAGTACGAGTGTTTCGATAGCAGTAGCTGACTTTTCCAAAAATTGCTCGTTAGTATCTAAGCCAAGATGTTCGACGGGATTATCTAAATGAATAATATCAATACCTTTTTTCTTTAATTCTATCGCAAAAAGGGTGTCTTCATGTCCATATTTTATTATACTTTCATTGAACTGGATGGACAGAAATAGTGCCTTTGGAATTAAAAAATTATTGGTCATAAAATAATGATGTGGCGCAGTAGAACGCTGTGCTGTAGAAATCATCTCCCGTTTCCGTCCAAAATGCCAACGAAGCAACCGATCTTTTTGAGGAGGCTTCATACTGTAAGTTGTGCCACCATACAGTACCGATTTTTCATAGCTACGCTTTAAATAGCTTGAGATGTAGTTTCTTCTTACAACTTTTTGGTCGCAGTCTAAAAAAAGTAGATAGTCATATTGAGCAAGTTGAGCAAGTCGATTCCTTACTTTTGATCTGCCAAGATTATTTTCTAATAGATGGTACTGCACCCTATTATATAGTGCGATGAAAGTTCGGTTAATATCTTGAAATATTTTGTCTGATTGATCATCCAAGCATATAATCTCAAAAGTAGTATCAGATTTTTCTAGTTGCTGAAGCAAGTCGCCGATAAATTGTCTGCAATCTATATTGTACAGAGGAATTAGTACAGATAGTCCCATTTAGTAGGTCGTTATCAAAATTTCAGGCTCTTTTACACCATTTTATAGTGGAAAAATTATCAATCAAAATATTGCCCTGATGACTGAATCGTCCATCTTTGTAATAGGCTTCAATGATGATATAATACCAGGTTTTTTCAGCTGTAACCTTAAAATTATAGACTTCAAAATCGTGATGCTTAATAAAATCACTTTCTGCAAGAAGCTGTCCTTTTTCACACTTACGTTTTCCTGCCCATATTCTAACTTTGAGGGGTTTATTGTAGCCTGCATAAGTATTAGAATGAGCTAAGTCAACAGAAAAAGAATAACATTCATTGGCTTTCATTGGACTTGGTAGCCGTTGCCCTATACTTTCAAAAGTACCGTCTGATCTAGTAATAAGTCCCATGTAGGTATCTCCCTCAGTAGCTTCTTGATAGACCCCCCAAGGTCCTGGTAGAATATCTGGTGTAGTGCCATCAGCACAAGCAAACCATCCAACGGGTATTGTTGCATCGTCAGGTTCGCCTTCAAAAGAGGTATTGGAAAGATAAATATCACTTTGAGCACTTGCGGTTGCGGTAGCAATTATCAATAGGAGCAGTAAAATGGATGACCTCATAAACTATTAAACTATTTTTTAGGTACTACAAGCTAGAACGATCATTTTCTCTGAAACGTTTACTGAATTATCTACCTTTGTTAAATTAATGATGATAGTGGGTAATTTAATCTATTTAGCTATTTAATGTCAGAGCAGTTTCCAAAAACTAGACCGAACTACTTGTATGTTATCCTGAGCGTGGCCTCAGTATTGCTACTGCTCGGTATTTTTGGATTGGCATTAATTCAAACGCAGCAGTTAGCAGACTACTTCAAAGAGCAAGTCAATATTCTTATTGAGCTAGAAAATAATATAGCGGGGGAACAGAAAGCAATTTTAAAAAAGTATCTACAAAGGACTAGCTACCTTAGAGATAGCACTATTGAATTCGTCAGCAAGGAAAAAGGTGCAGAACTGTTGAGCGAGGAGTTTGGAGAAGATTTCCTAGACATGGATATGCCTAACCCATTGTATGATATTTTCTCTTTTAACGTAAAAGCTAACTACCTTAATCGAGACAGCTTAATGCGAATACGCCGTAGTATTAAAACTTTTCCCTTTGTGAATGATGTCTATTATCAGGAAACATTCGTGAACGAAATTGCTCGAAACTTGCAACAAGTTGGTTATATTGCATTGGGTGTAAGTTTGATATTTATTATAATTGCGATTACTTTAATTCATAACACTATTCGGCTCGCCTTGTATGCGAATCGCTTTATTATAAAAAATATGCAATTAGTGGGAGCTTCTTGGGAGTTTATAAGTCGTCCTTATCTACTGCGGAGTGGGTTACACGGCTTACTAAGTGCCTTAGTGGCTATTGCTATGTTAACAATTTTATTATTGTTATTAAACAACGAAATTGATCAAATCAGCATCTTAGACTACAGTTGGAAAGTAGGCATCTTGTTCTTGGGACTCCTACTGCTTGGGGTGCTTATTACTACTCTAAGTACTTACTATGTTGTTAATAAATACTTGCAAATGCGAGTGGATGATTTGTATTAAGTATCTTATAGTCAACACCTTATTAAGGTAACTCAGATAATTAAATCGAAAAAAAGAAAGCATGAGTAATAGAAAGAAAAAGGTAGTTACTACTGGAAAAGATCAAAAGGCGATACCTCAGCGAAAGAAAGTGGTGTCAACGGATCAAAAACAAACCTTTAAGGAGAAGAAAGGAGCAATTACACCTACGGAATCTAAAAGAAATAAGTCTGCTGTTGCTGAAACAAAAACGCCAAACACATTGATTTTTGGTAAGCAAAATTATGCTTGGATGCTTCTAGGTGCAGGATTGGTAGCACTTGGGCTATTGTTGATGAGTGGGGGGAGTATGCCTGATTCTGATACTTGGGATCCCAATATTATCTATAGCACTCGTCGTACTGTGATTGCTCCAATTGTAATTCTTACAGGACTAGCAGTAGAAGTATATGCTATTTTCAAGTAGGAGCAGTTTTAGCCTACAACAGTCTAAGCCTCTGAACAATGCGATGGTTAGGTTTAAACAGCCGTGTTATGAATAACGGTATGAAATTTGGTTTCTGACAGATTCATTGCTGTTGTGCCTAAGACAAAAGTCTCAAAAGTTCATCTTCAAGTTGTGGTTTATGGTATTACCTACCACCAAATTCACCCAATATTTACAAAATAAAATATCAGTCGATTGGTTTTTGATATACAAACACACGAGCGCGAAATTTTTAATTTGATCAGTGAAGCAGCAGCAACGCTAGGTTATCCAACTTATGTAGTTGGTGGCTATGTGCGAGATCGTTTGCTAGCACGTCCTTCAAAGGATATGGACATTGTGTGTGTGGGAAGCGGTATTCAATTAGCGAAAGCACTAGCAAATAAATTAAGACCTATACCTAGAGTAGTGGTATATAGTCGATTCGGAACGGCTATGTTGCGCTATCGAGATATGGAAGTGGAATTTGTAGGAGCTAGAAAAGAATCTTATCGTCACGATTCAAGAAAGCCAACAGTCGAAACGGGTACGTTAGAGGACGACCAAAACCGTAGAGATTTTACGATCAACGCATTAGCAGTCTCCTTAAACCAAGATGATTTCGGAACAATTGTTGACCCTTTTAATGGATTGACTCACTTGGAGCAAAAATTAGTTAAAACACCACTTGAGCCTAGTAAAACATTCTCTGATGATCCACTGAGGATGCTTCGAGCTATTCGGTTTGCTACTCAGTTAAACTTTGTAATTGAAGATTATACGTTCCAGTCCATCAAGCAGAACCGCAGTCGCATTCATATCATATCTAAAGAGCGTATTGCTACTGAACTCAATAAAATCATTTTATCTCCTCAACCTTCTATTGGGTTCAAATTACTAGAAGAGTGTGGATTATTGCAGATCATTTTGCCAGAATTGACCATACTGAAAGGTGTTGAAATGAGAGAAGGCGTTGGACACAAAGATAATTTCTACCATACTTTAAGAGTGCTAGATAATGCTGCGGAACATACAGATGATCTTTGGTTGCGTTGGGCTTCCTTGTTGCATGATATTGGTAAAGCACCAACTAAGCGATTTCACAAAGAATTAGGCTGGACTTTTCACGGACACGATGCTGTGGGAGCAGCTATGATACCAAAAGTTTTTCGCAAACTGCGTTTGCCCATGGATCAAAAAATGAAATATGTACAGAAAATTGTGCGCTTACACATGCGGCCTATCAATTTGACCAAAGGCGATGAAGTAACAGATTCTGGCGTTCGACGGTTACTTTTTGAAGCTGGTGAGGATGTGGATGATTTAATGTTGTTATGCGAAGCAGATATTACGTCGAAGAATGAAAAAAAAGCTCGAAAATATTTCAATAATATGCAGTTTATCCGCAAGCGACTAGTAGAAGTGGAAAAAAAAGATCAATTGCGTAACTGGCAGCCACCTGTAACGGGTGAAGATATTATGAATACTTTTAACCTCCTGCCTTCTAAAGAAGTGGGAACGATTAAAGACGCGATTCGAGAAGCTATACTCGAAGGTGATATTCCAAATGAACGCAAAGCAGCCTTTGAGTTTATGTTAAAAAAAGGAAAAGAAATTGGATTGACCGTAAGCAAAACCAATCACTAATGAATTTTAATCATCTAAACTCTAATTTTCTTAGTAATACGTCTCAATTCTAAGTAATCCTTTGCCCATTTGTCATGAGCTATTTTGGCTTCTTCTAGTTTAGTATTATGCTCAACTCTTAGCACTTCATCTAACAGCATTGTTCGATAGTAAGTCCTGCGATAGTTGTACGACCGACAAATTCGAGAAAGAATAGCTAGTAAATTGGACCATTCCTGTTGATCCAGTTCATCTCCTGAGAGTATTCCTTTAAAGACAAGATAAAACTCACCAATGACAGCTGTAGCTTGTTCGACTATGCCTAAGTCCAGTGCTTGCTCTAAGTGGCGGCAGAGCATTTCAAGGTCTTTAGAGGTCAAATCAAAATGGTGATTAGATAGCATATATGAACTATTTCATTCTACTCAAACGGATACGGTTAAGAGTAAGTTCCTATTCATTCGTATCGACGTCAATATTTTTTGTTCAACACTAAAACGAGTAACTTGCGCGCAAAATTGGATCAATTATGATTACCTAATCAATTAATTTATATATGAAAAAAGTATTAGTACTTGGACTGGGAAAGGTAGGTACGCTAGTGGGGGTATTGCTGAGTAAAAATTTTGAAGTAACTGGCATAGACCAACAGCAACCACATTATGATTTTGATTTACCTTTTGAGGTGAAGCAAGCTGATGTCAAAAGTAATTCATTTAAAACTGAGTTGTTACCACAGTTTGACGCAGTCGTTTCTGCTTTGCCTTATTTTCTAAATAAAGATGTTGCAAAAGCAGCTTATGATGTGGGGATTCATTATTTTGATCTAACAGAAGATGTGGATACAACTCAGTATATCAGAGAATTGGCAAAAACCTCTAAAGGAGTTATGATTCCTCAGTGTGGCTTAGCTCCAGGATTCATAGGCATTGTTGGAGCGGATTTAGCCGAACGTTTCACGAAGTTGAGAGATATTGAGTTAAGGGTAGGAGCATTGCCTCGTTATCCAAATGGTCTATTGGCATACTCATTCACTTGGTCGCCAGCAGGTGTTATTAATGAATATTTGAACGATTCAGAGGTGATCCACAATGGCATGCGGAAGTTTGTTCCTTCGTTAGACGGACTAGAATATATCAATATTGAGGGGCAGGAATTTGAAGCCTTTTCTACTTCTGGTGGATTAGGTACAATGTGCGAGACTTACGAGGGCAGAGTAGATACTTTAAACTATAAAACTATTCGATATCCTGGACACGGTCGGTTGATGCGCTTCTTGATGTACGAATTAATCTTGAAAGAAGACAAGCAGCAATTGGAAGAAATATTAAAAAAGGCTAAGCCGCCTGTGGCAGATGATGTCGTTTACGTTTATGCAGTTGTGGAAGGTTGGAAAAAGGACAAATTATTCCGAGAAGAATTTTATGAAGCCTACTATCCAATTGAAATTGAGGGGCAAAAGTGGCGTGCAATTTCTTGGACAACTGCTTGCTCAATTGCGGGTGTTGTGGAGATGGTACAAGAAGGCAAGCTACCAAGCCAAGGTTTCGTGATGCAAGAAAAGATTGCATTGAATGATCTTTTGGAGACTCCAAGTGGTCGTCTTTATGTGCAGTAATTACTATATAATTCCAACTTTGGAGCTGTGTTGTATTGAATGATATGACATAGCACTAAAGTTTTTTATGATTTCCAAAATGCTAATAAAGCAAAGTATCTAAATTTGATGACGTATTTCCCTTTTATCCACTGTCCTTTCAGTGTATAATAAATTGCAATTAATAAACTGGCAAAGAATTTAAAAATGAACTCGCTCAATTTAATGAAGTAGTTTATTTTTTTTAAAGAGCTGACTCTGAGTCTTTCCTCTGAGCCCAGTAGGCGGCTTAATCGCTCAAAGTTCTCATCACTTGTTCTATGTTTGTCAATATGATGCCCTACCGATATTTCAGGATAATAATATATTTCAGAGCTAATTTTTAGAACTTGATAAAAAATGTACTTATCATCGGCGCGCCATTTTAAGGCATTATTAAAACCACCAGCCTGCTGTAAAATTTTCTTTCGATAAACCATACTACAACCAGCAGGATATCTCTTTCCACTGCACTTAAAAGGCTGATCGCCGAAATCAATTGCGGTTACCATCATTCTCAAAAATGGATTGTACCACTCAGGTGTTTTTTCTTCATAGATAGGAATCACTTTTCCACCTATACCAACTGTTTTGGGATTTTTCTCAAAGTAATTTAAGATTTTTTCAAGATATGCTCTTTCCGCCACAGCGTCATCGTCCATATAGCATATTATATCATACTTTGCTTCCTGGATACCTCGATTCCTCGCAAAACTTAGCCCTTGATTGTATTCAAAAACTTGTCTGATATCTAAGCTGGGATGATCGGCTGCAAAACGCTCTACAATAGCCTTTGTATCATCCGTACAATTATTATTGATGATAATAACTTCGTATGCTTCTTTATTTAATGATTGATTATTAAGACTTTGCAAGGCTTGTGCTATATACTTATCTCGATTGTAAGTACAAATGATAGTACTTATCATAATTTATTTTTGAGAAAATTATCAAGAGTAACTTGTAACTATTTATCACAAATTAGAACCAACAGGAGTAAATACGCTTTATCACTCTAATCAAGAGTTCTACTACTAGAAAATCATTTAGACCATTGCAAAACTATGAAAATTGATACTAAAGTTTAGTTTTGTGGATACTTAGAATCTGAGATTGATAAATTTGAGATCAAATTCAATCTCTTTCTTAATCGCATCAACACAAAACGCACTATTTCCTAATTCAAATTTTACGATAAATAAATAATATGAATTTTAACTTAGATCGAGACATTATTTTTTTTGATTTAGAAGCTACTGGATTAAATGTTGTGAAAGATAGAATAATGCAGATTGCTATTATCAAATATTTTGCAGATGGTCGAGCGTCAGAGGAGTTGGAAATGCTTATCAATCCTGGTATTCCTATGTCTATGGAAGCATTTAGCGTACATGGCATTTCACCCAAAGATGTAGCCAATAAACCAACCTTTCAACAGGTTGCTCAAAAGATATATGACTTTATCGGCGATGCAGATATAGCTGGATATAATTCTAATCGTTTTGATATTCCGATGCTACTGGAAGAGTTTGCAAGGGCAGGCATAGCATTTGATATAGAAAAGAGACGTTTAATAGACGTGCAGCGGATTTTTTATAAAATGGAACCTCGAACATTGAAAGCTGCCTTAAAATTTTATTGTGATAGAGATTTAGAGGGAGCTCATGATGCCTTGGCAGATGTACGAGCGACAGTGGACGTTTTCAGAGGTCAACTCCAACGCTATAAAAATGCTGAGTACGAGGATGAAGATGGTAATGTACTAAAGCCAATCAAAAATGATATGCAAGCTATTCACAAATTTACCAACGACAATCGTTTTGTGGATGTAACGCAAAAGTTAAAGTATGACGATAGTGGGCAAGTTATTTTTAACTTTGGAAAGTACAACGGTAAACCCGTAGCTGAAAACTTACATAAAGATCGTCAGTATTATCATTGGATTATGGATAAAGAATTTTCTGTGCAGGTGAAAACAACAGTTAAAAAATTGGTGAAGGAATATGAGAAGTCACAGCAAGATAAGAGTGCTTAATGCTAGTAATAGATTATTTTTTTTTATTTCAATTCTGCTCCTATTTTGTACTGCCTGCTACGAAAATGTTGAAGGTTGTTTAGATATTAAGGCCAATAATTTTGACGTTACGGCAGATGCTGCCTGTTCGGACTGCTGCAATTTTCCGACTTTAGAATTGAATATACTTCACAGAATAAGTGATGCTCAACTGGATACTTTTTATAATTTTCAATTGAACGATTCATTGACACTTGATAGTATTAACTATTTTATTGTAAACAATTTAGAGTTTTACATCTCTGAGCTCCAACTGCTAAGATCAGACGGCACTGTGGTTGGCGTCGAAGAAGAAATTGAGTTGTTCAATACCTCAAGTGTAGATACTATTAGCAATATTGTTGAAGATAATTTTGCCTTGGTCAGTCGAAGGAATCCGCGTACCAATACGATTGGTACAATTGTTACTGATGGTAATTTCACTGGAATTCGATTTAATCTAGGACTTTCAGAAACTGCCAACACTACTGATCCTAATTTAGTACCTACTAATCATCCACTTTACTTCGGTGGAGGTAATATGTATTTTAATTCAGATTCAGGTTATGTCTTTAATCGAATTGAATTTTTTGAAGATAAGCTATTGATTGATACAATCGTAACAGACACTACTTTAGTTAAAATTGGATTAAGTAAAAACCTTTTTACTATTAAGTTGGATAGCCCTTTTTCTTTGCCTAAAGGCTTCAATATCTCTATCACTTTGCGGATTGATTACCGAGAATGGTTTAAACTCATAGATTTTAATAACGACTCACCTAGTGACATGGTGACTAAGATCACAGAGGGATTGCCTAATTCTTTTTATCTTTATTCTATTCAAACATCGGTTGACTAATGAATCAATTTTGATGATTTTTGCGTTATTAATTATATGAATTTAAAAACAATCAAATCAATGACTTATGAAGAATAAAATGCTTCCACTTTCACTGCTGCTTTTAGTAGCGCTTTCACTGGCTATTTTTATAGCCTGCGATAAAGACGACGAGGCTAGCACTGGTACTTTATCCTTAAATTTCAAGCTGACTTATGACGGTGATCCTGTAAGTATGTACGAAGACCGCTTCGAGTACTTTGATGGTACATCCATTTTCTTTGATCGTTTCATGTTGTTTATTTCTAACGTTTCACTTCCTGATGCAGATCAAGAAATTTTAGACGTTGCTTTACTAGACTTTTCGAATATACAAGACGAATCAGCGGCAGAAAGAGGTGTTACAGTGCAAATACCTAATTTTCCTGTTGGTAATCATGAGGCTCTTCAGATAGGTTTAGGATTAGCACCTGAATTAAATGCGACGACTCCTGCTGATTATTCAAGTAGTCATCCACTAGCAAACCTTTATTGGGAACAATGGAATAGTTATATTTCTATGGTTGTAGAAGGTAAAGCAGACACATTGGGCAACGGTATGCACGATTTGGTGTTAACTTACCATATCGGAAAAGATCCTGCTTATAGCAAATATACTTTGCAAAAGAGTTTTCAAGTAAAAAGTGATAAAACGACTACACTCAATTTAGAATTCGATTTGAAAAAACTATTTAGTGACAACGGCGAATCTTTAGACATAAGAAAATATCCAATAGATCACTCGACAAATGAGGACGTATATAATCTTATGCGTTTGAATATGGCTAATGCGATCGGTGTCAGCGCACTATAAAAATATTAATTTTAGACCATGAATAAAATCTTTCTAACGTTCACTTTACTGTTGATAATTTTAATGGCAAGTTGCGGAGACGATAAAATGTTCGTAACTGAAGAGCCTGTCATCAAACAGAAGATTGATGCGAATTATGATCCTGTTTCCTACGAATTAGAAATACCAGAGTGGTTGCCGAGTATGGATATCCCAGCGGACAACGCTCTGACAGAAGCAGGAGTAGCTTTAGGAAGATTTTTGTTTTTTGATCCGATTCTATCCATTGATAGCACGGTAGCTTGTGCAAGTTGTCATTTTCCTGAGCAATCATTTACCGATTTGAAAACGACAAGTGTTGGAGTAGGAGGTGCAACTGGTAGCAGAAATGCGATGTCACTGGTCAATGTCGGTTTTTATGCTAATGGTCTGTTTTGGGATGGTAGAGTAAGTAACCTAGAGCAACAAGCACTTGACCCAATCGAAGATCATAGAGAAATGAACGACACTTGGGAAAACGTAGAAGCTAAGCTACGTCGCCATTCGACTTATCCGAAAATGTTCCGGGAGGCATTTGGTATCGAGTACGCTGATGAAATTACAAGAGATTTAACGACTCAAGCCATTGCTCAATTTGAACGTACTTTGATTAGCGGCTACTCTCGTTTTGATCGCATTGTATTTCAAAATGACTTAGATGCTGGATTCTTTACGGATGCCGAAGAACGTGGACGAGAGTTATTCTTCTTTGAGCTTTCTCAGCAGCTAGAACATCCTGGATGTTCACATTGTCATGGAGGTCCGCTATTTACAGATAATACATTCAAAAATAATGGAATTGACAGTGTACAAACTTTAAATGACTTTAAAGACTTGGGCTTAGGAAAAATAACTAACAGAACAGGGGACAAGGGAAAATTTAGAGTTCCGACTCTAAGAAACATTACACTCACCGCGCCTTACATGCACGATGGACGCTTCGAGACTTTGGAGGAAGTACTAGAGCATTATAGTTCTGGTGGGCATTTTGCAGATAACCTAGATGCTAACATTCGTCCTTTTACCATGACAGAACGCGATAAGAAAGACTTAATCGCTTTTCTAGAAATGCTGACTGATACTAGTTTTGTGAATAATCCTGTCTATCGTAATCCTTTTGTGGAATAGATAGGTATGATGCTTGATGCACTTTACATAAAGTTTGATAGCAAAGCAGATGTAGTCATTTAGCCAAAACTCCCTCTGATATAATCCTTTGTTAATTGAACTTTGGGAGCGTTAAAAACTTGTTTAGTTTCACCATATTCCACCACTTTACCCAAATACATAACAGCAGTAAAATCAGATATACGCTGCGCTTGCTGCATATTATGAGTGACAATGACAATGGTATATTCTTCTTTAAGTTGAACAATCAATTCCTCTACTTTTGCCGTGCTAATAGGATCAAGAGCAGAGCAGGGTTCATCCATCAAGATGACTTCTGGTTTAACAGCAATTGCTCTAGCAATACACAATCGCTGCTGCTGGCCACCTGAAAGGGTTAATGCAGATTTATTGAGATCATCCTGCACCTCATCCCACAAATAGCTAGCTCTTAGGCTATTTTCTACCTTGTGTTTAATATCTTCATTCCTTCGAGAGCCGTTTATTTTTAGTCCGTAGGAAATATTGTCAAAGATAGACTTTGGAAAAGGATTGGGTTTTTGGAATACCATTCCAATCTTGCTTCGTACTTCTACTACGTTGATGCTTCGCCTGTAGATACTCATTCCATCTAGCAGCACATCTCCATTTACTTTTGCATCAGGTGAGAGATCGTGCATGCGGTTCATACTGCGTAAGAGGGTGGATTTTCCACAGCCCGAAGGTCCGATCAAGGCGGTAACTTTGTTTTTCTTTATATCCAAATCAATACCTTTAAGGACCTGTTTAGAGCCAAAGGAAAGTGATATATTTTTGACTTGTAGTTTATTAGTCATATTAGCTTAGTTGTTTTCGGTAGCGACTTCTTACGATGAAGGCTACAATATTCAATAGAAATACGAGGCTAATTAATATTAGTGCTGTGCCATATGCTAATGGTCGGACTTGCTCAATGGCATGATGCTGCGTCGAAAGAATATATAAGTGATAAGGTAGTGCCATGAATTCATCTAAAATACTGCTTGGTAAGTAGCGTTGATAAAAGACGACCCCAGTAAATAAAATGGGAGCAGTTTCTCCAGCAGCCCTAGAAAGCGATAAGATTGTTCCAGTAATGATGCCTGGAATAGCATTTGGTAACACAATGCGCCATATCACTTCCCACTGTGTTGAGCCTAATGCCAAAGCTCCTTCTCTCATGATATTCGGAACTGTTTTTAGGGCTTCTTCGGTAGTGGTAACAATGTATGGCAAAGAAAGCAGGCCTAGCGTCAAACCAGATGTCAATACAGAAGTTCCTATCCTAAGAGTTTGCACAAAAATCGCCACACCAAATAAGCCGTAAATGATCGAAGGTACACCTGCTAAATTTCTAATAGAAGCTCTAATCAGTTGTGTCAACCAGTCATCTGAAGCGTATTCATGCAAGTAAACAGCACATGCAATACCTAGTGGAATAGAAAAAATAGCCGTTACAATAGTGACTAAAAATGTGCCAACAACGGCGGGATATATCCCGCCTTCAGTCATACCTTTTACAGGATAATTGGAAATAAAACTCCAGTCAACAGATTCAGAACCTTTGACAAAAATATCAAAAAGAATAATACCTAGAAAGCTCAATACAATCATAGTGGAAATCAAAAGAAAGCTGATGCCTAGCCACTGATTTAGTTTGTTTTGCTTCATTTTATGAGTATTTATCCTATTATTTTAAAGGATCAATTATTAATGTTCCATTGATCTACTGTCCCTTTTTTCTGTAACTATTTGCTATGTACTCCGCCAATAGATTAATCGCTAAAGTGATAATAAATAAGACTGCTCCTATTGCAAATAAGCTATAATAATGAGTCGTATTATAAGGTACTTCTCCTAATTCGATAGCGATAGTTGCAGTGATTGTACGAATGGGACTGAAGAAACCCTCAGGAATAGAAAGTGAGTTGCCTGTTGCCATCAGTACGGTCATTGTTTCACCTATTGCTCTACCTAGACCTAGCATAATTGCTGCTATAATGCTTGAAGCACAGCTTGGTAATATTATCTTCATTAGCGTTATCCAGCGGTTAGCACCAAGTGCATACGAGGCTTCTTTGTAGGAGTTAGGTACAGCATAAATAGCATCCTCTGCAACTGTAATAATTGTAGGCAGAGCCATCACTGCTAGTAAAATAGAGCCATTTAGTGCATTTAAGCCGTTATTCAAGTCAAATATTTTGGCCAAAAAAGGTCCCACTAAAACAATACCCAAAAATCCAATGGCAACTGAAGGAACGGCTGCTAACATTTCAACCGCTGGTTTTAAGATGGATTCTACTCTTGGCGAAGCAAATTCAGCTAGATAAGCAGCAGTACCGATTCCTAGAGGTATTGCAATAAGCATAGCTCCTAGAGTAACCAATAAGGTGCTTACAAGCATTGCACCTATGCCGAATTTTGCTTGTCCATAAGCTGCTGGATTCCATTGAGCAGTCAAGAAAAATTCTTTTAAACTTACTTCTTTGAACGTCAGTACACCATTGATAACCAACATACCAAAGATGCCTGCTAAAATCAAAACAGTAAATATTCCTGATGTCTTAAAGAGTTGCTTAAAAAAGTGATTCCAGAAGAGTCTTCTTTTCATACTCATAAACCGTATTGGCTATTTTGTTGCTTGTATTGCTTTGTAATTGGGAAATAACCATTTCTTTCTACAATAGCTTGACCTGCTTGGCTTAGTTCAAATTGAATGAATGCTTTAGTTTTTCCAGTTGGATTACCATTTGTGTATTGATACAGAGGTCTTGTTATTATATAGTCTCCGTTTATGATCGCTTGACGGTTAGTTGGATTGACTGCTGGGGAGGTAGCACTCGGTTTTATGGAAAGAACTTTTACCCCGTCCATTGCCTTTGCTTCTTTATTGATAATATATCCAATGCCAACATAACCTATGCTATTGGGATCAGTTTTTATAGCTTCTAAAATTTGAGCCGTTCCGTTCATCTGTTTCATGGCGTTGGAATATTCACCTTTCAGAATATTTTGCTGCACATATACGAAAGTACCTGAGTTGCTCTGCCTGCCGTACAAGGAAATGCCTGCATCACGACTACCCAGAGCCTTCCAATTATTGATTGTTCCTTTAAAAATTTGAGCAACCTGCTCAATTGTCAAACTGTCAATTCCAACACTTGGATGAGTAACAATCGCTAAAGCATCAATTGCAAAAACAACAGGAGTAACTGTAATACCTCGTTCTCGGGCCAATTCTACTTCGGCTAGCTTAAAAGGGCGAGATGAATTAGCGATGTCGCATTTGTTATTAATAAGTGAGGCAATACCAGCTCCAGATCCCCCTCCTGTAACAGCAATTGATATAGCAGAATCTTGCATCATAAAGGTCTCAGCCAAGTTTAGTGCCATATTCACTTCTGAATCAGATCCCTTAATGGTAACGGTCTCGTAGTCTCTTGTGCTGCATGACAGAAACAGTGTAAAAAGGAGTATGTGAGTTATTATTGATTTCATCTTCAATGATTACAGGGTATAAAATTAATAAGTCAATATTACCTGAATGTTATCTAGCTAAATTTTTTTACCAAATCCTTACCTCATGCGTACAACTAAATTCCTTATTCTTATCAAGCATTAAAATGCCTTCTTTTTCAAGGAAATTTCCACTTGCTTTTATAGCATCGGCTACACCGTACCATGGTTCAATACAAATGAAAGAGGACGCTTGGCTTTTTGACCAGATACCTAAGTAAGGAAAGCGAGTAAACTGAAAAGTCAATACTTTCTCGTGATTGCCATTGACTAAAGTAACTTTGTTAGCGTTTAAATGCTTAAAAATCAAAGCATCTTCATCAAATAGATGATCTGTAATTCTAATTCGATTGTCACCATTCATTACTTTTTTTTCCTCCCCAGTCCTTAATCCTTTGTCGTTGATAAGTTGACGGCTTGCATCTTCAACCTCATTAAACAGCAAATAATAATCCGAACGTTTTTCATCTTCTCTTAAGGGACACTTGAAAGCTGGATGTCCGCCTATTGAAAAATAAATCGTTTGATTATCTGTGTTGATGACCGTGTAAGTAATAGCAAGAGCATCGGAATCTATAGCGTAGTGAATTTGTAAGTCGAACTGATAAGGATATTGTGAAAGCGTTTCTTTATTACTTTTTAGCGTGAGTAATAGTTCTGATTCACTGTGATTTACAACATCAAAAACCATGTCTCTAGCAAAGCCATGTTGGCTCATTTTGTACGTCTTTCCGTCTATGTGAAATTGATCGTTCTTTAGCTTTCCAACAATTGGGAATAAAATAGCAGAGTGCCTTCCCCAGTATTTTGGATCGGCTTCCCAGAGGTATTCTTGATTTCCAGACCTAATGCTGGCAAGCTCTGCCCCCTTTTGATTAACTCCAACACTGATAATTCCATTTGAAATAGTTAAACGACTCATAATAGATTGATGATATTAATTCCTGCGAAATATAAACACTTCATCTCAAAATGCTATTATTCTGGTGGGCATAAAGCAATATAATCTCCAAATATACGTAAGCAAAAAACAAGATTATTTACATGAAAATTGCTGTACTCTTATTTTTACTACTGTTGTGTTGTATTCATTTGGATGCACAGCAAACAGCTAATCAGACCACGTATCTCTTTAGTGCTTTATCCTTCAATCCAGCTTATGCTGGGAATAAAGATTTTTTAAGTTCCAATTTTGTTCATAGAAGTCAGTGGTTAGGTTGGTCAAGCGCATCTTCCAAAGCTCCGTCCTCGCAAATTGCTACTGTTCACGCTCCGCTAGGGAATAGGGTAGGGGTTGGACTTAGCCTTCAAAACAATAGAGCAGGTGTAAGAAAATTGACTCAAGCTGATTTTTCTTATGCTTATAAAATTCAACTACCAGTTGGAAGACTTTCTGCTGGGCTACAAGTAGGATTACTTAATTGGCGTGCTGATTGGACATCGCTCACTTTTGAAGATGGAATAGAAAATGATCCCGCTTTTGCAGAAACAAATCCAAATATTACTCGAACTAATTTTGGAGCTGGCATTTACTACGAAGCAGATAAATATTATGCAGGATTGTCTTTTCCTCGTCTGCTAAGCGTAGATATTTCTTCGGCTAATGTTCAAAATGTGGATGGTAATGCTCAGCTTTATCGGCAACTATATTTTATGGCTGGTGGGATCATCCCAGTTTTTTCTGAGGAAGCTATTTTTAAGCCTTCTATTTTGATTCGTAAAGTAGGGAATTTAGGCGAGGGTAAACCACAGGATAATAGTGCTGCCACGCCCACTTCCATTGATTTAGATGTTTCTATTTTATTATTGAAAACTTTTTGGCTGGGGTTGAGTTATCGTATGACATTAGAAGAAAGCGCGGGTAATGATTCTATAGATGTGTGGGCGGTATTTTACCTAAATAAAGGGGTACGGCTGGGAATAGGATATGACTTTTCACTCGCATCAATTAAAAATTACAACAATGGATCATTGGAGTTGTTGGTTGGATACGATTTGAATGATAAGGTCTCAAATGTTCAGAGTCCAAGATATTTCTAGGCTTTGGAGATTCATAAATAGCTTTAACAATTGACACTTCAATTGCAATAAAATCGTGAATAAAATTGGAATTTCAAAACTATTTATTTTACATTTGCATCCGCTTTTGAAAGAATAATTAATATTGATCTCGTAGCTCAGTTGGTAGAGCATTTGACTTTTAATCAAAGGGTCCTGGGTTCGAATCCCAGCGGGATCACACTGCTAAGCTAGAAGCCCTGTAAATACATCATTTACAGGGCTTCCAGTTTTTTAAGTTAATCTTTCAGTTCCAATACATACCACTTTTTCTATGATCGTGCCGACGAACTTCTCTCTTTCCTGTATCTTTCTTGGCAATGCTTCAAAAAATTCTCTAGCATTTTTATGCCATACTCTGTCATGATGGACTCAGGATGAAACTGTACACCTCTTACGTCATATTCTTTGTGTCGAATCCCCATAATTGAGCCTTTATCATCCTCAGCGGTAATGCTAAACACTTCAGGTAGATTTTCTTTTCGTACCCCCCACGAATGGTAACGCCCGCCAGTAAATTGCTCGGGTATATCTCGAAATAATATTTCTTCTTGATCCTTTACTAAAATTGGTGTTTCTACACCATGTAGTACATGATCCATATTGAAGATTTCACCATCAAAAGCCTCTGCAATTGCTTGATGCCCCAAGCATACGCCAAGTATGGATTTAGTGGGTGCATATCGTCGAATCAACTCAGGCATGATTCCTGCTTCGGCAGGTACTCCAGGACCAGGTGATAAAATAATTACATCATACTGTTCCACCACACTCAACTTGACTTGATCGTTTCGATATACATCCACCCTATGATTCAAAATTTCTTGGACGTATTGTACTAAGTTGTACGTGAAACTGTCATAATTATCTAGTACTAAAATTTTCATTTTTTTGTATTATTTACTATTCTTATCTGCCTCATCTATGGCTTTCATTAATGCTCCTAGTTTATTTTGTACTTCTTGCACTTCATCTTCTTCATTACTTTTAAAAACAATACCTCCACCTGCTTGGAAATAGAGTATATTATCTTTACTCATGAAGGAGCGAATAAGAATGGCCTGATTCATGTCGCCATCAAATTCAATGAAGCCAATAGCACCACCATAGTAGCCACGATTTTGGTTTTCGTATTCATTGATAAGTTGAATAGCTTTATACTTGGGTGCACCTGAAAGCGTACCAGCAGGAAAAGTATCTCCAAAGATTTGAATGGGATTAGCATCTTTTGGTAAATAACCTTTTACAGTAGAAACAATGTGTATGACATGGCTGAAATATTCAATTTCTTTGAGCCTTTCTACTTCTACTTTAGTAGAGTGACGTCCTAAGTCATTTCTGGCTAAATCCACCAGCATGATATGCTCTGCAATTTCTTTAGGATCAGCAAGCAATAAAGCGCCGAGTTCTTTATCCTTTTCATCATCACCTGTTCTGCGATAAGTGCCAGCAATTGGATTGACTTTGGCAACTCCCTTGTTAATAATCATTTGAGCCTCAGGGGAAGAACCAAATATTTTGAAATTTCCAAAGTCAAAGAAAAACAGGTATGGAGATGGATTAATGCGGCGCAATGCCCTATAAACGTTAAATTCATCGCCTTTATACGGTTGTTGAAATTGGCGAGAAAGTACAATTTGAAATACATCACCAACTTTGCAGTGATGCTTTCCTTTTCTGATGAGTTCGCGATGTGCTTCATCTGTTAAATTGCTAGTTTTCTCTCCTGTCTTTTCAAAGTCGTAAGTACTAAAAGTTTGTTTAGCAACTAGGCGCTCAATTAGATCAAAATCTGCTACTTCACCTGCTTGTAGATTTTGTAGCACATACACCACTTGGCGAGGATGATCTGTTACAATGACGTAGCGATATAGGGCATAGTTCAAATCTGGAATATCCATTTTGCGCTTGTCCTTTGGAAACTCTAGTGTATCAAAATATTGTACGCTATCGAAAGTAGAATAGCCAAAGAAACCATTAACAACTCGTTTATTATCAGGCATCTCCACATCAAACTGATGCAAGAAATCTTGAAATAGCTCTGAAACCTCTAGTGGATGTTTAAGCGGTTGCATTTCCAACTGTTCGTTAGGAAATTTTTTCTTGACTACTCCATTTTGTACTTGAAAATTGGCAATAGGATCAAGTGCAATAATGGAACGTGCGTTGCTAGGATTGAGGTGAATATTACTTTCCAGTAAGATTGGGTTTAGAAAATGATCCCTTAACTTGAGGTACAGACTAATCGGTGTATCAAATTCTACAGTATGTTCTATGATTGCTGTATGCAGTTTAATTTTATTTGGCATCTGTCTTAGATGTTTTTTTTGTTCAGATTAGCTTCAAAATGGTGAAGCTGAATAATACAATACGAGGCTATCTATCTATTCGTTCTCAAAATTACCGAAGGCACTAAGAATCAAAAAATGTTTCCCAGTGCCCTCGTAAAAACCAAGATCGTTTGGTACGATAGAATCATGTTTTCATTATGCGACTTGGTACATCACTTCTTTCACTGCTTTAACAATTTTTTCAGGATTGGGTAGATAGGCCTCCACTAAGGTAGGCGAATAAGAAAGCGACGTATCAGCTGCATTAATGCGAGTAACTGGCGCATCTAAATAGTCAAAGGCATATTTCTGAACGGCATAAGCTACTTCACTGGAAATACCAGCAAATGGCCAAGATTCATCCACGACTACCAAGCGATTGGTTTTTTTGACCGATGTTACAATCGTTTCATAGTCCATTGGGCGAATCGTTCGTAAATCAATCACTTCTGCTGAAATACCCTCCTTTGCTAACTCTTCCGCAGCATCTAGTGCTTCCAATACCATCTTATTGAAAGAAACAATTGTTACATCATCTCCTCTTCTTCTGTAAGCAGCTTTTCCGATAGGAATTAAATGATCTTGTCCTTCTATAATTTCAGAGCCTGCCGCTTGCCAGGTCTTTCGGGAAGTCGGAAAATAGTAGGAACGATTGCCATTGTCTTCTTGATGTAATTCTAGGGCATACATCATTTCAGATTCCATCACACAGACAGGGTCATTATCTCGAATAGCTGACTTCAACAAACCTTTAGCATCAGCTGGATCAATACAAGAAATAACTTTTAAGCCTGGCACATTTGCCATCCAACTTTCAAAAGTTTGTGAATGCTGTTGGGCTAATTGTCCCGCTGAGCCAGAAGGTCCCCGAAAGACGATTGGACAAAAAAACTGCCCAGCAGATTGAGAGAGTGTTTTGGCAGCATTATTTACAATTTGATCAAAAGCTAAGACAGCAAAATTCCAAGTCATAAACTCCACAATAGGACGCAGGCCATTCATAGCTGCGCCTACGCCAATACCTGCAAATCCTAACTCTGCGATAGGCGTATCAATTACTCGTTTTGCACCGAATTCATCTAGCATACCCTTGCTTACTTTATAAGCACCATTGTACTCGGCCACTTCCTCTCCCATCAAAAATATGTTCTCATCATTTCGCATTTCTTCACACATTGCCTCTTTTAGGGCATCTCTCAAAGCTAGATTTATTGCCATTTTTATTCGTTTATAATTTTTTTGTTATTTAAAAGCCTCTACACTCTTTCAAACTGTGTCAAAAATAAGATGGTTTCAGTTAGAAGCAAAATGAATATTAAGATTTTATGCTAAAATGATGCTTACTACTTAGTACCTTCAACATTTAGACAACAATGATAGAATCTATTGAGTTCTAAATCGCTAAGGCTAACAGTATTAGTACTAGAAGACTTTAAGACTTTTAAAAACCTAAGTATTCAATAATCTCATATATGAAATTAAAAATATATACGCTCGTAGCATTAGGAATAGCGGTACTTTTAGGTAGCTGTACAGAAATTACTAATCAAAAGTCTCTGAAGTTAGCTCACGGGCTAGATGTTACACATTCTGTACATAAGGGAATGGAGTACATGGCAGAACGAGTAAAGGAAAAATCAAATGGTACATTGACTATTGACATATATCCGAACGGGCAGTTAGGCTCTGAGCGTCAATGTTTGGAATTATTACAAATTGGTAGTTTGAGTATGACAAAAGTCTCTGCGGCTGTGATGGAAAACTTTGCGCCCAAAATGCAGGTATTGAGCCTGCCCTATCTATTTGAAGACCGTGAGCAAGCCTTCCGAGTTTTGAGAGGTGAAATTGGGAAGCAATTACTTACAGAAAGTGAGAAGTATTGGTTGAGAGGACTTACTTATTTTGATGCAGGTTATCGCTCCTTTTACACTAAAGAGCCTGTGAGGCAAACAGCCGATCTAGCAGGAAAAAAAATTCGAGTACAAGAGAGTGTAACTGCAATGAATTTAGTGCGAACGCTTGGCGGCTCTCCCACTCCAATTTCTTGGGGAGAATTGTATACTGCCCTACAGCAAGGTGTGGTGGATGGTGCAGAGAATAATCCTCCTAGCTTTTATCTTTCTCGGCATTATGAAGTTTGTAAATATTATACACTAAATGAGCATACTTTTGTACCTGATATTTTGGTGATTGGAACGGAGGCTTGGAATAGACTCACGCTAGAAGAACAGCAGTGGTTACAAGAAGCTGCAGATGAGGCTACAACTAAGCAGATTGATCTTTGGAGGCAATCGGAGCAGGAAGCCTTGAAAGCAGTAATAGCAGCAGGAGTCGAAATTATCCAACCTGACAAAACCTTATTTGCAGAAAAAACGAAGCAACTTTTTGAGCAATACAAAGACAATCCCCAATCCTATCAATTAATCAAGAAAATACAATCCGTAGATTAATAAATGTAACTATTTTGCAGCCTAAAATATAACGTAAATGAACTTTATCGAAGAATTGGAGTGGCGGGATATGCTACATGATTTTACACCCGGAATTAAGAAGCATCTGAATGAAGGAAAAAGGGTTGGATATATTGGTTTCGACCCAACTGCACCTTCTTTAACGATTGGAAATTATGTGCAGATCATGATTTTAAAATTATTTCAACTGTCTGGTCATCAACCTGTTATATTGATGGGAGGAGCTACTGGTAGAGTAGGAGACCCTTCTGGAAAGGACAAAGAACGACAACTCAAAACTTATGAGGAGTTGGATCATAATTTGCAATTTCAGCAGAAGCAGTTTTTGAAATTTTTGGACTTTGAAGAGGGAGATAACAGAGCTATTGTTGTTAATAATTATGATTTCTACCGAGAGATGAATATCCTTGATTTTCTCCGAAACGTAGGTAAAACGCTGACTGTCAACTATATGATGACAAAAGAGTCGGTAAAAAAGCGCATTGAAACAGGCATTTCTTTCACTGAATTTAGCTATCAGCTACTACAAGGTTATGACTATCAATGTCTTTTTCAGCAGCACAATTGCACGCTGCAAATGGGAGGATCGGATCAGTGGGGAAATATCACTTCGGGTACAGAGTTTATCAGAAGAAATTTAGGGGAGAAGGCTTATGCTATTACGACACCTTTGCTGACTAAAGCAGATGGCTCTAAGTTTGGGAAATCAACAAAAGGGAATATTTGGCTCGATCCCAAAATGACTTCACCTTATCGCTTTTATCAATTTTGGATTAACGCTGATGACCGTGATACTTCTAGTTTTACACGTTATTTTACTTTAAAATCAAAAGAAGAAATAACAGCGATAGAAAAAGAATATGCCAATGATCCACAAACACTGAAAAGGTTACTAGCAGAGGAATTAACGGTTAGGGTTCATTCGCAAGAGGCTTATGAATCGGTGTTGAAAGTAACAGAATTGCTGTTTGATAAAAAAGCAAATCAGAAGCAATTACAAGCACTCAGTAGCTTGGATTTATCAACGGTGGCAGAAGAAATACCAAGTTTCACTATTCCAAGAGATGCCCTTGCTAATGGCATTAATGTAATTGATTTACTATCAGAAGCAACAAGCATCGTTCAATCAAAAAGTGAAGCTAGACGTGCTATGAAAGGGAACGCAATTTCCATCAACAAGGAAAAAATAAGTAATCAGGAGGCAGTCATCAATCACGAGTATCTTCTACATGGTCAATACATCATGATAGAAAATGGTAAGAAAAACAAGTTTATGGTTATTGTGGAATAAGTTTAGATGCTCGAAGTTTAGGTTGATCTTGAGTTTTCTTTTATTTCATCACCAAAAAAGACTGTGTCAATACATTATTATCTGACTGCATTTGTGCAAAATAAAGTCCATTTTGTTTCCAAATGTCACTAGGTAGTAACACACTCTTGTCGCTTTGACCCACTGATGTTTGATAAATCATTTGTCCCGCTAAATCATAGATAGTCAAAACTCCTTCACTCTCCAATTTTTCGTCGAGTCGAATAGCTGCAACTGACTGCACAGGATTAGGATAGATACTGAAAGCAATGTAAGTCTGCTCCACCTCTGGAAAAGTTGGAGGTTCAGCATCCAATTGATATTTGTGCATAGAGCGTCCATAAGTAGCTGCTACCAGCGTTCTTGTAGATTTATGTATCACCAAATCCGTTACTACGGTCAGAGGCATATTAGTACCTAATCGTTCCCAATAAAAAGCTGGACTATCAGCATGCCATACTCCTAAATCTGTAGCTACATAAAGTCGGTCTGGATAGGCTTCATCAATGATGATTTCGTTAACAGGTACTTCTGGTAAATTCGTAGAGACAGGTTTCCATGTTTGTCCGCCGTCCTCTGTCATAAAAACATGCGGTAGGTAATCTGTCCTTCGATATCCTGAAAGGGTGATATATGCTTTTTGTGGATTATTAAAATCTGCTGCAATGCTGCTAATATAGCGAATAGGCAGTGCGTCAGAAACAAGTACCCAAGTTGCTCCTCCATTTGTGGTTACATAAATATTGCCATCATCCGTACCTACCCAAATTATATTTCCATCAATAGGTGATACCTCAATAGCAGTAATAGTGCCGTACTTTTTACTACCGCTAGGGTGCTGCCCATTAGTCAAATCATCACTAATAGGTTCCCACGAACTTGCTCGATTCGTGGAGCGATATAGCCGAGATGCACCATAATAAAGCACTGATGTAGTATTGGGATCTATTTCAATAGGTGTATTCCAATTTCTACGTTCTTCAGCCGCAATACCACTCCTTGCCCACTGAAAAGAGTTGCCTCCATCATTTGAGCGAAATAAATTTCCCCATTGATACTCTGCATAAACAATTTCTGGAAATACTGGATCAACGATAACATGAAAACCGTCCCCTCCCAATATTTGTAGCCAACTACTCAAAGTGCCACCATCACTCATCACCGTTCCATTATCCTGTGTGCCTCCAAAATATTTTTCCTCAACCGCTTGCGACACTTCACATTCATAGAACTGAGTAATTGGTAAGGACTTAGCATGCCGCCATTGCTGCCCACTATTTTCAGAAATATAAAGCCCTCCATCATTGCCAACAATTGTAATATTTGAGCTATCCGGGAAAAAAGTCAAGGCATGTTGATCAACGTGCATATTAGCATTAGACCGCTTCCATGAATTTCCTCCATCTTCTGATTTCATTAGACTCACTCCTAGCACATAAACTACATTCGGATTATTGGGATCGGTTCGTATATTTCCAAAGTACCAGCCAAAATTGCTATACATCCCTTGAAGTAAATAATCATTTGTTCGTTGCCAAGTGTCGCCACCGTTAGTGGTTTTATAGACGCCATCAAAAGTGTTGGTAATCGAATTTTGAGTAAAACAAGCGTAAAGTACTTCTGGATTAGAAGTAGCTATCGTAATCCCTATTCGTCCTCTTTCTTCGTGACTAGGTGGCAAGCCGTTAGTTAGGTGCTCCCAAGTCTGTCCGCCATCCTTCGATCGGTACAGCCGAGAGGTAACACCCGCATAATCACGTTCCCAAGGTGTGCGAATACGCTCCCATGTAGCGGCGTAGATGATCTCAGGATTGGTAGGATGAATAACAACATCAATACAACTCGTCGAGTCGCTAACAAATAAAATATTTTGCCAAGTAACACCACCATCTTTTGTTTCGTACAGCCCGCGTTCTTCATTTTTTCCGTACAGTAATCCTGCTACTGCTACAAAAACATGATTTTCATCAAAGGGGTCAACAACTATGCGTCCAATATGATGAGAATTGCTTAATCCAATATGTTGCCAATCTCGTCCCCCATCGGTGGATTTATAGACGCCATCTCCTGCGAATGCTCCAGAAGCAGCCGATCCATTCGCTTCACCTGTACCTACATACATTACTCTAGAATTGGAAGGCGCAATGGCTAGATCGCCAATCGAAAGGCTACCTGCTTTATCGAAAACAGGCTTCCAGTTGTGACCCCGATCAGTTGTCTTGAAAATACCTCCATTGGCAGTACCAGCGAAAATGATGTTGGCATTGTTTGGGTTGACAACTACATCCGTAACTCTACCTCCAATATTGGTCGGTCCTACTAATTCCCACTGAATTTCCTGATTTCTAAGTTCTACTTCTTTTTTCTCTACTCTGTGAATGCGTTGCAGTTCTTTGATATAGACTTCATGGTTTATCTCGTCGAAAGGATAAGCCCGTTGAGCAAAGAACCAGTCATTGGGTAATGCTTCAGAGTATTTCTCAGCAGGAGACTGACAAGAAAATAGTAGTGTAAATAATGAAATGGCAAGTATAGCGTATCGCATAATTGTTTTTTATTCGTCACTGAATACCAAGATAACGATTATTCATACTGCCAAGATGTTAAAGTGTTGCCCTGCAAATATAGCGGTCAGAGCGAGAACCTAATTACAAGCTAATTCTAACTGAAAAGTTATGCGTTCCATCCCAAAGTCTTGTCTGACGATAAGCATAATCTATTCCGAACTTAGAGGTTTTATTTTCTTTACTAAGTGGAACGTTCAAACTAATACCAGCACTTAGTCCAGTATAAATTGGAGCAGTTGCTTCTTCTTCCGAACCGAACTCATATTTATAACCACCTCGCAGTTCAAACATATCGTTCAATGAGTATTCTAGCCCTCCACCAATCTGGTCTTGAGAAAAGGAATTAGAGGTGAAATTTCCCACCAAAGTCAAGCGATTAGCAGCATCTAAGTTAATATCGTAAGACATACCTATGTTCAGCACGGATGGCAATTCAAAATCCTCTGAACGTTGGTTATAGGTTAATTCGTAGCTCAAGTCGCTATCTGGTGCAGCCGCTGGCACTGCCAAACCTTGCCCTTGAAAGCGCATAGGCGATCCTATATTTCTAAGTGAAATACCAAGTTTAAAATTGTCTTGTGGTCCTGTTACATATTGAACACCTGCATCTACTGCAAAACCAAAAGCATTCAACTCTTGGGTAGATTCACTCACACCTCTCAGTAAAATGCCTACGGATACTTTATTTTCAAACGTGTGTGCATAAGCTATGCCAATGTGAAAGAAGCTAGGTGAGAAAGTAGCTCCAGTCCCTTCTGGTTGATTTGCTGTTGTAACAGGTATATCACCAAAATCTAAAGCCATTAAGCTCAAGCCAAATGCACCGTTCTCGCCAACCTTTTGAGCTACTCCTAGCGCATTCATTCTAATATCTGTGCCACGAAGATAGAGTGCATGGCTAACGTTAATATCTGTACTATTAATTCTTGAGAGACCTGCCACATTAAGGCGCATTGCTTCAACACCAAAGACGTTAGCGGTTGTCATAGAGTGTAAACCAGCACTTCTTGCCCAGGGATTCATGAGTAATTCTGCTGCACCAGCCTCTCCTTGTCGGTCGGGGTTTCCAGCAAAAGCAGTAGCTGTAAATAACAAGCTAGTGATGAGTAGTAAAAGTCTATGTTTCATATGTTTTATTTAAGAGTCAAACTTCGAGATACTTCACAAAATGTTGTAAATTATTAAGTGTTAGACTCACTTTATCAACTTTTTTGGATGGTACTTCCTGAATCACCAAAACTCAGGAAGTCTTTGTTCTACCTATTTTATAATCCAGATGGATCGAATTGTCTAGCTACACCAAACCATTTAATGACCTTCTCTCCCAATGCACCAGCATCAATATGGATTAGATAAACACCACTTGCCACTGGAATTCCCTTGCTGTTTTTCAAATCCCACTCTAAAGCTGGCGCAATTTGCTTGCGTTCAATCGCACGATTATTAGAGCGCGGACCAGGCACTGCACCTGTTTCATTTCTGTTGTATTGACGGATGAACTTGCCATCAAGTGAATAAATCGTTACTGTACAATCCGCAGGCAGGTTTGTGATCTTAACAATATTGCTAAACTGCGAATTTTCATAAGCTGAGTAACCGTAATATGGATTTGGCACCACATTTACGTCGTCTAACGGCTCATCTGTTGTCTCAGCCGTTACTTCTTGCGCTTGTACCCCTTCCAACGTAAATTGATAAGTAGGATAGCCATTAAATTCACCTGTACCTTGTGCCACTTGATAAGGATTATCTACTCTCAGCCTCACCGTCAAATCATTAGGTATCAGACCCTCTGAATAAGGCAGCAAATCTCCAGCAACAGGAATAGCCGTCCAAGTAATATCCTTGATAGCACTTACTTTTCGTAAAGAAGGCTGACCAGAACTCAACCTACCTCGAAGTTGCTCACACTCGTCATAAGGTTGGCGAGTTACATAAATGTAATGACGACTTCCCAATACTACATTAAATCTTGAGTCAACACCACCTGTTTCGGTAAGAGGAATATTCAATATCTGGTTAGGATTCCACATCATATCTCGACCAGTAAAGTCACTCGCATCAATAGTTGCTCCGTTGAAAGTTATAGTTTCTCCACCATAAATAGAATTTTCGCCAAAAAAGATATTGAGCCTCTCACCTGTTTCTACGTCTATGGCATATCCAGGAAACCAGCCCATTCCTTCTCCATCACCATCGGGGTCTGGCAATCCATCTCCATCAGCATCTTCTTTTCCAACAGATGGAGCTGCTCTCAAGTCAAAGAAATTAGCATTTCCCTCTGGTGCCAGTCCTGGTATTAATTGAGCATCGTAATTGTCGAACGTTTCTATCACGACACAGCGACTCCACTTGGATTTATCAGCAGTAAAGACAATATCCACATTGTTTAGGGCGCTGAGTGGATTGCTATTTCTGACCAAACTGCCTCCATTGCCACCTAGAGACTGGGTCCAAGCAGGCGAGAAGTAACCAATACCAAAATTATCCTGTCTAGCTCGCCAGTCTGCTAATGTATATGGAATAAATCCATCTCCAAAAGAAGAAAGCGATTGGTTAGGGTCTAACACTTCATCAGGCTCACCTGAGCCAGTTGCTGCAATATTGGTGAATTGATCTGTGTCATCAGGAATAGCTGCAAACCAAGGAGAGCCTAAGGAGTCTGCATATTCTATATCTATACCTATTGCTCCATTAGAGCGATCGACATTATCACCTACATCGTCCGTCTGTCCAATTGAAATAGAAAAGCCATACTCAGGCAGTATTTGGTCGTTTAAAACATCTAATGTTGTTTCAGAAAATAATTCTACGCCTCTTGATTCATCAATCATTTTCCACCTAGTGCCTGGATCGAGTATATCATTATCCAAATTACTATCCTCAAATGTTAAAGTAAATCTTCCATCCTGCACTGCTAGTGGATTGAATACATTAATCGAGATAGGACCTGCTCCCGGCTTGTAAGTAATACTTCCATCAAAGCTCCCATCCAAAATAGCATTTTCTGTTTCCTCAGAAATATTGAGGAAATTGCCACCTGCACCGATACCATCTAAACGTGTTATAATTGCACCATCGCCGTAGCTTGTATTCAAATCTTGAAAAACGACTGGGCGAGGAATTACTGTATAGAAAGGATTTTGACCATCTCCAATATTTCGGCGACCCTCCAAGTAAGGCAATCTCTGCCCTACGTCAGTCGCAGGATCATAAGGTTCAAAATTGTTATAAGCATAAGCCAATGCTGTAAAATAGTACTTCTTGTGGTTAATTAGACGCCGATCACCTTGTGCAAATTGATCTTCTGTGATAGTGAAAGTGTGCTGAATACCATTATTTGCTCCATCTACCCTTAGGGTTGGTACATAGAATGTTTCTTCTAAAGGACTTTCCGCTTCTATCCAATTGAAAACTTGATTTATGTCATTTTTCAAATCTGCTTGATAGATAATTCTAGCTTTATCTGGGTTTTCTAAATCTGCTAATGTTACATCAGGACCGTTGAGCTGAAATACTTTATAGCCTTCAAAGCGATAGAGTGTATCCTCAGCAAATTCTGGAATCTGTAATCCTCGCTGTGCATACTGCTCAAAAGCATTATTAGACTGAATCGTATCATTGGTCATAATGACTACAATTTGTTTATCTAGCTCAATAAAATCTAAATCTGGTGCATCAGGACCGTCTGTTATTTCAAAGCAATTATCGAACAATGCTTGAGCAATATCATCCGCAAAGCGTAATTCTCGAATATCTGGACAAGGATATAATTGATCGGCTACCCAGACCACTCCAATAATTAACTCATTTACAGCACCTGGATCTAATCGAAAAGGACCAGATGCTTGAATGGTGCGACGATCCAAGTTCGGATCAGTGCCTTGACTGCACATAGACCATTCGTTATCATTAACTGGATTTCCTAAAAAGGCATATTTCACTGTTTCTCCGTCTTGATAGGCATCATCACCAAAAGTAAATGGCGAACCATCACGCCAAGACCCTGACAAATAGTTGTAATATTCTTGAGCATTATTCGGATCAGTTGTACCCGGAGGCGCGCCACCAATACCAGCATTATTATAATAAGTAAAGGATGACATTCCAATTTCTTGGAAGTTTTCATCTAGCGGACCTCTAAAATAATCTACACCTAAAATTGGAACTTCTTCACAATAGGTATTTGTTCCTTGCTCACAGTTACACCCTGTGCTACCATCTGTAGCGTCGGAGTTGTAAACAAAAGCTAGGCTTCTTAAAGTATCACAACCTACATAATCATCTGTAAAGCAGCCCAAATCTGGATCAACCCACATTGCAAAAAACATACTATCAATGCTCTCAATAGCTCGATTAATCAACTTGTAGCGTTGAAAAGTCATATCGTTGATCTGGTCATTTGTAGCGTAGCTAAAAGCCTGTACTTGCACCTCCATTTGAATTGGATCACCCTGAGATTGAGAGTGAATATTTCCCGCATCATTATAAATCCAGAAAACCATTTCATCAGGATATTGTGGCTCGGGGCATCCTCGAATCTCAATGATTGGATAATCACCACGATCCGGATCGTACTCACCATCTCCATCTCTGTCCCAGAATCCTGCTAAACCTTGAGTGGTATTTGGCAATTCAAAGCCATGTATTTCAAAGAAGAAATCATTTCCTCTAGCTGGCCAACCTCTTACATTTCGAGGTATCAAATTGGGGTCATATGTCTTTCCTTCATTAATGCTAGCTTCGTAGTTCCTTAGATGCTCATCTATTTCTTCTGCTGTTACTTTAAAAAATCTATCCCACTGAGCACATACTTCTTGCTCCGTTGTCCCTAAAGTTGGGTCAAGCGGACCAGGCCAGAAGTCTGCTCTACCTGAACTGCGACCGTAAGTTTGAGCAGCAACTTTCAGATTTCCTGCGGGATCAACACCACCTAGCCAAACGGCTCCTGCAAAAATGGAAGAAACTTCTGGTTGACCTGCTGCAACTTTTGGAACGACATATCTTCCATCGCTTCCATCCCACCAGACGTCGCCACCTGTCAGTAAAGTTGCACGGACATTATTAATTGATTGAAAGGTTTGAGACACCGCTGGATCACAATTGTTTCGATATTCTACTTGTTCTTTCCTGTTGTCCTGCTGCTCTTTTGATTCTGGATTGACGTAGGCATAACTTTGATTAGCAATGCTGACGATCAAGCAGAAGATTGAAATTAGCTGTATTATTTTTTTCATATTGCTATGATGTACATTTTCAAAATGAAATGAGAGTAAGATATTTTGTTTCTAATATCAAAATATCTTACCGTTATAATTTTTTATTTAAAAGTCATAAATTACTCCTGCAAAGATACGCCTAGGAAGTGAGAAAAATCCTGGATTCAGGATAGTCCACTGATAAGCAGCTAAATAAGAGGATACCTCTCTTGTTGAACCTTCTATAGTTGCAATTTGATTTAGCCCCCTTGAAGAAGCCAAGTAGCCATCATCATAAGCAGAACCAGAAGCAGAGTAAATATTCAATATATTTTCTCTATCTAATAAATTAGAAACTCGCACATAAGCATTGATAGATCTACCTCCTTTTGAAAGTTTAAAGGTCTTATCTACACGTACATTCAGCGTGAAAGTCCATGGTTTTCTTGCTCCATTCAAAGCACCTTTGAATCCGGTACCTCCTAACTCTACAGGTTGTACTGTAGCCGTGTATGGACGACCGGAAACTGTTGTAGCTTGAAGATTTACTCCAAAGTTGGACAAAATATCAAGCCCTCCTAGTCTAGGTCCATTGTATCGACTTCCACTGCCATAGCGGTAATCTACGATTGCCACGAAGCGATGGCGTTCATCAAAATCTAAGGGTATTAAATTTCTGATATTCCCTCTTGACGTTAACCCACGTTGAGAATCTGCACCCGATCCAGTACCATCAGCGAACTGCAACGTATAGTTGGCTTGCAAGGATACATTGCCTGTCCTTCTCAAATCGTAAGCAAAAGAAAATCCTTTTACTGTACCAAAATCAATATTATCGTAAGTAGTGTATTGATTGACAATTGGAACGGGGAAGAAAGTTCTACGTTGAATCATATCGCGCATTTCTTTATAGTAAGCGGATAACTTTAAAGCAGAAGATTTCGATAGCTGTTGCTGAAAACCAACTTCATAACTAATTGTTGTCTGTGGTTGCAAGTTTGGATTATTTCTAATTGAGCTTGCATTATCTGTAAAATAGAAATAATCGTAAGCCGTAGCAATGGTATTAGACGGTGGGCGAGAGGTCAGAATATCATAATGTGCAAAGAAGTTGGCTTCCTCCGAAATAGGAAAAGAAAAGGCCAGTCTTGGCATCCAGTTTAGCTGAGGTTCATAGTCTTGAAACGAAACATCTGTATCAAAGTCTCTGCTCTTGATGAAATTCGCTACGGAATTAACCCTATCGTCAGCATAAGCAGGAAAGACAAGTCCGCCAGGAAAAATCAAATTCGGACTATTCGCAGGTGTGCCATTTGCAAAATACCACTGATCTTCATCTCTATACCCTTGCACGGCTGAGCCACCGTCATTAATATAGACTTTGAAGTCATCACCTATACTTCCTGGACGTTCTAAGTCGGGGTTTTGAGTGTGAAAATCTGAAGCTCCCTGAATTTCATACAAGGAATAATTATCTTTAAGGACTTTAGTGTTGGCATCATATCGTTCCACTCTCAATCCAATTCTAAAGATGATGTCGCGAAAAGTGAATTTATCCTGAATGTAAGCAGCCGCCAAGATTGGGCGATTGGGCGCAACAGGAAACGTTCTTATTCCATTGTCATCTACAGCCGTGAAAAACTCTTCAAAAGTCCCATCAAATTCATTTCCCAGATAGTCATAACCGTAGTAGCTTAAAATGTTTTCATCATTTAGCTCCCTCGCTGAAAACATACTAAGAGCGAGTTGGTCGGGAGTTAATCCATCTACATTAACATAATCTGTTAACGACTGTCCAGTAACATCTCTTACGCTTTTAAAAAACTTATTATCAGGACTTTCTGTGATGGTTAATTCACGAATAACAGCATCTGGGAAACCTTGTACACTGAATAAACCAATGGAATCTGCATCTTCTGCTATCCCTTGAATATGAGAATTAGCCTGTTGACGAGCAACGTCCCATAAGTTACGTGGGTTCACAGAATACGATCTGTTTATCCGCTGTTCGTACCACACTCCAAACTCAATACTGTGGCGACCTTTTTCTGAATTCCCATCAGGAACCAAGTCAAAGGAACTATTGGCAGTGAAGTTATAAAGATCGTTGTCTCTGAAACGCGCTAAATTATACACCCAACCGACATTGGTGTGAAATCCCCAAGCATCATCATATTGGTCTGATATACGACCATTTACCGCATAAAAATCATCTCGACCAATATCGGAAACAGCGTTGGGTTGACCAAAGAAGAAAATAATGCTATTGCCAACACCATTATTAAGCCCTTCGTTTTCAGGAATGTCTAAAGCATTATTATAGTTAGCTAAGGTAGGATTGGCTTCTCCTGCAGCGTAACCTCTTAGTACTTGCCGATAATCTATATGATTTAAGGTTTGAGTAGTTGGATCGAAATTGAAAGTCGGCACCCACTCAAAATCAAAATTACCGACATAGCCGTAGTCAAAATAATTATCACCATGCCTAGCGTCAGCATTTTGATTTTGGTTGTTTTCGTAACCAAATTGTAATGTGTAGGATGCGTTTTGAATTAAAGCACTTTCTTCTGCATTATCTGCATTGTTATCTCCAGAAAGGCGATGGCGAAAGCGGAAATTCCCTCGCAGCGTTTGGTTTTCATCTATAGGATTGTTGTGACTATTGAATACTCGCCAATTGCCGGGTGTAAACATATTTTCTCTATTGCTGTAAGCTCCAGTAAAAGATATATCAATTGCGTCGCTGACGCGCGCATCGAGCTTTGCATTTAAGTCATATCGTGTGAAGTCTTCAAATGGTCTAGCCTTTTGAGCATCCACATCTGCAAGATTTGTAAACTCGGCAGCTACAAAAGGAGAAGTAACACCATTTTCTGATGTTTTCAGGATGATGGGATTATCTTCCAATTCTTTTAGAGTCTCGTCATTTACTCTATATACATCTACTGCCGAAGGGCTATCATCTAAGCGATAGGTATATCGTCCTGATAGGCGAATACCCAAAATAGACTCACCTGTTGCCTTTTTCAGGATTGGACCACTCACGTTGAATCCAACCAAGCGATTGTCATAAGCATCAAAAATTTCTGAAGTTTCCGCTTCTACGCCTCCTGACCATTTACTAGCAGGACCTTTGGTTGTTATAGAAATGATACCCCCTGTAACGTCACCATATCTAGCCTCCACACCGCCAGTAATAACTTGTAGTTGATCGATTTCTGATTCGGGCACAAGTGATCCAGTTACTCTGACACCATCCACATAATAATCTGTAGCATCTGATCTTGAGCCCCTTACCGAAATTGCTCCTCCCTCATCCGCAGAAGCTAGACCAGCCGTAGTAGCGGCTAAGGCATTAATATTTCGAGTAGGTAAGTTGCGAATTTGTTCCCCTGTAATTGTTTGTCCTTGTGTTGTATTATCTTGCTCTACTAGCGGTATTCTATAGCCTATGACCTCTATGTCTGCATCAATCAATACTCCAGAAGATAGCTGTATGTCTAGTTTATTAGACCTACCTGCAAAAATGACAACACCTTCCTGCCTTTGTGATTGGTATCCTGTATATGAAAATTCAATATTGTAAGTACCTGGATCAATAGGAGAGAAACTGTAATTTCCGTCAAAGTCAGTAACTGTACCTCCAATATTTACACCATTCTTAGTCAATAAAACAGTAGCAGAAATTAGTGGCTCGCTTGATTCTGCATCTGTAATTTTACCCATCAAAGAAGTCTGAGCGACTAGGACAAAACCAGAACAGCAGAAAGCCACTATCATTAGTAGAGTACGCATCATACGTTAATATTTTTCATGTAAGAGTAACAATCAAAAATTAAATTATCTATCTTGTTATGCAAATTGTGTTTTCGAGTCAAGCTATAATTAAGGACACAATATACCTTTGAAATACCTCATTGCCCATTGAAAATGGACTTGACAAAACAGATAGTGTGCGATCATCAAGTCAAAATTTCTTTTCTCATATTAAACAGACTACAATATTAGTAAAAACAGCAAACCTATTCAAAAATCGCTCTTATTTTTTTTGTAACTATTAACTTCAACTTCCCAAATCCTATGTTAAGCATATTCTTTTATAGAAAAGACACTATTGATTTATCGAATAAAAATTATCTTATATTAAAAATATTAATACATTTGTAATGAATTAATATCGTGAATGTTTGGCATCTAATATCATTGAGGCTAAGCATTTAGCTTAGTCATTATCCTTTCCTGCTACATTAGTGCAATGTCAAAATTGATATTTACAGATTAATTGCCTCTGCAAGTCCATTTAGTGAGTAACGGTACAATTGTTTCAGTCGAATTAAACATCCATTGAAACAATAAATGTCTAATTACGAATAATCAATTGTAATTCTGGCATTTGCAGGTAAGAGGTAACAACTGAAACAAAAAATCACAACTACTATGTTTAGAAAACATTTACTTTCATTCGTGCTACTTTTTTGTTTGTTTGGGCAAATTACTGCTCAGGTAGCTTACACCGCAAAAGATATTGTAACACCTTACAGCGAAGGTTTTAGACCGGGTTCTAATCTGGGCTACTTTCCACCTTGGACGGATGAAGACCTTGCTAATATAGCTGCGGGCAATCCAGAATTAGGCATCAAAGGCGTTGGTGTAAAAGCTATTCGTCCAGGACTTTTCGAGTCGTTTGTAGAAGAATGGGGCTATGAACTGCGCTTACCTACTTATGAACATTTTGATAAACTAGATTTTAAAGATAATACGCTAATTGTAGGTTTTCCCTCTGAAGCACACAGAGATACAACTTTTTATTGTGATGAGCATCGATCGGAAATGTTCGCTAATTTATATGAACCCATTTGGGACAATGGTGAAAACGGTACGCCTGTCAATGAAAATAATTATTACGCACTTTATCTATATAAAATAGTCAACCTTTACGGAAAATACGTAAAATTTTGGGAAATATGGAATGAACCAGGCTTTGACTACACTGGAGCTACGGGATGGCTACCTCCGGGTCAGCCCAACAACTGGTGGGAAAACAATCCAAACCCTTGTGACTACAAGCTGCGTGCACCAATATTTCACTACATCAGGACACTTAGGATTAGCTATGAAATCATCAAGTCGCTAGATGAAGACGACTATGTGTGCGTTTCAGGAACGGGTTATCCTAGTTTTTTAGATGCTATCATGCGAAATACAGACAATCCAGAAAATGGCAGTATTTCAGAAGATTATCCACATCGTGGAGGGGCGTATTTTGATGTAATGGGCTTCCACTCTTATCCACATTTCGACGGAGCCACTAGAAGATGGTCACCTGCTATTAATGGTTTTGAATATTTCCGTCATTCCGATGCAGCAGCAGATGGCATTGCTAGAACTAAAGGCATTTACCAAGATATTTTGAATAGATATGGCTACGATGGCAATACCTATCCATTAAAGGAGTGGATTATTACTGAGATCAATATTCCAAGAAAATCGTTCAGCGATGCTTTAGGAGGAGAAGACGAGCAGGTCAATTTTGTAATGAAGGCTTATTTAAAGTGTATCAAAGAGGATATTCGACAAATGCACATTTATTCATTAGCAGAGCAAAAAGCAGAGGCAGAAGCCAATACTGAATTTGACCTAATGGGACTGTATCAAAAAGTCAGAGATATACTGCCCTACCAACAAAAGCCTAATAATGCGGGAATCGCATACAAAACAATATCCGATCAGCTCTTCGGCAAGAGATACGACCATGAATATACAGAAGCCATGAATATTCCCGATAACATTGGAGGTGCAGCCTTTGTAGATGAAGACGGCTATCATACCTACGTACTTTGGGCAAAAACAACAGAAGACCAGTCAGAGCGAGCATATGCTTCTTATTCTTTTCCTGAGTCCTTTGATATATTTGAGTTGACCGTTCATGAATGGGACTACTCCAAAACAAACAATTCTCATATTATTCAGCCTCAGTTTATTGAATTATCTGCTCGACCTATTTTCTTACAAGAAAGTATCTTTACTTACAAACCACCTAGCTGTGCACCAGTTTCCGTAGGATTTCAAGCTCTGCGTCCAGAAGGTGCAGCATCATGGCAATGGCAATTTGAAGGAGGCAGACCGAGCAACTTCTTTGGTCGAGAAGCACGAGTTATGTTTGAAGAACCTGGCAATCATAAAATATCCCTCACCATCAAAGACATAAATGGAGATGTGCTAGCATTTCAAACTGACTACATTCGCATAAATGGACTGCCAGAAGTAGCTTTTGAAGTCAATGCTGCTGGTCCGATTTTAAATGTATTCAATAATTCAAGTGAAAACACAGAGGATTTTCGCTGGACGTTTGGTGATGGTACAGAAAGCCTAGATGTAGCACCAATACACACTTACGCCGCCAATGGTACTTACGAAATAACACTAGTTGCAGAAAATGAGTGTGGTATAGTTTCACAAACTGAGATAGTGGAAGTAAAATTGCCAGCTCCCAATCGTTTAGATTTTACAGCTAAGGATATTGTGCCTAAATATGACGGGCATTTTCGCCCTGGCTCTAATCTTGGCTTTTTTCCTCCTTGGTCAGACATAAATTTAGCGAGCATCGCCGCAGGAGACTTGACGAATGAAATAGAAGGTGCTGGAGTGAAAGCTATTCGACCGGCACTGTATGGATCATTTTTGGATGAATGGGGCTATGATTTCAGAACAGCAACTTTTGATGCTTATCAAAATTTAGGACTTGAGGATAATACACTTATCGTGGGTTTTCCTGCTCAACAGGAGCGCGATCCAAACCATTACTGCCCTACAGCTCAATCAGAAATGTTTGCCAATCTTTACACCGATATTTGGGACAATGGTGAAAATGGAACACCCATAAATGACGAGAACCACTATGCTCTTTATCTCTATCGCTTGGTTCAAGATTATGGCGATCATATCAAATTTTGGGAGATATGGAATGAGCCGGGATTTGATTACACTGGTGCAAGAGGTTGGCTAAATGAAAATCAACCGGGCAACTGGTGGGTAGATGATCCCGATCCTTGCGATTATAAACTGCGAGCGCCAATACAGCATTTCATAAGAACGCTGAGGATTAGCTATGAAATCATAAAAACACTTGAGCCAGATGATTATGTAACACTTTCAGGAACTGGTTACTTGAGTTTTCTAGATGCTGTCCTTCGAAATACTGATAACCCAGTAGATGGAAGCGTAACAGAGGATTATCCGCATCGTGGAGGAGCGTATTTTGATGTAATGGGCTTTCATTCTTATCCGCACTTTGATGGTAGCACCAAGTACTGGGATTCTAATATCAATGGGTTTGCCTATAAAAGACATTCTGACGGAGCAGCCGATGGATTGATGCGGGTGAGAAATAACATGCAAGGCGTGCTTGACCAGTATGGTTATGATGGGGATACTTATCCAAACAAACATTGGACAATCACAGAATGCAACATCCCACGCCACAATTTTAATGACTTCATTGGCGGAGACGAGGTGCAGCGCAACTTTACCATAAAGGCTTATGTGAGTGCAGCGATCAATAGATTCATGCAATTACATATTTACTCCTTAGCAGAACGAGAATTTGAAGAAGATGCAAGTTTTGAATTTCATCTGATGGGACTGTATAATAAAGTGCAGGGAACAAGAATATACACTCAAAACAAGACCCAAGCGGGTATTGCTTACAAAACAACTTCTGATATGCTTTTCGGTACAACCTATGATGCAGAACATACTGCTTCTTTAAGGCTGCCAGATGGCGTAAAAGGTGGAGCATTTAGAGATGTAAAAGGTAACTACATTTATGTATTATGGGCGGAAACTAGAACAGATAATACAGAAGAAGCTGCTGCAACTTACAGTTTTCCTTCTAGTTTTAGTTTTAAGGAATTGACCAAATGCGAATGGGATCATTCGGAAACAGATATAGAAGAAATCGTCAGTACGTTGAATATTCGCCTAACAGGAACACCTGTTTTCTTGATGCGTTCCACTAATATTATCAACGTACCAGTGGCAGGAATAAAAGCAGCAGAGCAGATTGGATGCCTGCCATTTGAAGTTCAATTTGAAAGTATTTCTACTGATGCAGATCGTCATGAATGGACTTTCCCTGGAGGAATACCAAGTTCTTCTACCTTGCCGAATCCAATAGTTACTTATCCAGATACTGGGCACTACGCTGTTACATTGAAAGTTAGCAATGATGCAGGCACACACGAATATACAATTGACCAATATATAGATGTAAGAGACAAGCCTACTGCTGAGTTTCATGCAGAAATAGACGGAACAAAAGCCACTTTTTTCATTGACTCCGAGATCGACGACTTTATTAATTTTTTCTGGGACTTTGGAACAGGCTCTACTTTTCCATCGCCACAACCTACTTATGACTTTAGAAACAATGGAACTTATGAGGTAAAACTAGTACCTTATTCTTTCTGTCCTGGCGATACGATTACGCAGACTATTACAATTTCAGCTCCTCCAACTGCTACCTTCAGAGCTATAGAAGAAGAAAATTGTGACCGTAAAGTGGTGAGTTTTATCAATTTATCACAAAATAATATGGATAATGCAGAATGGTACTTTCCGGGTGGCTCTCCGAGCATAAGCACGAATAAAAATGAGGTAGTAATCTACAGAAATTCAGGCACTTACGAAGCGATGCTCATTGCAAGTAACGAAAACGGTCAAGATACTATTACCCAAATGATTGAGGTAGATGTGTCACCTATCACTAGAATAACAGAGACTTTATGTGAAAGTGAATTTATTGTAATCAATGGCACCACCTATGGAAAAGATAAGGTATATGGTGAAGAACACATACCTCGTGGAGCAGAACTTTGCGATAGTATTGTAATTGTAGATTTAAAGATTTCAAAAGAACCCATTACTCATTACAGCGAATTACTTTGTGCTGGAGAATCTATCGAGGTAAACGGACAAATGTACGATCAGTCTTTACCAAATGGCATTGAGCACATAGCTAGAGCGGGACTTTGTGATAGTATTGTCGTTGTTAATTTAGATTTCATCACAAGTGATCCTAGCATGATTTCAGCAACGGTCTGTGCAGGAAAAAGTTATCGTTTAGGTTTAAATTACTACTCAGAATCAGGCACTTATCAAGATACATTGATGAGTGTAGCAGGCTGCGACAGTATTATCACGCTCAATTTATCAGTTACAGAACCAATTAATATTTCAGCCACAGAAATAATTGAGGATAACGGTGAAGGTACCGGAAGAGCCATTATAGAAGTAACAGGTGGTGAACCTCCTTATGAAATCAGATGGAATAATGGAACTGAAGGAAATATTTTAGAAAATGTTGATTTAGGAATTTATACCGTTACCGTGACGGATAAGCAAAATTGTAGCCAGTCTATGAATATTAAAATTGGCTCTACTGCTATCATACCAAGCTATTTAGCTTACCCCAATCCAGTAGAGGCAGGACGATTCATCACCTTAGAGTTTAGAAGTCCGATAGAACAAGATGTTAGAGTCATTATGCACGATATGCAGGGAAGGGTTGTGCGCATAGAATATTACACTGCAACTATAGGTATTAGTACAGGTAGTTTACTAGCGCCTATTGTTCCGGGCGTTTATGCGGTACAAATGATTTATTTGGAAACTGGCGAGCAATTTAGCTTTTTGCAAGTTGTGAAGCCTTCTCTTTATACAATAGGCAGTAACTAATAATTTCAAGTTGGTAGGTATCTTAGTTTGCCTGCCAACTTGAAACTAGAAAACTGTTACCAACCGATAAGCCGGATTCTGTAACCGCATAGTGCGGATTCCTATCATTTATCTAGGTTGAATCTTACAATTCAACTCTATCTGCCTACCCCCCGACATTGAGCGAGTAACTCTTAGTTGTCGGTGTACATGGCATTTCAACCCACGAGGTTTATCCACCCCTCAAATCACTTTGAAGCGTCGTGCGCTCTTACCACACGTTTTCACCCTTACCCCGAAAATGATCGAGGCGGTTATTTTCTGCGACACTCTCTGTATTCTGATGTAATCAGAATCCCATCCGTTAGATGGCGTGGCACTCTACGTTGTCCGGACTTTCCTCATGCTTCGCCTGAGCGAAACCTGCGATAGGATGGTTGGCAACATTGATTAAATAAATATCATCACTGCTCAATAAGTTCAATGTCAAAACCTGCTTCTTCTACTGCTGCTATTACTTTTTGTGCTGTCATATCTCCTTCCACTTTCAATATTTTTTCAGGTATATCCGTATTGACTTTCCACTGCTCTACACCTTCAATGTCTTCTATAAAGTCTGTTACACTTCTGATACAGCTACCACAGTTGATGTTTGTTTTAAATGTTAATGTTATCATATTTTTTTGTTTGTAACGTCCGATAAATTTGTGTATTTGCTATTTCCGAAACAGTTTACCTAGGTTTGTGGTTGCTTCATTTTTATTCTCTAAACTCAAAGGTGTACCTTTACTTTCTAAATACTTGAAATTATACAATGAAACAAGAAGTTATATATTTATTATTACTCGTTACTCAGATAGGGTGGGGGCAGATTGAGCGTCCTAATGTTAAAGTAAACTGGGGAGAGCAATTAAAAGAACCTAACAATGCTCGGCTGACAGGTATCATTGCTAACACATCAGAAGGTTTATATGCACAACGCATAAAAGAGGGGAACTCCCCAGATCAAGTCCGTATTTATATGGAGCTATATGATCAAAACATGAATCTCAAGAAAGCGAGAGAATTTGATCTCAAATACAATAATAAAAAACGCAAGTTTGAGCGAATCCTCAGGTTAAACAACGAATTTTATTTATTAACTTCTTTTCACAATCAAGCGAAAAAGCAGAACTATTTATTCAAACAGCGCATTGACAAGCAACGTTTAAGCATCAGCGACAGAGACTTAGAGATGATTGGTTCGTTCGAGACTAGGAATTTGATTCGCGAGGGCGAGTTTGATATGGCTCAGTCAATAGACAGCTCTAAACTTCTCATTTTTCAGCAATTACCCTATGAAAAAGGGACACCAGAGCGATTTAAACTGGCAGTTTTTGATCAGCAATTTGAACCACTATGGACAGACGATATTGTTTTGCCCTACAACGATGAGGTTTTTTCTGTAGAAGATTATAAAGTGGACAAAAAGGGGAATGTTTACTTGCTTGGAATTATTTATCAAGATAAAGCAAAAGCAAAACGAGCGGGGCAACCAAATTATCAATATGTTATTTTAGCTTACAATAGTCAGGGGGGGAAATCAGATGAATATCGCATTGGTCTAAAGGAAGATTTTATTACTGATTTGACGTTCCAAGTAGCCAACAATGGCGATTTGATCTGCTCAGGATTTTATTCTAAAAAAGGAACTTCAAGTGTAAAAGGTACGTATTTTTTCAGAATCAATGCTCAAACTAAAGAAGTTTACAACCAAAATCAAAAATCCTTCGACTTTGAGTTTTTAACAGAGTTTTACTCGGATCGCCAGAAAGAGCGTGCTAGAGATGCAGAGCGAACTGGCAATACCAACCGAGCACCAGAACTGTATCGCTTTGCACTGGATGAACTCATTCTGAGGAGTGATGGTGGTGCATTGATGATCGGAGAGCAGTATTATGTTTATGAGCGAAGCTATAGAGACTTCTGGTACGGTACATTCAGGTATGATTATTTTTATCATTACAATGATATCATTATTGTGAATATTCGCCCTGATGGTACAATTGAGTGGGCAACACGTATTCCAAAACGACAAGTAACCATGAATGACGATGGCTATTTTTCTAGTTATGCTATGTCCATTGTACGAGATAAAATTTACCTTATCTTCAATGATAATCGCCGCAACTTTGATAATGACAACCAAAACCGAATTTATAATTTCGATGGACGCAATTCAGTTGTTGCATTAGTAGAGGTAAATAAAGAAGGAGATTGGAATATTGCACCACTTTTTCCCAATCGTGAAGTTGATTTAGTAACGCGCCCTAAAGTATGCAAACAAATAGGAAGAAAATCAATGGTAATTTATGGGGAATTGGGAAAGCAGTTTAGGTTTGGGAAATTAGAGTTCGGCAATTAGGGTATTAACTAAATTCGTAGAAATAACGCTAAAAAAGATGCCTAAAAACATTGCAATTTTTGCTTCTGGGACAGGAAGTAATGCACAAAAAATTATTGACTATTTCAGGGAGCGAGAGGAGGTAAACATACAATTAATTGTTACCAATAGACCCAATGCTCCTGTCTTGAATATTGCTGAAAGAGAAAGTATTTCTTCGCTCGTTATCAATCGTTCATCTTTATATGATACCGATCAAATTCTGAATGAATTTAAGCAATTTCAAATTGATTTTATTGTATTAGCTGGATTCTTGTGGTTAATTCCCTCTTATTTAGTGAAAGCATATACGCAAAAAATAGTTAACATTCATCCAGCGTTATTACCTAAGTACGGCGGTAAAGGAATGTATGGTATAAAAGTACATCAAGCCATAAAAAAAGCAAATGAACCACTGTCTGGCATCACTATTCACTATGTTAACGAACAATACGATGAAGGTGCAACCATTTTTCAAGCAAGTTGTAAAATAGATAAAAGTAATACGCCAGAAGAAATCGCTGAAAAAGTACGATTATTAGAACACAAGTATTTTTCTACTATAATTGATTTGGTGTTAAATAAATCAAATGGCTGATTATTAAGTGCCAATACAAATTTAAGTGTACTTTGTGTTTACAGTAAAGTATTGATTATCAAAATTTTAATTATTTGTAATTCTTTCTCAAGTTAATTACTCACATTATAGGTCAATTGCCACTAAAACATTGCTATATGCCACGACTGCTTATTATATACCTAACCTTGTCCTTTATAACCTATCAAGGCTATGCCCAATCGAAACTTTCCGAAGAAGACACAAGCAACTGGAAATGGAAAAAACATCGAAATTATGCAGAAGAAATGTATGCTGAATCACAGTATGCAAAAGCAGCTATACATTTTGAACAAGCTTGGCTAAAAAAACCTAAAAAGTTAGACCTTATTCAACAAGCGGGAACTTGCTATTTTATTGTAAAGGACTATGAAAAAGCAATTGAAGCCTTTGGATTTATAAAAGATCAAACAAAAAAATACCCAAAAGCCAAGCTAAACTACGCACTTGCCTTGAAACAAAATGAACAGTATGAGTTGGCAGTGGAGACCTTTCGCGATTTTGCCAACAACTATACAGATGAGGATGCTGCTAATCTTGTAGCTAGAGCCATGATGGAGTTAGAAGGCTGCGAAAAGGCTAAAGAATATCAAGCCAATCCTAATCGAGAAGTGCGGATCACACATGCTGATAAAATTATCAACTCTGAATTTACAGAGTTTGCGCCTACTCCTTTCGGAAATGAAAGAATACTTTTTTCTTCTACCAAAATGGGGAAAGCAAAGATATTTGAAACGAGCAAAGGCTTCCGCAGTTGGGACGGTGTGGTAGTTCCAGCACAGTTTACCAGCCTAGAGGATCATCACGTCTGTAATGCTACTTATACATCCGATGAAAAACGCATTTACTTCACCGTTTGTAAATCAGTCGAAAACTGGGGCTACCTAACGACACGATGTGAAATATATGTAACACAGAAAAATGGCACACTTTGGGGTGCGCCTGAACGACTACCTGAAACCATCAATCAAGAAGGCATCACTTCCACTCAACCTTCGGTGATTCAAGATGGAGATAAAGAGATACTTTATTTTGCCTCCAATCGTACAGGTGGTCAAGGTGGTATGGATATATGGTACACAAGTAGAGAAATGAGTGACGAAGGATTCAACTTTGATCCACCACGCAATGCAGGCGCAAAAGTAAATACCGCCAACAATGAACTGACACCATTTTTTGATGTAAAAGATGGAATACTCTACTTCAGTTCCGACGGACATATTGGAATGGGAGGCTTAGATATTTTTAAAATTAAGGGTAATCGTTCTATTTGGGAAAAACCAAACAATCTTGGTAGTCCTTTCAATTCTGGTGCAGATGACTACTTCTACGTTGAGAATCGCTATGGAGATGGTGGGTTTTTTGTATCAAATAGAACCTATCCTCCAAATAAAATGACCTCGGCGCATGAAGATATTTTTGAGTTCAAAATTACAGGTGAGCCATCATCTGTCGTAATTAAAGGTACTGTTTATGATGAATTAAATAATATTCCTGTGCAAGGAGTCGAGGTCTCAATCTATGAAATAGTGAGTGACCAACAAACGGCAATAATAGAGCGCCAAGTTTTTGATAATGGCAGCTATTTTTTTCAATTAGCTAAAAATCAGACCTACAAGATAATAGCAGATAAAGCAGGCTACCAGCCAACAACAATGATTGTTAATCCTAACAATATTGCTGCTCAGATTGAGACACTTTACCTCAAGCCCAATAGTAACACAAGCTCAAATAGTGTCATCAGTACGCCAGAAAATTCTATCCCAACTCCATCTGCTATTAATCCTATCAATACTGAAACTCCTTCTTCAGACGCTTCAATTTCTGAGCCATCGAGTCGCCCAATTATGGAAACCGTAACAGAATACACCTACACGCCAAGCACTGATTCAGAAGCATTTAAAATTCGGACGGACGCACCTAAGCTCAATGGCACTTATTATAAAGTACAAATTATTGCATTGGCAAACTTCAATCGAAACGATAAGCGCTATGACTCGGTCAGAAAACTAGGTAGAATTGATTATGAGTTCATTAGTGATAAGGGATTGACTAGAGTGCTTCTAGGGGATTTTCGCAGCAAAGCAGAAGCGCAAGACATTTTAAATACGGCTTCGCAAAATGGATATAGCGGTGCATTTATCGTCAAATATAAAAATGGCGAACGAATTGGAATGAGTAGATAAGTCAATATACAATTTTAAATTACGGATTATTAAAATTTTGACAATCAATATTTTGCTGTGAGCACAGAACACACTTAACTTTGTATCGGATCGACACTTAGATTTAAGGATGTCGTAATGATCTACGATTGATTAGTATTGAGAATTTCTAAAACGTTAAAGAATAAATAAAGCCTCACAACTTAACAAGTCGTGAGGCTTTATTTATTCTAAGTGGTCCCACATGGGCTTGAACCATGGACCCCCTGATTATGAGTCAGGTGCTCTAACCAACTGAGCTATAGGACCTTTTCACAAAGACGTGCATATTAACCTACAAATAATAGATAGCAAAAGTACAATTTTCAACTTTAAAGTCTCAGAAATTAACAAAAAAAAATTAGCCTTGGTTGATTTTATAGCTCAAAGTCAAATTGATTTGTCTTTGTATCCATTGGTGGTCTCTTTCTGTTAGAAAAGTTGTGCTTTCGAGAATGGTTCGTGTGATGCGAGAATTCAAAATATCCGTTATGTTGAGATTGATAGCACCTTTGTCGTTCCATATCTTTTTATTGATAGCTAGGTCTAGGTAGTAGAGGGATTTACGCTTTCCTTGTGCAATATTTTGAGGGGCTTCGTAATTAACCCTGAGTTGTATGGTTGTACTTTTGGGCATTATGAATCTTGATGTGGCGCGCGTAAACCAACTAAAGGTTTCTGCTGTAAAACCTTCATCAATGTTGCTGCCGTCAATTGTTGCACCAAATAGATTTAAACTCCAATCCAACTTCCACCATGCAGCCGCTTTCAGGCTAGTAATCAATTCTAATCCATAGGCATCTTCACGAACTAAGTTGTATGGCTGAGTATTAGAAAAGCCATCCTGATTCACTATTCGTAGCTGTTCAATTTTATCGTCAGTATGTCGATAGTAAACTGTAGAGGCAATTGAGCCTTTATTGAAATATTTAATATGACCTAATTCAACGACATTGCTAAATTCTGGATTCAGGTCAGGATTACCACTAAAAAAATTCCGGTTGTCTGAAAAAGTTACATAAGGACTCAAGTCATTGTAAACAGGTCGGCGAATTCGATAACTATAACTCAATTGTAGCGCATGGTCGTTGGGCAGCTTGTAGCTAATATGAGCACTTGGAAAAAGATTAGCGTAGCTTCGAGGATTCTTCTCATTAGTATCTTCCAGAATTGTTTCTATACCTGTCCACTCTGCTCGTAATCCAACTTGATAAGAGAATCGCTGAAATTTATTGGCATAAATACCATAAGCAGCACTAATATTTTCCTTATAAATAAAATTATTATCCAACCCTGGTAAGGCTTCAAAAACACCATTTTCATTTTGTTCGCTCACGATATAGTCGTTGTTCATATCTCGAAAGCTATTTCTTAGCCCTAGTTCAAACTTTCCTTCTTCGCCAAAAGGATGGATGTAATCTACTTGTGCTAATAATTGCGTTTCAAATTCATCGTTTAAGGAATTTTGTATTAAGCCTTTATTCCTGTCTGGTTGACCATCTGGATGAAACGTATTTTGCGTATAAATTTGGTCGGACTCCTCCCAATGATCGAAATAGCGAATTTCTGCATTCAGCTCATGATCTTCTCGATTGAATAACTTCTTGTAACTCAACACATACTCAGAAATAGGCTCAACTTCGTCTTCTTCCTGTGTCCTAAGTGTATAGTTGAGTGGATTATTTGTGCTATTGACGAAATCTTCATAGCGCAAGTCCGTTGAGCGATTTCCCTTGGCTCTACTGTAATAATAAGAGAATGTAAAAATATCTTGCTCTGTCAAGAAGAAATCTGCCCCACCTTTAATATTATTAAAAAATCCAGTATGAGCACCTTCGTAGTCCTGTGTGGAAATAAAAGTGCTATCATCGACATAAACTTCTTGATAAATACTGTATTGGCTGGGGATAATGCGGTAATTAATTCCATAATTGATAAAAAAATTAATTTGCTTGTGACGGTAGTTCATATTAGCTCCTAAACCCAAATTGAGTGGATAGCCTGTTGTAGCTTCAAAAGCACCGTTGAAGCCATTTTTTTGATTCTTTTTCAGGACAATATTAATAATGCCTGCCATACCTTCTGCTTCGTAGCGAGCGGAGGGGTTTGTAATAATCTCAATGCGCTCAATCATGCTGGCTTGTAATTGTTGCAGTCCTTGTCCACCTTCAAAGCTTACGAGTGCCGAAGGCTTGCCATCTATAAGAATACGCACGTTGTTACTGCCTCGTAGTTTTACTGCTCCATTGCCATCTACAATGACTGTTGGGACATTATTCAGGATATCAACTGCTGAGCCACCGGCATTTCCTAAGTCTTTTCCAACATTGAACACCTTTTTGTCAAAAGCAACTGTCATGCTACTTTTCTCTGCTTGTACCACTACTTCTTCTAATTCTTTTGCCGTAGATGTGAGCAAAATGCTGCCCAAATCAAAAAGTTTACTAAATTGATTCAACTCAAAAGGTTTGGTTCTAACTTGCTCATAACCAATAAAGTCTATCAAAAGATAGTAGTTGCCGTAAACTGTTTCTAACTCAAATTTTCCAATAGCATCTGTCATGCCGCCATCTGTAAGTTGGTCATTGGCAGCATTCATTAATTGAATGGTCGCATAACTTAGCGGAGCCTCAGAAGTGGCATCTAAAACGGTGCATTTTACTTTTCCAGACTGTGCAAATGAACTAATTGACAGCAGTTCAAGAAATAGTGCTAACCAAAGATATTTCATTGGTCGAAGTATTTTTTCGTTTTGTTTAATATTGAAATCGTTGGGATTACTAGGTGAATCCCGTCAAATATATATTTTAAGGAATCCAATGTCTTAGTTCTTGCTATTTGCCTTTCTTGCCCACAAGATAATTGGTAGCCAACCAATAATTGGAATAAAATAAGCCCAGACAATTGGTCGCTTCCAAAGTAACTTAAATATTGTAGTCCAAGTGTATTGAATATTTACATTTCTATTTTTCTCCCATTGTAAATGAAACTCAGAAAAGAGAAAAGGCCAAGCAAATGGAAGAAAATATGGAAAATATTTAAAATTTTTCCATGCCGTCTTAAAAAACTCCATCCAGTTGAACGGTCGCTCGCCAAATTGTTGGACAGCTTCTTCTAATTCCGCCTGCATTTGCTGATGCACTCGATCTCGAATGCGCTCAATTTCTTTTCTTGATAAATCTTTAAAAGACTTGTCGGATAAATCTTGATAGCGAATTCGTTTACCTTTCACAAAAGTTACTTTGGCAGGAAAAGCCAAATAGAAAAACCAAGGTTGCAGCAGCAGCATAATTGTTAAAATACCGATCGGTAAAAAGGGAATGCCTGTTAATCTCTTTACTATCCAGTTGACTGGCTTTATGGAGTACATCCAAGGGTTAATATACTCAGCATTGATAGTGGCAAACGGCACAATGTCTGTTTTGTATTTGAGGCTCATATGCACAAAAGAAGTAGATAATTGTTGCAATTGATATTTATGGTTGAAGCCTTTGCCAATACCAGGAATTCCTTCTGGATAAATTAGTATGTTGGCATCGGGATAGTGCATCATAGTCTCAAAGTTGTGAAAATTAGCATCTATACCTCCACATCTTTTCCAAAAGTTAGGTAGGCAGTAGGGTAGCATTACGCCAACTTTTGAGAGTACTGGGGCAATTAAAGTGCGGCAGACTTTACTATGGTCATAGTTGAATTTTTTGAGCATTCCCGACATAAATGAAATGGCATCCCACGGAATGGCTCTGCCAGAGTGGTTACTAGCCAAAATGACTGGCGCATTCTGGTTATTGCGTTCAATAGGCTGATCGAAATTGATAAATTGTATCCTGAAATAAACCTCATTGAGCAAGCTCATGACATTTTTTACGATATTTTCAGCATATTCTGGATCGAAATCCTCATAAATTTTCTTATTCGCTTCAATATCTATATAGTCTGATAATTTTAGTGTACTCATCTTTCTTTGCTATCCGCCTCAGCAGTGGAACTGATATAGCGGTTTAATTATTTAAAATTAACAAACTCAAAGCTACTCACTTTCAGTAAAAACACCTATTTTCAGTTGGACAAATAACTTTTGAGTACTGATGAACAACTATCATGGGAATTTCGAGGAAAAATTTCTTTAAAGGACTAGCACTGACTACTATTAGTGCACCTTTTGCGATTAGAGCACTAACGGGCAAATCACAAGCACAGCATAGCAACAGCCCAAGCACTACTAGCAACAAGCAATATAAATGGAAAATGGTAACAACATGGCCACCAAATTTTCCAGCAGTAGGGGAGGGAGCTAATAAATTTGCCAAAATGGTCGAAGTAATGTCAGGTGGAAGAATGCAGATACAAGTATATGGTGCTGGTGAGCTAGTGCCTGCTTTGGAATGCTTCGATACGGTTCGTACTGGTGCAGCAGAAATGGCAAGTGGTGCAGCCTACTACTGGTCTGGTAAAGTGCCTGCTGCTCAATTTTTTGCAACCGTTCCATTTGGTATGAATGCTCAACAAATGAATGCCTGGATCATGAACGGCGAGGGCTGGAATCTATGGAAAGAACTATACGCACCGTTTAATCTAATTCCCATGCCGTTTGGCAATACAGGGGTACAAATGGGTGGATGGTTCAACAGAGCAATCAATAGCATTGCTGATTTTAAAGGCTTGAAAATGCGTATGCCGGGATTGGGCGGAAAAGTATTGGAAAGAGCAGGCGGAACGCCAGTGCTGTTGGCTGGAGGAGAAATTTATACAGGCTTAGAGCGAGGAGTAATAGATGCCACGGAATGGATCGGACCGTATCACGATTACTTAATGGGCTTTCATCAAATTGCTGAATATTACTACACGCCAGGTTGGCATGAACCCGGAACAGTACTGGAATTGATCGTCAATAAAGAACGTTTTGAGAAATTGCCTTCTGATCTTCAAGCAATTATTGAATACGCAGCATTAGCCATAAATCACTGGGTGCTTTCAGAGTTTGAGGCAAAAAATAATGAATATCTTTCTATCATACAAAACGAAGCATCCGTAGAAATTAGACGCTTTCCAGAAGAAGTACTGCAAGCGTTAAGAAAATATACTGCTGATATTTTAGAGGAGTTTATACAGCGCGATGCGTTTGCAAAACGTGTTTATCAGTCGTTTAATGATTTTAGAAACAAGGGCGTTCAACTTTCTCAAATTGCAGAAAAAATGTTTTATGATAATATTCAGGATACATGAGCCGTACGCTGAGTATTAACTTATTGGATCGGAATAATTAGATGTTAGATCATTCAATTTTTCTGCGGGTTAATACGGGTTAAGGCAAAAAAAACTTATTCGTATTTTGAAAAAATATCGTTTGAAAATGCACATGCTTTGAGCTTTCTGGGGCAATTTTTGCATTGCTTACCTTTACGCCTGTATTTTTCACAACATTTTTTCTTGGTCTTTTTTTTGCTCATGCTCATAGAGTGAGGCTCAGAAGCAGACAAATGAAAGGTGCTTTTTTCCAGCATATATTTTAGTTTAGATTGAAATTATCTAGCGAAATAAGTACACCAAGTTCTGACTGATTGATCTGAGCAACACTTTTACCGTATTCCAAAACGATCTTCGCTTCAATTTCAGAATGGCATCTTTTTGCCATACATTTCTTCCAAAACTGGCATTGCTGCCCTTTTTCACACATCAGTACAGTAGCGTCCCATTCATCTCCCTTTTGATCAACGTAAGCTATCACTTGTTCAGATTTAATTTTAGCTTCTGCATCATTTAGCATATTCAACGCTTCCGAAGCGTAGCATTCTTGAAATATCTCATCTATAAAAACTTGAGTTGCTAATTGTCCAGCTACATTTGATTTACTCATGCTTGAATCATCTTTTTTTGCTCTATATGCAAATATAACACTTTAAACATTTATTTGTATTTGGTCTAAATAAAAAATTTTAAAAATTGTAAAAAAAAGCCTGATCTAACTGCTAGATCAGGCTTTTTTACTTTGCTATGATAGATAGCGACTATGCGTTCAAGTGTGCTCTGACCATCCAAGCCATTTTCTCATGCTGTTCCATCAAAGCCGTCAAGAAATCGCTTGTTCCAGCATCATTATATTTTTCCATTGTGTCCTCAACGTTACCTCTAAGAATTTGAATCATCATCTCATGATCAGCCAAGATGTTTCTAAGCATTTGTACATCCTTGCCATTCAGATTACCTGTCTCGCTTAATCTTGCTAAATCCTTAAAGTCTCCCATTGAACCTGGAGCAAAGAAGCCTAATGATCTGATACGCTCTGCGATGTTATCAATTGATTCTGCGAGTTCATTGTACTGCTCTTCGAAGAAACCATGTAAACTCTGAAAAAACATTCCTTCGACATTCCAGTGATAGTTTCGCAATTTGATGTACAGGATATGTTCATCTGCTAGTATTTGAGCTAATATTTCAGCTACGCTTGAACGATTTTGCTCGTTGATACCTATGTTGACCTTACTAGGGGTTTGTACTTTTGTTATTTGATTCATGAATTGTATTTGTATATGTTAACTAATTACTCGGTAAGTTGGTTTAATTACATTTTATATTTGATAAACATTTACATTCAATGAATAGTTGGCTATAAAACCTATCTTCTAGCAAATTGAGTTGGTCTTAAATCTAGTTACGCACTTGCGGATTTTTTATCGAAAAAAATTCATTTTAGGAATTATGCGTTGGCCGTAAAGTTTAATGTTGTCAATTATTCCTGTATCATCGAAAGAGCCAAAGCCAATGTACCCTGACAGGTGATGCCGGTCGTAACTTTCCATAATAGGAACATCCATATCATCAAAATAGACTTGAATATGTCCTTTTTCTATGGAGCGAACAATCTTGACCTTATGCCAAGTATTGCCCCAGTTTACGCCATTGGTTGTTTTTTCTGCGATGTTTTTTCTAGGCTCATCATTCACCAAAAAAATATTGTGAGCATTAGGGTCAGCAACACTAGCAATATGAATGTAGTAGAAATTGGAAGCATCTTTAAAATTGAAAAATAAGCATAAATCTCTATGCCCATATTCACGTCCAGTCTGCTTCAAATCTACTTCCAATATAAAGTCGCCAACCATATAATTCTTGAGGACAGCTATGTTTTGAGGAGAACGAACATCAGGTTGATAGTTACTTTTACCAAAAAGTTCTAGCGATTGATTATTGATGCGCCAAGCTGACAAATCCGTAAATTCAAAGTCATTTATGGTGGTATTGTCCTCAAAGTCATTTTCGTACAGTAGAGGTAAGTTTTGTGCATTTATTAAAACACTGGTTAGCATAATTAAAAGTAAAATAAGATAATTTTTCATGTAGTTAATGTTTAGTAAGCATTTTTAAAAGAGTCTTTTAAGAGACTGAAACTGCATTCCATTTTTTCTTATAGCATAAAATAAGCTATTTTGTGGAATATTCATTAACATAACAATCAAAACTGCTTAATCATTATGAAGTTTTTTATTGATACTGCTAGCCTTGACCAAATAAAAGAGGCAAAAGACTTAGGAATTTTAGATGGTGTTACGACTAATCCATCTTTAATGGCAAAAGAAGGTATTACTGGGCAAGACAATATCTTGAACCATTACAAAGCTATTTGCGACGTTGTGGATGGCGATGTGAGTGCTGAAGTGATTAGCACAGATTTTAATGGCATTGTGGAAGAAGGAAAACGCCTAGCTGAAATTGCACCCAATATCGTTGTAAAAGTACCAATGATTAAAGAAGGTGTAAAAGCAATTAGTTACTTTACAGCGATTGGTATTCGCACTAATTGCACCTTAGTATTTTCTGCTGGACAGGCAATTTTAGCTGCAAAAGCAGGTGCAACTTACCTTTCTCCATTTATTGGACGCATTGACGATATCAATTGGGATGGAATGGGCTTGATCTCCGATATTGCTGAAATCTATGCTATCCAAGGATATGATACAGAAATATTAGCTGCTTCCATTCGCAACTCAAAGCATATTGTTGATGCAGCTAAGTCTGGTGCAGATATCATCACAAGCCCACTAGCTCCTATTCTTGGCTTGTTAAAACATCCATTGACCGACATTGGGCTAGAAAAGTTCTTAGCTGATTATGCTAAGGGAAACAGCTAAGGATTTGATAGCTAAGTTCAAGATTATTAGATTTCCGAAGGTTTCCAAACCTTCGGAAATCTTCCCTTAAAATCTTACTTCTACCTTTGTTGATAGTTATCCTAAATATTTACCTAAAAGGTAGCAAATCAATTTTTACTTGTAGTGAGTAGGAACTTACGACAATGCCTTTTCAACAGTTTCTTTCATTTTCCTCAGCCCAGTTTTTGCCACCTCTAATGCGTCTTGCTTCCAATAATCTCTGTTGAATAACTCTAACGACAGGATGGTTGATTCCTCTTGGGAATGCAGATCACTTAACATACCCGATAATGGAGCAACGCCTTCTCCAGGATACACTCGATCTTGATCGCCGATATTTTTTCTGCTAACATTATCAGGATAATCATTGATATGAAAAATCTCGACTGACTCTTTGCTCATCAATTTTAAACCGTCAAAATCAGACCCACCCTTGAATAAATGATAAGCGTCAGGTAGGATGCGTGTTTTAGGATGACCACATTCAGCAGCTACAAAAAGCACTTCACTTAATTTACTTAAGTTCTTTGAAAAACCCCATACTTCTAATTGTGGAAGGACCTCCATTGCTTCTCCTAATTCTACTAAAGCCCGAAAACGCTCACCAGCACTTATCAAATCTAAACCTGCTTTATCAGTCGCTCCAGCAGGTGGCGCAGCTATGCGATGGCATCCAATTTGAGCCAACATATCCATTTCTCGCTTAGCTTGTTCTAGCGCAGCAGAACGCCTGTCGTTATTGTCCACAATCCAAGCAGCAAAACCAATAGCATTTTCTACTTTCAAGCCTAGATCATCCAGTCGCTTTTTTAGATCAGAAAGATTATTACCTTCTTGGAGATATTTTTCGAGTGTATTAATCCAAATTTCGATGCCATCAAAGCCTGCTGTTGCTGCCGTCTCAATTTCTTTCACGATACCTAAATTTTGCCCCATAATGGTACTCGTGTTCAGGCAGAATTTAAAATTGTGCCGTTTAATTGTAGTTTGCGGCTGACTAAATGCCGCATTAGGAAGTACAACTGCTCCCCCTAGTGCGGTTAAGTTGGCGAGTAATTTTCGTCTTGTCAAACTCATTTTTCTGCTTTGTAAAGTCTTGGTTGCAAATAAATACTTGATCTGCCGATCACACTTCATAAGTAATTTCTACTTCACTCGAAGCAGGGTGCGACTGGCAGGTCAGAATGAAACCCTCTGCAACTTCATCATCATCAAGTGCATAGTGAACGTCCATTTTTACTTCTCCTTTGATTACTTTCGCTAGACAAGTAGAGCAAGCACCCGAAGTGCAGGAATAGGGCGGATCGTAGCCTTCACTAATCAAGGTCTCCAATATTGTTTTTTTGCTCGGAACAGTTACGACTATCGTGCTACCGTTCAAATGGGCGGTTACAGATGCTCCATCTGCTCCTGCTACTTTGTCTTCCTCCGCTAAGGTAGAGGTAAAATGTTCAACATGGATATTATCTGAAGGAATATTGCGATTGATTAGCGTTCTTTCAACTTTAGCGATCATGTCTCCAGGTCCGCAGATGAAATATTCAACTTGTTCACTATTTGCTGGGTACTCTTTCAAAAAGTCATTTATCATATTGGCACTAATACGTCCTACTTTCCCTTCCCAACTGATTTTTCCTTTTGAAAATAAGCTGCCTAGTCCTTTTGCTTTTTCTCGTTTTGGCTGGCTCAAAGTATGGACGACCTTGAATTGACCAACATATCGCTTTTCAAGAGCATTTAGCTCTTCTTTGAAAATAATGTTATCTTCATCTCGATTACCATAAAGTAGATAAATACTACTTTTAGGCTCTTGCTCAAGTATTGTTTTTAGAATAGACATCAATGGCGTGATTCCACTTCCTGCGCCAAATAAATAATAAGTTTTTGATACTTCGGGATTTAATGCTGTAAAAAAGTTTCCTTGTGGTGGCATTACTTCTACCTCCATGCCTGCTTTGAGCATTTCATTCATATAATTGGATACGACACCTCCCTTTACTTTCTTGACGGTTACAGCAATTTCTTGCTCTAAAGGGCTACTGCTCATAGAGTAAGCTCTGCGCTCTTCCTTATTATTAATATCAAATTTTAAGGTCAAATATTGACCTTGCTGATAGCTAAAGGTCTGGCGCAACTCATTAGATACCTCAAATGCAACCGTTGCAGCTTCAGCAGTTTGAGGAGTGATTGATTTTACTTTTAATTTATAAAATTGATGATTTGACATGTATAGTAGTTATTTTATATTCATGCTTTTAACCATTTTTGATTGATTGGGTTCAAATCATTGGATCGTACTGTATCAATTGAAAGATATTATTGAAATTGTTACTCTCTTTTGCCTTGAAGTATAAAAATACCAGCAGTTGTAATTGCTGCGACCCAAAAGAAAGTGTGGGCAAAATTTTGAGGGTTATTGTCATACATGAATGCTCCAAACAATGCTCCAAAACCAATAGCAATTTCCAAGCCAATAAATACGGTAGCCAAAGCTCTTCCACGTCGTTTATCTTCACTTCGATCAATTGCCCAAGCAAAAACAGCAGGGCCAGCAATACCCATTGAGAATCCAACTGCACCAGAAGCGATCAATAGCCATGTCGGACTATTGGACAAACCCATAAATAGATAGGAAAAACAGAGCAAAATAATAGCAATACGAGTAATTGGAATTCGACCATATACATCCGATAGTCTTCCAGCAATAAGCCTTGAAAGCACCGACATTAGCGTAAAACTAGTAAAAAATAGCCCTTTATTACTCATGCCTAAATAAACTGTTTGATCTGGTACAATAGTTACAATGACGCCAAATCCTATGTAAACAACTATGCAAAGTAGAGCAGGCAAAAATGCTCGTGGCTCGACGATTTCATCTTTTTGTAATCGCAAAATACTGGGATGAAAAGCACGTTTCGGTGCTAATGTTTCTTGAAGCCGAATTAAAATGATCATGGAAATTAATGCAAGTATGGAGGAGATATAAAACATGAGGTTGATGGATTGTAGATTCACTAAAAATGATCCAATTGGAGGTGCTATGGATGCCCCAAAATTCATACTGACTCCCAATATGCCCATCGCTTCTCCTCTTCGATGTATAGGAACTATATCTGCCACATAAGCAGAAGTCGCCGTTGGGCTGAAACCAGTTGAAAATCCATGTATTAGCCTAAGCAGTAAAAAGCCTGAAACACTTGTCAATAAAGGATAAAACAAACTACAAACCACACATACTGCAACCCCAAAGTACATTACAGGTTTTCTTCCGATTGTGTCCGCCAGTTTTCCGCTAAAAGGTCTGGAAATCCCAGCCGTTAATGTAAATAAAGCAATGATAAGACCTTTATAATCTTCACCGCCGAGATTGCTCAGATAGGCTGGTAACTCTGGTATAATCATATTGAAACTTGCAGCGAAAAGTGCATAGCTGGAACAAAGTACTAAGAAAGTCGATGTGTATAGTTTGGATGAGTTCAATTCCATTCGCAAAAGTAGCAAAAAAGCAATTTTTTGTTGAAGAGAATATTCCCTCTTTGGCTACTGTAAAGGAATTCAGAATTCATTGATACCACAGTTAGTAAAGACTTGGTGAGCGCATTTGCTATTGATAATAGCTTGATTCAAGTAACTTTGATTCGGCTGATGATACGTGCTAGAAGTTTAGGAAAAAAGCGTTTCAAATAAATACCCATCAGTTCCGTCCTGCCAATCAATATTTCATGCTTGCCACGCTTGATTCCTCTCAATGCTTTTTTTGCAAAGACTTCGGGCAGCAGTCCATTAGCTTGCTTATCATCCATTTTATTTTGAGGGCTACCGTCTGCTGTTACAGCATTAAAAGAGATATTCGTTCTAATGTATCCAGGTAAGATAAGGCTTATCTTTATACCATGATCTACCGTTTCTGCTCGCAAGGAATCATAGAAACCATGTAGCGCATGTTTTGAAGCAGCATAAGTAGAGCGGTTGGGGGTACCCACATACCCCACCACACTGCTCATTGCAATTATATGCCCTGACTTCTGCTCTAACATACTTGGCAAAACAGCTTTTGTCAGACCAATTGCGCCAAAGTAGTTAATATTCATGATCTGCTTGTCAACTTCTAGTGGTGTATCCTTCACCAGTCCTCGCTGAGAGATGCCCGCATTATTGATGAGTAGGTCAATACTTCCTGTTTGCGCTAGCACTTGCTTCGTTACTGAGTGAAACTGATCGTGCTTCATCATATCCAACACTTGAATGATGACTTGGCTTTGTTCATTACAGTTACTTTTTACACGCTCTAATTCTTCTTGTTTTCGGCTAGAAAGAATCAAGTTTGCACCCTCATTAGCAAACGCATAAGCTAGTGCTTCTCCTAAACCAGAAGATGCTCCTGTAATCCAAATCCATTTATTTTTGAATGTTTGCATTCATACTTTCTTTTGATCAAACTCCCCAGCATTTCTGCCAATTTGAGCAATATTTTCGCCGCCGTCCACCGTCAAGAATTGTCCAGTAATAAAGGTATTATCCAATAAACTAATAATGGCTTGCGTAATATGTTCAGTACTGCCCTGCATGTGCAATGGGATGCTTTGCAAACGCCATTCGATATATTCTTGACTGCGAGTGGAGGCAGGAAGTACGACACCTGGTGCCACACCATTTACTCGAATACGTGGAGCAAATTCGACAGCTGCCATTTTTGTGAGTTCAACTAAGCTTTTCTTAGCAAGAAGATAGGCAGCATACTGATATTGATTAAAGCCTATTTTATTGTCAAGAATATTAATGATATTACCTTTTTCCACTAGCTGTGCAAAGGCTTGTGTCAAAAAGAAGGGAGCGCGCAGGTTCAGTGCAAATTGAGTGTCAAATACAGTAGGTGTTGTATTTGCAATAGTTGCCTGCGTGTAGCCAGAAGCGCTATTTACGAGTACTGACAAGCTAGGAAAGGCATTTTTAACATCAGCCATGAAGCCATTCATGTTTTCTGCATCTGTTAAATCATATTGGAACAACTCGCACTTTGCACCTTTGCTTTGAATCAGCTTTACTGTTTCTTGTGCTGCACTAGTGGAGGAATTGTAATGAATAGCAATGTCATATCCTTGTTCTGCTAAGGCTAGGGCAATATGTTTTCCTAGTCGGATGGCACTACCCGTTATGAGGGCAGTTTCATTTCTAGTTGTGTTCATTTATTATTTTTAAGCTAATTGTTACGATCTACTTATGCTTCACTACTCTTTTTGTTGAAGCGTAAAAGGAGTTTTACCAATCAATTGATTTTGATAAAGCAAGGAAATTCGCTCTTCTTCGATTAATGGTGATTCATCACTGTTGAGATCAAGATAGTGTAGCAGTTCTATCACACTTGGACGAACGTACTTTTCATCAGGGATTAAAGTCTTATCAATGTATAACTGATCTTGTGTCATTGAAAATAAAATATCTAAATCGGCTGGGCGATCCTTTAACTTTCGATTAGGGTCAGTTCTATCTCTTCCCAGTTGCGTCTCAACATGAACTAATTTATTTTTTAATTCAGCAGCGGAGTAGCTAGAGAAAATTCTGACCACCAAATTCAAGAAGTAACTATTGCTATTAAAGCCAACTGCTTCTGTTTTAATAATGCTGCTGATTTCTACCGTTGGTGATATTTTGAGTAAAGCGTCCATCATGTAAATGACATTTTGCTCTGGATGCACATTAGTTCCCAAACTTATAAAATAGTACAGCATTACATACTTGATTGATCTTTCATCTAACTTAGAATTAACAAAAGTGTTCACTTACAGTAATTCTAAGTTGAATAGCCATACCAGCCATCAATTAATAGTTGGTTTCATTTCTAGTCCAATTCAGCAACTGGTCGCCAGTCGAGCCGATCTAGCATATTTAAGAACATGGATTCATATATTTTGAGCTGCTTTGGTGCGCCATGATTATTCAAAACCTCTCTCTCACGTTCGTCTTGCTTGACGTAAAAAATAGTGCTTGGTAACTCATGGAGCTTTTTCCCATCTAATGGATAACTTGCGTTCAAGTTAAAAAAATCAATGTTCTCTGCTTGTGTCATGATGCTATCTATTTGGCTTTTAAGCATGTACGCCTCGTATAGTCCTATGCGACTTGTATTCTTTTTGCCATCGAAAAGCACTAAACCATTTGAGAAAATTTTTGCTTCAAAGACAGGACAATTACCATAGCATTCCATTTTTTGAATACTAGCAACGACGATGGCATCAGCCAGTTCATCATCCAATATGATAATTTGACTTGTATCGCTATCAGAAAAAGAAAAGGTAGATTTTATTTCACTGGGATCAATGTTTTCAGTTTCCTGCTTGTTCGTTTGCTGTAATTTTGATTTCGATTTACAACTTGTCATAAATATTGCAAGTACTATACACAAATAGAATTGAAAGTTTTTATTCATGAGATTAGTTTTGACACTCGATTGATTAAAGGATTGATGATGTGGTAAATATTTAGTATCTTCTAAATTGAATGATAATATTGATACCCCCAAATATTTGAAGTAAGTTTGATAAGCTATCTTGTTCGCTGCTTTCTGGAAACAGATGTTCGCCATTAAAATCTTTTGAAAACTGAGCCGTAGCAAAAGGAGAGAGCGTCAGAAAATCAGATAAACCAATATCAAGCCCTAAACCGCCACCGAGTGAAGGTCGCCATTCGTTATGTTTTATTGTCTTGGATTTATCACTTCCTTCAAGTGCGTACTGAGTTGCCACCCTTTCAACGCCTACGATTCCCATCAAGAAAAAGCCTTTTTCAAATAGCTGTCCACCTTGATGAAAGGTTGGGCAGGTACAATCTGCTTTAAATGAAAATGGATAAACTTTAGTCTTGAGATAAGAACCAAATATATTTAAATCATATGTTTCACTTAGGGGTTGCCCCAGTTCTGTGCTTTTGAACGTAGAAGATAAAGCAGTAGCATATTCAATGCTCGGCAAAAATTCAAGTCGTATGTTCTTAAGTGGCAAGCGATAATTAACACCTATTCTAGTACCCAACTCGAACAACTGGGAAGTGTTTCCATAGGATTGCTGCACTTGCGTTTCCCAATTATCGAAGTTAAAATTAGAATAGCCTGCTGAGAAGCCCAGTTGTGCTTGAGCAGCATAAATAAAAAGGGATAAAAATAGACTCCAAATTACCTTCTTCATGGATGTTGCTAATTGATAATGATACTTTCGTTTATAACGTCTTGAGTTTCCGTAACATTGTCAACCGCCCACTCCTTTTGTGTTGGTATAGCCTTCTGACTTTAGTAAATCGATTATTTTTTCCTTGAAGTTACCCTGAATGATGATTTCGCCATCTTTCACACTTCCTCCCACGCCACACTTACTTTTTAGCATTTTGCCCAACTCCTTCAAAGTTTCTTTAGTGCCTTCAAATCCAGTTACAAGTGTAACCTCCTTTCCTCTTCGCTTTTTTCGATCAATCATTACACGCAACTTTTGCTGATTGGCAGATAAATCCTCTGTTTCTTCTAATTCATCTTCATGGATGTAACTGTAGTCAGGATTAGTAGAATAAACCGTTCCGATGCGCTCGTTTTTCTTCTTTGCCATTGCTAAATTTATTTTCAATACTACAAATTGAGTAGCTCATTAGTTTTTTTAACCATTAAATAGCCTGAACGAAAACAGATTTCCAAAATAGTTTATGTCTTTAAATGTAACTCCTGTATTGATAAGTTATGTCTGTAATTAAAAAAGAATATATTAGCACTTAAAAGAAAACGACTTTTTCATTATGAAGGCAATCATTCCAGTAGCAGGTGCAGGCACAAAGCTGCGTCCACATACCTACACACAACCTAAGCCTCTTATTCCTGTTGCAGGAAAGCCGATTATTTCTTTTATTATAGACCAACTCTCAGCGGTGGGTGTAAGTGAATTTGTATTTGTTATTGGCTATTTAGGCGAAAAAATCAAAAACTATGTAGAGTCAGCCTATCCGCATTTGCATAAGGAATACGTTGTTCAAGAGTCAAGGCAGGGTTCTGGTCATGCTATATGGACGGCAAGAGATAAGATTAGGGGGGAAGATGAAGTGTTTATTTTTTACGGTGACACTATTATAGATGCTGATTTTAGTAAAGTCGTAAACTCTTCTTTTTCCTGCTTGGGTATCCAAGAAGTAGATAATCCTCGAGAGTTTGGAGTAGTAGAGTTGGATGATGAAGGTTTTGCAGTTCGACTAGTTGAGAAGCCTAAAATTCCAAAATCAAACATGGCAATGGTTGGATTCTACAAAATTCGGGAAGTCTCTGTATTAATAGATGCACTAGAATTTATTATAAAGAATAATATTCAAACCGATGGAGAATTTCCTTTGACAGATGCACTGATGCGAATGGTTGAATATGGTGTTCAACTTGGTACCATAAAAGTAGATAATTGGTATGATTGCGGAAAATATGAAGTATTGTTAAAAACAAATTCTCTACTACTAGAAAGAGGTGGGTTTGCCTCTTTTAATCTGCCGTCCTACAATAATACAATCATCATAGATCCTGTAAATATTGGTAAAGACTGCTTTATCCAAGACTCCATTATAGGTCCACATGTTACCATTGGCAATAACGCCCGCATCGAATCTGCTATTCTAAAAGATTCTATAATTGGGAACTTTGCATCCATTAAGGAGGCTGTATTACGTCATTCTATCATTGGTAATGACACTGCTATCACTGGTTTTCGGCAGAGTTTAAATATTGGTGATAATACAGAAATTGACTTTAGCTGAATAAAGATAGAACATTAATCATCAGTAGGTTTCCATTTAGCAAGTTTCGTCATAAACCACACCTCGAACACAGTGTAGGCTGTGTAAATTACAAAAAATGGCACAATAAATAATTTTGAACTTGGGGCGTGAGTTTTATAATAAATACCTACTAGAATGAATGCCAGAAACATCTTCAAGCCAGTGAACCCCATAAATACAAAAGTAAAGGTATTTTTATTTTCAAGTTGGATAGTTTTTTTACCAATTCGATACATGATTAAGCAAAGTATAGCAAATGTTGTTATACTCCACCAAGCTAAATCTTGATCTGATCCTAGAGCAGGTGAAAAACGCAATAGTGCAACAACAACAGCGATCCCCAAAGTGAGTAAGCCCAATCGCACTATAAACCTTTGATCGCTCATTTTTTGCTACTTGTTTTAATGAAGTCTTTGAGTGCGATATACAGCGCTAACACGGTGGCTGCTAATGCCAACACACCTGTAAAGATTGGCTTTTGAGTAGAAAAATGAGCATCTAATTGCTTGCCTATCAATACCCCCGCTATGATGATAGCTAGCATTTGAAAGGCTAAACCAGAATATTTTATGTAAGATTTCGCACTGGAGAACTTACCAGATTGATCTCTTTTTTGCTTATGCTTCGGTTGTGGATTCAACTAGTTCAGGTGTTGCTTTACCGTTAAGTAATGCTTTTGGGGCTTCCATAGTTGAAATATCTGATGACATATCGAATGAGCCATTAATCACTGCACCTGGCTGCACAATTAATTTTGCTGCTTTAATCTCACCAATTACTCTTGCCTTTTCTTTAATGTGTAGCACTTCTTCTATATTTAATATGCCTTCAAAGCGACCTTCTATTACTGCATTTCTAGCAAAAATTTCTCCTTCTATCAAGCCTGAAGGTCCGATGATTACTTTAGCACTGCTCGTTAGAGTACCTTTGATTGCACCATCAACACGGATGTCATTATCCGATTGAATATTTCCTTCTATTCTTGTGCCATGAACAAGACTGTTCAAAGCATGAGAAGCACTGGATGAAGTAATGCTAGTCGTTGCACTAATGACTTCTTTTTTTTTGTTATTACCGAACATATATTTTTCTTTTGTACCAATTAATAGTGTTAAGATAAGGAAGCTATTCACATAAGCTAAACCTTATTTAAATTATAAACTTTTATTCTGCTTTGGTAGTATGTCATATCACCTAAAATATCAATACTTCCTAGAGTTATATCGTGCTGTAATTAAATAATATAATTTCGTTTCTTACAGACTATTGTTATTAAAATAGCAGAATAAAATGTAAGCTAACAAGTGTTTCATCAGCTTTTTACTAGAAAATCCTTTTTTGCTTAAACTAAATCTTATGTAAATTGACCATTTATGCTTAATATTGAGTTTACAATTCATAATCATAAGCACATGGAACTATCTACAATACTTGAAGCGATTCAAAAGCAAGCAAAAAATAATGCTCCTATCGAAGGAACGATAAAATTCGTTCTGGATAATGGAATAATTTATATCGATGGGAAAGGAGAAGAAAATACGGTTAGTCAGGAAGACAAGGAGGCGGATACTACTATTTCGACAACGACGGATGTACTTGTAAAAATGCGTAATGGTGATCTCAACCCTATGATGGCAGTGATGACAGGAAAGGTTAAAATTAAAGGGAACATGGGCTTAGCCATGAAATTGCAATCGCTTATTTGAACCAAATAATATTAATACAAGAGCTAAACAAAACGAATATGCAACCAACACGCCTATTTGATTTCATTTATCATCAAAAAGCACATCATCCATTAGATCAATCCTTTGCTCGAAAAGATGGAGAAGGATGGAAATATTGGAGTACACAAGAAATAATTGACCAATCCTTGAAGATGGCAGCTGGACTATTGCAATTGGGGGTGCAGTCAGGGGATAAAATTGCAATTGTCAGCTATAAAAATCGCCCTGAATGGGTTATTGCAGATTTGGCGATTCAGCAAGCGGGAGCAGTCAGTGTGCCTTTGTACCCTACAATTAGTTCGGGAGAGTATGAATACATTTTGAACGATGCCGTTGTCAAATACGCATTTGTTGGTGGCGGCGATCTATACGACAAACTCGCTACTGCACAAGCCAACGTACCCTCCCTAAAAGGTATTTACACTTTTGATCCACAAGATAATCATCCATCTTGGGAAACCATTTGGACGGAAGATCGCCTTGAAGAAGTAAAAGCCATTAGTGAGGGAATCAATCCAGAAGAATTGGTAACTATCATCTACACTTCTGGTACGACAGGTCATCCCAAAGGAGTAATGCTGACACATAGCAACATTGTGTTTATGACTTACATAACCAGTGAGCACACTACTATGCTCAATCCAGGAGAGCAAGTCCTGAGTTTTCTACCGCTTTGTCACATCTTTGAGCGAGCAGCTTCTTTCATGTATATTAATAAAAGTAATAGGGTTTACTTTACTGGCACAGACAATCTTGGCGGTCCTGATGGAGATTTGAGAGGTGTTCAACCATATTTCTTTACTACAGTGCCACGATTATTAGAAAAAGTATATGAAGCTATCTACAATAAAGGGCTAGAACTAAGTGGCACTAAGCGAAAGTTGTTTTTTTGGGCTTTGAGCTTAACAGAAGATTATGAGTATGATAAACGATACAGTGGACTAGAGGCTTTAAAGAGAAAAGTTGCTGATCGCTTGATTTTTAGTAAATGGCGGGAAGCATTGGGCGGAAACATCAAAGGTATTTTGACAGGTGCAGCTCCTTGTCCTGAAAAAATCTTGAGGACTTTCTCTGCAGCAGGTGTACCACTTAGAGAAGCGTATGGACTTACCGAAACCTCTCCTGGCTTGACTATCAATAAATTTGAACCACATTTAGCAAAGATCGGCACAGTCGGTCCCGCTGTTAGAGATGTTAAGATTTATATTGATGGCAGTGAAGGCGATTATAAAGAAGGCGAAGGCGAAATCTTGGCTACAGGACCTAATATTATGGTCGGCTATTACAAAAAGCCTGAAAAAACAGCTGCTGTTTTTAAAGAAATAGAGAGTACAAAATGGTTCAGAACGGGAGACATAGGAAGAATAGTGAAAAATGAGTTAGGCACAGAGTTTTTAAAAATTACAGATCGCAAGAAAGAATTATTAAAAACATCAGGTGGCAAATATGTCGCTCCTGCCCCCATTGAAAGTCGCTTGAAAGAAGATTTTCTTATTGAGCAAGTGATGGTCGTTGGCGATAAGCAAAAGTTCGTATCAGCACTTATTGTACCCGCAGAAGAAGCACTTAAAGATTGGTGCAAAAACCACGATGTGGCTTGGACAACAAAGTCAGAGGTGTTAGAACAGCCCAAAGTAATTGAGAAATATCAATCCATTATTAATGATCTAAATCCTGAGTTTAGTCACATTGAGCAGGTGAAAAAATTTAAGTTACTTGATGCAGACTGGGATGCGATTAAGTCCGATGGGACAGATGCGGAATTGACGCCTACTTTAAAGTTGAAGCGGAGAGTGATTAGGGAAAAATACAAATCTGCAATAGAAGCCATTTATAGTTAATATCGTTATGGGTAGCAGTTAGTAGTAGTCAATAAATAAGCGAAAACAAACAAATGACAGATACTGTAAAATCGAATAAGGAATTAAGCATCTGGGAAGCCTTAATTCCAGTAATTGCACTAGTTGGAATGTTAGCCTATAATGTTTACGTGTTTGGAAATGATGCACTAAGTGGGTCAAATCAATTTGTCTTACTACTTGGAGCAGCGGTTGCAGCTATTGTAGGGTTTACCCACAAGGTGTCTTATCGTGATATGATTATCGAAATTGGGAATAACGTGAAATCCACGACTGGAGCGTTGTTAATTTTACTATTTGTTGGCTCGCTAGCTGGAACTTGGCTAATAAGTGGCATTATTCCAACCATGATTTATTACGGCTTGAAAATTCTGAATCCTACCATCTTCCTTCCGGCTACAATAATAATTTGTGCGATTATTTCTATTGCAACAGGTAGCTCTTGGACAACTTCAGCCACGGTTGGAATTGCCCTAATCGGTATTGGTGGTACAATTGGTGTTCCGCTTGGGATGGTAGCAGGAGCAGTTATTTCAGGTGCCTACTTTGGAGATAAAATGTCCCCACTTTCTGATACTACTAATCTTGCGGCAGCAATGGCGGGGGCAGAATTATTTTCGCACATTCGCTATATGGCTTTAACTACTATTCCATCTATTGTAATTACACTTATTATCTTTACAATTATTGGTTTGACTAGAGAAACAACTGGTAGCACTGATACGCAGGAAATTCTTACCGCTATCGAAGGTGCTTTTAACATAAGTGCTTGGTTATTTATTGTTCCACTCATTGTAATATTGATGATTGTGCGACGGACAAAACCTTTAATCGCTTTGATGATAGGCACTTTGTTAGGAGCAGCAGCAGCTATTATCACACAGCCCAGTATTGTCGCAAATATTACAGGCGTAGATACGCTAAATTTTGAGGCTGCCTACAAAGGAGTAATGACAGCTATGACTGTAGATACTGCTGTGGAAACTAATAATACTGATCTGAACGACCTATTTTCATCTGGTGGCATGGCAGGAATGCTGGGAACAATCTGGTTGATTGTCTGTGCAATGGTCTTTGGCGGAGTGATGGATGCTATTGGAGCATTAGAACGTATTAGCAGTGTTCTATTGAGTATGGCGAAATCTGTTTTTGGTTTATTTGCCAGTACCGTAGCAAGTTGTCTTGCACTAAATGTAACAGCTTCCGATCAATACTTAGCCATAGTTGTTCCTGGTAAAATGTTTAGCAAGGCTTATGAAGAAAAAGGACTGGCTCCCGAAAACTTGAGTCGGACGCTAGAGGACTCAGGTACTGTAACCTCTGTTTTAGTGCCTTGGAATACTTGTGGTGCTTATCAATCGGGAGTGCTCGGTGTAGGAGTAATGGAATATTTTGCTTATGCAATCTTCAATTATGTCAGTCCATTTATGACGTTACTTTTTGCTGCGCTGAGTATTAAAATAAAGCAATTACATCAACAAGTAGCCAATTAACGCTGTAGAGATGAACTACTTTCAAGCCTTATCAGAAGTTGAGGAAAAAGAATATTTGCCAGGTTTTCATGGTAGAATGATTCATTTAGAAGGTTTTACTGTGGCATTTTGGCGAATCGAAGCAGGAGCAATCCTCCCAGCGCATCATCATATCCACGAGCAAGTTACCAATCTATTGAATGGTCAAATGGAAATGACTGTAGATGGCATTACTCAAATTTGTGAACCAGGTGTTGTAGTTAAAATTCCTTCCAATGTTGTTCATTCTGGAAAGGCATTAACGCAGTGTCAAGTATTAGACATTTTTCAGCCGAGAAGAGCAGATTATGAGTAAACTTTTCATCCTGCTGTTAATAGAAAAATAATATAAATGAAAGATCAAAATAAACGTACTGACGTAAATGAATTAGGAGAGTTTGGGCTCATTGAACATTTGACTAAATCCTTCAAAATGTTGCAGCCTTCCACGGTGCGAGGCGTTGGAGATGATGCAGCTGTTTTGAAAAATGGTGATACATTGACAGTGGTATCTACTGATATGCTAGTGGAGGGGATTCACTTTGATTTGTCCTACACTCCTTTGAAGCATCTAGGTTATAAATCAGTAGTGGTTAACCTATCTGATATTTATGCCATGAATGCTATTCCTAAGCAGATCACCGTTTCTATCGCTCTTTCTAATCGCTTTTCAGTAGAAGCACTAGAAGAATTGTATGCGGGTATTTCCGAAGCCTGCCAAGTGCATCAAGTTGATTTGGTTGGTGGCGATACAACTTCTTCCCCTCAAGGACTTTACATAAGCGTTACAGCTATTGGACAAGGTGAAGCAGGTAAAATCACCTATCGAAATACTGCTAAAATTGGTGATTTACTTTGTATCACAGGCAATGTAGGTGCTGCCTATTTAGGCTTACAGATTTTGGAGCGGGAAAAACGTATCTTTCAAGAAACAGGCGCACAGCCCAATTTTGACGATCAGCAATATTTAATAGAGCGACAGCTAAAACCTGAAGCACGCAAAGATATGATTGACTTATTTGCTAAAAATAAGTTAGTGCCATCTGCCATGATTGATGTCTCGGACGGAGTGGCATCTGAGGTGTTTCATATTTGTAAGCAGTCAGGCGTTGGAGCTTATATTGAGGAAAGTGGCGTACCCATTCACCCTGATGCAGAACAGCAGGCTTTGCACTTCAAAATTGATCCAATTACTGCTGCCTTAAGTGGTGGAGAAGATTATGAACTGCTATTTACTATCCATCCTAAGGATTTGGATAAGGTAAAATATCTCCCCGACATCTACATCATGGGGGAGATTGTCTCTCCAAATGAAGGTGTGCAGCTACACACAAGAGGAGGAAATATTCATGAGTTGACAGCACAGGGCTGGAAACATTTTTAAACTTTATGACTTTCGCAATACCTTAGCAATGGACAAAGAATAACTTACTATTTTTGCCTTAAATACAATTGATAATGAAAAGACTACTCATCTTGGACAGAGATGGTACACTAATTGTTGAACCTGCTGATGATCCGCAGATTGATGCACTAGAAAAACTGATCTTTTATCCTAAAGTATTTCAATATCTTTCTAAAATAGCTAAGGGGCTAGATTTTGAAATCATTATGATAACCAATCAAGATGGATTAGGAACAAGTATATTTCCGGAAGAAAGTTTTTGGCTTGTTCAAAATAAAATGGTAAAAACACTTGAAGGTGAAGGTATTACTTTTTCAGAGGTGCTTATAGATCGTTCATTTCCAGAGGATAATGCACCTACTCGAAAACCAAGAACAGGTTTGCTTACTCAATATATTCAAGGTGATTATGATCTAGCAAATTCCTTTGTCATTGGTGATCGCTTAACGGATATGGAACTAGCTAAAAATTTAGGTGCAAAGGGAATCTGGATTAATAACTATCCAACTTTAGCCCTTGAAGAATTAGAGACGACAATTGATAGTCTAAAGAATACTATTGCTCTTACTTCTAACGACTGGGAAGAAATTTACAGATTTTTAAAGTTGGATGCTCGAACAGCTACTGTTACTCGCAAAACTAAAGAAACAGATATTCGTATTGAGCTTAATTTAGATGGCACAGGCACGGCGAACAATCAAACAGGTTTGGGTTTTTTCGATCATATGCTTGAGCAGTTAGCTCGACACTCAGGCTGTGATCTAACAGTCAAGGTGCAGGGTGATTTGTACATTGATGAACATCATACTATTGAAGATACGGCTATTGCACTGGGCGAGGCATTCTATCAGGCACTAGGAAGTAAGCTAGGTATTGAGCGATATGGCTATTGCCTACCAATGGATGACTGCTTAGCACAGGTGGCAATTGACTTTGGAGGGCGTAACTGGATCGTTTGGAAAGCAGCTTTTAGCAGAGAACGCATTGGCGACATGCCAACAGAAATGTTTTTCCACTTCTTCAAATCTTTCTCAGATGCTGCGAAGTGCAATTTGAATGTTAAAGCAGAAGGAGAAAACGAACATCACAAAATTGAAGCTATCTTCAAAGCATTCGCCAAAGCAATTAAAATGGCAAAACGGCGAGATATTGAAAGCAGCATATTGCCGAGTACAAAAGGAATATTGTAATAACTGGTGAACTCTAACAATTAGTACATTCATTAGGACTCACCAGTCATTAGTTCTATTTACTTCTTATCAATGGCAATGAACATTGCCACAGTGCTTTTATTATTTTGTAAAGCCGCCTCAAAGGCTATTTTTTGACCTCCATTGCTAAATTTAACATCAGCGTATAAGTCATTTTGAAGTGCTGCCGTTACTTTTCCTGGAAATGAATCCTTGCTCTGACGATTAATCAGATCATTGAGTGCTTGAAAGTCCAGTTGCTTTTTAGATACCACAATTGAAATCCAATCGGTTGCACCTAATTCATCTGCTACCATCGAATAGTCTCTAGGAAAAATTCGTGTTCCCATAATACCGCAATAAGCAGAGTGTTTAGGGGTGTAAGGAAAAAGTACATAGCTTGAACCGTCCGTTTCTTCACCAAAAATGTAAGTATAGCACTCCTGCGAATTAGTTACTTCTACTTTGAATTTATCGCCGATGCGAACTGGGTTGGTCGTTTGGAATATATTATTGGCTACTTTTTTCAATTGGATATTGCTTTGTGTCCCATTATCAATCAGTCCAAAATTAACCGCCAACTTGTTCTTGTCCACCTGTTCTTGTTGAGCATTCCCCATCGGATAAAGCCCATACGCCTCTTTTACAAAATACTCAAAGTCTTTGTAACCAACCCAAGCAATACCATTATCTCCCCAGTCGTCTCCCCAACTATTCATAATTTGAAAAGCACCTTCTCCATTCAAAGCAGTATCATCATAGCCAATTACGCACATTGCATGGCCACCCAACCCAATGTTATTCAAATCACTGCGAGTAGGCTGCCACACCTGGCGACCACGCATATTATGAGTAAAACTTTGACCTACCATCATTCCAATAACTACTGGTGCACCTGCTGCCAAATTTTGACGGATGGCATTGATATCAACTTTGTAATTACTCGCTCCGAGAGAAAGCCGCTCATATCCCCTGATCTTGAATTGCTGTGCTTGGCGTACTTCCTGCTGTGTAGGTTTTAAGCGACAGGATCCCTCGTCATACTCAAATTCAGAAAATGGTAAGGATCCTTTCTTTAACATTGTTTCCATCGCATAGTGCAAATAAGTGCCCTGACAGCCTTCAAAGGCAATTTGGTTGTAAACATAAGAAGGACTAAAAGAAGTGCTTCTTGGATTTTGTCCAGTTTGTTGAGCATGCAGAATAGTACGAGCCGCATAAGCACTTGCCCAGCCTACACAAGACCCTTGGCGACCTTGATTTAGCCGAGGGGGTGCATACTCTTGCAAAGAGATACGAGCGGGCAAACCATTTTTACCTTCTGCGAGCGAAGCAAAAACTAATCGTTTATCATACTCTTCTTGATTGGGATCAAATCCTAAAGAGAACTCTGTGTTATCGAAGCTACTTGTATCAGTTGTAGGTAAAAATTGATTCAAAAAATCTCCACCTGAGAAAAAATAAATTAATGCACCAATAATCAAGATTGGTAGCAGTAATTTGGGTCGTTTTAGTAAGAGAGGAATCAATAGTAATAACCAGTTTTTATTAAATCCACCGCCAGGCTGTGGGTTATTGTTATTCCGCTCTTGGCGAGGATCGTCTTCTTCCATTCTAATAGGCATGATCGAAGTATTTTTTAGGTAAAAAATCTATTATTTACTAGACACAAATATATTCATTTGGTAACATTTTTGGTAGATGACTTTATGTCAATGTTGGATAACTTAGTCATTATGAGCAAAAAAAGGAGAAAAATTTGATTACGAGACTAAAATATTCTTTAGATCGTGTTAATTCCTAAAACATTTATTTAAACATTTTCATTATATTTGAGTAGTGTTGTAATCTATACGTCTATGAGAAAATAGTGTAGATTATTCGTTCAACAGAGAGTTTATCTCTGGACACAACTTTTTTGAAAGAAATTCAGATTGAGTGAGCAAGAGAATAAGCTATGGTAATGTTTCTACTAACTTATTATTTGTTCTACATACAAAACTTATTCCAATGATGATTAAGCATTTTGCTGTAATTATTTTTATGATTATTAGTTTAACTCCCAACGCACAAGACCAAGTTATTCAATTATCTAATGCCTCCTTTGAAGGTTTTCCAAGAGAGAGCATGACTCCTAGATCATGGTATGATTGTGGATTTCCTAATGAATCACCTCCAGATATTCATCCTAAAATCGGTGGGGGAGAGTTCAATGTAACCAATGAGGCTCAGCATCAAAACACTTATTTAGGTTTGGTGGTAAGAGATAATGATACTTGGGAGTCTGTTTCACAAAGGCTTAGTATTCCTTTGAAAGGAGGAAAATGCTACGCTTTTAGCATTCACGTTGCTCGATCATTAGTATATGAAAGCCTGAGTAAGTTAACTAATGAAACAGCTAATTATGCTACTCCAGCTAAACTCAGAATTTGGGGAGGTAATGGCTATTGTGATAAGACAGAACTTCTAGGTGAGACAAAAGAAATTATTAGTACGCGCTGGCTCGAAAGACTTTTTAAGTTTGAACCTAAGACGGATGTCTATTACATAACATTTGAAGCCTTTTACAAGACGCCCGTTTTGTTTCCGTACAACGGAAATATTTTGCTAGACAATGCTTCCGAAATCCGAATTATACCGTGTGATTCAGACATCGAAGCAGTATTCGACGAACCTATTGTTTCTGATAATATAAGCATTGACCCTCAAACAATACCTCAAACTACACCTCCTAGTCTTGAGTCAGAGGATAACACACCGCTACCGGCAGATGTGCAGGAAGAAAATCGAGTGGTTGCTACACCGCCTCCGGCACCTGAGACGAGTGAAGAACCCAAACCTATCGAAGAAAAGACAATCGCTGGTAAACGAAAAGAAGACCTGAAGGAAGGCGAAATAATTAGAATGGATGACTTGTACTTCGGAGTAGATCAGGCAGAAATACATGAAAGTTCTTATGCTGCTTTAGATGAGGTGTATGAATTTTTAGCCACCTATAAAGACATAGTGGTAGAAATAAGAGGGCATACCAATGGTATGTGTGATGCGGTATTTTGCGATAGTCTTTCTACTATGCGAGCAAGAGCCGTTGCTGATTATCTTAATCAAAAAGGTATCCTAATGAAAAGATTGCAGTACAAGGGATACGGTAGACGTGAACCAGTTGCTACCAACAGAACACCAACTGGAAGAATGAGAAACCAAAGAGTGGAGATAAAGATTTTGAGTTTTGGTTAAGAAAAATCAAGCAGGTAGATTCAGTTTTTTGTATTACAATAAAATGCAAAACGCTGAATCGCTGCTTTACAATACTAAATCTGTTCCTTCTCCCAATTTGTCCGCACCTCCAACTACTACTTCATTAACGTTGTGCTTCAAGGCTTGAAAAGCATTGTCCAATTTGGGAATCATACCAGCGAAGATAACTCCTTTAGATTTAAGCAATTGATAAGTTGATTGGTCTAAACTTTTAATAACCGAAGCATCTTCTTCTGCATTTAGAAGAACGCCTGGTTTTTCAAAGCAAAGAATGAGTTTTACGGTGTAGTTTTTGGCTAAGACACTTGCCAAAGTAGCCGCAATGGTGTCAGCATTAGTATTTAGTAATTGTCCTTTTTTGTCATGTGTGATAGCACAAAAGACAGGTGTTGCACCAATATTTAGTAAAGTTTTGATGCTATTTGTATTAACCGTTTTAATATCGCCAGCAAAACCATAATCAATTTCTTTGACCGTGCGTTTGTGTGCTTCAATACAGTTTAGATCAGCTCCTGTCAAGCCAATGGCATTACAATTATTTGCCTGAAGTTCACCCACGACCGTTTTATTCATTAAACCTGCATAGACCATTATTGCAATTTCGAGTGCTGCCTGGTCTGTTATGCGTCGCCCTTCGTGCATCTTAGGGTTGATGCCTAGCTTTTTTGATATTTCACTCGCCTTTGCACCACCTCCATGTACTAATATTTTTTGACCTTCCATTGAGGTAAATTGCCTTAAAAGTTCACTTAATTGGGAGGGGCTAGCTAGTATTTTTCCTCCAATTTTTACAATAGTAAGTCTTTGTTTCATTTTTAATACATTTACTTTGAGATGAATTTATAATATTCAACACTTGAAACAGTAAATTATCAAATGGTACGTAACATAAGTAATTAACTACAAATGCTAGCTTCTAATAGATTTATTGATCTTAAATCCAAATGCTGGCTTGATTTAGCAGAGAATTGCTATTATTATTGTTGTGTGTATCAGTATAATTTTTAATAACATTCATTTATGCTAAATATTAATATTTGTACATTCTTGTTATTGGTCTCTTATTCTGCATTTTCACAATCTAAGATTGACGCAGTAGTATTAGAACAATTTGCCCAACAAGAAAAAGTAGAGTTTCTAATTTGGATGAAGGCGCAGGCTGATTTGAGTGGGGCAAGCCAACAAAAGACGAAAGAATCGAAAGCTCAATATGTCTTTGAAGCATTGGTGCAAACTGCGGAGCGGTCACAAATACCTATTATTGAATTACTTGAAAAGCAAAAAGTAAAGTACCAGAGTTTGTATTTAGTGAATTTACTGAAAGTAGAAGGTAGTCTTTCACTAGCTCAGCAAATTGCTCAAATGTCGACAGTTAAGCGCATTGCTCCTAACCCAATAGTGAGTTTTCATCAACCTGTAGAGACAAAATTACCCGAGCTAGAATGGCGTAGTACGGTAGAATGGGGGATTGCTCAAATTAATGCAGATCAGGTTTGGGAATTGGGCATTCTTGGTGAAGGAGTGGTGGTGGCTGGACAGGATACAGGCTATGATTGGCAGCATCCTGCTTTAAAGCAGCAATATAGAGGTCTTTCAAACAGTGAAATCAATCATAATTATAATTGGCACGACGCCATCCATGAGTTGATAGACACAACTTCTTCAAATCCTTGTGGGTTGAATACGAACTCGCCTTGTGATGACAATAGACATGGTACACACACGATGGGGACAATGATAGGAAAAGAGGGAGCTAATCAAATTGGTGTTGCACCAGCCGCTACTTGGATAGGTTGTCGAAATATGGAACGAGGAAATGGTACACCTTTTACTTACTTGGAGTGCTTTGAATGGTTCTTAGCACCGACTGACTTAAATGGAGAAGCTCCAAAGCCATCTCTTGCTCCACACGTCATTACCAATTCGTGGTCTTGTCCACCATCAGAAGGTTGCAACCCTACTAATTTTGATATTCTGCGAACTGCTATTGATAACCTAAAAGCAAGTGGAGTAGTAGTAGTGGCTTCAGCTGGCAACAGTGGTCGGCAAGGATGTAGCACGATTGATGATCCAGCAGCTATCTTTGAAAATACCTTTACCGTTGGTGCTACTCAAATCACAGATACAATTGCCAACTTCAGTAGTCGAGGTCCTGTACTAGTAGATGGAAGCAAACGTCTGAAACCCAATGTTTCTGCTCCCGGTATGGGGGTGCGTTCCGCCGTACTAAATAATGGCTATCAGCTTCTTAGCGGAACAAGTATGTCAGGGCCGCACGTTGCAGGTGCAGTCGCACTTATCATAAGTGCTAATCCAGCACTGGCAGGTCAAGTGGAAACAATTGAAACCTTGCTGGAGCAAACTGCAGTTGCTATTGGTACAAATGACAACTGTGGCGAAGCATCCGAGAACATGGCTCCTAATAATACTTATGGCTTTGGTCGAATTGATGTTTTAGCTGCCGTCCAAGCAGCACAGCAACTTTCAAAAGTGAAAAAGATTAATACTGCTAACTGGGTAACTACCTATCCTAACCCTTTTCAAACTGTAGTTACCTTCAAAGCTGCGAAGCCACACAAAAGTATTATACGACTATATAATATGCAAGGTAAATTATATCATACTCAGCAGTGGAACGCTCCAACCTTAGCATTAAATCTAGCAAAGCTACCTCAGGGAAGTTACTTTTACACTATTCAAAATGAAGATGGAATAGTGAGCGGGAAACTATTCCATCTTCAATAAGTAGGTTCAGAGATAATGTTTAGTGCTAAAATTTCAC
>CAYWKD010000014.1:71335-78639 GCA_964458705.1 uncultured Saprospiraceae bacterium | reverse complement strand
GATTAAAAGCACAGATGTGATTAACTAATAGGTGGTTCTCTATGCCTTTGGGGCGGTAATCTGGCTCGAAACTTGTCTCGATTAAGTTCCAGAGCTCCTTTAAGTATTCTTCCAAGGAGTAACGAGTCAAATCAAAAAAATGAATATTTTCCTTTTTGATGCTTCCCTTCATATCTTTGACAAAATCATCTATGTTTTGTCTTGATACGTCGAAGACCCAAAACGTAATCTCCTCGTCAGGATGATTGCTAAAATGTTCCTTTACCGTCTCCGTAAACTCAAAGCTCTGTAGGCCAAATCCTATGACGATGAGGTTTGTTTTGAGTTGATCTTGGCTTTCTCCTTCCACTTGACCTTCTATGAGCTGGTACAAGGTGTCTTTCATTTTCACTGGTATATCGAAGTACGCCTCGCGCGTAAATCGCAATGCCCCTTTGTGGCTTATGGTGCCGTGGGGCTTGATGTAAACGGGCTGTTTGAGGCGATTTGCCGTGAGCAGTTCGTTGTATTCATTGGGACAGTCCCCATCGGAGAATATCATCTTGATTTCTCCAGAACCGATTTCCTCAGCTATGGCATTATCTAAAATTTCGTCAAAGTTGAAGTTGATGATGGCATCAATAAACCTATGTTTGAACATGTGGGCTATGATGTCGTATATGAGACTTGGCAGGTGTCGCAGCCCCAGCAAGTCGTTCAGACAACTTAGTACCTCATTGGGCGCATACTTAGAACAAGCAAGAAGCACAGTCTCGAAGTCGTCAGGATCTAGGCGATAGATGAGACTTAGGCGTTTTATCTCCTGCGAGATTAAATCGTCCAAAAAATGGTTCTTTTCCTTAATGTAATCCCGTACTTTTCTAGCGCCTTCGGCAGCAAGTGGCATGACTCCCTTGGTAGCCGCATAACTAGCTCCTGCGCCTGTGACAACAATAAATCTTTCTCGCCTATTGTTCCTCTGCCTATCTTCAAGTGCCTCTTCTGGTCGGGCGAGGATTTGCTTGTGGGGTCGAAGCCCCTCTCCAAAGTAGGTGGAAACGTCAATCAAATTTATGGCCAACTTAGTCGCTAATGCAGCTAGCTCGCTGTCTTCTGATAACGATGAAAAGTAAAACCCTCGTTCTTTATCCTCCGCTATAGCGTAGGCTGATTTTATCAATCCGATGAGTTCTTTGCACTTCTCTAGGCTTGCCTCCGCATTTTTCCAGTTTTTCTCCCTGCTAAGCGTAGTCTCACCAATGCCTATACGCTCTGCAATTCCTCTTTGATCTATTGGATTGACACTGTGCTCCTTCACAAATTCAATGAGACTAACGAGCTGCTTCGACAAAAGGGCATGTTTATCTACTATATTCATTTTTAATTGATTCGCATTGATTAATCAAGTTTTGATCAACTTGCTTTTATAAGCAATTATTAAACCAATCAAGCCCGAGAGGTGAGAGGATTTATCAAACTACTTTGTCTGCACAAGAAGTGCTAGCGAAAGCATTAGGCTTTGCTTTAAACACGAAGCCCATCCCCAGTATGTAACCCATTGCCTCTTTCAATGCTTTATTAGATTGAAAACTTGGATCAGTGTTGATGTCTGCATGTACTTCTAATTCTATGTCATGCTTATCTAGTAGGTCACATAGACTATAAGCTACTTCAACTGACTTTGCTACTTCAAGAATCATGCGTTCCTTTAACTGCATCGGCTTGTGTTCCTTATAATTACTAATGAACATAAAACCGCCTTTCTTCTCACGAAGAAATACAATGACCGTAGCAAATTCTACCACTGCCCCTCGCACTTGGGAGTCCGTGCCTATACATACTTTAAGTCGGTAACCTTCGGCTTTTTCTTTCAATATAGTTTTTTCTACTGCCTCTTTTACAGGAAGTTCAATAGGCTTGCCGCTTAATCTTCGCCATTTCATTTGTCGTGTGATTTTTACTGCAAAAAAGAATACACTTAGATTTATATGGTATAAAATTGCACATTTAAATTAAAAAATGCTAATGAAATTTTATTCTTTAATATCAAATTAAGTCAAAATTAATATTAATTTAACAATCAGTATAGATTCTGACATTTTGATGATGCAATTACTAAAGGAATTCTTTTTTGAGAAAAAAGAATCAAGAACTCAATAAAAAATAAGATCGAATAACTATTTATTTCTGTGTTGCGTAGCATCAGCTAATGTCAAATTGAGCGAGTAATTGTAACGTTTCATCCTCTTTGGCTCGCATTTGTCTTGCCTCTTCGGAGGTTTTATCGCGATAGCCACAAAGATGCAAAACACCATGAATCATCACACGATGCAGTTCCTCTCTAAAAGGAGCGTTAAATTTTTCTGCATTGTCACGCACTCTGTCTATACTGATAAAAATATCACTATGAATATTGGGCGGCTGGTCGTAAGGAAAAGTTATAATATCCGTAAGCGTATCGTGATTAAGGTGAGCTATATTGAGATCATAAAGATAGTCGTCCTCACAGAAAATATATTGCAACGCAATTAATTTGTTTTGTTCCAGTTCAATAACTTCTTTGATCCATCTTTGTAAGATAAGGCTATCTTCATCTTCCAGTTCAAAATGAGGATGAACGGAATGGAAATTTATACTGCACGACGCTTCCGCTGAATCAGGGAAAATGTTTGGAAAATTAGATGACATTAATTAGAAGTCAGTGTATAGCTTTGAACTAATAATTACAAATGATCTGAATATTGACACTCATAAAGTAAAGTAAAGTAAGATGCTAGATAGAAGATGAATAAATGGATCGAAAGTTGAACTTCGCAGTTGGCTGCTTATCAATATGATTTACCAAATACATCAATAAGTAACGATTCATCAAGTCTGATTTCCGATAGACGCATTGATCTTAAATCTGCATTCACGAAACTAAAGTTTGAAACGCATTTCTACCGTTCTACCATCGTCCATATATTGAATGTCGTCAGAGAGTTGATGCATTAGGAAAACACCTCTGCCGCCACATTCACAAATATTCTCTGGGGCTGTTGGATCAGGTAAGTTGTTGTAGTCAAAGCCCTTACCTTCATCGGATACTTTAAAGCATACTTTTTTATCTTTCTTCTCGAAGCAGACCTCTACTTTTTTGCTTTTATCTTTTCCATTTCCGTGAATTATGGCATTATTAACAGCCTCCGTTAGACTAATTAAAATGTTGCCGTAAATGTCTTGGTTGATATTGAACTTAGAGACTATTTGCGTAACAAATTTTTCGATATGGCAAACTTGATTTTGCTGTGATGGAAGCGTCAGTAATAGACGACTACCAAATGTCTTTAGTGAAGGTGGTTGATTCATTTTTTTACCCGTGTAAATTTTACCCAATAAATAGTTGTTTTTTAAACCTCAATGTGTTTCTAACTAGGAAAATTAGGGTGCTACAAGTGGCGAAAGGACTTTATTATGTTCAAAGGATGAGATATTGCTTTTTCAGATATATTATGCAAGTTGCAAAAAAATGTAACACTTGTCAAGTGTTAAGATACTATTAATTAAAAAAAGTGCCTATGATATGCTATCTGATGCTCTTTTTTGGCAAGTACCTTTCTTTTCTACATTCCTTTAGATGAATACAGAAAAGCGTAATTTTTTTTGTTACTTCGCAGATAAATTTTGTTTTGGCTATTCTTTTTATATTCCCTTTATTACAACTATATGACTATCAAGAAAGTTTCCAATGAACTTATCTTTTAAAGTAGCTTGGCGTTATTTATTTGCTAGAAAATCTACTAACGCAATCAATATTATTACGGGAATTTCCGTATTCGGTGTTGCTATTCAAACAGCAGCGTTTGTGCTAGTTCTTTCCGTTTTAAACGGTTTTGAATCCTTACTGCTTAGTTTGTTTAACAACTTCAACCCCGAAGTAAAAGTCTCTTTGATAAAGGGAAAAACTTTTTCTACTGATTCCATTAATTGGGAAGCACTAAATCGTATTAACGACATAGCACATTATTCCAAAACACTTGAGGAACTTGCTTTTTTTGACTATCGCGCCAATACAGATTTTGGAACAATCAAGGGAGTAGATACCTCATACATTCGAGTTTCCAATGTTGATTCTACTATTCGAGAAGGTAGCTATGCGCTACAATTAGGTGAAATGTCGTTCGCAGTAATGGGCGGAGGCATGAGAGATAAACTGCGCGTCAACATGGATGATGACTTCACTAGCATCAATGTTTATATGCCAAAATCAGGACGCATAGGTGCATTAGAACAACCCTATCGTCGCTTATCGCTTTACCCAATGGGCGTTTTTAGGCTTGAATATGGATACGATCAAGAATATATATTAACAAATCTATCTTTTGTACAGCGTTTGCTTGATTTACCCAATCAGATTAGTGCTATAGAAGTGAAACTGAAGCCGAATAGCGATGAGCAGGCGATTATTCAAGCGATTCAAAAAGTGGTAGGTGATAAGTTTAAAGTGCAGAATCAGTACCAGCAAGAAGAAGCCTATCTAAAAGTTATCAATGTAGAGAAGTGGCTCACTTTTGCAATATTGACTTTGACCTTGCTGTTGATTGCCTTCAATTTGATTGGTTCGCTTTGGATGATTGTACTAGAAAAGAAAAAAGATATTTCTATTCTCAAATCTATGGGTATTCAGAATCGAACCATTCGAGCTATTTTCCTCTATGAAGGGGGATTGATCTGTATATTAGGCTTAACAGTTGGCTTTATGGTGTCATTGACTCTTGTTGTGCTACAAAAGTCGTTGGGCATCATTCCACTACCTGATGGTTTCGCAGTGGATGCGTACCCTGTAACACTTGAGATATTGGATTTTATAGCTATTGTAGGAGTTGTTTTTCTTATCGGATTTTTAGCCTCTCTGCCAGCAGCACTTAATGCCGAAAAAGTGCCAGCAATGGTGCGAGAAGAGTAAATATAGCTACTTCACTGCCCATTTATTTATTTCATTGAGTGCTTCCACCTCATCTCTCCAACCAATGAGCTGCGTGCGTCCAATACCTTTATAAGTCAAAAACCAATCTTCGATCATTCGTTTCGCCACATCATAATCAATCAACAGCTCTTTAAAAGTATTTGCTTTGATAATCTGTAAAGACGTATCTACTGGCACAGCGATAATTTTAGTATCTATTTCATTATCATCTAATAGCATTAAGGCTCCGATGGGTTGAGTAGTCATTGCCGTTCCAGTAGGTTGGCTTTCACTAATGACGAGTATATCCAGAGCATCCCCATCACCGCCTCTTTCTGCATCCATGTAAGTAGAAGGAATAAATCCATAATTGCCAGGATAGGGCAAAAAGTCAACGATCCGTTCTTTTCCATCAATTCGATCTATTTCAAATTTCTTTGAACTTGTATTAAACTCAATTTTTTTGTTAGTACCAGCAGGAATCTCAATGATAGCAGTTATACCTTCTTCTGTTTGAGCAGATAAATTGTATAGTTTTTTGTTACCATTTTCTTGACAAGCTGTAAGAAAAACGACTATTGATAGACTAGCTAAGCCACTTTTTATCAGCAATAGATTGTGATATAGGTTATTTTTGTGCAATTTCCCGTTCATACAATGTATTTTTGTTTGCATATAGTTTTTTTTTGTAAAGATAAGTAACTATTTATCACTGATTAGAAATGAAAATCTCGAAAGTTTTCTATTGACAGAAAAACTATAAAAATTAATTTAACTATGCGTATATTATTAGCAATTACTGTGTTTATAATACTATTTCTTTCTAGTTGTATTTCAGTGAGAAAGTTTGATGAAATGCGGTTAGCCAAAGAATATTGGGAGCAAGAGGCAGATACAGCAGACTCTCTTCAACAAGAAATAGTAAGGTTAGAAGAGGAAATTAGGGAATCTAATTTGCAACTTTCTGATTCTTACCATGATTTGGAATTGCTAGAGGCAACCAACAGAAATCTACGCCGCAGTTACCAAGAGGTGCTTGAGAAATACAACAAAATTGTCAATCAAAGTAACGAAGTAGTTACTCGCTCTTCTACGGAGCGTCAATACCTCACAGAAAGTCTAGCCCAAAAACAAACCTTGCTAGATCAAAAAGAACGGGAATTGCAAGATTTGGAATATATGATACGCCAAAGAGAAGAACGCTTGAACATCGTACAAGATGACATGAATAATATGCAAGACCAACTGTATCAAAGGGAACAGCGCATCAGCGAACTTTCCTCAAGACTAAGTACAGAGGGAAAGCGCATGAATAATTTGGAGGCCTCCATGAATGATAAGTTTGGCAATTATCAAAACGACCTAGACGTATCAGGAAGAGCTGGAAAAATATACTTAGCACTTAGTGAAGCCTTACTCTTTCAATCGGGTAGCGATAAAGTTGGCTACAAAGGTCGGCAGGTAATTAAAGAAATTGCTAGCACGCTGAATACTGCAGCCAATGAAGATTTAGCGATCATTGTGGAAGGACATACGGATGCTGATGGAACGCCAGCTCTAAATTGGGACTTAAGTGCCAGAAGAGCAACAGAAGTGGCACAGGAGTTAATAAAAAGCGGTGTAAATCCTTCAAGAATCACAGCGGCTGGTCGTGGTGAGTACGCTCCAATTGTGCCAAACACTTCTACTGTAAATAAGGCAAAAAATAGAAGAGTGGAAATTATACTTTCACCCAACTACGATAATTTACTCAGCACTCTAAATCGCTAAATAAGTTTTTTCAGAGAGCATTCTTTAGACAATTCTCTCAACTCTAAACTTCTTAGAAGATACTTTATACTTAATCCTTAGTTCCTTCTTGAGTTGTTCTAATTATTTTACGATTATAAATATCTAGCTTTTTGATTTTAATTTCTCGACCAGCTTGTGGTATTTGAGTGCCTCTAAAATTGTTTAAGATCATGATATCTGCTACCGTAACGCCTTTAAACTTAGCTGCGATAGTTGCGAGATTTTCTCTCGGCTCAACCGTGTAGTAAAGATAGTTTTCTCTTCGTAATGTATTGGGTGGCAGCACTTCTGCTTCAATGGTATCTATTGGCTTACTTGGTAATCGGTCTAGTTGAGCGACTGGAATTTTTACGGGGATCACTTCGGGTGGTGCAACTCCCTTCAGCCCATACACAAACAGCTCCTGTCCTTCTTCTAAATTTACAGGTAGTGCCAAGTTATTCCAAGCAAGTAAATGATATATGGATAAGTCAAATGAGATTGCTAATTGTTCTAGTGTTTCGTTTTTATCTACTCGATATATTCCTTTATGGTAGTAATCCTCCTTTGCTGGAATACTAATGGATAGTCGTTCAATCTTTTCAGCAAT
>CAYWKD010000014.1:0-71235 GCA_964458705.1 uncultured Saprospiraceae bacterium | reverse complement strand
CAATCTTTTCAGCAATATTTTCATTTTCAGCAAGCTCAGGGTTCGTCTTCAAAAATTCTTTTACAACGGCCATCACACGCTTGGGCAAAGTCAGTGTATTTCCCAGAACATTGCTAGGAATAAAGTTTTTGGTGTAGGCAGGATTCAGCCATTCTATTTCCTCTAAAGTTAGTCCAGTAAGTTCTTGCAACTGAATGAATGTCAAATATTTGTATATTGTTATCGTTTCTGTAAGTTGCAAATCTAAGTCTGGGTAAGCTGGTGTGATTTTATGCTCATCGTAATACCTACCCAAGTAGCAAGCTGCAATGTAGGCAGGAACGTAATTTCTGGTTTCTCTAGGAAGATAACGTTGAATTTTCCAAAAATTTTTACTTCGACCTCGCTTAATAGCTCGGCTTACTCGTCCAGAACCTCCATTATAGGCAGCTAAAGCTAACTCCCAGCTTCCAAAGCGATTATACTGTCTTTTGAGATAACGCAAAGCAGCATCTGTCGATTTATGAGGATCCTGCCGTTCGTCAATATACTTATCCATTTTTAGCCCCATTTCCTTCGCTGTTGTTGGCATGAATTGCCAAAGCCCTATTGCTCCAACTCTTGATTCTGCTTTTGCATCTAATGCGGACTCTACTACGGAAAGATATTTTAGATCGTCTGGTAAGTTATGCTCTTTTAAATATTGCTCAAATAAAGGAAAATAGATGACAGACCGTCCCATAACTCTTGCTGATTTTTCTTTATTCCAGACGGTGTAGCCTTTGAGATAACCTTTCACAACACTATTGTAGCGAGCTTTCATAGTACCTACTTCCATTTTGTTGATGCGCTCTATGATGAGAGCCTCATCATATTCAGGATCATCAGCCAACAACTGAAAAGGAGTAAAAATAAATCCGTAAAGGACTAAAAGCAGTGATATTTTCAATTGGATCATAGCGTATTTTCTGTAATAGTATGTATGAATTTATTTATTATACGAAAAGCCTTATTAAACGTTACAAATGTATGAAAACCACTGACTAATATCTTAACTTTAACTTAGTGCTAACGCTAGTTGGAGCTATTTCAATTCATTTGTGTGTGTATTAGCTACTCTCTATTATTTTATCAAAGAGTGATGAGTAGTTACCTCAAACCGAAGTTTTATCTTCAAGTAAATATTCAATAATCCTCGTCCTATGATTGAAGTCAAAAAGATCATTCAATTTCAAGTACTCACTTGCTATGCTAGCATATTCATTCTCAGGAAATCCCTCTTTATTGGAGTAAAACTTTCCCGCTGCCACCATCGCTTCCAGTGGTACTAGCCCTATTAATTCTGAACCCGTTACTTCTACGCCTAGTCGTTGAGCTTCTATTTTACAAGCCTCATAAGCCTCGTGCAAGCCCGTTGTTCTATAATCCGTCAAGTTCATAGAAACTTGTGCGATCTGGTATTCTTCTACATACCAACCAATAGCTTTTAATGATTTATATCTGCTGAGGGTGCTCGCTGTACTGTTTCTTTGCTTCCTCTTCTTACCACTTTCTCGAATTACGGCTGCAATTTCACTAGCAATTTGAACAGATTGCGTGTTCAGGTTGACATTGTAAGCGATCAAAAAATTTCTTGCTCCAATCACTGTTGCACCAGATTTGGCATTAAATGTTGTTCCGAAATCGGGTAGCCATCTCGATTGTTGCATCTTGGCTGCCAGCCCTTCATACTCTCCCTTTCTGATTGTTGCTAGATTGCTTCGGTAGGCTGTACTTGCTGATGCCTCATACAAATAAACAGGGATATTCAAATTGCGATTAACGCGTTTCCCTAGCTGCTGAGCCAATGCTGCTACTTCTTTCAGGGATATGCCTCGAAGGGGAACTAAAGGACAAACGTCTGTTGCACCAATTCTAGGATGAATTCCTTTTTGCTGCCGCATATCAATCAATTCTGCTGCTTTTTTTATACCCTGAAATGCTCCTTCTACAACAGCTCTAGGTTGGCCTGCAAAAGTTACTACTGTGCGATTAGCTGCCGCCCCCTTGTCCACATGCAGCACTTTAACTCCATCAACATCAGCAATAGCAGTAACTACAGCAGCAACCACCCTTCCATTTCGCCCTTCACTAAAGTTGGGTACGCATTCGATGAGTTGGGCTTGTTCTTTAGTCACATTATTCATTTTTAGCATCTATTTATTACTAATCCGTATTGAAGATTTTTGAAAGCCCTAAGCAGTTCAAAACTATTATCTAAAAAGTGGGGACATTTCTTTCTAGCATAACACTCAATCATGTACAGTGGGTGAAAGCCTATATTTTTTTTAATATAAAATCAATATAAATGAGAACTAGAATTGTTTTTGGAACTTTAATCGCTTCAACGATACTATTTTTTACTGCTTGTGAACAAGACAGCCTTTTAGAAACGGTAGATGCACTACCTGAGGACACAATAGAAACGAATACAGAAGTGCTAGAGCCAACCAATCTTGAAGCCGCTATTGATATTTCTAGCAAGTTTGAAACAGACACTATCACTGGCGAAATTGAAAGTCGAAGCCCCATTTTGATTTATTCTAACACGCATGCCGTGAGTAGTAGTGATTGGCATGGTCACTGGATTAATGCAAGCAGCCTTTGGAATGAGAGATACTACAAGTACATTGTGAAAATTACTGCCTTATCTGGAAATCCAGATTTATATTTCTATGGATATGATTCGGCAAGTTCAGACAATTTTAGACAAATTAGAGGTGCAAATCGTGGATATATTGAAATAAACACCTTCCGAAAGTCGGACTTAAAAAACTATGGCAGATCAGAAGAGAAGATGTACATAGGCGTATGGGGTAAATCCGCAGCTACCTTTAAGCTAGAAATTTGGAGAACAACCGTAGAGTGTGAAGAATATCCTACGGCTGACCAGATTACTACGCTTGAGTATGCACCCGTGTGTGGCTGCGATGGGAATGAATACCCCAATGCTAGCACTGCTTTTGTATCAGGTATTACTTCTTGGACGAACGGACCGTGTCAGGCAGCTTGTGATTGCGGAACGGGCTTTGGTACAGTGGATATTTGTGATGACTTTGAAAGCTACACAACTGCTGCAGGATTAAGCACACAAGCTCCACACTGGCGAAAATGGAGTCCTTCTTCTTTAGAGCCAGATATTTTTAGAGCATTAGGAGGCGGTCCTGGCGTTGGTGGATTTACAATTACTGAAATGGCTATTCAGCGAAAGGCAGGTTCAGCACAGTCAGATATTTTATTATCCGTTGGCAATAAAAGTTCAGGAGTTCATCGCTTCAAATGGGATATGTATGTTTCTAATGGTAAAAGTGCTTATTTCAACATTCAGCGATTTACTACACCAGGAGCAGAATTTGGAGAGCAGTTCTACTTCAATAGAGACGGTACAGTACGCATTCGTTACGGTAATTCTTATTTTTATAGCTTCTCTTATCCACAAGGTCGCTATTTTGAAATAGAATTAATTGTGGACTTAAATGCAAGACGCTACACCTTAGCTATTGATGGTCACAGAGTCGTGAGTTGGACAAATAACAATGGCTCGAGAAGCGTAGGAGCTATTGATTTCTATCCTGCTGACCACTATGCTTTTTTCAAAGTAGATAACGTATGTTTTGAAAAATACTTGAGTGCAAGTCCTTACAGCACTAGTAATACAGGTATCAAAGAAGTAGAAGCTATAGAAGCTGAAATAAAAGAAGCAAGTAACTTCAAAGATTTACAGACTAGATAAAGAACCAAATCGTTTTGTGAGTATTAGAGGGTGAGCCTAATTGAGGTTCGCCCTTTTTGTTAAACTTTTTCATCAAAATCGTACATTTATCATATAAATATCAAAATAAGCAAAAAGCTATAGTCTAACTAAGAAATCATCTGAACGAAAATTTGATTCAATACATGCAAGTCAAATTTGATTTTTATTTGTAAAAAAATTATCTTTGCAGCCTTATGAAAAAAAGTAGTGAAAAGCAACTGCTAAGTTATAGCATTCCAATTAGTGGACTTTCCAATGGAATGCACACTTATAACTACTTGATTGATGAAAATTTTTTTGATTGCTTTGAGGCTTCCATCATTAAAAGTGGAATGTTGAAAGTGCGATTAGATTTAGATAAGCGTCCAGGAATATATGAATTGGATTTTGAAATAGAAGGAGTAGTAAAGACGGAGTGTGACCGTTGTCTAGAACCTATGCACCTCGAAATTAAGAGTGCAGAAAGAGTACTAGTAAAAGTAGGTACAGGTGTTTCGGATGAGATAGCAGTAATGTACATTTCGCCAGAGGCAGAAAAACTTGATGTTGCACCACTCATTTATCAATTCATCCATTTGGCACTGCCAATGACTGTAACACACGATGACATCTATCAGGATTGTCCTGTAGATATAGAAGTTTATCTGATAGATGATGAAGCACCTGAAAACAATGCAACCCCTTCTGTGTGGGATGCCTTGAAAGATTTAGACATTAAATAAGAATAGAACTTTTTAGTAAAGTTAACATTAGGAATAACAGATATAAATAATTGAGCGATGGCACATCCTAAAAGTAGAATATCAAAGCAACGTAAGCGTAAGCGCAGAACACATTATAAAGCTGAACTACCTCAGATTTCAACTTGCTCTGTAACAGGAGAAAAGCACCTTTATCATAGAGCTTACTACGATGAAGATGAAAATCTGAGATATAGAGGTCGCATTTTAGTTAAAGCAGTTGAATTTGAAGATGACGAAGAATAAAGATTGAGTTTGCGTTGAGGTAAAAAGGCAAAAATTGCTCCCATATATCTAATTATGTGTGGAGCAATTTTTTATTGCAGGCGATTAAGTAACAGGGAAGAAAAGAAAGTCTTATCTTTTTAGATGAAGCCTTCATGTAGACATTATAGTGATTCCAATTTTTCCGTAGTGAATACGCCTCAAAATCTGTTCAACAAAAGTAATAATTCACATATTAAGATAAATGTAAGGTTATTTTTTAAATGCACCAACTCCATACTCAAACGCTTCTAGCACCATGACAACGATTCAGCAATACGTCAGAAAAAACATTTTAAACTTAGCTCCTTACTCCTCAGCAAGACATGAATTTAAAGGAGAAGCAGACGTTTTTTTAGATGCTAATGAAAACCCTTTTGATACAGGCTTGAACCGCTATCCAGATCCTCTACAACACAACTTGAAGCAGCAATTAAGTATCATCAAAAATGTACCCACCGAGAACATTTTCTTAGGTAATGGAAGTGATGAGGCAATAGACTTACTTATTCGGATTTTCTGTGAACCTCGTATAGATCATATTATAACTGTACCGCCTACTTATGGCATGTATAAAGTAAGTGCTAATATTGCAGATGTAGAAGTACGAGAAGTGCTGTTAAATCCTGATTTCCAACCTAATATAGAAGCAATACTCACCGCTTGCGACAAACATTCAAAACTGCTTTTTTTGTGTAGCCCTAATAATCCAACAGGAAATGATATCAACCCAACGTTAGTGGCAGCATTGATTGAGCAGTTTGATGGCATAGTCGTAGTAGATGAAGCGTACATTGATTTTTCTAAACAACCTAGCTTTTCTTCTTTACTGCTCCAGTATCCCAACTTGGTCATCATGCAGACTTTCTCGAAGGCTTGGGGAATGGCTGCCGTTCGACTGGGTATGGCATATGCTTCCAAAGAGATCATTGAGTTGTTTAATAAAGTCAAACCTCCTTATAATGTCAATTTATTGACTCAAAAAGCAGCCTTGGCAGCTCTGGTCAACTACGACACCTACAAAACCAATACGGCTAGTATCCTTCACGAACGAGAAAAGCTACTACCTTCATTAGCAAATTTTGATTTTGTTGAACAGATTTATCCTTCTGCCGCTAACTTTTTACTTGTCAAAGTTGAAGAGCCGAATAGATTGTACGACCATTTAGTCCATCAAAAAATAATTGTCCGAAATCGCTCACAAGTACCCCTTTGTGACGGTTGTTTACGCATTACTGTTGGTACGCAAAGCGAGAATCAACGATTGCTAGAAGCACTTCGTTTTTACACTTAGTCCACTGACATAACAATTCCGCTGTAAGGAGCTAGTTTAATAATACCCTTTGATTGTTGATCGGTGCTTACACTAGCTACGCCATAGTTGGAATAGGACTCATCATAAATTTTAGCATCACTATTAAACCGAGTGTACCAGTGTGCAGGAAAAGGAAATCGCAATTCAATATGCTCATGCCTTTGGTTAGAGAGATTCAACGCTACTACTACACTATCCTTCGGACCTGCAATAATCCAACGATGATAAACCAACACTTTTTGCTGCTGATCCAAATAAATAGTCTTTGTGTTGTGTCCTAATAATCCTCTGGTATGATCGTACCAATTTCTACGCAATCGAATTAAATGCTGATAGAGTTTCACATTTCCACTAAACGCTTCTAACCGCTGCCAATCCAAAGGATCAGTATCAGAGAACCATTTATCCTCTAGCAGTGGCTGCCCTTGAAAGATCATTGGAATACCGGGAGCAGTCATCACCATAATTGCCCCTAATGCAGCTTTCTTTTTAGAAAACCAACTATCTGCCATACCCGGATTGATGTCTTCTGGAAGACGTGCCCTGCCATTGGCAACTTCATCATGCGATTCCGTATAAATGACTCTACGAAAAGCATCGCCATTGTACTTGTGCAGAATGGCATCTTCAGCAGCAATGAGATTGCGATACTCATCCTTAGCTTGAATCAGTATAGCTCGAATGGTATGTACAAATTTAGCATCCCACTGCGAGTCGAATCCCAGTCCTCCATTTTCCAACCGCTCAGTTACATAGTCTAACTGGTGCATATCTTCGGCAATCACAATTTTATGAGGGAAGCGCACATTAACTTCTTGATTGATCCATTTTAACAATTGGTGTCCATCAGGAATATCATTAGCAAGATTGCCGTCTGCGTTTACGTTACGGATGTACGCCGTCATATCTACCCGCAAGCCGTCTGCATGAAACTCCTCTAGCCACATCAAAGCATTGTCTCTAATGTACTGTCTCACTTCTTGTCTGCCATAATCCGGGCGGGTATGTCCCCATGGTGTTTTAGCGCGCCAGTCATTGTAAAAATATATGCCTCCGCCATTATCCTGCGACCAACCATCGAACTGCCACAAATCCAAATCGCTAGGTCCAAAGTGATTATAGACCACATCAATAATTACTGCTATCCCTTTTCGATGAGCAGTTTTGATGAATTGCTTTAGTGCTGTTGCACCGCCATAGTACATCTCAACAGCAAAAGGATGAGCAGGATTATAGCCCCAAGAAAGATCACCTGGAAATTCAGTAACTGGCATTAAATGAATCGCATTTATCCCTAAGTCTTTTAGATAGTCCAAACGCTGCATTGCGTCATACAAATTTCCGGGCTTGTTAATGTCGCTGCGGCTAAACGTCCCAACGTGTAGTTCATAGATCACTAGCTCATTCCAGTTGGCAATGCGAAATTGCTCATCCTCTCCCCAATCGAAAGCAGGATCAAATACAAGGCTGTTGCCATTAGAATGTGTTACTGCCTTTCCGTAAGGATCATTTCGCATGTATGTTCCAGTAGGCGTTTCAAGGAAAAACCGATATTCATCACCGACCTTTGCGATCGGAACATTACCTCCAAAGTAGCCATTGGCTTCATGCCTTAGTCGATAAGTCTTTCTTTGCCAATCATTAAAACTACCTGTTACATACACTTCGTGAGCATGAGGTGCCCAAACTCGAAAATAGACTCCACCCACGTGAGGAATAGCCCCCATTCCTGGCACATATTTTGTTCCGACTAAGCGTTCGAGGAAGGTGGTAACTCGATCAAGAATATTAGAGAAAAAGTAGTTCATACCGTTTTGATTTCCTCGTGGTAAAGATACGAGAATTGATTAGAGTAGCTATTTAATTCCGAGCATTTAAAAACCGAGCTATTCCCTTAAAAAGTCCTCAACAAAACGAGTAAGTGTCTCACCATGCAAATTCTTAGCAACTACTTCTCCATTGCTATTCACAAGATAATTCGCTGGAATAGTCGAAATCCGTAGTCTTTTAAAAAATGGGGAATCATCGCCTTGTAAATGAGAAGCGTGCAACCAGCGATTTGCACCATCTTTATTGATGGCATCCTCCCAAGTGGCTTGGTCTGCATCTAGTGCATAGCCAATAATTTGAACGCCTTTTTTTTGATATTTTTCCCAAATCGGCACAAGCGTTCTTCGATTTTCACGGCGACAAGGCGCACACCAAGAAGCCCAAAGATCAATAATGGTCAATTTTTCACCCAAAAGCGATTGTAGCGCAGCCTTTTCTCCTGATAACATGGGCAAGGGAAAGTCAGGAATCTCATCACCTATCATTACGGGCAGTGCTGCTCTATTACCTTTTTTGCAAAGTTGCTGCACCCACTCATTTTGAGGGGCGAGGGCTTGCCATTTTTGACATTGTCCAAAAATAAATTCAGGAATGCGCTCATAATTGCCGTTCACACTCACCCATCTAATAGCCACTAAGGCAGGTAGCAAAAGGGTAGCTTCTTCAGCAAACTCCATTAATGTCTTTTGAAAACTTAGGAAAGCAGTCTCTGCTTCAAGCAGTTGGTCTTCTTCGTGTTGTTTATTGCCAGAAAGATATTTTTCAAAAGCATTGTATCGAATATCTCGAAGCTGAAGCAAGGCAGCATTTTCAGCCGAAGGGTTATTAATCGTAAAACGCTGTTGAAAGTGGGCGGCATCTGTACTTATTGTTAGTTGTTCTCCATCACTCCAAACAATTGGAAAATAATTGGCTGTTGTCAGATCAGTATTGTTTAACTTATTTGGAAACCGCTCCTCCTTTTTTTGAATAGCTACTTGCAATAGTACCTTTTCTGCTGCATTAGGTAGATGATTGAAGGCAAAACTTCCATCTTCTTTTATCACAGCAGAGTCGATGACTGTGCCAAGATAACTCGCTGCAATACCCTCAAAGTTTTCAGGTTGAAGAAGATAGACTTTTGATGCCCAATCACTGCCAGCAGGCATTTTAATTGTTCCCGTAATGGGTGATGGACTAGAGCAGCCAATACCCAAAAAGATCGTAGAAAGCCAAAAGTAATAGATCAACTTCATGGTATATTTTCTTTTAAAATTATCACTAAAGTAGGTGAAAAAAATAAAAAGTGAGGCTTTCCGAGTTACTTCGCACTTGGTTCGTCCAAATTTTAACTTAATTCAATCAGAGCTTCCACGATCTGTTTGCGTGTGCTGACAAATTGCTGTTGCAGGCTTCTGGTGAAGCGATTGATTTTCCAGCGCATAACAACGCCCAGAGACCAATTAAAGTAATGCCAAGCAAACAGCCCAGTAGGAATAAGGCTCAAAAAATAGCAAAGCGTCAACCAGTCATTTTGAAAATAATAGTGAATCAGCGCCGTTTGTAAAGTATAAAAAATGGGGAAAGTAAATAGACCAATCACCATCTTTACAGTTGCACGATACCCGATGTAGGGCTGCCGACTATTTGTAAAATAGTAGGGAATAAACGACGGCAAAGCACTGTTAATCAGTCCATAAATAAAAAGTGGAAAGCCGCCCACAATCCATAGCCAGTCTGCCCATTTTCTAGCTTTGCTCAAACGATAAAACTGCATGACTGCTCGATCAGATATTTTTCGATCTTTTAGTGTCGTGAAGTAATCGTCAATTTGATTTTTTAGTGCCGTTGGCTCGTTTTCTTGGATGTGTTTTAGCATAGCTTTTGTTCTGAAAAACTCTGCTCTGTTGGATGCTGGCAGTTCATTTTGTAGCACAATTTCCACCTTCTCCAAAATGCTATCTTCTTCTTCATCCGACGGCGATATTTCTAGTTCTTTCAGGCGTTCTTCTAGGTCTTCTGTTAGTATTTTTGCTGCATTTCTAAAGCCCTTAGCGTATGCCTCCTTGTAAGTTTTAATTTCCATTGGAGCGCCGACATTGATGACGATTTTTGTGCCAAAATAATTGGGCGCCTCGTAGTTTAAACCAATCGGCAGGATGCGGAGTCCTAGATTAAAGTCATTTTCTGCCTCCGCTAGCAGCGCCATTCGAGCTGTACCAGTTTTCAGGGACATCCAATGCCTGCCCCAGTAGCTTCCCCCCTCTGGTGCAATCCACAAGCAACCACCCCCCGAGAGAAACTCACTCACTCTGCTAAACGAATGCTCATTGTTAACTTTCTTTCGGTCGTCAATTTGTCGAGAAATCGGAATACAAAAAAAATTGCTATAAAACCAATTGCCAAATGTAGAAGCAAACAAATTAGCATTTGCCAAAAAATGCACTGGCTTTTTTGTGCGAGCAGCAACGTGCAGCGGATCCATCATTGTATTTGGATGGCTACAGGCTAGAATAGTGGGTTCACTGAACCTCAAACGCTCCCGATTGAGTATTGTCGTTTTGGGGTAGTAAATGCGAAGTACAAATTTTGTAATTCCTTTTAGTATGTAATAGACTACTAGCATGCTGCTTTTTTCTTGATTACAATACAAGTAAAAGTACAACATTTTTTGAAAAGCCTCATAAAATGATGAAGCATCAAATTTAAGAGACAACAAAAGGAATAGGCGTAAAATATGCCTATTTTTGAAACAGATAATTTTTTTGCAAGAAAACCCTTTAAACTTTTGCTACTTCTTTCAAAGGGTAAGAATATTTGATTATATTCATCTAATATCTGTTTATCTTCATCATAAAATAAGTGCAATAACATGAGACATATACTCTTAGTCACTTTATTAGCCTACCTTTTCATTTCCTATTCTTGCCAGCAATCCACGCCTGCAAAGACATCCGTTCAAGTAGCATCCGCCGCTCCCGATTGGTCTAAGAATGCTAATATATATGAAGTAAATATTCGGCAGCATACCCAAGAAGGAACATTTAATGCCTTTAGAGAAAAACACTTGGAGCGACTGAAAAAAATGGGGGTAGATATTTTATGGTTAATGCCCATCTTCCCGATTTCAGAAACGAAGCGAAAAGCTCAAGGTGATCTCATGGTGCAGGAAATAACCGATGAAGAAGAACGCAAACAATATTTGGGGAGCTATTATGCTGTATCAGATTTCAAGGCGATCAATCCTGAATTTGGGACAATGGAAGATTTCAAAAAGCTACTTAATGCAGCACATGACTACGACATGAAAATCATTTTAGATTGGGTGCCAAATCATACAGGTTGGGATCATGTTTGGATCGCAGAACATCCAGAATATTATACGCAAATAGCTGATACAATCACAGATCCTATCAATCCAGAAACAGGTGAATCTTGGGGCTGGACAGATGTGGCAGACTTAAATTATGATAATCAAGCAATGCGAGTAAATATGATCGCTGATCTACTTTATTGGGTGAATGATATTGGAGTTGATGGCTTTAGAATGGATGTAGCACACGGCGTACCAATAGATTTCTGGCAAGTCGCTATTCCTAAATTGAGGGCAGCAAATCCAGCTATTTTTATGCTTGCAGAAGCAGAGATAGAAGAGCAAGTAAATACGGATAGTCTTTTTGCAATGTGTTACGCTTGGTCGTTCCATCATCTAATGAATGACATTGCTCAGGGAAAAGATAGCTTAGCTTCTATTGACAGATGGCTACAAGAAACAGAAAAAAAGTACTCTGATGATGCTTACAGAATGCACTTCATCACTAATCATGATGAGAACTCTTGGGCTGGCACAGTTAGTGAACGTATGGGCGAAGCAGCCGATGCGATGGCAGTTTTAGCATTTACATTAGATGGAATGCCTCTGATTTATTCGGGTCAAGAAGAACCTTTGGATAAAAAATTGGCTTTTTTTAAGAAAGATACTATCAAATGGAGGAATTATGCAAAGCAAGATTTCTATACCACTTTACTTGATTTAAAGCATGGTAATAAAGCCCTTTGGAACGGTAGTAAAGGTGGAAAAGCAAGTAGAATTACAACCGACAACGACCAAAAAGTTTATGCTTTTCAAAGAGAAAAAGCAGATAATAAAGTAATAGTAATAATCAACATGAGTGCCGTTGCACAAACTGTAAGCATCACTTGTGAGGACTGCGCTGGCATCTACTCAGATGCCTTCACGAGGCGTTCATTACAAGTAATGGATGGGCAAACCTTTAGCTTGGGAGCCTGGGCTTTTGAAGTATTGGAAAGATAGCGAAACGACCTATTATCGAGTTAGTAAACTTCCTATATTGCTATGATTGAGGCCTTTAAGAATATTGTAGTTCAAATTGCAACTCCTTACAGTAAAGAAGGAACTGGATTTTTGCTGCCTCAGAAAAGCATTATTGTAACTAATGAACATGTAGTGCGCGACAATCGGGAGGTGATTGTTGAAAGTGTTTTATTCAATCGTCAGTTGGCTGAGGTTATCTACTTAGATCAACTTCAAGATTTAGCATTTTTAAAAGCCCCTAGCTTAAAGGATACTCCAGATTTAGCACCGCTCAAGTGGAAGAATTCTGTTGAAGTAGGAGAAGAAGTGGTTGCAATTGGGCATCCATTTGGGCTAAAATATAGCTTTAAAAAAGGGATCGTTTCCAAGATTGATTTGGAGCGCTCAAATATTGATTACATTCTACATGATGCTATCCTGAACTCGCACAGTAGTGGCGGACCGCTAATAGATAAAGAGGGAAACTTGGTGGGCATTAACACTTTTACTATCGAAAATGGTGTAAACATAGGTTTAGCACTTCCAATAAAATATTTAAACACCGCTATTCAATCTTTTAATCAAGGAAAAGGGAAGAGTGCAGTAAAATGTACCGTATGCAAGAATATAGTTTTTGAAGAAAAGCATACTAAGCAATGCCCTAATTGTGGCACATACATTACCTTAACTTCATCTATTAAAGATTACGAGCCAAAAGGAGTTGCAAAGACCATAGAAGAGATTGTTCAAACAATAGGTTATGATACTCGCATCAGTCGGCGAGGAGTTGACCGCTGGGAAATCCAACGAGGGAGTGCCAAAATCATCATCACCTATCACGAAGACTCAGGACTGATTATGGGAGATGCCTATTTATGTTTGTTACCCACGCAAAATGTGCAATCAATCCTCGAATACCTCCTTCAACAAAATCTTGAAGTGGAAGGTCTGACATTCAGCATTAAGCCAGACGGTCGTGCTATCGTACTTTCTCTACTTATTTTTGATCGCTATTTGAATGTTGAGACAGGCGTTAAGTTGTTTGAGCATCTTTTCGAGCGGGCTGATTATTATGACAATATCTTAGTAGAAGAATTGGGCGCAGTTTGGAAGAGTAGTGCTAATACGTACTAACTATTTAGTATGAAGTAAACTGCAAAGAGTGTAAAGAAAAGGAAAAAGGATAAGTCTCATCTTAAATGCACAAACAGGTATGCAATCAGAAGAGTTCATCTGAAATAATTGTAGATGGAAATGGACAAAAAAAAGTAGTCGAGTTACTACTCGACTACGAACATAAGTAATCCCATGAACATATATTCTTTTGGATTCTTTGGTGGATAAAATAATGGCATGTTCCGAACTTGTATCGGAACAACCCATCATCAACAATTTTATCCCATGAACATATCTTTTGGATCTAATTTTGTGGCTACAGGTTGACTACTCTATTTTTAACAGAAATTTAACTATCAGTTTTATTCTATCTCTTTAATGATACAAATATGAGAGCATAATATTTTAATACAAAGGACAGAAAATAGCAATTGTGAAAATTAATTTACTATACTTGCTAACAAAGAATTTATATTAAACCATTAATTAGACTTTGATCAGTAAAATATGTGAAATTAATTAAAATTTTTGAATTGCTTTTTAAATAAAATTTAGATGCTCATTCTAAAAAAAAGAGTCGTACTTATCGGTACGACTTACTATTATGATCCCATGAACATATCTAAAAACATATTATTTCTTTGGAACACCAATTGGTAATTCCGATTAATTGAAGTAAATTCGCACCAGAGAAATAAAAAAAATTCTTTATCCCTATAGTTGTTTTGATTATATCCCGTGAACATGATTGAGGCTGGCTTCTTTTAGCTGGCCTTTTTTATTCTCTGGTGCGCCTAAAGTATCTTTTACAGCGATTATGAATTTTAAAAAGTAGTTCGTCCCAGAAAAATCTGGGACGACTCACCATCAACAAATTATAATCCCATGAACATATTTCTTTTCAAATTTTGACTAGCTGCTTTTAACCAATCCTTCATTCTTTCCCTTATCTTTCAACCACGATACAAATATGCAACACCTTTTTACCCAGAACAAGGACAAAAAAACTAAGTTGTGAAAATAATATTTAAGAAAAAACATGAAAAATACCCAAAAATAAGAATCTACACCAATTTTTTGTGAAATAAATTATTTTTGAAGGAAAAATTTAATTTCTTTTTGTAAAATTTCCTAAAATTGGAATGGCAACAAAGAGAATAGGTAATTTAGGATCATTTTGAGCAGAGACTTAAGCGTATAATTGATAGAATTTTACAAGGTTTCTTACTTGTTAGTAGAAAAACTATTTTTAATTGCTATCCGTTTCTAAAACAAGATGACATTTGGTACATTATTTCTTGATTAAAAATGATATCTCTTATTAAGTTTATGGGTACGACTGATAAAACAATCAAAAAATCTCGATATAGCGATAACGAGTTAAAGGAATTTAAGTCGCTTATTGAAAGGAAGTTACTACAAGCAAATGAGCAATTAGTTTTTTTTCAAGGTCAACTAGAAGATTTAATCGATAATCCAGATGCTAAGTTGAAAAGCTTGGACGATGCAGTTGGAGTAGCAGAAACAGAGCATTTGACTGGTGCTTTAAGTCGATTGAGAAAGCATATTAATCACTTGGAGAATGCGCTTATTCGTATTGAAAATAAAGTTTACGGTATTTGTCGTGAAACTGGAAAATTGATAGCAAAAGAGCGATTGCGTGCCGTACCTCACGCCACGTTGAGCATTGAAGCTAAATTAGGTAGAGATAAGTTTTAAGTTGTTTTAAAAAAATTAGAGCACCGTTCCTACGTGTAGTGAGAACGGTGCACTTGTATTAAAATACTATCTTCTCTTCTCGTTCAAGTTACTTCACTGTTACTGCTTTAGTCTCTATACCTTCGGCTGTTTGAACAGTTACGAAATAAAGACCAGTTGGCATACCAAATTGAGCAGGAGCTACTGTCAAATTAATCTCACCTTCACTAGCAGTTCCGTTGAATACTGTTGCTACTCTTTGTCCGCTTGCGTTAGAAACAAATACCTGTACATTTCCTGCTGCTGCTACATCATAAGTAATATTAATGATTTCCGTAGCTGGGTTAGGGAACGTAGTAAGTGTTGTCTCTGCAATAGCCAAATCTGCATTTCTAGCCTCGATGGCAGGAGCGATCATTCCACTTGCATTTACACTAAAAATACTTACCGTACCCGATACTTCGTTGGCAGTTACTACTAATGGAAAGTCCACTGGGCTGTCCGTAGCTGGGATGAATAAAACACTTTCGACACCTAAATCACCTGCCTCTGCGGTAGTAGGATCAGCATCGAAGTTTCTATTATTCACGTAGTTTACATAAGTGGCGTTTGCAGGATCAGTAATATCATAAACAAAGATACCACCAATTCTTTCCAATCCAATCAAAGCAAATATTTTGCCATCTAACTCAGCAATAGTTACTGCTTCTGGCTCAGGACCTTTGTCATCAGAGCGACTTTTAAATCCAGTCTCATCATTGGTAGAATTAAATACTGTTGGTAATAATTCGGCAGTGATTTGCTCAAACTCATCACCACTATCGAATACAATATTCCCTTCTGTGTCCCAAATTGTAAATGAGCGTGCGCCATAAGAAAATAGCTCATCGTAATCTCCATCATTGTCTGTATCACCTAAAGTAGTCGTAATGTTGAGACGACCTAAGTTAGCATCTTCTTGCAATTGAGCAGCATCAGGAAATGCAGTTGGATCTAGCACCAGGTCTTTCACTCTTGCTTCTTCAGAAAAACCATCGTAATCTCTTGAGTCTCCTTCATTAGCCGTTACTAGGTACGTCTCGCCATTAATTTCTACAGAAACCATTGCATCTGGCAAGTACAATCCTTTCACTGGATGTGTAGTAATATCGATAGCATCAGAACGATTGCTAGCATCAAAACCATTACCCATTATGCTGTGATCTTTAGTTCCCAATGGCAAAATGCCTGTAACTGAAGCAGAAGCAATGTCAATTACTGCAACTGCATTGTTTTCTTGTAACACAACGAAAGCTGTTGCGTCATCCGCAGATATAGCCACAAACTCAGGTTCTACATCTTGTGCTACGGTTGCATTCGGTCCGAAGATACGTACGCCTTCTGCTCGGATAGCATCCTCAAATGCATTGAATGAAGAGAAGGTAACATTCGTTACTGTTGCGTTAGCTGCACCTTCCGAAATATCAATAATAGAAACCGAGCCTTCAGGATCAATTGTATAGTCATCATTTGGCTCACCTTCATTGGCTACTATGACTTTATCACCAGCATTTGTGAATGTCAACATATCGGGTAGAACACCTGCTGTTACAGAATTAATGAATACTCCATCTGTATCAAAAAACACTACGGAACCATTTGCATCTACTGCATCTGCTTCTGCCGCTACTGCTACTAAACCATCATATACAGCTACGCTATTTACACCCGCACCATAAGCTGACATATCAATATCAGTTACTAACGTAGGGTTGGTTGGATCGGTGATATCAAGCACTGTTACTGTATTAGCATCTGCATTCGTGAAGAACAAACGCTGAGTTGCTGCATCATAAGCTACAATTTCTGCTGCACCTTCATCAAAAATGCCTGTATTGTATGTTCCAATTGGCGCAAGATCGAATACAGCATCTGTATTTTCAGTTGGTGGCAATAATACTGCATCAATAACATGAACAACTCCATTATCCGTTTCAATGTCAGCTAGGATTACCTGCGCATTGTTGATAAATACGCCAGCTTCATTGATCGTTACTGTTACATCCTCTCCTAGCAATGTAGTAGCAGTCATTCCATTCACTAAGTCAGTAGATAGAACTTTAGCTCCTAGTACGTGATATAGTAAAATATTGGCTAGATCACCTGTTGGGTCTTCCAATAATGTTGCCACTGTTCCATCTGGCAATGCAGCGAAAGCATCATCTGTTGGAGCAAATACCGTAAATGGTCCTTCACCACTTAAATCATCTGCTAACCCTGCTGCAATTACTGCTGCTTCTAGCGTATTGTGTACGTCGCTGTTTACAATTACATCTACCACAGTAGTGGTCATTGGTGCATCCACCTGTACATTTCTTCCTTCTCCACCTTCTGGGTATTGAGCAGCCGAAATTACGCCGTTTAATTCTTGCTCAATATAATTTTGAAGGGACTTTTGACCAGTCAAACCAAGCAGTGTGAAGTCTGCACCACCAAATGGATATTGGTCGCCACCCGTTGCCAAAAAGTTAAGCGTTGTTACGACAATGTCTCTGGCACCATCTACTACTTGTCCATTTTCCACAATCTTAGTACCATCGTTTAATGTAATTGTTACCACTCTTGAACCTTCGGAAGTAATCACATCATCCTCAATTGCGATTGCATCACCCGCTAGTGTATATTCCATTGTGAAACCAGCGATCTGAGCGAAACGACCTGTGCCACTACCAGCTGGCCCTTCATCTGTAATTCTCGATACAGCATTCTCCATTACTTGCTTGAATTGAGCAGCCGAAATGGGTTCAAGAACAGTTGTGATATTACCAAATGGAAGAATATCGAATGTTGTCTGTACAGAAATGTCAGAACCTGCTGCAATAATATTGTTGTTACGAATACCACCACCATTTGCTAGTGCTACGTCTGGCGTTGGTGCGTCAAAGTCTGCTGCCAATGCACGAGACTGCCATAAGAGAGCATCTGCAATTAAGTTACCTTCATTGGTTTCCATTCCGCGAATAGCATTTCTTCTACCATCTAAGGCAACCTCTGTTGTAGCTATTACATCGGCACTCAATCCTGCTAAGAAATCAGCAACAGGCTGAATGATTTCTTCTACTTTGGGGTCTGCTCTACCAATTACTGGCACTGGACCGGAAGTTTCATCTATTTCCTTAATGCGACCTGCTTCATCGAAGGTTACCGTTAAGTTACCAACATACTTGTAATCACCGCCTGTTGTTACGATATAGACTGTTCCGCCATCAGCATCGGTGATAGTCTTAGGGTAAGCACCTTCGATTTCATCACCAGGTACTAATTGAGAAGGATCATTTGCTAAGACATCATCGCCACCACCAGCAATCACTATATCAATATCACTCAACGAAGCTGCTAGTGCTTCATCTTCTTCGACGCCTTGTAGGTGAGAGATCAAGATGATTTTGTTGATACCTCTTGCCTCTAATTTTGATTTTTCTTCATTTACAATCTCTGCTAAGTTATCCATCACTTCAACATTTCTAGGAGAAGAGATAAAATCTAAATTAGGCGTTGTCAAGCCAATTACACCGATTCTTTCACCGCCACGATAAAGAATAGTGCTCTTAGCTAGTTTCTGAGATTCTACAAATGCTTGTAGTACTGGCTCACCAGAAAAGTCAAGGTTAGCACTCAAAAATTGAGGCCAAAATTTTGTCTGATCTAATCCACCAATAATTCTCGCCAAATAGTCAGGGCCTAAATCAAAGTCGTGGTTGCCAATGCAAAAAGCATCGTACAAAAATTCATTGAATACTCTTGCATCGTAAGGTGCTTCACCTTCGGGTAGAAGAACACTTGCTTCTGTTTCAGGACCAGGCAGAAAGTTGTCGCCAGAAGAAAGTAAAATAGATGGATAGCCACCTTGCCATGCTTGGAAACGCAATTCTTTCAGTTTACCTGAGAATTGAGCTACACCACCATAGCCATCTGCGTTTGGAAATAAGTTAGATTCTCCATCATTGTTGTGGAGGATTTGGATTTTGAAATCCTGTGCGCTTACAACAGACGTTAGCAATGCTAATACAGCAATAGATAACATCCCCTTTAGTAAATGTTTTGCAAACATAATTGAATAAGGAATTTTAAATACAGTTAAAAAATATAATTCTACAAACAAGAACCTATCAGAATTAGATTTGCTTTAAAATTCAGGTTAATTGTATATTAATTATTTTATATCTGTTTTTATTCTTAGCATTTTAGTGACAACTAAGTGCTAATCCCCATTATTTAGGAATGCTGTATTTTGTTAAATATGTTGATAAATAACTAGCTATGAAGTATAGCTTTTGATAGATTTATAGGTTTGACGCCTCACTTATCCTGCAAGAAAAAGTAAGGGGTACATCCGTCCGAGATGTACCCCATTTACTTTCTTATTAAGGTAGTCTTTCCTTTGTACAGCAAGTAGCCTTCATTGGATGTTTAAAAAAATATTACAGGAAGAGGTGCACCGATTAGTGCATATAAATGTTGTGATGCAAATATATGTAATTTCGTATTAATATGAAATTATTCTATAAGTAGTTGAGAAAATTAGGCTATTCTGTTATCAATTCCATTTCGATTCTACGCTTCTGCAAATCTGCTCCGATAATCCTTACGGATACTACGTCTCCCATTTTATAGACTTTTTGTGAGATTTTTCCTTTGATGCTCAAATTACCTCTGCCAAATTCAAACGGCTCTGGCATGCGCTCAAAGCCAATCATGCCTTCGCATTTACTTTGAATGGTCTCCACAAAAATACCTCTATCAATGAGCCCAGAAATTTGTCCTTCGAACACCTGCCCAATGTGTTTTTTCATGTACTCCACTTGCTTGTACTTGATGGATTCACGTTCTGCGTCGGTAGCTTTTCGTTCTTGAGCGGAGATGTGCTTGCACTTCATCTGCAATTTCTCTTTATCCGTTCGTAAAGTTCTCCCATCTATGTTTTCATACAATAATCGGTGAGCAATGACATCTGAGTAACGGCGAATAGGTGAAGTAAAGTGAGAATAATACTCAAAGCCTAGTCCATAATGACCAATGTTGTTACTACTGTATTCAGCCTTCGCCATTGTACGAATGGCAAGTGGTTCAAGGATTTTCAGACGCTCATCTGTTAAGGCTTGCTTAGCGAGTTTATTATAAGCTGCAGCAACTTGGTCGGATGTATTTGCTTGAATATCTATTCCCATCTGTTTGGCAAAATGAATCAGTTCCGCTACTTTCTCAACATCTGGTTCGTCATGCACTCTGTATATGTAAGGTATTTCAGAAGACTCTCCCTTTTTGGTGATGTAGCCTGCAACAGATTTATTGGCTAGCAGCATAAACTCTTCAATCAACATATTAGTGTCTCGCCGTTCTTTAACATACACTTCAAGTGGCGTGCCGTCTTCGTCTAACTTAAAGCGAACCTCATCCGAGTTAAAATCTACTGAACCCTGCTTAAATCTTTGTTTGCGTAGCTTTTTAGCTAAGTCGTTGAGCTTCTTCAATTCTGCTGCACAATCGCCTTCATTTCGATCCAGTACATCCTGCGCTTCTTGATACGTAAATCTACGATCAGAGTGCGTAATAGTTTTTCCGAACCATCGTCGAATAATTTTATCATTTTTATCGAAAGTCAACACAGCGGAAAAGGTGAATTTATCTTCGTTGGGACGCAGGGAGCATAGCTGATTGGATAACCTTTCAGGTAGCATGGGCAACACTCGATCCACTAAATAAACAGAGGTGGAGCGTTTCAGTGCTTCCTTGTCTAGTGCTGTTTCTGGTTTTACATAATGCGTTACATCAGCAATATGTATTCCTACCTCATAGTTTCCGTTTTCCAAATATTGCAATGAGAGCGCATCATCAAAGTCTTTAGCATCTGCGGGGTCTATGGTGAAGGTAGTTACATCACGCATATCTCTACGCAGCTCAAGATCGCTAGCGGTAATTTCATCATTCAACTTTTCTGACTCTTCAAGGACATTCTCAGGGAACTCTAATTCAAAGCCGTTATTAATCAAAATAGCTTTCATTTCTATATCACTAGACCCAACTTTACCTAGCACTGAAGTAACTTCTCCCATTGGACTATGATTATGGTGGGTTGGCCATTCCACTATTTTTACTACTACTTTATCGCCATCTTTTGCCTCCAGGATTTTGTCGTGATGAACAAAAATATCCATAGGCATATTGGATTTGTCGGGTATGACGATTCCATATTTACGAGTCAGCCGAAGTGTTCCAATAAAATAGGACATTGCTCGTTCCTGCACCTCTATCACTTCTCCTTCCATTTTACGTCTGCTCTTGGGCGTCCATGTTGTGATTTTTACTCTGTCGCCATGCAAAGCAGTATTCATACGTTTTGCAGCTACATGAACATCGTCTTCCAATTCGTCCACTACAATGTAAGCAGACCCTGTCCGAGTCATATCTACTTTACCAATATAGACTTTTCTACGAGGTGTGTTCTCATTAGTAGTACCATCATCTTTGGTAGTAGTATCATCGTTATCTAATTTGAATTTCCCTGAAGAGATTGCTTGAACTTTATTTGACTCATTAAGCTGATCTAAGGCTTGCTGCACAGCATCTTTATTATTGGCAACCCTCAGTTTTTTGATAATTTGCTTTGCATTAAAACGTTTCTTTGGATGTCGGTTAAACAGTTTTAAGATTTCGTATTTTAATTGTCTAATACTTAATCGTTTACCTTTTATTTTATTCCTTGTTGTCATATTCTCTAAGTTATTACCTTGAACATTTTGCTTTAATGATACTGGGTGAATGATTGATTTATTGGGTACTTCCCAAATTTATGATAAAAAATAATAGTTTGAGTAGTTTTTAATTCAAAGTTTACTGTTGGTTGACAAGTAACTGATTACCAATAGAGTTTATGTTTGAATTAATATTTGGTAATTATAATTGTTCATTGTGTATTAGGATTAAATATCTCGCATTTGCAAAATGCGCTAATCCTTTTTGGCGAAACGCTGTATTAATAAGTAGTAATAGAAATTTAGTTTGATAAGATATGAAACAGAATTTGCCTGCTAAAATCACTTTTTGGACGAGAATGCGAAAGTTCTCCGAGACCTCTTTAATAGGTGGACTTTTAGTATTATTACCAATCACAATTTTTGTTGTCTTAGTGCGGTTTGTGCTCAAACTCCTCACGCAGTTTATAGAACCAATTGCCAAACTTTTTTCAAGTGTAGAACTTCCTCTCACACTTATCAATGCCATTTCACTGGCTATTGTCATTGCATTCTGTTTTGTGGTTGGCTTATTTGTAAGAACACAATCAGGTGATGCAATTATTAACTACCTCAATAAAAATTATTTATCCAAACTGCCTTTCTACACTACTATTCAAGAGACTGTTAAGCAAGTGTTTGGTAGAAAAGAAGATTCTTTTTCCAAGGTGGTGTTAGTTGAAGTAATGGGAACGTTGATGACCGGATTCGTCACAGATGAGAACAAGCAAGGAATCTACACAGTTTTCGTTCCTACTGCTCCAAACCCGACAAACGGCTTCATTTTTCACATGACAGAGGATAAGTTGACTTTTTTAGATATTCGACCAGAGGATGCTATGCGAACAGTAATAGGCGTAGGGACAGGTTCAAACATATTATTTAACAGCACAAGAAAAGAATTATCAGAGATAGCACCACTTAGTGAGTTAGCAAAAGAATAAGTAACGATCAAATATCTATTTACAGCAGGCAGAATAACTTACTCAATAAATACATAACGGCATCTTTTCAGATATATAGAATTATCCCTGAGTATTTATTTTAGCAATATACTTCTCAATATCTCTAGCGATTGTTGTATTAGGATACTTAGCTTTAATTTCGTTGTATGCCTTTAGTGCCTCACTAGAATTACCTTGATGCTCATGAAGCATACCTACTTTTTTAAGATAATAAGGTGTGATAAGATCATTATCTTCCGCTTTTGCTGCCTTTTTGTAAAGACTCATAGCCTTATCGAAGTCGCTTTTTTCGGAATAGGCATCTCCCAAAGCACCATACTTCATACTTGGCGTTACTGCTCCGGCGGGCGTATAATCTTCCAAATAGGAGATAGCTGCATCGTATTGACCCAAATTTAAGTAACAAATGCCAGCATAGTAATTTGCCAAATTACCAGTTGCCGTTCCACCATATTCATCAATAATATCTAAGAAGCCTTTATATCCTCCACCAGGATTAGTTAAAGATTGAGCGAAAGAGTCTCGCTGAAACTGAAATTCGGCTTGAAACATTTGCTCGATAGCCTCTTGCTGACGGGGAGCTTTGTAAAAGTTGTTATAAGCGAAAACGCCTCCAATCAATAGAAGCACCGCTGCCAATGCACCAATAATAATGGTTTGGTTCTTTTCCAAAAAACCTTGCGCCTGATCTCTTACTTCTATTACGTTTACAAGAGTTTCCTCTTCTTTTCTTCTTCCTCTTTGATTACGCTTTCTTTTAGCCATAAAAGATTCATTTTTTTCAAAAGTCGGGCAAAGATAGCTAAGTTTTCGAACTTAAAACAAATATCTGCAAGACTAGTTAAGGCAATTGCATAAAAAATGAAACCTCTTCTAAAAAAGGTATTAAAGCGAAACGAAAAAAAGCAAGTTGGGGTAATCAATATTAGATCAAGACATCACAAACATAATTTTTGTGCGATTGTCTTAATCACTCAACTATTTTGAGCAATAGCGTTTATCACTATAAAAGTAAACAATGGATTACAAAGTACCTTCCGTTTCTGATTTTAGGGAGAATTATCAAAAAGGAACGCTAGAGATAAATGAAGTTGCTCAATCACCTATTGTGCAGTTTAATAGCTGGCTAAAGCAAGCAATTGATGGCAACTTAAAAGAGCCGAATGCAATGGTATTGGCTACGGCTGATGCTCAGGGACAGCCCTCTGCTAGGGTAGTGCTGCTAAAGGGCGTTAGTGAGAGAGGTTTTATTTTCTACACAAATTATCAAAGTCGCAAAGGAAAGCAATTGGATGAAAATCCTCATGCTGCATTAGTATTCAATTGGTTGGTATTAGAAAAACAGGTGCGAATTGAGGGCGTTGTTGAACAATTAAGTGAAGTAGATTCTACAGCTTATTTTCAAAGCCGACCAAAAGGCAGTCAAATGGGGGCATGGGCTTCTCCTCAAAGCGAAACTATCGAAAGTCGAGCTATTTTGGAAAGCAACTATGCTCAGATAGAACAAGAGTACGAAGTAACCGAAGTGTTACCCAAACCACCGCACTGGGGAGGATACTTACTGAAACCCACACTCATTGAATTTTGGCAGGGACGTTCCAGTCGCTTACATGATCGCATCCAATATACGCTGCAAGCGGACAACAACTGGCAAATTGTGCGGCTAGCACCATAAATCAAAAACCCGTAAATCGCCCATCGGCTTGGTTGCGCCTGTAGGGTACTTGCAAGAAATTGAGTGGTGCATTAATTACACCAATAGTCATACTGTAATAGTTTCGAGTGGGCGACCAGCTAAAAGATAACTGCCAACAGTGTAAGTTTCTGCTGAAACCAAGATTGGGGAAGGATAGCCCCTTATTCTTAAAGTCGTAACCAATATTACCGATGTTGACTTGCCAGTTGGGGGTAAGTTGTAAACTACCTCGCAGATTGATGCTGTGTGTTTGAGTAACAAGAGTATCTCTATCAACTCCCAAGATGGACTCTACCCTGAAAGCATATTGGTGGCTGATGCTGAATTTGCCAAACCAGTCCACAAGGCTTGTATTATCAATATTCTGTCGATCTTGGTTGCCTGAGTTTCTATTGCTACCACCTCTAGATTGCTGTACATTTTCACCTTTTATCAATGCTTTAATTTGATTGAAGGTCAAACTAGTACTCAATCTAAAAGTGGCTTGATCGAAGCGAAAGGGTTTTCCAGTTGCTCGCCAGTAAAAGCGATCTATTTTTCTACCATTTTCATCTACATCGTAGAAACTCCAGTTGGCGTTAAAATTGAATGTGGTAATTCCTTTAAACAGCCTTGTTGTTCCGCTCACACGAGTATCACTAAATTTGAGTGAATCTGCTGCAAAATTATAATTACCAGAAAGAATTAAATTATCAAAAATCCTAAATTTCTTATCCGCAGAGTCTCTTTTTGAAAAATATTTGGCCTCGTAAATGTTATTTATGGAGTAATTCAAGGACATCTGCTGACCTGAATTTGGCGCACGATATTGACTAATATTAAAAATAGACTGCGAGCGTTCCGTAAAAATGCTATCAATCGTATTGTTTTCTTTATAGTAAAAGTTATAACCCAAATCTGGATTGGTATAATCAGGCGAAAAACTCATAGAAATCGAGGGCTTGACAACGTGCCGAACGCCTCGTAGCCAGCCTTTGCTAAAGCGCAGCGTTCTAAACAACTGAGTATTTACGCTAATTGAAGCAGAGTACTCGTGTATGGGTTTGAAGCCCCAGAGTGTATCCTGCATTAAATCACTAAAATAGATTTGCTCTTCATTGATGAATATATCGCTAGGGTCGCTAGGATTAACAATAGTATCAAAAACGGTAGCAATACTATCGATGAAGTTATATTCTGAGTATTTAAAGTTGATGGAGTTGGTGTAATTTACACTTGGCGTGATGCTAAGATTTTTGAATAGTTTAAAGGAAGTATTGACTGTTGCTTGTTGACGAACACCACCATTTAGTCCACGCTGAAAGTTTTCTGCTTGGAAAAACTGAGAAAGCGTGTCAACACCTGTTACTGATGCCTTTGCCTCTCCTTGATAGCGAAAGGCAATTTGTTCGTACCACTGTTCCTGTCTTCTTGTACCATCTTTTTTTAAGCGATTTTTGTGCTTAAATGGATAAATGGTCTGGGTCTGGAAATTAAGGTTAGGAAAGTTGATTGTCATCTTTCCAGAACGAGCATTTTGAGAATGTGTAAAGGCGGCTGAAAGTGTGAAAGGCTTGCCTGGAAAAGACTGGCTGTAAGAAAAGTTAGAAGAAAATTGTCCTTGAAGTACACTTTGGGCATCATTAAAGTTATTCGATTGATAATTGTTAAATTGTATATTTAGACTTCCACTGATCCTGCGCGTTGGGTGCGCTCCAGAAGCCTGATTTAAACTACCTCTAATCGCTAGTGAAGGCGTGAAAGAAACAACACCATCTCCACCCTCTGTGCGTTGACGGGCATAGTCAAAGTTAAAGCGACCATTGTACTTATACCGCTTTTTAAAATTTGCGGAAAGACCTAATCCCCATGTTCCCTTCAGATAAATATTGCCATTGAGGGTAATGTCAAAATAATCATTGATAGGAATATAATAGCCAATATTTCGAATGCCAAATCCCCACTGCTCCGAAAATTCATAATCTCTAGGAATAATCAAGCCCTGAGTCTTAGTTTCGGTAGTTGGAAAAAAAGCAAATGGTAAGAAAAGTGGAGTCGGAACACCAGCAATTTCCAAGTTGGAAGGTCCTACAATAACCATCTTGCCTGGAATTACCTTTTGTTTACTACTGCGAATCCCGTAATGTGGTTCAGGATGATTGCAGGTAGTAAAAATGGCGTCTTCACTAAAAATGATGTCTTGTTCTGTAATACTATCTGGTGTAATTTGTTTTTGAGTGCGTACAAATTTTGACTTTGACCCCAGCACATAGAGATTATCTTGAGTGGTCGCTACATCATAAATGATTCCTTTTTGCGTCTTGAAATTGTATCTCATGCGCTCGGCTACAAACTCCTGTGATTTATCCTTGAAGTTTGGTTTTTCTGCCAGCTTACCTAAACTATCCAAAGCCCCCTCTGCTAGCACAATATTCGTGCCCCAGTTCAGCTCAATGTAACCAGCCTGTAAAGTGATCGTCTCAAATTTGACTTCAGCGCCTCCATATAAATATACTTTTTGGTTGGCTATATCATAAATCATAGAGTCCCTAGCTTTGTAATCAACGGGAGCATCTAAGGCACTTTCCGATAGTAGAACGTCTGTGTTGAAAACTATGCTATCTTTGGGAATAGCGTTTATCTGAGAACTGTCGATAACAGAAAAAGGAGGATTTATTGTATCAAGTTGTATCTCTGATGGCGTTTGAGCATTAGAAAGCACTACCAAATGTAAACTACCTAACAATAGCCATGTTTTATTTTTTAAAAGGAAGCACGCATTTGATAATGTCATTTTCACAATATGATAGAAATTAATCGTTTTTATATCAATTAAATATTATCGAAATAGCAGCAGCCAAAGTCTAAAAACCATGATTAGAGTATTATTTATTGGTCTAACGTTTTGTTTTTCTTATTCGCAAACTGATGCCAGTTGGTTTAACGTTTCCTTTACATTCCTTAATCGCCATATTATCAAAGCCCGTCATGATTGTGCGACTCATTCATTCAACAAAGGTATGACCTTATTGGAAGATTCCGAATGTGAGCCTACAAAAGAGTTCAACTTCCAATTTTACGACCATAGAGGCATCAATTGCCATTCGCCGCTTGCTACTTTGATGGCAAATGAAGCCTACAAAATTAAAACAGTAGTAATAGATCCCGGACACGGTGGAAAAGACCCTGGCTGCCATGGAACGCACAGTCAAGAAAAACATATTGCTTTAGCAGTAGCCAAACAACTTCGTGAGTATTTTAATGAGCGTTACCCTAATATTCGAGTCATCTTGACTAGAGATAAAGACATATTTATTCCTTTGAATGAGCGGGCAGCGATCGCCAATCGCAATCATGCCGATCTGTTTATTTCTATTCATTGCAATGCTATTTCCAGATACTATGGAACGCAAGGCTCTGAAACTTATGTTCTAGGATTACACAGAGCAGAGGATAATTTAGACGTTGCAAAACGAGAGAATGCAGCTATCTTTTATGAAGAAGACTACGAGCAAACCTACAATGGCTTTGATCCTAACTCTAATGAAGGACACATTATTCTTTCAATGTATCAAAATGCGTTTTTAGAACAAAGTATCTTATTTGCAACGCAAGTGGAACATCACTTTGCAGAAGTAGGAAGAAAAAGTAGAGGCGTGAAGCAGGCAGGATTTCTCGTACTACGAGAAACAACAATGCCGAGTGTACTAATAGAAACAGGTTTCCTAACTAACCGTGTAGAGGAAAATTTCTTGAGCACTCAATCAGGACAGGAACTAATGGCGACCTCTATTTTTAATGCTTTTCAAGATTACAAAAAGGTAGTAGAAGATAAAGCCAATTCTGCCATAGCTGATATGCAATCAACAAGAATTCCAGCTGAATTTACAGCAACTACTCAAGCAACTTCAACGCCAACTTACAGCGTTTCGACACCTTCTGTTACTCTTCCAGAGGTGCAAGGTGAAACTAATTTTTATCATTCTTCCAAAAAAATCAATCCTGACGACATCAGCTTTTCTGATGAATTTGGAACAGAAAAATTAGAAACACACGAGACTATTGAAGTTGATCTAAAAGGACAAACCCCTAAGAAAGAAGTTATCAATAAGCCCATCAACAAAAAAAGTAGTACACCAAAAAACAGTAACATAAATTGGGATATGCCAATTCAATATCGAGTGCAACTGGCTGCTTCCAGAACAAAAATCAAAACCACTGATGCCAAGTGGCAAGACATTCCTTACGTCGTAGAGATCATTTGGGAAGATGACAGAAATAAATACCAAATCAGAGATATTCGCACCTTACAAGAGGCAGATAAGATACGTCAAGAGATGATGCACAGAGGATTCATGGGTGTTTTTATATTGGCCTATCATGGTAATGAACGAATATCTGTTGAAGAAGCACAACGCAGAAAACGTGGTCAAGCCACTGGACGATGAATAAGTTGAAATAGTTGTAGTTTCCTAATTGAATAGCCAAACTTAAAGCTCATAAACCTACCCTATATCATAGGTAGAAATTCATTAATATTTATAACACAAATCTACCCACTCAAACCTAAAATGGAAGAGGTGTTCCTGCTGTTTTTGTTTCTGCTAAAAACAAGTTATTTAACTGATCTAGCAAGGAAATAGCTGATTTATTTCGAATAATGCGACCATCTATTTCATGAACTTTTGTTAGTTCGCCCATTGTGCCGGTGGTGAATACTTCATCAGCTACATAAAATTCCGTTACAGAGAGTCTTTTTTCTTTTACAGGAATACCGTTTGCTTTACAAAGTTCTATAATCAAACCTCTCGTGATACCTGGTAGGCAGCTATCAGCATGAGGTGTATAAACAATTCCTTTATAAATCATGAACAAATTTACACCATTAGCTTCTGCTACATAGCCATCTTTATCCAACATAATGCCAGCATCTGCACCTGCATGATTGGCTTCTATCTTGGCTAAAATATTGTTAAGTAAATTGTTATGATGAATTTTGGAGTCTAAGAAAATTGGAGAATTTCTTCTAATAGAACTTGTTATCAAGGTAATAGAAGGCGGATAAACAGGAGGTTTCCACTCTGCTAGAATAATTAGCGTGCAGCCAAACTGATTTAGTCGAGGGTCCATGCCTGAGGTGATTTTTTCGCCTCTCGTGAGCGTCAAACGAATGTGGACACCATCTTTCATTTTGTTGGCTTCCAATGTTTGGAACAATGCGTCTTTTACTTCCTCATTGCTTGGAATATTCTTGAATGCAAGTGCATGAGCTGAGTTTTGGAGTCGCTCTAGGTGGTGATCCAATGAGAAAATGCGACCTTCATAAACTCTTAGTCCCTCCCAAACAGCATCTCCACCTTGCACTACACTGTCAAAAACAGATATTTTTGCTGCTTCGCGCGGCAGTAATTCACCATTGATGTAAACTAGAATATCATCATTTTTTGCATTGTACTGTTGTAGCATTTACTGTTTATTTTAACTGAAATAGTGCATCTAATAGAGCAATAGCTTGATTCAACATCTTCTATTTTAGAGTAGCCCAGATTTACGAGCATCTATGGCATAATTTGCTGCTCTGGCAGTGATTGCCATAAAAGTTAACGATGGATTTTGGACACCTGTCGTCGTCATGCAAGCACCATCCGTAACAAAGACATTCTTGCAACTATGTAACTGATTCCATTGATTGACCAATGAGGTTTTAGGATCTTTCCCCATTTTTACACCACCCATCACATGAATATCCAAGCCTGGGGCTTGCTGACTATCATGGCGTTGAATGTTAGAGCAACCTGCTACCTCAAGCATCTTCTCCCCTTCGTTGAAAAAGTCTTGCAGCAGTAGCTCATCGTTCTCATCGTAATCAATTGCTGTGATGAGTAGCGGCATACCCCACTCGTCCTGCTTTGTAGTACTAAGTCGAACGTGATTGGAGGCTTTAGGAATCGTTTCGCCTTGCATCATCATGTAAACGCTCCAACCGCCAGGCTGAGTGATTTTCTTCTTAAATGCTGCGCCGATTTGTTCGCCTTCTACTGGTCTATTCCATCCTGTCCGTGCTGCTGTAAAAAAGGTCATGTAGCCTCCTTTAAAGTCTGTCTCTTGTTGTTGCACATTTCTAAAGTTCGGGATCACGATAGATGTGGGTCGGCGTCCATAATAATAACTGTCCGAGTTTCCACTACGTTCTGCGGTGAGGGTTCCGCGATAGTTGTGAAACGCAATGTACTTACCGAGTAAACCGTTGTCATTACCTAGCCCATTTGGGAATCGCTCAGAGACGGAGTTGAGTAAAATGAGATTTGTGTTGAGTGTTGCGGCGTTTAGAAAAATAATATCTGCATAAAAATAATGCGGTTCTTTCGTCAAGCGATCTACTACTTTAACGCCAACTGCTTTTTGTTGAGTGGCATCATACAAAATAGAATGCACTACTGAATCTGGTCTTAGCGTTAGATTGCCTGTCCGCTCTGCCCAAGGCAACGTAGAAGAATTGGAGCTAAAGTAAGCACCATAAGGACAACCCCGATAGCAAAGATTTCTAGCTTGACACTGTCCTCTTCCTTGCTCTAAATGAATGGGGTTCGGTTGTGTTAGATGAGCGCAGCGTCCAATGATAGCAAATCGGTCTTTATAATATTGATTGATCGCTTCGGACATTTCTTTTTCTGTGGCGTTCATCTCCCAGGCTGGTAAAAATTCGCCATCTGGTAGCGTGTCCAGCCCATCCTTATTTCCGCTGATGCCAACAAATTTTTCTACATAGCTGTACCAATCTGCTAAGTCGGTATAGCCAATACTCCAGTCCGTCGCATAGCCGTATTTGGTAGGGTTATCGAATTCATACTTGCTCCATCGCTGTGTTTGGCGAGCCCATATCAAAGATTTGCCTCCTACTTGGTAACCACGTATCCAATCAAAAGGCTTTTCCTGAATGTAGGGATGTTCCTGATCTTTCACAAAGAAGTGCTGTGTGGATTCATCAAAAGCATAGCAGCGGTCAGCAATGGGATTTGTCTGCTTCATTTCATACGTTAGACGGTTGCGATGTGGAAAATCCCAAGGATTCAGCATAGCTGTTGGGTAGTTTCCATGCTTGACGTCTCGCCCGCGCTCAAGTACAAGCGTCCGGAGCCCTTTCTCACAAAGCTCCTTCGCTGCCCATCCTCCACTGATGCCAGAACCTACGACAATGGCATCAAAAGTGTTAGCATCTGTTTTTGTTGTATCTTTTGATTGCATAACCTTTTTCGTTTATAAAGCCCATATTTTGTCGCCTCTTTTGAGCGGGTAATCGCCTATATATTTACCGGGAATAGGCAAGTAGCGCAGAGCTTGCGTAGCTCCTATCTCGGAGGTAAAATAAGCAAATAGAACAAGATTTTTTAGTGCTATGAAATAATCATAAGCTATTGTTCCTTCGCTTGCCGCCTTGTCCACAGCAGTTATATAATCGTGCTTTTGTAGATTTGTTAGTTGAAGAAAAGAGCGACCAAAGCGGCTTTTGCATTGCTTTTTGAGATCAATCAAACCATTTTCAAGTTGGACTTGCTGCGTTGAGCCATAGCAATCTGCCACATAAATATCTATGAAATTAGCAGCACCTGATTCACCAGCTCCTGGAGTGTCACTCGTTGCAGGTAAAATTGTTTCGGCTATTTCCCGTAATAGCATCAAATCATTAGGGCTAAAAAATACAGGTGTGTAGTCTTCTGAACGACAAGAAGATAGGAAGGAAGAGGGAATTGCCATACCGCCTCCAGCAACTATTGATATGGTAGATAAAGCCCTTCGTCTATTCATTTCATTATATAATTTTGAAAAAGGGCAGTGGAGTGAATGAATTGTATCCAGTTCCACTGCCCAGATTAAAAGCTAATTACACTTTGTTTGATTTTATGGCTGACAAATACCTGTTTAGTTCCTCTTTAACTTTAGGAAATAGTATGAAAAGACCAATCATATTTGGAAAAACAAGCCCCAAGATCATAGCATCAGAGAAGCCCCAAACAGAGTCCATACTTGCTCCAGCTCCTATGACTATAAAAATACAGAAGATAACTTTGTATATCAAGTCAGTTGTCTTGCTTTTACCGAATAAGTACATCCATGCTTGAGAGCCATAATAAGACCAAGAAATCATAGTAGAGATCGCAAATAAAATAATTGCAATGGTCAGTATTACAGGAAACCAAGGAATTGTGCTTTCAAAAGCCATTGATGTTAATACAGCGCCTTCTATTTCTTCTCCATTTATCAATACGCCAGTACCAGAACCACTTCCATACTCAAAAACGCCACCACTGTTGTACATAATAATCACCAATGCTGTCATTGTGCAGATAACAACTGTATCAATGAACGGCTCCATTAAAGCAACTAAACCTTCTGATGCAGCGAACTTTGTTTTTACCGCCGAGTGAGCAATTGCAGCAGAACCCGCTCCCGCTTCGTTAGAAAAGGCAGCTCTTCTAAATCCCGTAATTAATACACCAAATAAACCACCTAGACCTGCCTGTGGGGTAAATGCCTGCGTAAAGATCAGACCAAAGGCATCATCTACGTAGGAAATATTGCTAAAGATGATGAATAAACAAGCTGCTACATAAGTAACTGCCATTATTGGTACAACTTTTTCTGTTACAGCAGCAATACGCTTGATGCCACCAATAATCACCAATCCAACTATTATGGCTAACACAACACCAATAATAGTACCAGAAGAACCACTTTGCATACCTAATAAATCCGCTAGTTGGCTTGCTGCTTGATTGGATTGCGCCATATTTCCACCACCAAAAGAACCTCCAATTGCTAGAATAGAAAATATAACTGCGAGTACTTTTCCTAGCCCCGTGAATCCACGTTCCTTTAGCCCTTTTGTTAAATAATACATCGGTCCTCCATAAACCGTTCCATCTTCTCCAATATCACGATATTTTACACCAAGAGTACATTCAACAAATTTCGTGGACATTCCTAGAATGCCACAAACAATCATCCAGAAAGTAGCCCCCGGTCCACCGAGTGCAATTGCTAATGCTACACCTGCTATATTCCCCAAGCCCACCGTTCCTGAAACGGCAGTTGCCAAGGCTTGAAAATGGGTAACTTCTCCATCTTTACTTTCGTCTTTTATCGTATCTACTATATCGCCACTGACAATATTCACCTCTGCCTTGTCTGCACTGTGGTGGTCAAGTTCGTCATATTTTCCTCGCACAATACTAATCGATAATGGAAATTTACGAATGTTGATAAACCCAAAGTACAGCGTAAAAAAGGTTGCGCCTACCACCAGAAGGATGACTACAAACGGAACACCTGCAATTTGAAAGAAAATGATACTCTGAAACCAATTGGAAATGGGCGTAAATGCTTCATTAATTTTTTCATCTAACCCTTTCTCTTGACTAAACATCAAAAGAGGTGCTATCAAAGTAAGTATGATTACTAAAATGGATTTTTTCATAGAATTGAATATGTTTTTTGCTTAGAATATAATTATCCACAATTATAGCTCAACATTTGCAATAATAAAGATACAAACGGCTGCAAGTTAATATTTTTTTTACATTACGCTTTTGTAGATAGTGATAAGATCAATTTCGAGCCATCTGTATCTTTTTAAAATTAAGTTCTGCATATTGACAATCTTGCATTTGTCTTGTAAATTTGCTTTGAAAAAGAAATCATGTTGTCAACTACCTATATTAAAACATCTTTTGGTCATTTCAAAATTACAGGTAGTGGGCGAGGTGTCCAGCAAGTAAAATTGGTAGAATACAGCAAGGCAGACTTGTACGTTCCTCCATTTTTATGGGATTGTGCGGAGCAGTTGAAGGAGTATTTTCAGGGGAAACGACGCATTTTTGATCTAAAGTTGGACTGGGAGGGGAAATCTAAGTTTAATCAGCAAGTTTGGCGAGAATTGTTGAAAATACCTTACGGTCATACGACTTCATATTCTAAGATTGCAGAACGACTCAATAACCCGAAAGCTGTTCGAGCAGTTGGATTAGCTAATAAGAATAATCCTATTGCAATCATTGTTCCTTGTCATCGTGTTGTTGCAAAGAATGGAAACTTGCAAGGATACTTTTATGGTTTAGAAATGAAACGAAAGCTACTTGAATTGGAGAATCCAATGAGCTTTTCTAAGCAGGGAAGTTTGTTTGGATAAAAAAGAGGCTATACGCTGAATATAGCCTCCATCAAAATGATAAAAGATTATGTTCCAATTATTTACAAAGTTGCGAAAAAACTTTTGTTTTTATGTTAAGTTTACATTAATTGTTTGCTTCCTCAAGAGAAGGTTCTGCTCTTTTGACTTCAAGCCGCAATATTCACAACTACTTATCACACTTAATCGGTAATTACTAGGCTGGTCAATATGGAGTATTTAATAGCTGTAAATTATTTTTTTACACTGTCTCTTGACAACTTGTAGATAAGAAGTGTTATCTTAGTAGTCAGAGAAAAAAACAAATTATGGCAACGACTTGGTTGTTTAGTTTCAGTGGTGGAGAGATTATTGTAGTTGTACTTGTAGTGTTACTACTATTTGGTAGTGATAAGTTACCTGAATTAATGCGTGGTGTTGGGAAATTCATGCGCGAATTTAACAATGCAAAAGCTACTGTACAAAGAGAACTAAGAGAGGGTATGAGAGAAGCGGAACTCAAAGAACGCAAAAGTAAAGAGACGGAGAAGTCAAGTACTCAATCGAACGAAGAAATTATTTAATAACGAGTAAAGTATTACTTAGCGGATAGAGTGTAATAAATTCATCTATCCATTAGCTTTACGCAGTAAAATTAGTAAATTATGTTACCAGGAGGAATGGAATGGATCATCATTGTATTTGTGGTCTTATTGTTATTTGGTGGTCGGAAGATTCCTGAATTGATGAGAGGTCTAGGTAAAGGAATCAAAGAATTCAACAATGCTCGTTCTTCTATTGAAGGAGAGATTAAAGAAGGAATGCGCGAAGTAGAAGAAAAGAAGAAAGTTGAAGAAGAATAGATTCTCATTTTAGTACTAGATATTGACCAAACAATCTTCAATGTCTAGTATATTCATGATTATTCATTTTATTTGTCTGTAATATTGTTTGAATTAGAATTCTTACAATGATGTGCCCACCTGTGAAGTAGCATTATCAAGAAAGTGCAGATAGATAGAGTCTAAGTAACCAATGGAATACAAGGAAAGTCCGGTTGTCTTATCCGCTGAGTTGTACGTTACAGCATTTTTCAACGAAAATGTCTCTGCAAAGTATGTTTTTCACAATTTAGAACATGTACGTAATGTCGTAGATGCCACTCTTACTATTGCTGAAGATTATGAGTTGACAAATACAGAGTTAGAGATACTGCAATTGGCAGCATGGTTTCATGATGTGGGCTACAATGAAAAACCTGAAGGTCATGAACAAAGAGGCGCTAGTATTGCCAGAGTTTTTCTTGAATCTAAAGGTTACGATGAAGTTAATATTCAACGAGTAGAACAAGCCATCCTAGCAACTAAGCCATCGGCTGAACCTACTACCTTGATTGATCGCATTCTCTGTGATGCTGATTTGAGTCATCTTGGGAGTTTATTGTATTGGGATCAATGCAGTAGGCTGCGCCAAGAACTTGCAGTTACTCAAGGGAAGATTATGTCTGAAAAAGATTGGTTTGATTTTGAATTGCACTTCATGAGCAACCACGAATATCATACAGAAAGAGCGAGAGCCTTACTGGAGGATCAAAAAGAAAAGCATATCAGGCAATTGAAAAAGCGGCGGTTGAAGCTATATCCAGATGAATTTGAACAAGCAAAGTTGAAGAAAGCAAAAAAGAAGAAAAGTAAGAACAAGAAAGAAAATTTGAAAAAAGCCATTAATTCTAATGCCTACCAACTGAAAGACCTCTCTTTGGGAAGAGGAGTCGAAACAATGTACCGCAGCACTTACAGGACACACATAAATTTAAGTTCCATTGCAGATAACAAGGCAAATATCATGCTGAGTATCAATGCAATCATTATTTCAATTGTGGTCTCTACACTTGTTCCTCAATTCACAACAAATCCTAAGTTGATTATCCCAACATTGGCATTGCTAGTAGTTTGCTTAGTCGCCATGATCTTTGCTACGCTCTCGACACGCCCGAAAGTAACAGAAGGGAAATTCACAAGAGAAGACATCAAAAATCGTCGCTCAAATCTGCTCTTCTTCGGCAATTACTACAATATGGATTTGGATGATTTTCAGTGGGGAATGACAGAGATGATTAGGGATAGTGATTTTTTGTATAGTTCTATGACGCGGGATTTGTACTTTTTAGGAAAGGTTCTAGCTAAAAAGTATCGCTTCTTGAGTATTTGCTATAATGTTTTCATGTACGGTATTATCTTTGTAGTCCTTGTATTTACTATTGTTTTTATCTTTTAGCGATGTGGAGTTAGAATGAGGTTTGTTATTTCCACCTTGGATTTAACAAACCTCATACGATAAACCTAATCTATGTTACGGCTTGATCACTTTACTATTTCCTTTTTCATCCAGTTTAATTACTTCATAGCCTAGTTTTTCCAATTTCTCTCTATTTGTCGCTTCATCTCCTACAACTAAAATATTCATCTTACTCGTATTGATGTACTTTTTAGCCAAGCGATCAATTTCTTCCTTCTCAATTGTTGCTATGATTTCTGCTTGCTTGTCTGTAAAGTCGGCAGGCAGATCAAAATGTACAATTCTTCTCAGGAAACTGGTTTTCTGCCATGGTGCTTCATAGCTTCTCGCATCGCGCTGTCCTACTGATTTTCTCATAAAGGACAATTCTTCTTCAGTGATGCCATCTCGTTCATAACTTTTCAGTTCTTTCATGATTTCTATTACTGTGCTATCAGTAGCATCTGCCTTTACTCCAGTGCTTACTGTAAAGGGTCCTGGATCATCACCAACTTGAAAATAGGAGCTAGCACCATAAGTCCAACCTTTATCCTCGCGTAAATTTAAGTTGATGCGACTATTGAAAGCGCCGCCTAAAGGATAATTCATTAAGTACGATTTGAAGTAATCTCCTGCTACATCGTAAGTCAAATCTGTCAAGTATCCAACTCTTATTTGCGACTGCGGTGCTTCTGTTTTATCGACTAGGTATATTTTTGTTTTATCCACTTTCTGTGGCGTTGGCATCTTAGGCATTTCGACTGCCTCCCCTTTCCAAGTTTTTAAGAAATCCAATTTTGGCATCAACTCTTGTTCGTCAATATCCCCAACGATCACCAATTCAGAAATAGAAGGTGTATAATATTTGTTGTAGAAATTTTTTACGTCCTCCAAGGTTACATTGTTCACGGTTTCTTCCGTTCCCGAAGTAGGCACAGAAAAAATATGAGCATTGCCATAGATTAAGCGGTTGTAAACCTGATCAGCAATAGAAGCAGGGTCTTTTTGATTAGCTTGTATTCCTTCTAGCTGTTGCTTTTTAAGCCGCTCGAAGTCTTCTTCTTTGAAGGCAGGGTTTTTTAAAATTTCTTCTGCAATCTCAAGTGTTTTGTCGAGATTTTTTTTCAATGATTGAATACTCATGGTTGTACTTGCTTGACCAGCATAAATACTAATGCTACTTCCCAACTTGCGTAAGGCTTCTTGAATTTCTTCAGAAGTAAAATTTTCGGTAGCTTCGTTCATCATACTTGCTGTCAGTGAAGCCAATCCAGACTTAGAAACATTATTAGCGTCCATTTTATGTCCGCCGTTGATGGTCAGTTGAATCGCAACCGTGGGAATTTCATCACTCTTAGTACCAATTACTTTCATGCCATTGTCAAACTCAGCGTTCCAAAAGGCAGGTACTTTCACGATCGGGTTTGCTCCAAGTGCCGGTTTCTTACTTCTGTCAAACGCATCGCCCGTTGGTCTTTTATATTCCAATCCAGAATAATCTGTTGTTGGAAAAGGATTATCCCCTTCCATTGGAATCTCGTAATTATCTGCCTGAGCCGTAGCGGTTTCTTCATTGGGAATCACACTCTGAATCACGGCGTATTTGTCTTTGATGTACTTCTTAAATACGCGCATCACATCCTCCTTAGTGATATTCATGTAGCGTTCTAAGTCGTACTTTATCGCATTAGCATCGCCGTAGAAAGTTTCATAACTAGCCAACTGTGATACTTTTCCACTTACTGTTGCTAAACCATTAATAATAGTTGATTCTTGATTAGCCTTGAATTTTTGAATATCGTCATCAGAAACCCCATTTTCTTCAAACTCTGCAAGGATTGTTCGCATTTCTGATTCAAAATCAGCCAAGGTCTGCCCTGGAAATGGTAGAACAAACATAAAAAATTCACCTGCCAATTCACTTGTCGGATGAGAAGCAGATGCTTGAATAGCTTTTTGTGTTTTTACAAATTTCTTGTAAAAATAAGAGCTTTTGCCTTGCCCTAAAATCTCTGCAAGACAATCTAGCGGTGCTTCGTCAGGGTGAAATCTAGGTACAGTTGGGTAAGTAAATAAAAGTGCAGGGAAGCGAATATTTTTATCAACGTAAGATATATGGCGGTCTTGATCTAGTACGGGTGCTGCTAATTCTATTTTTTCCACTTCTGGTCCTCTCGGAATTACACCAAAGTATTTTTCCACCATTTTCACAACTTGCTTTGGCTCAACATCTCCTCCAACTGTTAAAACAGCATTATTGGGTCCGTACCAACGCAAAAAGAAACGCTTCAAGTCCTCTACATCCACGCGATCGAGGTCTTCCACCCTTCCAATGGTCAGCCAAGAATAGGGATGCCCATAAGGATATAATGCCCCTGAGTTAATTTCACTATACCTACCATAGGGGCGATTGTCATAGTTTTGTGCTTTTTCGTTCTTTACAGTGGCGCGCTGCACCTCAAACTTTTTCTGCGTTACGGCATTCAAAAAGAATCCCATTCGATCTGCCTCTAGCCAAAGTGCTGTCTCAAGCTGGTTGCTAGGAAGTGTCTCAAAATAGTTGGTTCTATCCCGATTAGTGGTGCCGTTTAACGTTCCCCCAGACTCTGTAACAATTTTGAAGTGCTCCTCGTCTGCGACATTTTCAGAGCCTTGAAACATCATGTGCTCAAAAAAGTGAGCAAAGCCCGATTTGTTAATTTCTTCTCTAGCGGAACCCACATGATAAGTAACATCTACATGAACTAGAGGATCAGATTTATCTTCATGGATGATGAGGGTCAAACCGTTTTCCAGTTCGTACTTTTCGTAAGGAATAACGATCTCGTCTTCAGTTTTTTCTACTTTCTCAATGAGCTTCGTTTGTGACCAAGCAAAAGATGTAGTTAGTAACATAAATAGTAAGATGATCTGCTTCATAAATTATAGGTTTAAAGTATATTAATAATGTAATTGTTCGATAATTTCTTGGAAATATTTGTCTAAAAATAACAACGAAGATTTGATTCAAGTTGTGCTATTGAAGCTAACTTAATTCTGTTCTTGACCAATTATTTTGACAATTCTATTATGAAGAAGGGTCGTAGGCAAGAAGATATTGTTTTGTAATGGTCTAATCTTTAAAGTTATAGCACCCAAGTAAGTGGGCAGACTCAAATATTTAGTGATACAGCTATCACATTAACAAAAAATTGTATAAGCAAATAAGCAATCTAAACGTACGAACAATAGCTTTTATGCTACCATAGAGGATATGCCAAAGAAAGAGCGAATCAATGTATTGGTGCTGAAATAGGCAATAACATTAAACTACTTCCAAGAACAATTGCTATTGGTACTATACCATTGTTTCAGGGCGCACCCATTCATTGAATTGCTCTTCTGTTATTAGTTCTAGTTCAATAGCAGCCTGCTTTAGCGTTTTATCTTCAGCATAAGCCTTTTTAGCAATTGTTGCTGCGTTGTCATAACCAATCTTAGTATTTAAGGCAGTTACTAGCATCAAAGAATTATTTAAGTGTTCTTTAATGCGCTTGTAATTTGGTTGCAACCCCGCAATACAATTATCTGTAAAACTTATACAAGCATCACCGATTAATTGAGCAGACCAAAGGAAATTATAGATCATCATCGGTTTAAAAACATTTAGCTCGAAATGCCCCGTCATCCCCCCCACATTGATGGCTACATCATTGCCGATTACTTGCGCCATTGCCATTGTCAAGGCTTCTGATTGCGTAGGGTTTACCTTGCCTGGCATGATGGAAGAACCTGGCTCATTGGCGGGAATCAACAATTCACCAATGCCGCTTCTAGGTCCTGAGGATAACATACGAATGTCATTTCCAATTTTCATCAAGCTGCAAGCTACTGTTTTCAAAGCACCATGCGATTCCACAATAGCATCATGTGCGGCTAATGCTTCAAATTTATTCTCAGCAGAGGTAAAGGGCAAACCTGTTAATGCTGCAATTTTTGAAGCTACTTTTTCTGCATAGTTCGCTGGTGCATTCAAGCCTGTGCCGACTGCTGTTCCCCCTAGCGCCAGTTCTGAAAGATGCTTTAGTGTATTTTGAATAGCTCTAATACCATGATCTAATTGAGAAACATAGCCACTCAATTCTTGCCCTACAGTCACAGGCGTTGCATCCATGAAATGTGTTCGCCCAATTTTTACCACATTTATAAACTCGTCTGACTTCTCAGCCAATTTACTTCGAAGCTTTTGCATACCTGGAATGGTTACTTCCATTATTTTTTTATAAGCGGCGATGTGCATGGCCGTTGGAAAAGTATCATTAGAAGATTGAGACTTATTAACATCGTCGTTAGGATGCAGTGATTTTTTTTCGTCCGTTAATGCCCCGCCTCTCAAAACATGACCCCGATTGGCAATTACTTCATTGACGTTCATGTTTGATTGAGTGCCAGAACCTGTCTGCCAAACTACTAGCGGAAATTGATCGTTTAGCTTTCCTGCCAATATTTCATCGCAAACTAAAGCAATAACGTCTGCTTTTTCCATCGGCAGCTCTCCCAGTGCTTCATTTGTCCTAGCAGCAGCTTTTTTCAGAATGGCGAATGCACGAATTACTTCAATTGGCATTTGCTGCCCACCAATTTTGAAATTTTGCAGAGATCGTTGGGTTTGTGCACCCCAATAAGCATCTTCTGGCACATCTATATATCCGATACTATCTTTTTCTTGGCGAAAACTCATAATAGTCTGTTTGATTAGTATTGCGACTGATTATTCAATACTAGATTTATCCATAGTAAAAAACTAGGCGAAAGGTAGGAATTTTTGCTTGGATGATTGCTTTGGTTGTGGCATGATTTTGAACTGAACACACAAAATATTTGTAGCCTGTGTGCACAATTAGATGATGATTTCTAAAATTTTAAACAAAGTGAATTGCTAAATTGTGCCGTATAGTTCTCCTCCTTTTGAAAATAAGCGATCTACTTTTTTTGCAATTTGAGGATCAGTCGTCATTGCTGGCGCATGGTGTGGCTTTATTCTCGCATCAATCACTAGCGAACTGCGACAGCCCCAGTGCTTAAATTCTGTGAAACTATCCACGCCATAAATATCGTGTGAAGGATTGGAGCGAGTGAAAGTTACCCAAAGAAAATTGTTCAATGTCTCCGCTATAAATTGGCTATCATCACAAATTATGATAAGTGGTGTGTTTTCTAAGTTAAATTTCTTCAAATGTTGTGTGAGTTGCTGTATATCCTGCTTAGCATTTTCATCTTGGTACGCTTTCCCTTGAATCGCTAAAATGCCTTTTTGAACAAATCGAGGGCTAGAAAACTCATCGGGCAATGAGAAATCAATTGGTAATTCAGCTTTGAGCGCTCTGCGTTTTTTACCTCGACAAGCAATGATGACCTTCGAGCCTTCATTCCAGCCTGTTCCTGAGTAGTCTAGCGTATCAATAGTCGTTCGAGTTTGGAAATGTAGGTCTCTTGTCCAATCTACTCTTTCTAATACATGACGGAAGTAGTCTTCGATGTGATGAGTTGTTAAATTAGGATCATCATTTTGAGCAGCTATGAATAAATATTTTGCTAGAGAAGTCTGACCAGAACCAATAATTCGGTTGGCTTGTGTAATAATTTCTTCTGGCTTTTCTTCTCTAAAAGGCATATATCGCTCACTGCCAATGGCCAATAGCAAAGGATGCACACCTGAGGCATCAACAGCATTGATTTCTTTGATGCCAGGAAATTCCTGCGGAGTGAGTGGCTTTACCAAATTGTGGATTAAGTAACCAAAACTACTATCTTCCTGTGGTGGTCGCCCGACTACTGAAAAGTGCCATATAGCATCTTTTCTAAAGTAAACATTCTCAACTTCCATCACTGGAAAATCATGTTCTAGGCTGTAGTAGCCTAGGTGATCGCCAAAAGGACCTTCTGGCTTCTTTTCGTTCTTCCGAATCGTTCCAGTTATAACGAAATCAGCAAAAGCGGGGATTACGTGACCGTTTTTCATTACATAGCCATAGCGATGCCCACCTAGCATACCTGCAAAGGTCATTTCAGAAAGTCCTTCTGGCAGTGGCATGATAGCTGAAAAAGCATAAGAAGGAGGTCCCCCGATCACTACGGAGGCTTTGAACGGCTGATTGATTTCGTTATACATGGTATGATGCACACCAATTCCTCTGTGTAGCTGATAGTGCATTCCCACTTCCTTATTTATTTCATATTCATTGCCAGAGAGTTGTACACGATACATTCCAACATTAGATTGCATCATGTTTTTTGTGTTTGGAGGCATTGTAATCACTTGTGGCATAGTTACAAATGCCCCGCCATCCATTTGCCATGATTTAATGAGAGGCAGTTGGTCAATTTGAGTTTTACCGTATAAAATTGGTGCAGTTCGCCGCTTTCGAGGTAATGCAGATACTGCGGTAAAAGGTGCGCTTGTGTAGCGAAAAGGATTCTTTAAGAAGTTTGCTGGGTCTGCTTTTAGTTCAATAACTTTTTGGACTTTCTCGATAGTGTGCCTAAACAGGAAGTCTGTACGCTCGAAAGTGCCATACAGATTGGAAAGTGCTGGAAACTTTGAGCCTTTTATATTCTCAAAGAGGAGAGCAGGTCCTTGAGCATCAAAAAATCTTCTGTGAATTTCTGCTACTTCTAACTCTGGATCAACCTCTGATTTTATTCTGATAAGTTGCCCATGCTTCTCTAAATCAAGTGCAGCCTGCTTCAAACTTCTGTATGACATTAAATATATATTGTGTTCAGCACAGGAACAAAAAAAGCCGAAGTGGGTTTGTCAAGAAATTATAAAATAAACTAAACTTGATTTTGAAGAAACTACTTTAGGATTTCATTACTAACATCAGATTGTTTGAAAACTTTTTTTCCTTTAGGAAATTTGATGAATAAGCGAGTAATTTGAGTTAGGTAAAAGAATGAAACGATTAGTAGGTCATCTAACCAAAGAAAACCAGGTTCGAGCAGTAGAAGTGTTCATTGGTCTCTTGTTGTTGATAGCATATTCAATAAAAATTAAAACAAGTATTTTAAGCAAGTGGATAGGTTTAAATTGTTCGTTTGTGCACACAATTTTCTATTAATGTCATTATTACATTATTAAACATTTAAACCTGTCCATTTATTTAAACTCAAATAATCTAAAATAATGAGAGTAGATCCGATTGATAAGTTTTTGATACTTCCAATTAGTCGATTCATAGACAATTCAACCACAAGTGGAATTTTACTGTTTGTTTCTGCCTTAGTTGCTTTGATTTTAGCCAATTCACCCCTTCAGAATGCTTATCATCATCTCTGGGAATACACCTTTTCAATTGGCTTTGAAGAGTTTATAGTGTCAAAGTCCCTGCACCATTGGATTAATGACGGCTTAATGTCTGTTTTCTTCTTTGTGGTAGGGCTTGAGCTAAAAAGGGAAGTAATGGCAGGAGAACTTTCAAATCCTAGAGATGCGATCCTACCTATTTTGGCTGGTTTAGGTGGTATGGTAGTACCTGCATTGTCCTACCTAATTTTAAATTCATCTGGAGCAGCTTCCTCTGGATGGGGAATTCCAATGGCAACAGATATTGCTTTTGCACTTGGAATCCTTTACTTATTAGGAGATAAGATTCCTACATCGCTTAAAGTATTTTTGACAGCATTAGCCATAGTTGATGACCTTGGTGCTGTTTTGATCATTGCCTTTTTTTATACTTCGGATATTTCCTTAGTAAGCCTTGCGATAGGCGGTGGATTTTTAGCTATTCTTGTTGCTGCTAACGCTTTAGGGGTTCGTAACATTGTTTTTTATGGAATTATTGGTGTAGGAGGAGTATGGTTGGCATTCCTGCTTTCAGGAGTACATGCAACCATAGCGGGAGTACTTGCAGCACTCACGATCCCAGCAAATGTCAAGATTCAGGATAAAAAGTTTGTGGCAAAAATGAACTCATTAACAAATGAGTTTGAAAAAAGTACGCCAAACAATGTTATACTCCTCACCCATGATCAATTGCATATTATAGATAAGATAAGATTCTACTCCAGAGCAGCCCTAACGCCTCTTCAAAGATTAGAACATGCGATGCATCCACTAGTTGCTTTTGTAGTTATGCCTGTTTTTGCGATAGCCAATGCTGGTATAACTTTTGCAGGTGATTTTACTGAAAATCTATTCAGTAATGTTAGTATTGGAGTGATGATGGGTTTGGCTTTAGGTAAATTTATTGGAGTCGTTGGAGTTTCAAAAATCTTAGTCAACCTCAAACTTGCAGCACTTCCTGAGGGGCTTAATTGGCGACATATTTACGGAGTTGCTATGCTGGCAGGTGTTGGCTTTACAATGTCTTTGTTTATCACTGATCTTGCTTTTACGAATCAAACATATATACTTCAAGCAAAAATTGGAATTTTTATAGCTTCCGTAATTAGTGGTGGCATAGGGTTCTTAATTTTAAGGAGAAATTAAGCAGACAAGATGCAAAAAAAGTTATTGTGTACGCTAACAGTTTATAGGCTATTCACACTACTCATTATTAGCTGCTGCACGCTTCAATGCTCTGAACCGCCACCACTGACACTGCGTTACGAGGATAGACAGGTCGTAGATTCTTTGTATAACTTGGCGTATGAAGCGGTTATTGATTCGCTCAATCTACAATGTGAAACCATCAAAGCCGAAAGATTGGAGGCCGTAACGGATTCGATTTTGAAAGTGCGTTTAGTAGAAATTGCTCAACAAAAAAAACGCTTTGAATAATGAGGTATATGGTGTTTTCTTTATTACTGCTTGGCTTGCTTGCTTGCGAAGAGGAAATCTCAGAAGAAGCTAAGGCCGCACTTATAGCAGCGGAAGTGCAAAAGCGAGTTGTGGCATTGACAGAAAGTAAGTACGATCGTTGTATGAATGAACTGTACGAAAGCGCTAATACCATAGTAGATTCTATCTTGATTGCTAGGGCAAAGATGGAGAAGAACACCATTAAAAAACCGTCTAAGCCAAATAAACCAGAAGCACCAGCACCGCTTAAACTAAGAGACTCTACTGCCATAAAACCTTTATTGCCTTCAAGAGATTCTTCAGGAAATTGAATCTTAATGAATGAATAGCTGCATAAATTTAACCGTTCACCATTTCTGGAGATAAATAGGCTATTCCGTAGTCCAATCTTTCCGCTCACATATTTGGTCTTTACTTAATGTGTTAAACTTCCTACTTTGCAAGAAAAAAGTACTTGAAGGATTAAACAAATGCTTCAAGCCAAAACCGATTAAGTATGATACACACATTACGATCATTATCTTTGATAATGGCAGGTTTTTTATTGCCCTTTAGTGCACTGGCGCAAGTGCCGACCATTCAAGATTGTCTAGGAGCTATTCCCATTTGCCAACCAATTTATACAGAAGATAAAGTAGCTAGTGGTTTTGGTAACTACACTGACGAAATAGATCGAAATATCTCTTGCTTAGCACATGAAGAAAATGCAATTTGGTACACTTTTACGGTGAATGAAACTGGAAACTTTGGGTTCATCTTAACGCCAAATGACTTACAAGACGATTACGACTGGGCTTTGTATGACCTCACCACTGCTTCTTGCGAGGAGATTCGTACAAATCCAGATTTATTAGTAAGCTGCAACGCCGCAGGCCAGCAAGGTAATGACATGAGTTGTGTTGGAGTAACAGGTGCTACGGGTGATTCTGATTACCGTATTCAAGGAGGTGGCTGCCATCATGATCCGCCTACAATAAGTTCAGGCAACAATCCAGTTAATGCTCTAGTGCCAGTTCAAAAAGGGAATGTTTATGTTCTAGTTGTCTCAAATTGGTCGCGCTCCACAAATGGCTATACGATTGACTTTGGAGTTTCGGCAGGCATTGGTATTTTTGATTTAGAAGACCCTGAAGTAACCAACGCCACTTTCCCACAACAGTGCGGCGATAACTCAATAGAAATTGAGTTCAACGAGCCTATTCAATGTGCTACAATAGATGCCTTTAACTTTGTATTGGAAGGTCCGGGTGGTTCTTATGATGTCAGATTGCTATCTCCCGTCTGTGATCTAGGCGGCTTATATACTAAATCATTTGACTTACTTATTGAGCCTGCTATTACTACTTCTGGTTCGTTTACTTTACGATTAGATGGTGATCGCTCAACAGAGGTATTAGATCTTTGCAATAATCCGGCATTCAATACAGCCCTGACATTTGACATCAGCGTTGAAGAAGAAATGGAGATTGAACTGGGTAATGATATTACTACCTGCCCAAATACTACCGTAGAACTAGATGCCACAGTCGATTCGCCCACAGCTACTTATCTTTGGAATACGGGGGATGTGTCACCTATTATTAACGTTATTGAAGAAGGCGTTTACGCAGTTACTGTAACCGATGGCTGTCGCATGGGATCGGATATCATCACTGTTATGCACAACGCTGGAAATAATTTAGCCATAAATTTAGGAGAAGATAGAACAGTCTGTGAAGGCGATAATGTTATACTAGATGTTACTAATCTTGGAGCTAACTACCTTTGGAGTACAGGCAGCACTTCGCCTATTTTGACTATATCCACATCCGGAACTTACGCAGTTACTGTAACCGATGACTGTGCAAGTGTCCAAGATGAGGTAGCAATCACTTTCACGGAAAGTCCTAGTATTGAACTAGGAGAAGATCAATTGCTTTGCCCAGATGAGACGATTCAGTTAAATGTAGCATTGAACAATGCAGCTTACGAATGGCAGGATGGTTCAACCAATTCCAATTTTACAGTTACTCAATCAGGGATTTACGCTGTGACGGTTACAACCAATTGCGGCGAAATTAGCGACGAGGTTCAAGTAGATTACGAAAGTCCACTTTCACTAAACTTAGGTCAAGATCGAACACTTTGCGAAGGCGAAACTATATTCTTAGAAGCTAGTCAACCTAATGCAACCTACGAGTGGCAGGATGGCTCAACTCTTCCGACCTTAGAAGTAGTTTCCGAAGGGCAGTATGCAGTAACGGTCAGTAATGCTTGTGAAACAGTGAGTGATGAAATTACCATCAATTTAATCGCCAATTTTGAATTGGAGTTAGGAGAGGATGTTGTGATGTGTGAAGGAGAAACAGTTGATTTAATTGTTACTTTGGAGAACGTTGACATCCAATGGCAAGATAATTCAAAAAGCCCTATTTATACTGTGCAAGAAACAGGAGATTACTGGGTAATAGCTACTAATGATTGCTTTCAGCATAAAGATAGTGTAGCTGTCACCTTAAATGCTGCGCCTGAGATTAACTTAGGGGCGGATCGAACGCTTTGTCCTAATGATACTATTTTACTTGGTACTCCTCCAAAAAATGTCAGCTATAAATGGCAAGACGGTAGCGCAGTTGCTCAATACGAAGTGAGTGCCGCAGGCTACTACACACTCACAGTTACTAATGATTGCGGAATCGCAATGGACGGCGTAATAGTAGAACAAACAGAACCGCTCATCATCAATTTAGGGCAAGACACCGTTATCTGCAAAGGAAGTAGCCTGACTTTAAAACCAAAGACTAATGCCAAAGACTACAAATGGCAGGACGGTTCTAGCACCGCAAGTTTTGAAGCAACCGAAGCAGGTTACTATTTTGTAGAAGTGAGTAATGACTGTGAAATGCTTATGGATGATATCGAAATTGAGTGGTGTGATCGTTGTGAGGTTTATATTCCAAACGTCTTTTCGCCCAATGAAGATGATAAAAATGATCTATTTCGCCCCTTTCCAAATTGCGATTTCTTAGCCTACTCACTACAAATTTTTGATCGCTGGGGAACGCTCATTTTTCAGACGGAGGAACTTCAGCAAGGCTGGGACGGTAGCATTGAAAACGAGTTGGCATCCAATGGTGTGTATGTTTGGCGAGTTACCTATACCGTAGAGGAAAATGGCAAACAACGCAAAGTTAGTGAAGCAGGAGAAGTAACTTTATTAAGGTGAACGCTAATAGGTTTTGTTTTTGCTATTTGTATGTAGTAGCTAGAATAGACTCATTTGCTTCTGTTCTTTTATAAAATTAGGACCTCTTACAATAACATTAAGTTCTTTTTCTACTTGTTGTAAGAGGTAAGCAGCTAGTTCAGGTGCGAGTAGGTTATCTGGTTCGTGTGGAAAGAAATAGACCGCTTGAAGCCCTTGAGCAAACCATATTTTTAACTGCTTTATCCAGTCGTCAATTCGCGTATAATCTGTCGGATGTAAAGCATTTCCTACAAATCGAACAAGCACGCTGTTGGTCGCCAATCGCAAATGCAACACATCTCTTCTTCCCGCCACATCTGTGATTACAGTTGATACTTTTGTTGCTTCACATAGCGACATCAGTGCTTCAAAGTATTCTTTTTCTTTGAACCAGCTTTCATGCCTCAACTCAATGGCTAAGGGGATGGATGATGTAGGGAATTGTTCGATGAATTGTTGCAATAATGGCAGCCGATCTGTGGCAAAGTAGGGAGGTAATTGCAAAAAGCAGCAGCCTAATCGCTCTTCTAATCTAGCTATGACATCGCAAAATCGCTGAATGTTATCTCCCGATATTCCCAAATCTTTTCTATGACTTATAATTTGTGGAATCTTTGGGCAAAACCGAAAGTCGCTAGGGGTTTCTTGTCTCCATTTCTCAATGGTTTGAAGGGTTGGAATACGATAATGCGTCGTATTTAATTCTATGGTATTGAACTGCTTGCCGTATGCTTTTAAAAAATCTTTTGCCTTAGTTTTAGATGGATAAACGCTTCCTATCCATTCTTTCATACTCCATCCCGTGCAACCGATATAGAAATACTGCCGTTCAGGATTTGGATATTTTTCCAACACTTGTTTAGTGCTTTCAGAAGTATCTAAAAAATTAAAATCGACTGTATCAACGCTTGGGAGCTTTCCAAATTTCATATGTTTTAAGGCTTTTTTTAGAAGGAAAAAAATTAATGAAGTCTTACAATTGCACGATTTGCTAAACTTTCTAGTAAATAGATCATTTTTTTTGCATAAATCATTTATTTCTGTTTTATTGCACGAAAAGTGAACAATCTTAATTGCGATGTAGGGTTTCTAACTTATTTACATCAATATAGGAACAAGAGAATTAATTCAGTGTTCAACTTTTAAAGCCACTCGTACAAGAAGCATACGACCAAATAATTCTAAAACTATGGATAGAGTAAGTATTGAATTAGAATACATTTTTAGAGCATCACCTGGCATTTTGTACAGATTTTTTCTAGAACCTGCTCGTTTGGTGAGCTGGTTTTGTGATGAAGTGGATATAAATGACAACATTTTTACTTTCTCTTGGAGTGGTTCGGAAGAAGTTGCGGAATTAGTAGAGCAGGAAGAAGATGCCCGCCTACGTTTCAAATGGGAAGAAGCAGATAATGAAGATGAATACTTTGAAATTCGATTTTCGAAATCACCAGTTACAGGCGAAACAATTTTAGAAATTATGGACTTCTGTGATGACGATGAAGTAGAAGATCAAAAGCAACTCTGGAACAATCAAATGGAGCAATTGCGCCATGAAACAGGTGGTTAACCCAGTCATTGATCCATTAGCTCAGTTGGTTTAGAGCGCTGCCTTGACAGGGCAGAGGTCACTGGTTCGAGTCCAGTATGGATCACTTTTTTAGATCGTAAAAAGGTTGTTATCAAAAAATGGTTCTTCTAAATGCTTATTCTACTCGAGATAATGTTTTAGCATAGATAAATTCTTCTGGTTGTGCTTGAGCGAAATGGCTTCTAAGATATCCTTTCGCTCTCGCTCCGTGAGATGAAAAGTCATTGAAGCCTCCTCACTTTGGTTAGAGGGTTCATAAACGAACCAAAGTACCTTTAAGAAGCCAGTTCCAAGAAGTTGTTGTAATGAACTGAGATCGGCGTCGTGTTCATAATCTTGCAAGGTAATGATTTGTCCTACAATACCTAGTGGATCAACTAATGATTCGATTATTCCATCATTATCCGTTGCGGTTAATTGTCTCGAATTTCGCTTGATGCCTCTTGCAGCCACAATGACAATGCCACTTGTATTGGCTTTAATCCAATCCTTGAAAAAAGTGGTGAATCGAGTAGCTGTTTTCAGTCCAAAGTTATCTCTATAACCTGCATCCATCACCTCAATGTCTGGCTTAGTTGGCAAAGTAACACGAGGCAATACGTAAGGATAGGTTGCATTCATTCTTAGGGCGGAAAGAAATCGAAGGCTATCTGGAGATTGGTTTCGAAAAAGTCGCTGAAAATCAACTGCATCCAAATCGTAGCCTCCCTCCTTTTCTACTGAAGGAGCAGCAGCCATATAAGATACCGAGTGTGGTGAAATCACCACTCTTCTGGCATCATTGACAATGTAAGGCGTTATGAATAGCATGGGTATAGTGGCAGATTGCTCTAAATGTTTGTAATCTGCTAATGATTTATCTAATCTATTTTGAGTGTTTTCATTGAGTTGCTGCTCAAAAATATAGCCTCGATCTTTTATGAATTCTGTTGTTCCAACCTTAAATTTTCCTCTAGGCATGAAGAGATCATTTGTAACAATTGTAAAAGCAATCGGATTCAACAAATCTTTTGAAACATTATAAATGTGCTTCACATCATAAGGATTAACACTTGTATCATTTTGACGCTCCTGGTAAAGTTCTCTAAAATAAGCCATACCAATCATCCCTCCTGATGCACCTGACATCAATACTGTATGTTGCATCAAAGAGCTGTTAGTGATGCTGTCGGCAGTTCTTAGGACTTGCATTGCCCAAGTAGCAGATTTCAAGCCACCGCCACTCACACAAGTTAATACCATTTTGGGGCGTTCTTCTCCCATATTGCGTTTCCAGTTTTCAAGAATTTGTATTGTGTTCAAGCTGTCCGCCGAGATAGCTGTTTTGTCAAATAGCATATTGAGAGAGTCAAACTGATAAGCTGGACGATCTACTTCGTAGTTTAGTCCATAAGCCTTATTTTTATGATTAAGGATGCCTTGCTTCGCCATGAAATTCATCATTAGAAAAAGTAGAATAAATACAGTGAAGCTCCAATGATGAAACCAGTAAATAATTGCGCCCAAAATAGCTACTACGATACTTGCCAAGAGGAAAATGCTTGCACCTGCGGGGATTCTAAAGTTTGGATTTTCAATTAATGCACCTAATATAGCCAATACAATCAAACTAGTCAACTGCACGGCGAGTGCATTGGTGTGGTTTTGTTTGAATACGCGAAGTAGCGTTTTTAAGCTGTAATGCGAAACACTCCTAACCCGCCTTGGCAGTAAAGATTCTGTAAGATAAGTTTCCACGCGCCAGCCCTTTATCTCTGAGCGAATTTCATCTATGTCCAATACTCTGCCCGGGGAGATTGACCGTATGAGATTGGGTGGAGTATGATCGTATTGTTCCGTGTAGCTTAAAATATCTTTGTTGGTCGAAATGAAATAAGCAAGCAGCAAAATAACCAAACTGAACATTCCAAAGATAAAACCTAGACAATTGTAAATGATTCTTTCCCAAGTGAATATTCCTTCTTGAACTTCAAATTTGATATGTAGCGTCAGTATGATTGTAATGAGAATAGTCGGGACAATAAAGTTATTGATGCTGTACTTTGTGAAAGGTCGTTTAAGGGAAGCTAAAAAAGGAAAATGGTGAGCGGAAAGCATATACGTCGTTAAGTTCCATGTCATAGAGAAACTTGCAAAGCATAAACCCAGAAAAAAGAAACTCCAAAAGTTGACTTGACCTAAATATTCTGGTGACCAAAAGAGGTACTTTATACCGAACTTACCAGCGAAAGCCCCCGTAATCAAAGCTCCTAGCAATATCCAAATTGAACTCAGCAATACATGATTTTTTATATGCAGAAGGACTAACTGAATTGGGAAGGAGAAGATAATATGTTTCGCTATTGTCCTAAATTTCAGCATTTTTTGTTGTTGTTCACTTTTGGCTTGAGTAATTACGATTAATTATCCTATGAGCCTCAGTTTGGAATACAAACGCCTAGAAAATTGCTCCTATTACCAACTAAAACTCAAAATTAGCTCATGATTGTAACAACTTTTTAGTTTGTACCGTTTTCTATAAAAATAAATACAGTGAAAAAAGTCCTTATTCTCTTTGTCTTAATACCTTGTTTTAATCTTATGTTAGCTCAAGAAGCTAATGGAAAACTCATAGATAGCGAAACAAAAGTTCCCGTAGCGTACGCAAATATTGGCGTGCTATCGCAAGGTATAGGTACTGTTTCTGATAATAAAGGGCGATTCAGCTTAGCTATTCCTAGCGCTTATGATGAAGATACATTAGTAATTTCCATTATTGGATATGAGCCGCTGAGTAGCCAAGTCTCTGCTTTCAAATCGGATTGTGCCAATGGTTGTACTTTAGAGATGAAGCAAATTGATTATAAGCTCGAATCGGTAGAAATTGAATCTAAAGCGCTGAATAGGAAAGTAGTAGGAATAGATGATCCAAGTGAGTCTATATCTATTGGCTTTTCTGGTAAAAATGTAGGAATCGAAGCAGGCACCTACATGAAGCTAAAGCGTCCAGCTTACTTGGATAAAGTTAATATTGCAGTTGGTAACTGCGAGGCTGACTCTATGTTTTTTCGATTAAATGTTTATGATGTCAAACGTGGAATGCCAAACAATAATGTATTGAAGCGCCCAATTTATTTATCTCGTGCTTGTGAGGATATTCGGAAGTCCTTTGAGGTAGATTTGTCGGAAGAAGGAATTTATATGGAAGATGATTTCATTGTGGCTTTAGAAAATGTAAAGCAAGATAACATTGTTAAAAGTTTCTTCTTTAAGGGAAAAATGTTCAGCAAAGGCATTTTTTACCGATATGCAAGTCAGGATGATTGGCAAAAAATTGGCATTGTTGCTGCTGGAATTTCGGCAGTTGTGCTAGAAGAAAAAAAGTAAGTAACGTACAAATTCAAAACTGATAAATTTGCTAGAAGCCTGATTTCATCATTAATTGCTCATTAATCCATCGAATGAAACTTCTTCATACTTCAGACTGGCACTTGGGGCAGCGTTTTCAATCCAACGATCGCTTGCAAGAACATGAATTAGCTTTGAATTGGTTGATTGAGACGATTAAATCGGAAGCTATTGATACACTAATCGTGGCTGGAGATATTTTTGATATTGGCAACCCACCGAATGCTGCTCGCCGTCTTTACTATCGTTTCTTGACTCAGTTGCTCACTACAAGTTGTCGCCACGTCGTCATCATCGGAGGAAATCACGATTCTCCTGCCATGTTGAATGCTCCTAAAGAGCTGCTTTCTGCCCTAAACATTTACATAATTGGAATGGCTACGGAAGCAGTTGAAGATGAAATTATTGAGCTCAAAGATCAGCAAGGCAAGCTAGAAGCCGTAGTAGCTGCAGTACCTTTTCTCAGAGATAAAGATTTGAAAACTAGCGTGTCGGGAGAAACTGGCTTGGAGCGGATTGCAGCTATTCGAGCAGGTATTAAAGCGCACTACGAGCAAATAGGAAATGTCCTTGAATCTTATGCTGCCTTGAATGTGCCACTTATTGGAACAGGGCATTTGTATCTAAAAGAAGTCGGCAGACAGGAAGAAAGAGATAATATTTATATCGGTGATCGTGAGAATATTGCAGCAAAACAGTTCCCTGCCATTTTTGATTACGTAGCATTAGGGCATATTCATCGAGCCTATAACTATGGCAAAGTGCATTATTCGGGTTCTTTAATTCCGCTAAGTTTTAGCGAGACAAAGGATGAGAAAGTGGTGAAGGTGGTAACTTTTGAAGAACGCAAAAGCAGCGTTGTTCTTGTTTCTCTACCTCAATTTCGTCGTCTCAAAACTGTAGTTCTTCCTTTTGATGAAATAAAATCTCGTTTACTCCAATTGCATAAAGATTATAAAGATAATTTACCAGTTTGGGTAGATGTGCTAGTAACAGATGAACGCACTATTCCTAACTTAGATATTGAATTGCAAGAGTTTGTGCAAGATTTGAATATAGAATTACTTAAAATCAGGACTTCTTTTCAGCCAGGAGGTATAGCTGTAAACCAACCGCTAATTGACTTGAAAGACCTACAACCGGTTGATATTTTTTTAAAAAAATGTGAGTCGGAAGGTTTACCGACCGAAGAAATAAATTCTTTGATGCTTACTTTTAAAGAATTGCAAAATTGGATGCAAGAAAAGGAAGACAAACAGTGATTACTGTTACAATTCGTAGCAGTTACACCACAGATAGATTACTTCCGTAGCCCAATTTCTCTCAACCGCTCTTCCAAATACTCAATCGCTGTGATGGGTTTGTACTGTGCTGGATTATCCTCCGATACGCAATGATCTAAGCAGGTCAAGTCCATTTCCATTCTTGGATGTAGAAAAAATGGAATTGAAAGACGCGATAAATGCCATTCTGATTTCGGAGGATTCACAACTCGATGTGTTGTTGATTTTAAGTAATTATTGGTCAAACGCTGCAACATATCACCTACATTCACTACTAATTCTCCTTTCTCTGGCATGATCGTTAACCACTTATTTTCTTTAGTTAAAAGCTGCAATCCTCCTGCCGAAGCTCCTACAAGCAAGGTAATTAAATTGATGTCTTCATGCTGCTCTGCTCGTACCGCGGAGGCAGGTTCTTGCTGGATGGGAGGGTAGTGAATAGCCCTGAGAATGCTATTGCCATTGTATATTTTATCTTTAAAGTAATCTTCTTCTAGCTCTAAGTAGATAGCAATGGCTCTTAACAAGGCTGCACCTGACACCTCAAAGGCTTTATATAATTGGTCGCCTAAAGTTGTAAATTCAGGCAGAGCATCAGTCATTATATTCTTAGGGTACTTTTCTTTGATTGGGTCATCATCCATCACTGTTTGTCCAATCTGAAAAAACTCCTTGAGATCAGGCACTACCGAGCCCTTGGCGGTTTCTTTTCCAAAAGAAGTATAACCGCGTTGCCCTGCCAGACCTTCAACTTCGTACTGCTTTTTAACTTTGAAGGGAAGCGCAAAAAATGCGTTAGAGGCAGCATAGAAATCATCAATCAATTGTTGTGAAACACCATGATCCTTGACGGCTACAAAACCTGTATCTTGAAAAGCGTGACCAATCTGTTGTACAAATGCTTGTTTTTCACTAGGGTTGCCATTAATAAATTGGGCTAAATTTACGACGGGAATAGCTCTGCTCATATTTTTTAGTCGTTACTTTTTAATGCTTATTGAGATTAAAACGTGTAGTTGTGGATTAAAGAGGTATTAGAAAAGTGTTTCTTTAGAATAGCTTCTAAATATTTTTGATCTATCACATCAAAAGATTGCGGCAGCGTACTATCCACGTCAAAAACACCCAATAGTTTCCCAAGATAGTCTAATACGGGTACTACAATTTCTGATTGTGAGTTAGGATCGCAAGCAATGTGATCACTGCCTTGCGCCAAGGCATGTACTTGTCCCACAATCTGAGTTTGCCTAGTTCTTGTCGCTTTTCCACAAACGCCTTTTGAAAAATCAATAGACAAACAACCCAGCGTGCCTTGATAGGGACCCACTTTCAGTTTGCCATCATCTACAATATAAAAGCCTGTCCAGTAAAAATAAGGCAAATAGGTTTTCAATAAGCAATTGATAGTTACCATTTTGAGGAATAAATTTTTTTCGTCCTGTAAGTTTGCATCAATTGCACGACTCGCTTCTTGATAAGCAATATGTTTTTCTTCATTACTTAAATTCAAAGAAGGTCTAATAAAGTAAGGCATTTCAGCAGTTGCAGCCATATTAAAAAGTTGAATATTATTTTTTAAATTATGAAAATCTACCATCACCAATATCACGGCACTTCTTCGCCTACAGACGCCTCCCATAGTTTAAACCAATCTTCCATTGGCATTTCAAAGTCAAGCGTACGCACAGATGCTTCTAGCCGTTCAATCCGACCAGTACCTAGTACAGGAAGAATATTGGATGGATGTTTTAATAGCCAAGCCAATATGACCTGATCAATGCCCATATCTCCATACTTTCTGCCCAGTGAGTTGGCAACTAGCCGCACGCGCTGCACTTGCTCATCCTCAAAATGCTTGAATACACGTCCACCGCCTAGCGGACTCCATGCCATTGGAGCTATTTCGTAGTTCATCATTTGATCTAATGCACCGTTCACAAAGGGGTATAAGTGTAAGAGAGATGCTTCAATTTGGTTGGTAACAAGTGGAAAGCGGCTATTAATCAGATCAAATTGTGAGGGCGTGAAGTTAGAAACGCCAAAGTGCAGCACTTTTCCAGATTGCTTGAGTTTGGTGAAAGCCTCTGCAACTTCGTCGGGTTGCATTAATGGCGAAGGACGATGAATCAGAAGCAAATCCACGTAATCTGTTCGCAAAAAGCGAAGTGAATTTTCAACGGATTGCAAAATATGTGCCTGACTTGTATCGTATGATTTTAGTTGGTGGCTCGGACGATTGGGCGACAGCATCTTGATGCCACATTTTGTGACGAGTTGCATTTTTTGTCGCATCGAAGGAATCATTCTCATTGCCTCACCAAAAAGAGCTTCCGTGGTGTAATGCCCATAGATATCTGCATGGTCGAAGGTTGTAACGCCTAATTCTATACTTTCTGTAATGAGGGGCACTACTTCCTTTGGACTTAAATTGTGTCCCCATATTCCCCATTTCATCACGCCAAACACTAGTCGAGAAAATGTCGGACCGTCTTTTGCTATCTGTATTGGTGCTATCATTTTATTTAGTTCAGTCTCTAAAACTGCTTTAGCAGTATATGTGTTGTTGATTTAATTAAGCAAAGAAAGGGAACTCTAGTCTAAGTTTGTTTATTTTTGTTGTAACTATTTGCCATTTTTAGTATCCGAAAAGTAAGATTACAACCATTGAGCGGAGAACTTTAGAATTAATAAAGTAATGATTTGTAATAAATAGTGGCAAGTAATTGCTTTTGCTAAAGATAATATTTTTTATTGTTTATCTCGAATTGATATGGCATTAAGAGATGAATTTCCACCTGCGGGTAGTAATTATTTAGAAGGCGAAAGCGATGGTTGGGAATACCGAACTGTTTTTGCAGGTTCTTCTTTGCAGCAATCCTATGAAATGATCTGCCAATTCTTGGAGGAAGAAGGTTATGAAGAAGTACCACTACCAAGAAATGCGGAGGAGTTACTGCGCTTTCGCATTCCGACGCGCAACAAACAAATCTTGATGTTTGAAGATAATGGCTATGTTCACAATCCCATTAAAATCCTATTTCCAAAAGATATGCGCCAGAAGCGCACTCTCACGCTTTGTATTTACAATGAAGAAGACGCACAACATTTGCTGAAATTTCATGGTATTGTCGAGCACATACCTGAGCCTTCGGAGTCAGAAGTAGATGCTCAAAAAATTGAGTAACACGCCAAGGTTCTACAGACTATACTAATTTGCTCTTTGAGTTCAAGATATTTTTAACTAAGTAGGTGGACAGGCTTGAATGTTTAGTGACATAATAATCACATTAAAAAGAAACGGTGTAGATAAATAAGCGATCTAAACCCATAAACAATTTTGTCCACTTACTCACTCCTGAGTGGTAACCTAGCCTTTGTAAAACATCCATTTCCAAATTTCTCTAAAGTTGTTCTTTTTACCATACAGTAATATGCCCACTCGATAGATTCTTGCAGAAAGCCAAACAAAGAAAATGGAAGTCGCAATGAGTAAAACTAAAGAGAGTAACACTTGCCAAATAGGTGGATCAAATGCCATACGGCCCGGCATGACGATAGGCGAAAATAAGGGAAATAGTGATGACCAAACGGAGATGCTACTATCGGGAGAACGGACGACTATAAAAATGGTCAGATAAAACGCCAGTATGACAGGCAGCATAATTGGTAGCGTTAGGGATTGGCTTTCCCCTAGATCATCTCCAATAGCCGAACCAACTGCTGCAAAAAGAGAAGAATACATAAAATACCCTCCTAAAAAGAAAATAAGGATTGACGGGATAATTAATGCCCAATTTTGAGACATTACCTCTTCATAAACTTGATTGATGGCATCGAGATTATTTGGGTTGCTGAACTCAGTAGCTGCAGCATTCGGCATATTCATATCGGTTGGCATTTCTGTCCCTGATAGTCCAAAAGCGACAGAAAGAACAAAGAGAACCAGCGGAATAAAAATCAGCCAAATGAGCATTTGCGTCAATCCAACTAATCCTATGCCAATAATTTTGCCTAGCATCAAGTCAAAAGGCTTCACCGAAGAAATCATCACCTCTACAATGCGATTTGTTTTTTCTTCCATTACGCCTCTCATCACCATGCCACCATAGATACTGATGACAAAGAACATCAACATACCCATTGTGAAAGCAATACCTGCCCCAATTTCAGAACTCATACTGCTAGCAGTATCTTCCGTTCTGTCGTCTAGTGGTTGAGGATCAATAGAAATATTGGTGTTGAGTGCAGCTAATTTCTTACTATCTAGCTCAAGTGCTTGCATTTTATAATTTTCAACAAAATCTTCCACCCAGTTTTCTATACTAGATTTCACTTCAATAGAAGGTGTTTTGTCGGAGTAGTAATTCAAAGCAAGCCTTTCGCTGTAAGGATCATCAATAGCTGGAATTTGCAATACGCCATCGTAGCCTTTTTCTGAAAGGGTGTTTCTCAGACTAGCTAAGTCAGTAGTTTCTTTGTGAAAAACCAAGTTATTGGTGCTATCTGAAGAAATATGGATTAGGCTTCCTTCATCTAATACGGCAATCTTTAGAGCCTCATCGCCTCTGTACATCACCATTAAAATCACAATGCCGTAGAAAAGAGCAATGCCAATAGGTGTTAATAGTGTCGTTAAAATAAAGGCACGCTTGCGAACCCTGACTAAATACTCTCTTTTTATTATAAGTGATAAATTGCTCATATCTTAATGTTGATTGGTGTAAGAAAAACAGATAATCTAATTATTGTTGAACTTCATTCACCCTTCGGATAAAAATTTCATTTAGAGTAGGTAAAATTTCATTAAAGGATTGAATGCGGCTGCCTTTGTCTAAAAAATACCTAAGTAGATCATTCGATGCCTCAGCATTTTCTAGTTGGACAATGACGGCATTCTTTTTTTGTTCTTTTACCATTATGGCAGAAGGCAATTCAGGAGCTGCTTCCTCAAATTCAATTTCGAATAGATTATTTTTGAATTGGTTTTTTATGGCTTTTACATCACCTTCCAGCACTTTTTTTCCTTGATTGATTAGGACAATATTTTCACAAATAGCTTCTACCTGCTCCATGCGGTGGGTGGAAAAAATGATGCTCGTGCCGTTCTGATGGAGTTGATCGATTTCATCTTTAATAAGGTTGGTATTGATTGGGTCAAGACCAGAAAAGGGCTCATCTAAGATTAATAGTTTCGGCTCATGTACTACTGTGGCAATAAACTGAATTTTTTGCTGCATTCCTTTTGAAAGCTCTTCCACTCTTTTCGTCCACCAGTCTGTGATTTCAAATTTTTTGAACCAATGCCCTAATTTTTGCTTAGCTTTTGCACTCGACATCCCCTTTAACTGAGCCAAATACATCAGATGCTCTCCTACTTTCATCTTTTTGTAAAGCCCTCTTTCTTCTGGCATATAACCAATTTGAGTAGGATGCTGAGCGTGGAGTTTTTCGCCATCTATATATACTTCGCCCTCATCTGCTCCAATAATCGTAGTTATGATGCGGATAATCGTAGTTTTGCCAGCACCATTAGGCCCGAGTAGTCCAAAGATTTTTCCTTTCGGCACTTCAAAACTCACATTGTTCACAACTCTTGCTTTGTCATATATTTTCGCAACGCTTCGTAATTCTAAAATTGCATCCATTACAGGAAATTTTATTGCTGTTCAAAAATGAATATAAGTGGAATTGATGAAATATCATTCAAAAAATTGGTAACTTTAGATAAATGTCAATAAAAAATAGACTAAGCGTTTAAGTGGTGCTAATCCAATGGCAGTATCTGCTACGCTCACTTTAGATTAGTGGCTAGAGTCTGACAACTATCTGATCCAGAACTTCTTTCAGAGGAGCAATTAATTGTTCTACTTCGCCTGTTTCTGTATCTACAATTTCCTTGTACTCTCCCACAATGCTTTTGAGCAGTTGTTCCCGCTTCTTTCGCTCTTCCTTTAGTAGTTCTAACTGCGTATTTAATTCGACCCACTTTTTGTCTGATTCATAGTTGTATTTTGTCCTATTGTGAACTTGAATCCGCGCATTGGAATAATTGAATGATTTTTTGCTTTGCTGCTTTGCCACTTCTACAGCTTCTGTTTTTAATGCTTTAATAATTGTGTCTAAGTACAATTGATATCGCTTCAATTCCACATATACTTTTAGCAAATCATAACCTTTATCAATGACCTGAGCAGCATGAGCCTCAGCAAATTCAATAATCTCTTGCTTACTCAAGGTTCGATCTATTGCTCCTGGTGGCTGGATTATTTTACTCATTTTTTATAAATAATTGTATAAATTAGTATTTCTGATTAATATTATCTATCTTTGTAAAGTAAGTTAATATTTAGGATTTTACAAATTGTTAACCGTTGAATTTTGACCATTTATAATAATTCTAATTTTTACGTTTTTTATTATTTAGAATTTTTACATGGCAGACAGTTATAACAAGAAAGAAAGAGAAAAGAAAAGGCAAAAAAGAAAAAAGGATAAGGTAGAAAAGAAACTTAAAGAAAAATCAGAAGGTAAAAAGCCCACCGCTGAGTTTATGTATGTTGATGAAAATGGTAACTTGACTACGCAAAAGCCAGATTTATCGAAAAAGGTTGAAGTAAAACTAGAAGATATTCAAATAAGCATTCCTAAAGGGGAAAGTCTTCCCGAAGAAGATGTAATCCGATCAGGCATAGTTAATTATTTCAATACGGAAAAAGGTTATGGTTTCATCGTTGATGAAAAGACGAAAGAAAGTTATTTCACACATGTCAATAATCTAGTTGATTCTGTGGAAGAAAAAGATAAAGTCTTTTTTGAAATAAACAGTGGACCGAAAGGCTTATTCGCAGAAAATGTAGTATTGCAAAAATAAAATTTCCAAATTAAACCATAAAGATTTTTTTTAGCAAGTCGAGGTGTACGACTTATAGGTCATACTGTACATTTTGTTTGCTTCATATTTTAAATATTTTATAATGAATACAGGTAAAGTAAAATTCTTCAACGAGTCAAAAGGATTTGGTTTCATCACACCAGAGAATGGATCAAAAGATGTTTTCGTCCATTTGAACGGATTAGTTGATGATATTAGAGAAGGAGATGCAGTGTCCTATGATACTGAAGAAGGACGAAAAGGAATAAATGCTATCAATGTTAAGGTTGTCCATGACAATTATTAATAGCGACTAGCTTATTTCATATTTTATGATTAAAAAAAGCCTATCACTTTAAGTGATGGGCTTTTTTTGTGTATGCATCGCTCGTTAAAGGAATGAAGTTACTGATATTTACAATGCTAACAAGAAATGATCTGCAGTTTTTGAACTAAATCTTTTTCAAATGTTATAGTCGTATTTATGAAGGAATAATTGAAATATGATAACAGTTATAAACGGCACTAATCGTGCTGACAACACTAGTGGTGTTTTTGCAGAGCACTTTTATTACCTTGTTCAAAAAAAGTCGTCCGCTTCCGTTAAGTATTTATCATTGAGTGCTATTCCACACGATTGGTTTAGCCCAGATATGTACGATGGTGAAAATCAGCATCCTACAATAGCAAAAGTACAAGATGAGTATATTTCGCCTGCTCAAAAGTTATTCATTGTCTCACCAGAATATAATGGAGGGGTTTCAGGAGTGCTCAAGTTGTTTATTGATGCGTTGTCGGTAAGAAATTATAGTAGCAATTTTAAGAATAAAAAAATAGGTCTTGCGGGTACTGCTGCTGGGAGAGCTGGAAATTTGAGAGGTATGGATCAATTAACCCAAATTTTTCAGCACATGGGGGGGATTATTATGCCTCAACAATTGCCTATTTCTCGCATTAGTAGTTTGATAGAAGAGGATACGATTACAGAAATAGGAACTTTGAAAGCAATGGAGAATCATGTAAATGCCTTTCTTGATTTTTAGGTGAGCAGCCGAATAATGTTAAATGCAGTATGGGCTAAGTTCCTATGCGTTTGTTGCAAAGCAGTTTTTAACTCAACAGGACACTGCTGAATATAGAAAACTGCTTTTAGGTCTATTTTTTAACTTTTCTTCAAAGCCAACAAAGTCAAGCACCAAAATCTATGCCTGCATACAAATTGCGCTCAATCAATGTAGATTACTTTGCGAAGAAATCGAAGTCCGACGGTGAGTTCTAGCGTAACGTTCCGAATAAGCCTCTCTCCAATGGAACTATTGTTACCTGTAACAGGATTACGTACACCATTAATTTGACCTTGACGATATTGATAAGAGAAGTCTGGATTGACTGTAAATTCTACTAGACCTGAGATTAGCTCAGCGAAAGGAAATTCTAGTCCACCTCCTATTGTGCCGCCGTAATTGAATTTTTGTACAAAGTCATCTACGGGATAGTTGAAATAGGCAGAGAAAAATTCGTATTCATTCAGGTTGGTGCTCAAGGTATAATCGCCTCGAATGCCGATCATGTAGTAGGCTTTTCCAAAGCTAAGATCATATTTTTGCTTGCCGCCTAATGTCAGCGAAATCGTTTTAAATTCAAAGGTTTGAGGTGGAACTCGATTAATTTGATTCGTTACTACATTCACGCCCAAGCGATTGCGGATGGCACTTCCTTTTACATGATAGCCCGCTTGAGCAAAGATGGCAAAAGCGTTGTCTTCTGGTGCAGACTCTATGAAGCCTATACCATGATAAGAGAATAGAGGATCGCGCTCAAAATCATTCCAAGTCTGTAAGCCAATTGTCATGCCTCCTTTCACACCAAAGGCAGTATTCTGACTCCAGCTAATGTTTTGAAAAGAGACAGCTATCGATATCACTACTATCCATTTAAGAATTGTCATACTAGCTTTTTTTGTCAAAAATAGAAAGTTCTTTAAGTCTGCTAGTAGAAATTAGCACTAATTTCGTTCACTCGGTGCAGTTCTAAAGCTATTCAACTTTCCCTCTAATATTCCAATTGATGCTATCACCTGAGTAGGCTCGGAAAGTCAACCACTCGTTTTCATCGAAGTGAAACAACCAGTCTCCTCCATTTTGTGATGGACCTGCATCACAACCGACAGACTGTTGTGCTTGAACGTGTGTAACTCTTAGACTGATCCAAATTTCTTCCCCTGTTATTTCGATAGGTGCTGCTAGTTTATGATTATACCATCGAGGCGAAGTAATTACATTAGTTACATCTGCTTTGTAAAGCTCTGTGCCTGGTCTGTCATTAATTCCTTGATATACGACTAGCTCACATTTTTGAGGACTAAATCCTGCAAAGAAGTCAACTTCTATTAAATTATTTCCTAGGTAGTCATCCAGTTCTGCATCAGTAAATTGCACAGCGTACTCATGAATACCTGGACCTAGCTGGGGGGAAGTAACGTTCGCACCGTCGTAGCGCAATTCGTAAGAAAGCGGTGCGTCTTTGTCGCAAGAATAAAAGAGGAAAGGCAATACATATAACAATCCCAATAAACGATTCATAGTTAAATTTTTCACGAAAGTTAAAAAACTATCGAAAAGGAAGCAATACTGTAATTATTAATGTCAAGTTAAAGTGCTGATTTAATTTTTGTCGAGTCATGCTTACTGTAACGTGTTAGCGTTGCCACTTTTTTGTATTAATCATGGGCTTAGGGTAATCTGCCCCCAACTTTACTTTAATGGCGTCTTGTTCTTTAAATGTCAGACGATCCGGACAATGAATTTTTTCGTCGGGTACGTTTTTGAGTTGAGGCAGCCAAAGCCTAACATATTCCCCTTTAGGATCATAACGATCTGCCTGCTTCAAGATATTGAAATAGCGATCTTCTCTAGGATCACTGCCTACTCCTGCTACATAGTTCCAATTCCCCCAGTTACTTGCAGGGTCGTAATCAATGAGCATAGATTCAAAATATTCTGCTCCCATCTGCCAGTTGACATACAAGTCTTTCACTAAAAAACTGGCTACATTTTGCCTACCTCTGTTTGACATGAAGCCCGTGTGCTTCAACTCTAGCATATTAGCATCAATAAAAGGAACACCCGTTTGTCCATTTATCCAAAGCTCTAGCAAGCGATAGTCGTCTCTCCAGCGATCGTCCTCCTCTTCTTTAGTTCCTCCTTTCGAAAAGATTTTATTACCATATTTCTTCGCCATCAATCGAAAAAAATCACGCCAAAGTAATTCAAAGAAAATCCAGTAGGTAGATTTATTTTTGCCGCGTTCCGCTTCATACTTCTTTAATTCCCAATATATTTTTTTGGGAGAAAGGCAGCCCTGCGCTAGCCATGCAGAGAATTTGGTAGAGTAGTCACTACCTACTAGTCCATTGCGAGTTTCTTTGTACGTTTTTGCAAGATCAGTATCCCATAAGTAGTAGCGTAATCGCTCTAGTCCTGCTGATTCTCCACCCGTGAAGGGCAGTACGCTCCTACTGTCTTCACAATATGCTTCATGTCCAAAATCCTCTAAAGACGGAATTTCACCAACTGGTAGGGCTTCATTAGTCGGCAGTAAATCACTAGGTGTAGGAAGCGGTTTTCTTACTTCAATAAACTTCTCAACTTCTTTGCGATACTGTGAGAATATATCGGGCGTGTGATTAACTGGGAAAGGCAAGTCAGCCGTGTAGTAAAGCATTTTCCCTCGACTATAACGCAGCTCTTGACCAATAGACCACAATTTTTCTTCTAATTCATCCTGAACTTTTGTTTCTTCATGGGTACGTTCCCGATTACAAAATACCCAGTTAGAATTAACTTGCTCGGCAACTTTATAGACTTCCTCTTCAGGTTTTCCTACTCTAACATACAGATCGCTACCAAGTGCTCTAGCAGAATCTCGCAAATCCTTTACACTTTCAATAATAAATTTAGCTCTGTGAGATCCTGTCTTCTTAAAGCCAAAAGGAGTTTTTCCCTTAAAAATTCTTTCATCAAACACATAAAGTAGAATGACTTCTTTGCCATGATTCAGTGCTTCATGTAGTGCTTCGTTGTCGTGTAGTCGCAAATCTTGCCTAAACCAAACTATTGCTTTCTCATTCATAAGTAGATCGGATGTTTATAAACAATTACAATAAAAACAAAGGCTTATATATATGGTTGTCATAAAGTATTCATTTCGGCTTGTTCTGAAATGAGGAGGAACTTCTGGCTTTCATATTAGGTTACAAGATCGAAAGAAAAAATCAATCACCAATGGACATCAACCGGATTAAATCTGAAATTCAATATAAAACAGCTCGAAGTTCAGGTAGTGGTGGGCAACACGTAAATAAGGTAGAAACTAGAGTAGTGCTGTTGTTCGATGTAGCATCCTCACAAGGCATATCTAGTTTAGAGAAAAAACGTATTTTTAAGAATCTCCAACATCGAATAACAAAATCGGGTGTTGTGCAAATCGCAGTAGAGGACAAGCGATCTCAATCGAAAAATAAAGAAATTGCATGGGAACGTTTTGTGAGGCTACTAAAAAAAGCCATTAAAGCACCTAAAGTAAGAAGATACCAACCTGTAAAAGCTGACCAGAAGAAGCGATTAGAATCCAAACGTAGAAAAGCAGAGAAAAAGGCGTGGAGAAGAAGAATAGATATTTAGCAGAACGCCGCTAGACTGAAAGCTAAAGGTAATAGGTGCAGGCATTTGATGCTTGACACGGAATGCTGCAAAGAGTTGTCAAGCTTATCAATTTGAATTTTAATATTATATTAAGCAAAACTTCGAGATACTTTTTTGTTAATAAATTATAATTTTGATTCAATCCAATTTGCTGGTTACTTAAAAGTTCTAAACTATGCGTTTTCCAATAATCATTCTTTTGTCTTTGCTAACCATAAGTTTATCTGCTCAAACGGCTTTTGATGGTTTGCGTTGGTCCACCTTTGATGTTACAGGCACTGCCAGAAATATGGGGGTGGGTAGCGCAATTAGTGGACTTGGAGCTGATTTTTCTACACTTAGTACTAATCCAGCAGGTCTGGGAGCATATCGCTATTCAGAAATCATCATTTCTCCAGCTTTCAATATCTCTAACGCTACTGCCTTGCTTCGCAATAACGATAATGATGCCATCAAAAATACAGGCAATCAATTTTTACTTGGTAGCCTAGGAGGAGTATTTGTCGGAAGACCTAAAGGTGCTAATTGGAGCAATTTTAACTTTGCATTTGGCTTAAACCAAACCGCCAATTTCAACCAGCAATTTATATTTGAAGGATCATCGCTGGGTAGTATTACCGACCGCTTTTTGGAGCAAGTGAATGCAGGTGAGTTTTTTGAATTCGAGTCGGATGTAGCTGCGCAAGCTGAAGCAATCTATGATTTAGATGGGGATAATATTTGGACGAGTGATTTCGAGTTGGTGCCAAATGCTTTAGTTCCAAAAGAGCAAGCAGTTACTCGAAAAGGTTCTATTCAGGAACTACTGTTTTCGATTGGAGGAAATTATCGCGAAAAATTACTTTTTGGACTGAGTGTAGGTTTTCCATTCATCAACTACGAAGAGAACAAAGTATATGGAGAAAATGATCCCGACGATGTAGTGCCACTTTTTGAAAATCTTACTTTTGAAGAAAGCCTTATTACCACTGGTGCAGGCATTAATGCAAAATTGGGTTTAATCTATATGATAACCAATAAAATAAGGGTCGGAGCAGCCGTTCATACACCTACTGGTTTTTCTTTAGAAGATACTTTTACGACAAATATGGATTATGTATTCAACGATAATGACATCATTCAGGGACGTGGAGAATCACCAGAGGGATTATTTAACTACCGATTGAGAACGCCTTGGCGATTCATCGGAGGTGCTGGATTTATTCTAGGCAAAACGGGTTTTATTAGCTCTGAGGTGGAGTGGGTGAATTATGGCAATGCCACTTTTAATTTGACTTCTGATAGTGATAATCCCGACGATGTAGCCTATGAAGCAGAGTTGAATACACAAATTGACGATCGTTTTCAGTCAGGTTTGAATTGGCGAGTAGGTGGTGAATTAGCAATCAACCCTTTTCGTCTTCGTGCGGGAATTGGTCTGGGTTTCTCACCTAATGCTGACACTGACGAACTCGATCAGACTTATAGCTTGGGTGTTGGTTATCGACGTGGGAAATTTTTTGCAGATGCTGCTTATCGTATTGCTATTTTAGAGGAAGATTACATTCCCTATCTGACCTCTATCGCACCAGAACAAAACGTCAGCGTGGATTACAATGACCAGCGTATCCTATTGACGATAGGGTTTAAATTGTGAGAGGTAAAAGCTAAGAAGAACCAAATTCAAGATTAAATTAGTAAATCAAGACAGTAATTCGCAAATTACACTTTGATGTTGCGTATTCACTTTTCTGCCCCACATTGCTCATAATAAAAAATAAAATGAATAAAGGAATCATAGTAGTAATAATTGCAGCCTTCACTTTAACGGCTTGTGAGACCAATATCCCATCTATTCAAAAGCAACTCTATACCCTTTTAGAGGGCAGTGAAACAGGTATTAGTTTCTCCAATGATCTTGCTTATGATAAAGATTTCAATATTTATACCTATCGAAATTTTTATAACGGCGGGGGTGTAGCTTTAGGGGATGTCAACAATGATGGATTAGTAGATATTTACTTTACTGCCAACATGAAGCCGAATAAATTATACCTAAACAAGGGTGATTTCCAGTTTGAGGATGTTACAGAAATAGCAGGCGTAGCCGGTACAAAGGCGTGGGCGACTGGCGTAGCTATGGTAGATGTGAATGCTGACGGCTGGCTTGATATTTATGTTTGTAACTCTGGAGATATTGAAGGAGACAACAAACAAAACGAGCTATTTATTAATAATCAAAATGGGACCTTCAGTGAGCAAGCGGCAGCTTATGGTATTGCGGATCGAGGGCTTTCTACACATGGTGTATTCTTTGACTATGACAGAGATGGCGACTTAGATTTGTACTTATTAAATAACTCATTTCGTGCCATTGGTAGCTTTAATCAAAAGCGAAATGAGCGTCTTGTTAGGGATTCTATTGGAGGCGATAAATTATATCAAAACAACGGTGGCAAGTTTACTGATGTGAGCGAAGCGGCAGGTATCTATGGTAGCGTCATTGGCTTTGGACTAGGCGTAACCGTAGGTGATGTGAACCGAGATGGCTGGCAGGATATTTACGTATCGAATGATTTTTTTGAGCGCGATTATCTCTACATCAACAACGGCAATGGCACTTTCAGCGAAAGACTGACCGAACAAATGCGTTCCATCAGTGCAGCTTCTATGGGGGCTGACATGGCAGACATCAACAACGACGGCTATCCAGAAGTCTTTGTAACCGAAATGCTGCCCGAAAAAGATGTGGACATCAAGCAAAAAACAACTTTTGAAGACTGGAATAAATATCAAGAAAATTTACGCTATGGCTACCATCATCAGTTTACTAGAAATACGTTGCAACTTAATAACGGAGACGGCACTTTTAGCGAAATTGGGCGATTGGCTGGCGTGGAAGCAACTGATTGGAGCTGGGGTGCTTTGATTTTTGATATGGATAATGATGGTTTGCGCGATTTATTTGTAGCCAATGGCATTTATCAAGACCTCACCGACCAAGATTACATTGATTTCATCGCCAATCAAGAAACACAGCGCATGATAATCACTAGAGATGGCGTGGATTTTAAGACCTTGATCGATTCTATCCCTGTTCGACCAGTATCGAACTATGCGTTTAAGAACAAAGGGAATCTAGCTTTTGAAAATCAAGCATCAGGGTGGGGATTAGCACAAAAAGGACATTCTAATGGCTCTGCTTATGGCGACTTAGATAACGATGGCGATTTGGATTTAGTGGTCAATAATGTCAATATGCCCGCTTTTATCTATCGAAATAATAGCGAAACTCAACTGGACAGCATAGCTAACTACTTGCAATTCAAATTGATAGGTGATGGTGCAAATACGGCAGCACTTGGAGCAAACATTACCCTGAAATACGGCAATCAATCTCAATTTTTAGAACATATGCCAATGCGTGGCTTTCAATCTTCTATGGAATATCGTCCGCATTTTGGATTGGGAATAGTTGAAAAAGTAGATTCGGTCATTGTTCAATGGGTGGATGGAAGGCAAACGGTCTTAACCAATGTAAAGGCTAATCAAACACTTGAACTTAAACAAAGTGAAGCACAAGTAGTAAAGGATAGTTTTGTAGGGCCTCTACCGCTCTTGGAGGAGAAAAAATACTTATTTGAGGCTGTTAGTAATCAGCTAGGGATAGACTTTGAGCATCGAGAAAATCGCTTTTCTGACTTTGATCGAGAGCGATTGATTTATCACATGCTTTCAACATCTGGACCTAAAATAGATGTGGCAGATGTGAATGGTGATGATAAAGAAGATTTTTACATCTGTGGAGCAAAAGATCAATCAGGAAGACTGTTTCTTCAGCAAGACAACGGCACATTTAAAGGGAGTAACGAAGCTCTTTTTGAAGCTAAGAAGCTATCAGAAGAAACCGACTGTCTTTTCTTTGATGCCGATGGTGATGGCGATCAAGACCTCTATGTTACTTCTGGGGGCAATGAATTTCCAGCGTCCTCCTCCGCTTTGATTGATCGGCTTTACATCAATAACGGACAAGGTCAGTTTGAACTTTCCCAGCAGGTGTTGCCGACTTCTAGGTTTGAAAGTACTGCTTGCGTGCGAGCTGCTGATTTTGACAAGGATGGCGATCAAGATTTATTTGTTGGCATTCGCTTGCGTCCATTTCTGTACGGAGTGCCTGTAAATGGCTACCTACTTGAAAACGATGGCACTGGAAAATTCAAAAACATCACTACGAAAATAGCACCTGAACTCAGCAACTTTGGTATGATTACTGATGCGATTTGGATAGACATGGATGACGATGAAGATATGGATTTGATTGTAGTGGGCGAATGGACACCTATAACATTCTTCAAAAACGAAAATGGTGTGTTTCAGCAAACAGATATGGGCATATCAAATGCTAAAGGTTGGTGGCATTGTATCCAATCAGGAGACTTCAATAATGATGGTCGCCCAGATTTTGTAATAGGTAATCATGGCTTAAATTCTCGCTTTAGAGCTAGTAAAAATGCCCCCTTAGTTATGTATGT
>CAYWKD010000013.1:0-80448 GCA_964458705.1 uncultured Saprospiraceae bacterium | reverse complement strand
TGAAAGTCCTCTAGGTTTCTATCCTCTTGAGCAGTTGACGAAATTGTTAGTAGTAGAAAAAATAAGCTAACTAGATAACGCATGAATATTCTTCTTTTTAGTGAAAAATTGGCAAATTGTGTATAACAGAAACTTAAATGCAACAATGTTGCATTTAAGTTAATTTTGCTTTGTACCTTTATCATAAAACTTGACAACTACAAATTTACTCAATTATAAATTGTCAGGTTAAAAATACGTATTTTGAAGTTTAAGTTATCACTGTTTAATATGAGATTAGAAAAGCTACTGGCAGTATTTTTATTTTTAACTCCTTCAATCGCATTTAGTCAAACCAACTCCAACTGCGATTTCACGCTGGAAGGCTACGCTTATGACCGCAACACAGAACTGCCTCTGCCTTTTGTAAGCATTCAAGTAGTCAATACGAATATTGGGACAACAACTAACGAAGAAGGCTTTTTCAAAATAGGAGGACTTTGTAAAAAAGAATATGATCTCCTTTTTTCTTATGTTGGCTACAAGACCTTAGAGCATCACCACGACTTTCATCACTCCGCAGTACAAGTCTATCTAGCTCCCGAAGAATTTCTGCTAGAAAGTATAATCATAGAGGCAGAGCAAGCAGAAAGTGGCTTATCCTCTATCTCTAACACTAAATTAGAACAAGCAGCACTAGAACGTATGGCTACTCAATCACTAGGTGACATAGCTAGTACCATAAGTGGCATTTCTACCATCAGCACAGGACAGAATGTGGTGAAGCCTGTTATTCATGGATTACATAGCAATCGCATCTTGATTGTAAATGAAGGGCTGCGCCATGAGTTTCAGAATTGGGGTACGGATCACGCTCCCGAAATAGATCCTTCCATCATTGACGAATTGGAAGTCATTAAAGGAGCTGCAACAGTTCGCTACGGCCCAGATGCCCTTGGTGGAGTGCTTCTGATAAAAGCACCTCGGCTAGAACTATCCACGCCATTCAAAGGCGAATTGAATGTAGTAGGCAAAAGCAACGGACAATCTGGAGAAAGCACATTAAAATTACAAAAGGGCTTTAAATGGTGGAGTGTAATGGGTGCCGGCTCATTGCTTAAACAGGGTGATCTCCATACTCCTGACTACCAACTGACAAACACGGGTAAAGAAGAACTGAGTTATTCTGGAGGCATTCGGATTCATCCAATTGCAGAGTTAGACATTGAAGTTTATTACAGCCACTTTGAACAAGAATTAGGTATTCTGAGGGGTTCTGTAAATGGAAATTTAGATGATTTACTAAAAGCGCTCAACAGTGAAATTCCCAATTTTACCGAACCATTCAGCTATGACATCAATACACCAAAACAAGGCGTTCAGCACGACTTATACAAAGCAAAAGCTACATGGACAGGACAACAGCAGTCTTTCTGGATTCAATATGGTCGCCAAATCAATAAGCGTAAAGAATTTGATGTACGAAAAGGCAACGACTTAGAGATTCCTAATATTGATTTAGAATTAAAAACAGAAAGTATTGATGCAGAATGGATACATACCGCTTGGAACGAGCGCATGAGTGGTCGCTTAGGCGTTCAATGGTCAGAGCAAGCGAATGACAACTTACCTGGTACCAATACCGTGCCTTTCATTCCCAATTACGACCAAACGCGCTACGGAGTGTACTTAATTGAGGCAGTAAACTGGGATGAGCATCTCTTGGAGGCTGGTATTCGATACGATTATCAGTACGCTGAAATAGTGGGACGACAGGCGAATAACAACATCTACCGCAACCAACTGGACTTCCAAAATGTAACCGCAACACTTGGCTATAGACATAACATTAATCAATCTACCACTTTTCGCACCAATATAGGCACTGCTTGGCGACCGCCAAACGTAGCAGAATTGTATCGATTTGGTCGGCATGTTAGCTTTTTAGAATACGGATTTTGGAGACATACCATCAATGAAGAAAAAGATTTGATTTCTACTAAAGATATACTAACAGAAGAAGATAAACCTGTACCATCAGAGGTAGGATACAAATGGATTAATACTTATAATATAAAGAAAAAAGACTTTCAGCTTGAAGTAACAGGTTATGTCAATTATATCGAAAACTTTATCAATGCGCGACCTGCTGGTTTGACAAGAACAGTCAGAGGAACTTCGCCTTTCTTTATTTATGAGCAAAGTAATGCCCTTATTTGGGGTATAGATGCTGCCACCCAATGGCAACACCACAAACAATTCAATTCCACTTTCAAAACGAGCTACATCTGGGCAAAAGACATTGAGGATGATGACTTCTTCATTGGAATGCCACCCATAGCAATGAACTATCAGTTGGATTTTACCCCTACGATTTCCTTTTTCGATCAAACAAGGCTAAGCATCATGACTCAATACACCTTTGAGCAGTACCAACACCCAAGAATACTTACTGTGGACGAAGTCATTAATGCTTTTAGAACAGATATTGAGCTATTTGCGAATAACGCAAAAAACTTTGATATTGCAGCACCGCCCAAAGGCTACTTCTTGATGAACTTGCTCTGGCAAGGAAAATGGAAACATCTAAAATGGCAAGTACAAGTCCACAACCTTTTCAATGTTAGCTACAGGAATTACACTAATCGCTTGCGTTATTATGCAGATGAGTTGGGTAGAAACTTCATGGTGATGGTAGGGTATGAGTGGTAACTACCTTGATAATTACTATCAGAATAGTCTTTACAGACTAAGCATAACATTGTAGCGTTTACAAAAGTAGAATCTTTGTAAAAAGTTCAAAATCATGAATCGTAGAGCATTCCTCCAGTTTCCTACCCCTCCAATTACTTCTTCTATTGAAACCACCGCTCCTCTCAATGGCGATCTCTCTCCATACACAGGTGAGTGGAATAGAGCCGCTGCGACCCATCTTTTGAGGCGCATACTCTTTGGTGCAACCATAAAAGACATTGACTATTTTAACACGCTTGACTTAGAGACTGCCTTGGAGGAGCTGCTGAAAGAATCACTCAGACCGCTGCCGCCTGTAAATGATTATAATGACGAAGAATACACCGACCCCGATGTGCCTTTTGGTTCAGGTTGGTTGCAAGCACCTTACAACAATGAAGCTGAGGGTGCAAGAATATGGTCTCTAAAATGTTGGTGGTTGAGTAATATGATAGAACAAGAGGAAACGATCCATGAAAAAATGATCTTATTCTGGTTCAACCATATTCCGATCCAGTTCTACGAAGTTTTCTTTGGTCGCTGGGACTATCGCTACATTGAACTCATGCGCCGACACGCACTTGGTAATGTAAAAACACTAGTAAAAGCAGTAACCCTAGATGCTGCTATGTTGCATTTTTTGAATGGGCAGTACAATCATAAAGAAGCTCCAGATGAGAATTATGCGAGAGAACTACAAGAATTGTATTGTATCGGCAAAGGTCCTAACGCTAATTTCACCGAGGGGGATGTTCGAGCTGCTGCTCGCATTTTAACAGGGTGGCGTCATAATTACGGTAACGGTCAATCCTACTTCGAAGAAGAAGCACACGACAACTCTGATAAACAATTTTCTGAGTTTTATGGTGATCGAATCATCAGAGGAAGGTCAGGGCAAAGAGGAAAGGAAGAGCTAGATGAACTACTAGATATGCTTTTTGAGCAAGAAGAATGTGCCTTATTTTTATGCCGAAAGCTATACCGCTTTTTTGTGCATTACAATATTGATGAGTGGACGGAAAGCAACATCATAGCACCTCTAGCAGAGCAGCTACGCACTAACGATTACGAAATTTTACCTGTTTTAAAAGTACTCTTTGGCAGTCAACACTTTTTCGACGTACTGCGAAAAGGAGCAATTATCAAAAGCCCAATAGATTTTATTGTTTCGCTATATCGCGAGTTTAATACGCCACTACCGCCCAAAACAAGACTCAGAGATCGCTATGAGCATAATGGTAACTTGGTTTACATGAGCTATGTATTCGATCAAAACTTAGGCGATCCCCCTAATGTAGCTGGCTGGCCAGCCTACTATCAAATTCCAATGTTTGACAAAAACTGGATTACTACCAATACGCTACCCAATAGAGCCTCCTTCGTAGATTGGATACTCTGGTCAGGTATTTCAACTGAAAATTTTTTAGCTCAACTTGATATTCTAGCAACCGTAGAGCAGATACCTGGTGCTGCCGATCCTAACGAACTAGTTGATTTTGTTGTCAAATGGCAGTTCCCAATTGAAGTGAGTACATCCTTTCGCTCACAGTTGAAAGCCATTTTACTCTCAGGACAGGTGAATGATTACTACTGGACAGATGCTTGGAACGAATACCTATTTAACCCGAATGATGAAATGAAGCGAGAGATAGTTCGTAGCCGACTACGCCCTTTCTTCTATACTGTATTACATCAAGAAGAATATCAATTATTTTAATTCATCGTCAACGCTCTTCTCATTTTTCACCATCAGAAATTATGCAGCATGAAAAGAAGAAATTTCCTACAATACGCAGCCGCTAGTTCCGTCATGCCTCACTTCATCCCTAATACTGGTGCAGGTACAGTGAGTTCCTCTTCTTGGGTGCGATTGCTTGAAAACAGCTTGGTAGAGACAGATAGAGTGTTAGTGCTAATTCGATTGGATGGTGGCAATGATGGGCTAAATACAGTCATACCTATTGACCAATATAGTCAGTTAACCCAAGCTAGACCGCACGTTATTTTGCCTGAAAGTAGCTTAATTAAACTAGATGGTCAAGACAAAGTTGCTTTGCATCCTGCCATGAAAGGCATTCGCAATTTATACGATGAAGGCTATGTAAACATTATACAATCCGTGGGTTATCCCAATCAAGATTTTTCTCATTTTCGTTCTTCGGATATTTGGATGACAGGAGCAGATCATAATGAAGTGCTGAGTACAGGCTGGGCTGGTCGGTACTTAGAGAATGAATTTCCTAACTTTCCAATGGATTATCCAAACGAGCAAATGCCTGATCCTCTCTCGCTTGAAATCGGGCCTCGCTTATCGCTGACATTTCAAGGAAATGGATTGGCAATGGGTATGTCTGTTTTCGATCCAAAGCAGTTCTATCGAATGGTAGAAGGGGTAGATACTCCCGTACCAAATACTCCAGCAGGTGAACTGCTAGAGCATGTTCGGTTGATAAAGCGACAATCGAATGCCTATGGAGAACGAGTAGCACTGGCTTATTTGAGTTCTCGAAATGTAGTGGACTATCCAAACAATAATAACTTGGCAGAGCAACTAGCGATTGTCTCAAGGATGATCTCGGGAGGTATGAAAACGAGGATTTATCTAGTCTCTATTAGCGGTTTCGATACGCACGATAATCAAGTTAATGCAAACAATCACATTGTCGGAGAGCACGCCAACCTGCTCCATCAACTTTCTGATGCCATCGAGGCTTTCATGCAGGATATAAGAATGCAGGGGTTGGCGCATCGAGTTGTTGGAATGACTTTTTCAGAGTTCGGGCGACGTATTACCTCTAATAGCAGTCTTGGCACGGATCACGGTGCCGCCGCACCAACTTTCGTATTTGGCGAGCCAATTAAAGGCGGCATTACAGGTCAAAATCCGCTTATTCCACAATATGCTTCTTATCAAGACAATATTCCAATGCAGTATGACTTCCGCTCGCTTTATGCCACTATCTTAAAAGACTGGTTCTGCTTGGAAAATGCAGATTTACAGAGCGTTATGCTAGATCAGTATGCTACCTTGCCAATCATTGATGCAGGTAGTTGTATGCCTACCTCCACAAGAGAGCAAAATCAGCAGGCTGGTAGAGATATTCTTTCTATCCATCCAAATCCAGTTGGAGACTGGGTTCAATTCACCATCGAAAGCGAAGGTTACTGTCTGCTGCAAATTTTTGATCAAAGTGGACGCCTAGTTGCTACACCACTCAACAAAAAAACACCAAGGCAGCAGCAGCGTATAAATTACAAAGTAAGTAACTTGAGCAAAGGTATTTATCATGTCCGTCTGCAATCGGGGACAAATATGCAAAGTAAGCAGCTAATAAAATTGTAAGAAAGAAGTAAGGTAATCACCAAGTATGGCTTTTTACTTGCCTACTTCTTCCAAATGCTAGTCCATTAACTCTAAGCAAAAATAGTTAATGTTGACTCTCGAAGTGCTGACTAGTCAGAGAAAAATAGGATCATTAGATTTTTGCCTAAGGCAACTCCAAACGCCTTTCGACCTATTCTTTTTCTCACACACCAAAACTATTTTCTACATGAACAAAACTACTAAGCCTATGTTAGTAATCCGTACTTAATTAATCTATTGAAATTGGCTAAAAAAATTGTTGTCATAGGAGCGGGATTTGCAGGACTTTCAGCTGCTACATGCTTGGCGGATGCAGGGCATGATGTTACTATTTTGGAAAAAAATAGCGTTCCTGGTGGACGTGCCAGAAAGTTTGAAGCAGAAGGTTTCATGTTTGATATGGGACCGAGTTGGTATTGGATGCCTGACGTATTTGAGCAGTATTTTGAGCATTTCGGCAAAAAGGTATCTGACTATTACGATTTAATTCGTCTTGATCCTTCCTATGCGGTGCATTTTGGGAAAGGAGATGTGATGGAAGTTCCCGCGGATATGGAAGAGTTAATCGCCATGTTTGAGCACTATGAGGCTGGCAGTGGAAATAAACTCCGTAAATTTCTAAAAGAAGCCCAGTACAAGTACGAGGTAGGTATGAATGAATTTGTGCATAAACCGAGTCATTCAATTTGGGAATTTGCTGATTTCAGAATTGTGGCGAGTATGTTTCGCTTACAGATGTTTAGTTCTATTGCTTCAAGCATAAAAAAGTTGTTTAAGCATCCACAACTCGTTGAGTTACTCTCGTTTCCTGTATTATTTCTTGGTGCAACACCTGAGAACACACCTGCTATGTACAGTTTGATGAATTATGCTGATATGTCTTTAGGCACTTGGTATCCGAGAGGTGGAATGCATAAGATTGTGGAAGGAATGGTGAGGTTGGCAGAAGAAAAAGGAGTAAAAATTGAGTTGAATGAAGAAGTAGAACAAATTTATGTTCCAAACGGACATGCTACAAAAGTCATTACTTCAAAAGGAGAATACCAAGCTGATGTAGTAATTGGTGGTGCAGATTACCATCATATAGATCAAGAAATTCTTGCTCCTCAACACCGTCAATACGGTGAGAAGTACTGGGATAAACGCACAATGGCACCCTCTTCTTTACTCTTTTATTTAGGCGTGGACAAGAAACTGAATAACTTACATCATCACAATCTATTCTTTGATGAGGATTTCACGCAACATGCCGTAGAAATATATGATCAACCACAGTGGCCGAGCAAGCCCTTGTTTTATGCTTGTGTGCCTTCCATAACGGACGAAAGTGTTGCGCCAGTAGGCAAAGAAAATCTATTTATTCTCATTCCAACCGCTCCAGCATTAGAAGATACAGAGGCTATGCGAGAAAAGTATTACCATTTGGTAATGGATCGCTTGGAAAATTTGACTGGACAAACGATACGAGAAGCAGTAGTGTATAAGCGCTCTTTTGCTCATAGAGATTTCATAGAGGATTATCATGCGTTCAAGGGAAATGCCTACGGACTTGCTAATACCCTTTTGCAAACTGCTTTTCTTAAACCAAAATTAAAGAGCAAAAAAGTAGAAAATCTGTATTTTACGGGACAATTGACCACTCCAGGTCCAGGTGTACCTCCTTCGTTGATATCTGGGCAGGTCGTGGCAAGCGAAGTAAAGAAATACATAGAGCGAAATAATTAGAACCACGTATTAACCAACTTTATCAGGCTCTATTAATTATAAACTGCTATGCTTTCATTATACAATCAAGTTTGCGATCAGTGCAGTGAGTTGATTACTAATCGTTACAGCACATCCTTTTCGATGGGAATTCGCGTCTTTGACAAAAAGTTACGTAGCCCCATTTATGCGATTTATGGTTTCGTTCGGTTTGCCGATGAAATTGTAGATACTTTCCACGATTATCCAAAGGCTGAGTTGCTAAAAGAGTTTCGTTTAGATACTCACAAGGCTATTAAGAATAAAATTAGTCTAAATCCTGTGTTGCAATCTTTCCAAAAAGTGGTACACCAGTATCAAATTGAAATGGAACTGATCGATGCTTTTTTAGATAGCATGGAAATGGATTTACATTTTAACACTTACGAGGATGCACTCTACAAGCAATATATTTATGGTTCAGCAGAAGTAGTAGGCTTGATGTGTTTACGTGTATTCTGCGAAGGCGATCATGAAAAGTATGAACAACTCAAATCACCTGCCTGTAGCTTAGGTTCTGCATTTCAGAAGATCAACTTCTTGCGTGATATGAAAAGTGACTTCGATGAACGTGGCAGAGTTTATTTTCCAGGAGTTGATTTTACAAAATTCACCAAAGAAGATAAAATAATGATTGAAGCGGACATCAAAAAAGATTTTGATGATGCTTATGCTGGAATTGTTAAATTACCCAAAGGTGCTAGATTTGGTGTTTATTTAGCTTATGTTTATTACACGAATTTATTCCAGAAAATTAAGCATGCCCCTGTAACGAAAGTAAAAGAGGAACGAATACGAGTGAATGATCGCCGTAAAGTAATATTGCTTTTTAGCTCTGCGCTTCGCAATAGTTTGAATTTACTTTAGTTAAATACTGATTGCAGAAGAAAAGAATGAATTACAATATTATGAGCCAAGCAATAAGCAAGCCCGAGGAGATGGTAACAATAAAAGTGGGAAAAACGATAATGGTGTTGTTACCCTTATTGCTTGTTGGAATACAATGGTTCAACTACAAACAAATAACAGAAAAACTGGTGTACGACGTACCAGTTAATAGATTAATGCCTGCCTTTGAGACAAGTTGGTTGTATGCACTTGCACTCATATTCTCATTTATTCCTGTATTTGCGCTTAGCTTTGATAAAAAAGTCGCCTACTACAAAACATGGCGATATCTTTTTCCTGCCATTGCTATTGTGGGGAGTTTTTTTATTGTCTGGGATGTAATTTTCACCGAGATGAGTGTTTGGCAATTTAATCCATCTTACTACTTGGGGATCAAATTTTTAGGACTTCCAATTGAGGAGTGGTTGTTTTTTGCCATTATTCCCTTCTGCTCCGTCATGATTTATGAATCTCTTAACTACTACATCAAAAAAGACTTATTGGCTAGTGCAGAAAGTTGGATTTCTATGCTCCTCGTTGGAGGGCTGCTGATTGGTGGTATTGCTTTCTGGGATAAAATTTATACTTCTACTACATTCCTGCTCACTGGCAGCTTCCTTTTTTATCATGTCCTTTTCTTATCCGATCACTACCGCAGTCGATTTTATTTTGCCTTCATCGTAACGCTACTTCCTTTTACGCTCGTAGATGGCATTCTAACAGGCGGATATAGCCAAGCACCTATCGTTCTCTACAATCCTGAGGAGTACTTGGGACTTCGCATTTTCTCTATCCCATTTGAGGATTATGTTTACGGTTTATTGATGCTGTTGTGGATTGTTACTTTAATTGAACATTGGCGAGGAAAGCGTTAATTTCCCTTCGCTAATACAGGATACTTCATATCCAAGCCTTTCAAAATCTCCACCATCGTCTTACTCACTAGATAGTCTCGATACCAGCGTTTATCCACAGGTATTACGTTCCAAGGAATAATGCTATTATTCAGTACATATTCGTAACAGGCCATGTATTTATCCCAATGTTTACGTTCTTCCCAATCGTTAGGATTGTGTTTCCAGTGCTTATCTGGTTCATCAATTCTTTCTTGCAATTCTTCTGCTTGTTGGTCATAAGAAGTGTGAAGAAAAAATTTGATAATCGTTGTATTGTTATCGAATTGTAGCAGTTCCTCAAAAGCATTGATAGCTTTCATGCGCTGATGTACCCTTTCCTCGCTCACCCAGCCATGCACACGCTGAATGAGAATATCTTCGTAGTGAGACCGATTGAAGATTTTGATCTCCCCCTTAGCTGGCACTTGTTGATGCACCCGCCACAAGAAATCATGTGCAAATTCTAGTTGGGTGGGTTTCTTGAAGGAATAAGTAGATACGCCATTATGTCCACAATCTCTAAAAACTTTATACACCGTACCATCTTTTCCACTTGCATCCATTCCTTGTAGGATGACCAATACGGCGTGCCTACTTTCTGCTCTGAGAAGCCTTTGCAACTTCCCTAGCTCCTCTACATAGTCTTTGGTAGCCTCTTTAAGATCGTCTTTGTTGAACTCATTGGGAGGAGCTGTCTTATAGTCTTTTAATTGAATCATGTTTAGTTGCTTTTACGCTCTAGTATGGTTGAGGTAAACCTATTATTCAAACAATACTCGGTACAAGTCTTCAACCTTGCTTAATTTTAAAACTTGGATTTGATAACGACTTAGATCAAGTCCTTTAGTATTGTATTTAGAAATAAATATCTGCTTAAAGCCCATTTTATCGGCTTCTTGGATGCGTTGTTCAATGCGATTGACTGCTCTGATTTCCCCTGAAAGTCCAACTTCACCAGCAAAACAAGATTGCTTTGGTACTGCTATATCTTCTAAAGAAGAAATCAAAGCAGCTACAATTGCCAAGTCAATGGCAGGATCATCGACTTTGATACCACCAGCAATATTTAAAAACACGTCATTTTGTCCGAATGCAAAGCCACACCGCTTTTCTAATACTGCCAGTAACATACTTAATCGTCGCAGATCAAAACCTGTTGCAGAGCGTTGTGGATTACCGTAAACGGCTGTACTCACAAGTGCTTGTGTTTCTATGAGCATGGGACGCATACCTTCCATAGTAGCAGTTACGGTGCTACCGCTCAACTCTTCCTCTGTTTGAGAGAGTAGCAGTTCAGAAGGATTAGAAACTTCGCGAAGTCCATTAGCCTGCATTTCATAAATACCCATTTCATCTGTTGAGCCAAAACGATTTTTGAGCGTTCTCAATATTCGGTAGGTATAATGACGATCCCCCTCGAACTGCAACACGGCATCTACGATATGCTCTAGCAATTTGGGGCCAGCTATCGAGCCTTCTTTCGTAATATGTCCAATGACGAAAATGGGAATATTGGTTTCCTTCGCAAACCGTTGCAACTCACCCGAGCATTCTCGAATCTGAGAAACACTGCCCGAAATGGAATCCAGATGAGGCGAAGAAAGCGTCTGAATTGAGTCAATGATGATTAAGTCAGGTTGTAAATTTTGAGCATGAACTAATATTTTGCTCGTATTGGTTTCTGTAAGTATAAAACAGTTTTCTCGTAACGTACCGATGCGGTCAGCACGCATTCTAATTTGTTCACTACTCTCTTCTCCACTGACATACAAAACTTTAATAGGCGTTTCCGTAGCAATTTGAAGCATTAGTGTTGACTTACCAATACCAGGCTGTCCACCAATTAGAACTAGAGAGCCAGGTACAATACCACCACCTAGCACTCGATTGAGTTCTTGATTCGGCGTTATCATTCTACGAATATCACCCGCCTGTATTTCAGTCAAGGCAACTGGGCTAGGACCTTTGCTACTAATGGATGGCTTAGACTCCCATACGCGCTGTTTTTCTTCATTCGTGTCTCGGCTAATGACTTCTTCCGTACAAGTATTCCAACTTTCACAAGAGGGACATTTTCCGAACCACTTGGGCGCAGTCGTTCCACACGCAGTACAAACAAATACTTTTTTAATTTTTGCCAATAGAAATAGTTGAAACAAAAAAATTGATTAGCTCCTCAAATAGCTAACTACTTATTGTAAATCAAAGCCAAAGATTCAAATCTAGTTGCATTTGTCATTCTAAGTCTAAACATACATAGACACGATTACAAAGAAAAGACAATCTTTAGTAATAGAAGTTGAATTTAGGTCGAATGATAAAAAAATATTCATTTTTGAGTTCCAATTTAGAACGAAGTAGATCATTATCTCGCCATAAAGTACTTAATCAAAATTCCAATAACTAATAAAAGAGAAAGAGTGTAAGCCCATTGCTCAAATGGGTAATTAGCAATATTCAAAGTCGCCTCATCACCAATCAAAATCAAGCCTGACCAATAGTATGGATGTGCATGAACTTGTTGTGCATTGAACAGAAAATGCTGCTTAGCTTTTTTAAGTGCATTATGTTTAGCTTTACCATCTTTCAGGGCTTGATAAGTATGCTCTACAATGTATTTAGTTTGCTTATCGTCAATACTCCAAAGCGAGGCGACAATACTTTTAGCTCCTGCAAACGTAAAAGCCCTAGCAAGACTCATCAAACCTTCTCCTTTGAAAGATTTTCCAATGTTGGTCTGGCAAGCACTTAAAAATACCATATCAGCCTTTAAGTTCAAATTATTAATTTCGTTGGCGTAAAGTCTGCCATCTTGCAAACTATCTTCAGGATGAGCAAAGGCTAGATAAGAAAAAGCAGGATTTATGTTATTCACCGCTCCATGCGTAGAAAAATGAATCACATTATATTGATGGAGTATTGCCTTGAAGCGAGCTTCCTGCGCCCTTTTTGCTAATAGTACCTTGCTGTGGATAATATTGCGAATACTTTTAGCTTCGGGAATATTATACGTTAAAACAGGAAGGTCTAGCCCAGTAAAATCGGGCGCAATAGTAAGTGCATTTACTTTTTGTTTAAATGAGTCTATACTTTTCATTTTCAGCCACAGCTCAATGGAATAGGAATAATGGAAACTGTACTGATGGAGCAAATAAGAATGCTCTTTAAAAAGATTAGGATTCTCGGGAAGCGACGAAAGCAATACTTCAAAGGGCAAGTAGGCGAGCAACTTATCTGGAATAATGAGTACTTCGGACTTCAGTTGACTTTCAATGGGTTGAATAAGTAGTTTAAAAAAAGTATGTGCCAATTGTGTGTAAGCAAGATAGGAACGATCGGGATTAGGTAGTACATCTGGCCGAGTGCGAAGACTATTGTAGAGTTCGACCAACTGCTCCTCGAAGTTTTGAGGTTTGGATATTTCTATTACGTTAAAGCCATATTTTTCAATATGAAAAATAAAAATAGCCTGTCTGCTGATATGATAATTCAACAAAGATTGCCCTTCGTGTAGCCTATTTTGAATGTCCTCCAATTCAATAATCGGCGTTTTGCTATTTGGCATTTTGGCTTGAGGTAAATCATTTAATTGCATTTTTAGTGTATAGCGTTCAGCGTAAGCATCACTCAATTTATTTTCATCTGCTAGGACTCTATTACTTGTCTCTTCAAAAATGATACGATCTATGGATTCGAGAGCTAGCTCAAGTTGTCGTTTCTTTTGCAATACGCTATCTGGAACTAACTGCTCATCTTGAATAAGCTGCTTCAGTACGTTTGCCTTGCTCTGCTCAGAATATTGTAGTGCAAATTTTAAGTAAGAGGGATTCGTTTGTCCCAACTCATAGGCCGTTTTTACCATGCCGTCATAAAGATCAGAAAAGCGGTCATTCAAATATACCCGTGAGGAAACATTCTCTAATTTTTCATCTATTTGAATGGCTAATTGCTGGGCAGCTAGATAAGTCTTCCAAGCCTGTTTCCATTTTTTCATGGCTTGGAGTGTATTAGCTTGAGCAAGCAGTATCATGGCTTTTAGCTCTAGCGAGTACTCCTTTGGATAGTAAAGTAAGGCCTTTCTGAATAGTTGATCTGCTTTGTCCAATTTGTCTCGTTGCTGCGCTATTCGTCCTAGATGATACAAATGCAAAGCGTCATTATCTTGTGAGAGGGTATAGAATATTTCCTGACTCTGCTCATAGTTTTTTAATTCAAAATAACAAATTCCAATTTGAGCAAGTATGTTTTCCGTTTTTGACTCATTCTTTCCATAGATATGAAGCGCCTTTTCGTAAAAAGTAATAGCACCGTCGAATATTTCTTCATCAAATAAGCAACTTGCTAAATTTTCAAATACGGCTCCCAAAAAATCATCTTCATGAGGATACTGACCAATAATTTGCTCGAAAGTCTGAATAGCTGATTCAGTAGAAAGTTGATAGCGTTGGGCTAATCCAATATTATTGAGAAGTTTTAGTTTGGCAATGGGATCATAATTATTTTGTAACGAGAGGGCTTTATTAAAATGCAGCAATGCCTGCTCATAATCCCCTATTGATAAGTAAACATTCCCAAGATTTTGGTGTGTATCTGCAATGAGTTGAGCATCTAATTGCAGATTTGGATTAGCGTATATTTCTAATGCCGCTTCGTGTTGAACAATCGCTTTATCTAGCTGATTCTGTTCAGCATAGCAGTTAGCTAGGTTAGTGTAAATCAAAGCTGTTCGTGGATGAATGTATCCCACCGAATCTACTTGAATGGTAAGAGCTTGCTCGAAGTAAACCTGCGCTTCAACTGGGCTAGCTACTTCCAAAAGTAAACTCCCAATATTGACTAATGCAGAGATCGTCTGAGGATTCAATTCACCAAACTGAATTTGTTTGATCTCTAGTGCTTTTTTGAAGTACATAGCAGCATTAGATAGATCATTTTTTTTCTTAGATGCTACTCCTAAGCTAAGATAAACAGATGCTAAAGCTGGATGATTTTCATCTAATTGCTCTGACCGGATAGCAAGCGTTTTCTCTAAGAAGGGCTGAGCTTTATTAGGCTGATTTAACTGCAAATAGCAATTACCAATATTTTGAGACGAATTGGCAACAGCTAGGCTTCTTTCTCCTAGTTCAGTGCTCCTAATAGATAAAACGATAAGATGTAATTCAACTGCTTCTTTAACCTTACCTATTCGTCTTAGACAATTGGCTTTCTGATTCCAGAAATCAGCAATTTTTACTTTATCCGACTGGATATTAGGCGATTGTGTAATAGAATCACATATCTCAATTACTCGATTGCACTTTCCTGCAACAATCATTTTACTCAAGGTATCTGAAGAATAGTTTTGCCCTGATGTAGTGCCGAAAAATAAGCAATAAAGAGTAGTCAAAAGCAGTGTATGCTGCAAGCAAAATAGCAGCGTAGAAGCTATATTTTTAAAATTTAATCTCCTAAGTTGCATAGTTCTTAATCTTCTATTTCTATTTTTAGGTCGAAAAACATTCATATTTTCTAAAAATATGGGTACTTAATTTCTTAACCCTACACAAATTATCGAATGAAGAATAGTATTTACGCTGACGAGCAACTCATTCAATTCATTAGAAGCAATGATCCAAAGCAACGTAATGAAGCATTAAAACAGCTATATATGGATCAGGTTATTACTTTGAAAGTAAAAGAACTGGCTCAAATATACGGCTCTGCAAAACAAGAAGCGGATGATATTCTACAAGAAGGCATTATTTTGATGGATGAACTAGTAAGAAGCGGAAAATTTCAAGGACAAAGCAAAGTAAGAACTTTTCTAATTGGAATTTGCAAAAACTTGATTCGTAATCAATCCCGAAAAGTAAGCCGAATTGTTTTGAAAGAGGAAATAAAAGATTATGAACGCAACGAAGCGGAAGTTAGTCCAGAAGATTTAATTGTACTGGAGGAATCTACTGATGAGCAATTAAGTCGAGATAAACTATTGAGAAACTTGCTGCACAACTTGACAGAAAATTGTCAAGAAGTGCTACGACTTTATTATTACGAAGCTAAAAACATGACTCAAGTTGCAGACGAAAGAGGATTAAAAAATGCCAAGCAGGCAAAAAAAGCGGCAAGCCGCTGCCGTCAGCAGTTGCGAAAATTAATTACAGAACAACCGGAATTAGAAACATTTTTGAAGCAGCATTTCCATTGAATTTGGATAAAGTAATTTCTGGGAATGTACAAAAATAATCAGCATTATGAACATAGAAGAACGATTCGATAAGATTGAAGCCTATGTTTTAGGCACTTTAAATGAAGTTGAAAAAGAGAACTTTGAGCAAGAAATCAGTGCTGATAAGGAACTAGCTACTGAGGTTCAGTTGCATAAAATGGAGCATGAAGCCATGCGTATTTTGGATCGAGATCATCTTAAAGCTCAGTTTAGCAACTGGGCAACAGAGAAACAACAACAGGAGCAATCCTCTGCTAAAATTGTTAAAATGAGTTCTAGCCGAAGATTGATCACACGCCGATTGTCTATTGCTGCATCGTTTTTAGTGCTTTTGATAGCCGGCTTTGGTTTGATACAAAATAACTATAGTAACAATGCTTTAGCTAACGAGTTAATGCCACCTACTAATTGGACGGACAGAGGAAGTATGGATGGAAATCCCATTGAAATTGCGTTTGAGGCAATGGAAAATAAAAATTATGAAGAAGCAATTCAAATTTTTGATGATCTAAAAAATACCCAGTATGCAGAAACAGCTCTGCTTTATAAAGCAGAAGCCTACTATTTAAGCGAGAACTATCAATTAGCTGAAAGCAATTACCAAACTATCGTAAATGAAAATAAATCTACTGCAAATATCCATAAGGCCGAACGTGGCTTAGTGGCAACTTTTCTAAAGCAAAATAAAACCGAAGCAGCCATAACCCTACTTACATCCATAGCTCAGAATGAAACACACACTTACCAAAAAGAGGCTCAGATCATACTAGAGAAACAAGAAAGTTGGCTAAGAAAACTGGTGGTGAGCAAGCTATAAATAGTCATTCTAGTGATAAATGAAATGAACTCTGTGAAAATTAGTTGTAAAATATTAAATTTGAAGCAGCGTCTCTTCATAGAATGGTTAATACTGACTTAAGGGAAATTAAAAATCACAGGCATTAGAGACGCATTACAATCATCAACTTTAAACTTCATCATAAATGCAAATTGCAATACACAATTGGATGAGAGCAGAGCCAATAGAAAAGACAATAGCTCGCATATCTAGCCAAGGCTATGACGCTTTAGAAATAGAAGGCTCACCAGAAAAATATAACACTAAATACGTCCGCCGACTTTTACGAAAAAATAATTTAAAATGTTGGGGTTCGGTTACTTTAATGATGGGAGACCGCAACTTAGTAGCCAAAGACGAAGCACAACGTGCCAAGTCCATTCAGTACGTTAAAGATGTTGTAACAATGGTCAAAGAACTAGATGGCACAATGGTTTCTGTTGTACCAGCAACTGTTGGAAAAATTGTACCTGACGGGCGACCACAAGAAGAATGGACCTGGGCAGTGGAAGCCATGAAAGAATGCTATGAATTTGCTAAAGCAGCAGGCATTCAATTAGGTATTGAACCAATTAATCGTTTTGAAACCTATTTTATTAATCGGGCTTCACAAGCACTAGCTCTAGCGGAAGCTACAAGTTCCGATTGTGGAGTGTGTTTAGATATTTTTCACATGAACTTGGAAGAGTCAGATTATTATGCTGCTATTCATCAAGTCAAAGACCGTTTGGTGGGCTTTCATGTAGCAGATAATAACCGCTTTGCACCCGGTATGGGTACGTTGGACTGGGTAGAAATAATTGCTACTCTCAAAGAAGTAGGCTATGATGGTGCATTGTCAGTTGAGTTTTGTCCACCCCTTGATCGCACGCCAGCTAATCCTTTTCCAAATAGCATTGATGAAAATCCAGAGGGTCTAGCACCAGAGCAGCTAAAATTCTTAGAAGACCATGGAAGCTCAGCATTCACCGAAGACTTTTACAGTATGCTCACCCAAAAATCTATTGATACATTGAGAGCCTCACTGTAACCCAGCTATTCACACCTCACATAGAGCTACAAATGAAAACGTAAACACTTGAGCCACTAAACGAAAATCTACCAACATGAAAATAGCAAAAGTAGAAGCCCACTGGCTTCGATGCCCTTTACCTACTAAAAAACAGCATCGCTCCGATTACGGATTGCTCACCGCCTTCGATACAACTTTGGTAGTCATCACCACTGAGGATGGCTTACAAGGATTTGGAGAAGCCAAAGCTGCGGTAGGTTCTTCGGGGGTATGCGCCTCCATTGTGGCTTGTATTGAACACGAACTCGCTCCAATTTTAATTGGAAAGGATGCTCAAAATATCAACGAACTCTGGGAACGTATGTACAACGGTGTTAGGGATCATTATGCCATCAAACGAGGAAGAGTGTTTCCAATTTTGGGCAATCGGGGTTTAACTATTTCTGCTATCAGTGGCGTAGATATGGCGTTGTGGGATTTATTAGGAAAATCTCTGAATGTGCCAGTTGTACAGCTTTTAGGTGGAGCGGTTCGAGACAAAATGGAAGCCTATGCAAGTGGAGGCTGGGCAGGTGTAGATGAAATTGGCGCACAATTATTAAGCTATACAACTAAAGGATTCAGAGCTATCAAAATGCGCGTAGGCGTGATGGATGAAACCGTCAATTACAGTATCGAAAGAGTGCAAGCAGCAAGAGCAGCACTAGGTGAAGACATCAAAATAATGGCGGACGCACATGGCACATTTTCTGTGCCAGAGGCTAAAAAATTCTGTAAAGGTGTAGAAAATTGTAACCTCTACTGGATGGAAGAGCCTATCAGCCCAGATAACAAAAAAGGTACTGCTGAAGTCCGTGCTACCACTACTATTCCTATTGCTGCAGGCGAAAGTGAGTACACTAGATTTGATATTCGAGACTTGATTGATCTGAGAGCGGTGGACGTATTACAGCCAGATGCTGCCATCATTGGAGGTATTTCTGAGGCTTGGCGGGTGGCAAGTTTGGCAGCAACTTACCAGTTGGAATTAGCTCCACACTGCTGGGGTTCAGCTTTTTCATTTATGGCGGGTGTGAATATAGCTTTTGCAAGCTCCTCCGCTGCCATTATCGAATTTTCGTCGGGCGGTAATCCTATGATGTATGACTTAGTGAACGAAAAAATTGAAGTATTCGATGGCTTTTTACCTGCTCCCCTTGGCGCAGGATTAGGGCTTTCTGTAAATTGGGACTTTGTTAAAGATTATCAACAGTAAGGCAAATTCTGCTTTATTACAAAATGAAAAACTATGGCTAAAATCACAAAAATTAACCATGTTACACTTATTGTCAATGAGTTAGAACCAGCAGCGGAGTTTTATGAAAATGAAATGGGCTTGGAAGTCATACCAGCTTTTGTGTTTGACTATCCAACTGCTTTCTTCAAAATTAATGAAGATCAACAACTGCACCTCACTGAATGGGAGGATGCTCAATCCTTTCGAGGTCATATTTGTGTTACTGTTGATGACTTTAATAGTCTATTTTGGAGAGTCAAAGAATTGGGTATTATTGACATTGAGCCATGGGGTAAAGTACGTCAATTACCCGATGGTGCCATGCAACTGTTTATTCGTGATCCTTCGGGCAATTTAGTTGAAATTTCTTCGCCACCAAATTATAAAATTGATCCTAACATTTTTGAAGATGACTTATACCAAGGAGAACTCTACGTCTCTGGTCGCAATGATTTTAGGGGATATAAAAGTGAAGATGCAACATTGTATCATGGAAAAAAATAGAGTGAAGCAATGGCTTTTTCAGATAAAAAGAAGAAGTTACTAACAAATTGATTGATAGCTTGTAGAAGTCATAATCAAATGAGGAAAAATATACTATTGCTAGAGTCTGTTACTGAAAGCGCTTTAGAGATTTTAGAGCAGAACGCTAATATCTTTATCTCCGAAACGCCTTTTTCTGGAGTTACTATTGCGGAGCAGCATCCTATTCATGGCATTGTAACTAGAGGTAAAGGAGAGGTAAGCCAAAAATTAATTGCTAAATGTCCGAATTTGCAGGTGATCGCTCGTTGTGGAGTAGGGCTGGATAATGTTGATGTTGACTTTGCAACACAGCAAGGTATTAAAGTCGTCAATGCACCTGGCAGCAATGCACATACAGTAGCAGAGCATACACTAGCATTGATGCTAAATCTTCAAAGGCAACTTTACACCTCCTTCTCTGAAGTAAAAAAAGGAAACTGGAATTACAGAAACAAATACAAAGGAGATGAAATAAGAAGTAAAACGCTAGGTATTTTAGGATTAGGGAACATCGGCTCAAAAGTTGCTAAACTTGCGGATGCTTTTGGAATGGATATTATCTGTTGGGATAAGAAAAAAAAGTCTTTCTCTGAATATCCTTTTTTGAGCTTTACTGAAGTCTTAATGCAAGCAGATATTATTACACTTCACTTACCGCTACTGGAAAGCACTCGGAATTTGATAAGCACAGAAGCGTTTCAAAAGATGCAAGCCCATGCTTTTTTAATCAACACGGCTAGGGGCGAAGTAGTAGATCAAAATGCCTTAATTACTGCTTTGCAAAATCAACAAATCGCAGGGTTTGGAGCAGATGTTTTAGCAGAAGAACCGCCCGAATCTGATAACCCTTTGCTCAAGATGGATAATGTACTTATAACACCACACTCCGCTAGTCTAACGGCTCAGACTTACAATGAAATGTGTGTTATCACCTGCCAAAATATAGCTCGTCTGCTCTACAATAAACCTATTGATGAGCGTTATATTTTTAATAATTCCATGTTATAAATAAGCAATCCTTATTTATAAAAAACTAACTACTAACGTATTAAACACAAATATGTATTTTAGCACATTTGTAAATCTTTCTTGCAGCTAGAAGAAACCAGCACGCTCTATTTTTTCTTTAATGATCGGTTTTAGGACATCAGCGGCGTCTAGTATCAACGCTTCGTCAGTAGGAAATGGCACTGGACGATTACCAATGCGTCTTTTAGATTCCTTACTCAATGCACGACGATCGCCTTCATAAGTAGAAGCATAATGCTCGAAAATAGCTTCTGCAGTAATAGGCTGTGTATCAAAGTTGCGTTTGGTTCTTCGATCAAAAAAGTAGAGCGTACCGCTCACAATGGCTGCCTTGGTCTGATACACTTCTATCACATCTGCGCGAATGATTTTCTTGATTGGCACTTTTATAACTGCTCCCGTGGAGTCTTTTCTTGTATTGCCATTGTCGTCTTTTAACACTTCCTCACCATCTTCTATTTCTGTCGTTTCTTGGAAAGTACGCTCATTAATTCGCTCTGGACTCACTTCAATATTTTGAATTTTCATTATGATCTCGTAATCAAACTGAACGTTGGACTTCGGCTGCATGTAGTAGTTACGCCACAACTCATTTAGATCACGGACTTCCATTCTAAGTACTTCTTGCTCGAAGTTCATGGGTAAAATAACAAAAGCATCATTCTCCATACGGAACAATATTCTCGAAACGCCTATTTCTCTCGCCTCTATTTTTAATTGTGCTGTGTTTTTGTAAGTCGAATAATACTGCTCAATTTTGTTGAGTTGGTGATAGGCTTCTCTTGCAGCAGCCTTATCGCCTGATCTAGCTTGAGCGAGATACTGTTGCCCAATATTATATAGATGACTTGCTGCTCCAGACCTAGCTTCCTGTAAAATGTAGTTTATTTTCACAAAGCGGAACTTTGCTTTTCGCCCTTGTTCATCTTCTAGCGGTAACAAAGGCTGAATTTTTTGCTGCCGACGATCTATGTCTTGAGCAATATCATAAACGCGTTCCCAGTTTTCTGGTCGCTGTTCTGACTTTAAGCGATTAATTTTAGCCATGTCCTGATCTGTTGCCTTCTCAAACGCAATTTCTAAAGCCCGTACCTCTTCTGCTTTCTTTTTCTTTTTTCCAGCTAGGCGGTTGATTGCATTTTCTATCGCTTGATCATAACTACCTTGTTCTACCAGCTTTTGAGAAGATTTGCAACCAAATAAGCCCAACAATAAAATTGGAAACGTAAAAAGAATGTAATATTTCATTGGTTAAGTATTTACGTGTACAGCTCTAAATTACAAATCTAAAATAGTTAAATTCTGAATATCGCACACATCAATTAACTTAATGGTAAGAACTTTTATAAATCGTTTAACAAATAAGCGTACGCCTTAAGGTTTAAGTCAGAGTGTCTATTTATTTGAATCATTTTTGTAATTTAGTCAATAATTTTGATAGTCTGAATAGAAAAATATGACAAAAACGAAAGATATACTCAATCATATCACGTTTGCACTGCAAATACTTCTACTTTTCCTGCTAGTATTCGAGTCTTATTTAGAACTGCCTAAGCTATTGCAGTCTTTCGGAAGAATGCATCCACTATTGTTACACTTACCAATTGGTATGCTGGTTCTGCTCGTTTTATTTTGGTTCGCTAAGCGAGAAATTCCTTTAGCAAGTTACTTTAGCATCCAGTCCTTTTCTATTCATATTATCGCCTTTTTCTCAGTTATTACCGCAGTTATAGGCTTATTCCTATCACAAGAAGCGGCTTATGAATCTTCACTTACTAACCAACACAAATGGACAGGTGTGTCCTTTAATTTTGTGACCTATGCCATGTTGATTTGGCACAATCGCTTTCCTGAGCGACAAACTTTTTTTAACTTTTTAATGGTCGTTGGTCTAATTTTATTGATTATTGCTGGACATTTAGGTGGTAGCATCACGCATGGAGCAGACTTTGTGATTGCTCCAATAAAAGAAAAAAAGAGCATTGAGATAACGGACACAACTACTGTTTTTAATGCTACTATTCAGCCTACTTTGGAGGCAAAATGCTACAATTGCCACAACCAAAATAAGTCAAAAGGAGAATTGATTATGACTTCTGCTGCCGACTTAATGAAGGGCGGAGAACACGGTGCGATTTGGATGGCAGGTAATCCAGATAGTAGCCATATCATGCAACGGCTTTATTTACCTTTAGCAGATGAATTACACATGCCACCAAAAGGTAAGCCCCAGTTGACTGAAACCGAAGTAAAAGTTTTCTATGAATGGATTAAGAACGGCGCAGACTTTAAATTAACATTGGGTGCTATTCAAAAAAAAGATACACTTAACGCTTTGGTACAAGCAGCATTATCGCAACATGAGCTAAGTAAAGTAGAAAAGCAGCAGAATTATACTTTTGACTTTGCCGATGCCGAAGTAATTGAAACTTTAAACACACCATTTTGTAATATCTCTCCAATAGCTTACAATTCTCCTGCCCTACAGGCAGAGATTTTCGTGAGATCAACTTACGAGCCCAGTTTCTTAAAGTCTTTAGCAGCTATAAAAGAGCAGCTAGTTAGTCTAAATTTAAGCAATTTGCCTATAAACGATGAAGACTTATTCCTCATTGCTCAATTCCCTAACTTGGAAAAACTTACTTTAAATGGAACAGATATAACAGGTGCTACTTTACATGAATTGAAGCAGTGCCAAAACTTAAAACAAATCGCTCTTTCTAGTACTGCGATAACTGCCTTATCCTTAAAAGTACTACAAGACTTTCCAGCATTGGAAAACGTGTATGTCTGGAATACTGCAATTTCAGTAGAGGACGCAGCAGCATCTATGAAATCAAACCCTAAGCTAAAAATTGGAACTGGATTTGTACCAGATAAAAATGAGTTATTGAAATTGAGCCCTCCTATTTTTAAAACTAAGTCAACGGTAGTTAAAAAAGAAGAATTAGTAGTGTTAGAAACAAAATTTCCGGGAGCAATTATTCGATACACTACCGATGGAAGCGAACCTGACAGCTCACAAGCTCCAATTTATGAAAAACCTATTTCTATCAATAATGCAACAACAATAAAAGCAAGGACTTTCAGTGAAAACTGGTTGGGTAGTGATGTGGCATCATTCACGTTGTTCCCAGAAGGATTTCAGCCTGATTCTGTTATTCTTTTGGCTGCTCCAAACGATCAATACAAAGGTGATGGTGCGATTACTTTGACGGATAAACAAAAAGGCGAACCTAACAATTTTAGAAATAAGGCTTGGTTGGGTTACAGAGATAATAATCTAAAAGCGTTGATTGATTTTGGAAATGCGCCACCTGTTATCAATAAAATAGTAAGTTCTTTTGCTCAGAATATTGGTCCTGAAATTTTTCCGCCAGCTAAAATATTAGTCTGGGGAGGCGACTCACCTCGTAAGATGGAGTTGTTGAGTAAAAAGTCACCAGACTTACCAACAGAATACATCTCTAACGAAATACTTGGAATAACCCTAGAGATTCCTTCCACAAAGTACCAATACTATCAAATAGAGATTGAACCGATACAACAAGTGCCTCGTTGGCATCAAAATTACAAGAGTGGTCGCAAGGGCTGGATGTTTATAGATGAAATCTTTTTTTACTAATTAAATGTAAGCTAAGCAATTTTCACAGCAGTTCCGGTAGCAGTGCAGAGTACCCCCCATGTGGAACCGCCTGAAGTTGTAATTTCGTGATCTATTTGAATTCCTATTACTGCATCTGCGCTCATTGCTTTTGCTTTTGCTCGAAGATCAATAAGCACCTTTTCCTTAGCTTCCTCAAGCGTATTTTGAAGTGCTTCTTGGTACTTTTCCGAATAAGCAGAAGTGGAGAATGACTCTTTCATCGTTAGAGGAGAAGTAGTGAAACGCGAAATAGCTATACCAACCACAATTCCTAGATAATGATTGATTTTATAGTTTTCTAAATCGTCTGTTGTGCTTAAAATCATTGTTTATCGTTTTTTCTTATCACTGTTGGCCTTGCCTTTATTTTTCTTTTCACGCTCTCTTCGTTCTTGTACCTGTTGTTGTTGCTTCATGGCTTCCTCTAGTCGTTGTTGAAAACCACCTTTTTTCTTGGGCTTTTTACGTTTCTCCTCTAATTTTTCTCTAATTTTATCATGATTGATAATGACATTTTTAGTGATTAAAGTTTGAGCAATATTGAATAAGCTACTGAACAGTAAATATACCGTCAAACCAGAAGCAAAGTTGTTGAAGAAAAATAAGAACATGATGGGCATGAAGTACTGCATATACATCATCGCTTGGTTGTTACCTCCCATCGCTGACATATCCATGTTCTTTGTATTGTAAATGGTATAAGCTACCGTAGAAATTGCCCAAAGAATAGTAAATAAACTCACATGAGCACCATAAAACGGAATCTCAAACGGCAGCCTCGTAAAGACATCAAAAGATGACAGATCGGCTGCCCAAAGGAAACTTTCTTGCCTGAACTCAATAGCTGCTGGGAAGAAGCGATATAAAGCAAACCAGATAGGCATTTGCAGTACCATCGGTAAACAACCACCAAGTGGGCTCACACCAAATTCTCGGTACATCTTCATAGTTTCCATTTGCTGCTGTTGTGCGTCATCTTTAAACTTGGACTTTACTTTTTCAAGTTGTGGCTTTAGTGCAGACATCTTAGCCTGTGATTTCAACATCCTGTAAGTCAGCGGATAAAGTAGTAATTTCACCAATAATGTCAACAACAAAATAACAATACCACTACTTCCTATAAAACTAGATAGAAAGTCAAAGATTGGTCGAATAATGTAACGATTGACCGTCCCAAAAATGCTCCAACCAAACGGTACAGTGTATTGAAACTCATCCGCTACCGCTACTAGTCGGTCGTACTCTTTGGGACCTGCATAAATTTGCATGGCAAATTCACCTTTTTGGAAAGGAATTTGAAGCGTGGTGGTTTGCTTTTTTAAATCTTTAGCCTCTTCTTCAGTTGGTACGTCTGTTTCAAAAATTCCTCCTTCAAATGGTTCTCCTTTCGCAATCAAGGCACTATTGAAAAACTGATTGGAATGTGCCATCCATTCAATTTTTTGCTTACTCAAGTCTTGTACATTGGTTTTATTGTATTTAGTATAAGACGTATATTCTCCAACTGCTTTGAAGTAAGTGGTGGACATTTGCTGACGCTCGTAGCTTATATTTCGCTCCAACTTACTTAGATGTTGTATCCACTTTAAAGGTATTGTTGTTTCATTGCGATTTAGAACATTATCTAACCCTACAAATTTGATGTCATAATCAATTGTATAGGCATCAGTTAACGTATATTTCTGCTCGAAATATTGTCCATCGCTTACATTTGCTCTAAAGATGATGCTGTTGCCTTGAATGGAAGATTGGAAAAATAAATTGCCTGTCGCAATGTTACTTACTGCTGTTCCTAAAACGGGTAGTTGATAGCTGAATACATCCTGATTGTCTTGCATCAAATAAAGAGGTAACTTTTCATCTCCTTCTTTCAAAGGTTGCATTTTGAAATATGCTTTGAGCAGTACACTCTTAATACGTCCTCCCTTGTTGCTAAATGTAACTTTAATCAGATCGTTCTCTAAAATATATTCCTTTTCAACCCCTATGGCTGAATTGGCAAAAGGTCCGTACATCCCTGCCACTTGCAATTGTTGTAGAGAATCTAACTGTGTGAAATCTGAAGGCGGACTATTGAATGTAGCATTTGTATCTACTATATCTTTTACGTCTATTGGATTGGCTTTTTGTTCTTCTGCCAACCTGATTGAATCCTCCACTCGCTTCATCTCCGCTAATTCCTCCTGTGAGGGCTTCACCATTTGTTGCCAAACGATAAGCATAATGAAAATAAGAGTGAATCCAATTATGTTATTTCTGTCCATATTTTTTATCTCTATCTATTCTTTTCTTTGGAATGCAAAAGTACGGCTTTGTGCTATCTAATGAGAAGTATATTAGATATTTCTTTTATTCCCATAGACAAAAGAGCAAATGACAAAACTATGTATTATTCGATCAATAAATTAACTGTATTGCCTGCCCTATCTATACGTTGCTCACAGAGTATTTCAAAATCAGTTAGTCAATAGGTAAGTTCTTTTCATTTCTAGTTGGTTGGGTGGCAACATTTTCTTGAATAGTTTTACTCTAATTGCTGCTCATATTCTTGAATAAAGGAAGCAACAACATCGTTAATAATATCTTTTAAGTATGTTTTTTCTAGTCGTGCAATTTGTTTGAGCTTATCTAGCTTATCTCTGTCAAATACGAATGTAACACGCTTTTTGTTTTGAACCTCGTTTATTTCGACTCGGCTTGTTTCGATTGTACTTTTTATCAGTTGGTCTATGCCAGTATTAGTAGTTGAATTTATTGGTTTGCTAGATGCTTGACTTCCGTGTTTGAGTTCTTTAATTTTTTCATCAACCGTTTCTTCGAATGCTTCTTCAAAAAGAGCATTAAAGCTATCTGTGAAATTTTTACTGCTGCTGTTTTTTCTCTTCTTTTTAGGTGCTGCTTTTATGTCGGATAACAAAATACTCTTTTCCTCGAAGCCATCTTCTTTCCAAGCTTCTTGAAACAAACTCTCCAATCCCGCCTTGAATCCTTTATCTTCTGCCACGTTTTTAGCCATTTGTTACTACCAATATCAATTGGTTAGTTGAGTCGTTCCAAAATCTCTTTGCATAGCGATAGATAGTCTTCGGCACCTGAACTATTTTTGTTGTATTCAAAAATGTCTTGTCGTTGAGCTGGAGCTTCTGCCAAAGAGACATTATCCCTTATCATCGTCTTAAACACCTTATCTCCAAAATACTTTTGAATAGTCTCTACTACATCTCTATTTAGCACCTTTCTCGAATCATACATCGTAGGGAGAACACCACCAATGTGCAGCTTGTTGTTCAGCCTAAGTCGCACTTTATCAATTACTTGCTTAATTTTTGCCAAACCTTGCAGGGCTAGAAATTCTGTTTGCAATGGAATAAAGACGGTATCACTACTTGTCAGAGCATTCAAGGTAAGTAAGCCTAGAGATGGAGGGCAATCAATAATGATAAAATCATATTCTTCTCGCAGCGGCGCTATGAGTTCTCGCAGGATGAACTCTCTTCCCGCTTCGTTTATCAATTCCAACTCAGCTCCTGATAGATCTAAAGTAGAAGTAATAACATCCAAGTGGGGTTTTACATTGAAAGGCACTAATTCTGATTCTCCCCTTAGTGATTCATAGATCGTAATACGTTGCCTAGAGATGCCAAAAGCAATGGTCAAATTGGCTTGTGGGTCTAAATCTAACAACAACACTTTTTTACCCAATTCTACCAATCCTGCTCCAATATTAATAGTACTCGTTGTTTTTCCAACTCCTCCTTTATGATTCATCAATGAGATAACACTACCCATTTACTATTTTTTCTGTGTTCAATTTCGCAATCACATTACGAACAAATGTAATTTTTTTATTATAATTTTTACAAATTACGTCTTTTTACTTAAAAAGCAAGTTTTGTTTGCTGTTGAGGCTATTGAATAGATAAACATAAAGTGATCTAATGCTTCAATTTTGAGAAAGTGAGCATTAAAGTCATTTTATTGATTTTAAAATTTGATAACCTTTAGTTATTTAGTTATTACTACTTCAAACATTCCTCTATTACAGGAATCAAAGTGGCTCTGATAGCCTTAGTAGCCTGTTCATCCACTCTACCGCCAGAGGTAATTTTCTTGATTTTTCTTCCTTTATCTAAAACAATAGTTGTAGGATATCCAAAGCCATAATTTAGATTAAAAACTGATCTAAATACAAATTCAGTGTCTGCGGTTAAAATAAAATCAAATGGATGCTTTTGTATAAATGCTTCAATTGTTGCTTGACTATCTGGACTGATGGCAATAAATGTTACAGGTTTGTACTTAAATTCGGTCACTATTTCGTTTAAACCTTGAATCTCTGCCACGCAAGGCGGACAGGTAGTGAACCAAAAATTAATAACAACCACCTGTTCTCTTAAATCAACAAGTCGAATGGTATCGCCGCTCAAAGAAACCACTTCAAAATTAGGAGCTATTACATCCGTTAGACAATTGCCGATCATTGGCGCACGAAGAATAGGATTATTGACCTTTATTTTTTCTTTGCAGTCGGCTAATTGATTTAAATACGAATTTTGAGCAAATGACGGATACACGATTGTTAGAAAGATAACCAAAAATCCAGTCTTTTTCATTGTTGGATTATTTTGTTTATTGTTTGTAATGTAGCTGTTGAGGCAATAGTTCTATCGAATACTTAATATTTAACTAACTGCACATGAAAATTGAACTCTGCAACGAAATATTGGAATTGCATCCTTTCAAAGCAATTTACTGGGAAGCAAAAGCAGCCTTGCTGATCGCAGATTTGCACCTAGGGAAAGTAGTACATTTTAGAAGAGCAGGTATTGCAGTACCAAAAGATGCAAGTACAGCCAATTGGGACAAGTTGCATAGTTTGTTATTGGAATATCAGCCTGAGCAAGTTATCTTTTTAGGTGATTTATTCCATTCTACCTATAATGATGCCTGGGAAGACCTGTGCCATTTTATCCAGCAATATGCTGCTATTCAGTTCAGATTGATTTTAGGCAACCACGATATTCTACCGCCCGAATACTACAAGATGGCTCAATTAGACGTTACCTCAACGCTTGTCTTGAAGCCATTTATTTTTACACATGAACCCCTGAACGCCGCTCATCCTAGCTTGTACAACTTGGGTGGACATATTCATCCTAGCGTTCGCTTGGAGGGTAATGGAAAGCAACGACTGCGCTTACCGTGTTTCTATTTTAACTTACATGGAGGCATCTTACCTGCTTTTGGAGCATTCACGGGTACTGCTACCATTTCACCACAAAAAGAAGATCGGGTGTACGTAATCGTTGAAAATCAAGTTATTGATGTCTCTTGATGCCTTATTTTTTTAAGCAGTATCCCAAAAGTATGTCTAGCAATTTAGCCCTCCACAAATGCTTAAAACTTGACCAGAGATGTACTGCGAACTATCAGAAGCCAAGAAAACACATAAATCAGCTACTTCTTCTGCTTTTCCTAATCGTTTCATTGGAATGCTAGCAAGGAAAGACTCTTTTGTTTTCTCATCTAGCTCATCCGTCATTTCTGTTTCGATAAAGCCTGGTGCTATTGCATTACAACGTATGCCTCTTGAACCAACCTCTTTTGCAATTGATTTTGAAAAACCAATTATACCAGCTTTTGATGCAGCATAATTAGCTTGACCTGCATTACCGAACACACCTACTACGGAACTCATATTTATAATGGAGCCTGAACGAACTTTGAGCATAGGTCGTAGTATTTGTTTGGTCATATTAAAAACTGATTTCAAATTGGTTTCAATCACCTGATCCCACTGGGTCTCGTTCATACGTAGCATGAGCGTATCTTTAGTGATCCCTGCATTATTAACAAGAATATCTATTTTACCAAAATCATCTAATACTTTTTTTACCAATGCTTCTGAAGATTCAAAAGAAGCAGCATCCGACTGATATGCCTTTACTTGCTCACCTAGATCAGCCACGATTGCGTTTGCACGATCCGCTGAAGAACGATAAGTAAAGGCTACTTTTGCACCCTGCTCCACAAATTTTCTTACAATAGCCTCCCCTATACCTCTTGAACCTCCTGTAATCAAGGCAACTTTGTCTTCTAATAGTTTTCCGCTCATTATCTTATGCTTTAATTTTTGGTTATTAACCTCATTTTGCAAAAATGCATAAATATTACAAATTATAATTCATTCATATTTCATCTGGAGGAAAATTATTACAAGCGATTACGATATTTTGACTCAAAATAAAACCTATCTAATAAACTTTTTGCATTAAAATTGTTTTTAGACTTGAATCGTATTTAATGCTTAATTACTGAATAATTAAAAATAGTAACAAGGTAAAATAGTCAAATAGGCGACTAAACTGAATGTTAAAATAACAATTAGCAATAAACATTTTGCAGCATTCTAACGTTGAAGATTCCATAATTGAAAGCAGAAAATTATATTTAAGATATTTATACGTAGATTGTTTTCATTTGGTTTTTTGGGGTTATATAGGGTGCGGCGTATCGCTCGATACGTCGCTACCCTTTTTTAGCGGGCAGTTAATTCGTATTGCCAAAGTCCCTTGCTATTCAATATAAAATCGAAAAATTCTAAAATCGCTCCCATTTTGTCGAATTGCACACCAGCAATTTCATGACCTGCTTTTTCGTAGGTATGAAAAGCGTAGGAAATCTCCAGTGCTTTCAACTTGTCGGCAACCGTCCTGGCACCATCTAGCCAAATATAGCCAGCCTTATCAGGTGAACAATAATGGTGTGGGGCAGAAGCATAAGGCACTAGTTGATCGGTAGTTCCATGAAATAAAAGTGCAGGAATAGCATTATGAGTATTAATATAACGAGCATCTATCACAGCACCTGCTTGCGACCAAACTAAAGCAGGATGTATTGTATCGTATTTAGAAGGCCACTCAAAAAGCCAATCTTTCATGTAAACAGCATTCAGAACTACTTCTGCTCCTGCACTACTACCTCCAACAATAATTTTCTCAGGATCAATTTTAAATTTGTTCTTATTGCTGTACATGAAGTAAATAGCATCCCAAAGATCATAAGCACTCTCCTTAAATACTTCCATTTTATCTGCTCTTGGACAATCACAACTAAACCCTGTCTCTGTTCCTTTACGTAGCAAACGATAAGAAATAGAGATGCTCACATATCCCGACTTAGCCATTGTTTCCATTAGTTTTACTTCCATGCCACCATCTCGACTACCTCCACTAAAACCACCACCATGCACCCAAATCAAGGTAGGTCGTAGTGCCTCATCAGAAGGAACAGTTTGATAAATATCTAGCAGGAGTTGTTCACCGTCTTTGCTAGCATACTCGAAAGTGGATTTTTCTATTACAGGTTGTGCAAGACTAACATTAAGTAAGCAAAGTAATGATAATGTAAAAAAGATAAAATACTTCATAGTTTGACCAAATTTAATTTGTTATTAAATAGCTAAGTTGTGGTGTAACGAATGTTACAAGATAGATTGTCATTAGATTGCTAATTAAAGCCCAAATGTTAATAAGAATTTAACATTTGTTTCTAAATTTGAAATATAATATTTAATTTCGTTCTATAAATAGATAACGATAGTCTATTTCATCGCAAAATACATAAGATAAACAATCGGGTGATTTCTTTTTTACAGGGCGATCTAACACTAGATCGCTTCTGTTTTTTTGTTCTGTACGTACCAACTAGAACGATTTTTCGTTGAAGAGGCTGGTAAGTTTGGGACGATCTAGCAATCCATGAGCTTCAAATCACAACACATTCGTAGTTCATTTCTGAAGTTAGTATGGCTAGCTGTACCTATTCTTTACTGTTCTTCAGTGCTCACTGCCCAGACTAACCTACTTTCCAATCAACGATCAAAATACATTTTCTTTCAGAAAGGAATGGTTCAATTAGATACTTTAACCGTCTTAAGCTATTCCGTAGAAGTACAGCTAGCAAAAAGTGATAGTTCATTGACGAAGGAATTTCTGGATACTTCGCAATATCTTATCAGAAATACTCATATTGAAATAAAAGTAGATTCAACTGCTGACTTTCCCTTGCTTTACGTTCAGTATCGAGTGCTTCCATTCAATTTGGGAGCTACACAAACGCACTTTGACTCCACAACTATGAAAACAGAGGAGGCTTCTGATATATTAAAATTTAGCTATAATCCATTTCAAGAACAATCAGAGGAATTAATTGATTTTGGCACGCTCAATCACAGTGGTTCACTCTCTAGGGGCTTATCCTTTGGAAATAACCAAAACTTGGTGCTAAACTCTAACTTCAATCTTCAATTAGCTGGAAATCTAGGAAATGATATTGAAATAGTCGCTGCTATAACTGATGAAAATATACCTATACAGCCTGAAGGAAATACACAGCAATTACAAGAGTTTGACCGCATTTTTATACAGCTCAAGCAAAGAGCTAATCAATTGATTGCAGGGGACTATGAACTGCCTCGCCCCGAAAGTTATTTTATGAATTACTTTAAAAAATTGCAAGGAGCTACTTTTAGCAACAAATTGATCCTCAACGAAAATAGTAGCCTTAAAAGCCAAGCGAGTATAGCCATTTCAAGAGGTAAATTTGCACGGAATACTATCATTGCTATTGAAGGAAATCAGGGTCCTTACAAGCTAAGCGGAAATGAAGGCGAGCGATTCATTATTGTGCTTTCTGGCACAGAAAAAGTATTCATAGATGGCATTTTACAAAGGCGAGGTTTCGACCAAGACTACACTATCAATTATGATCAAGCAGAATTACGCTTTACTAACAAAAGGCTAATCACGAAGGATAGTCGCATTATTGTAGAGTTTGAATATACCGATCAAAGCTATTTGACTTCTCTCTATGCAGCCAATTCCAGTTATGAAAGCGAAAAGTGGAAACTTAAATTCAACTTTTTTAGTCAGCAAGATGGCTTAAACACTGCGGGCGAAGGCGAGTTATCAGCGGTGCAGCAAAGTGCTTTAGCAGGAGCTGGCGACAACCTTACAGTAGTATCTAGCATAGATACACTCGACGCCTTCGACCCTTTAAGAGCCATGTACGAGCGAAGAGACACGCTGTTCAAAATAAACGATCAACTTCAACATGCGACAATTTTAGTTTTCACCGACAATCCAGATACTCGATTAACTGCACGCTTCTCAAATGTCGGAGAACAAAATGGTAACTATCGCCTTTCCCAAAATCAAGTAACGGCAAATAGTAGAGTATATGAATGGATAGCACCCGACTCTTTAACAGGACAACTACAGGGGGCTTACGAACCCATTATTCCACTGACTGCACCTCAGCAACAGCAAATGGCAACATTAGCCGCTGATTACCAGATTTCAAAAAATGGTATCATACAAGCAGAAGTAGCACTGAGCAATAACGATCTGAATCGCTTCAGCCGCTTAGATGCAGCCGATAATATTGGCTTAGCAGGTTTTGCACAACATCGTCAAAGATTTGATTTTAGTACAAAGGAATGGAACATTGAGACTGCAAATAGTTTTGAATGGGTACAAAAAGATTTTAAAGCCTTGAATCCATACAGAAACGCAGAATTTATAAGAGATTGGAATATTAATAACCTAGAGCGTAACCATGAACAAATTGGAAAGACAAGTCTTACGCTTCGTAAGAAGGATTGGGGTAGTTGGCAGTACGAATGGAGTTTTTTCAGTAGAGATAGCATCTATCAAGGCAAAAAACACTTTTCACAATTTCAACTTAACAAGTCCGGTTGGTTAGTGGATGTCCAAGGAAGCCACCTACAATCAACAACAGATTTTGAGCGCAATACTTTTTTTCGACCCAAAATCAGATTAGAAAAGCAGTTTGAACAGCTCAGTAACTTAACTTTGAAAGCTTATGGCGAACGAGAAAAAAATGATCGCTTTTCACCTGAAAGTGACACTTTGCAATCTAGCAGTTTTTTTTATGACCTTTATAAATTAGGAATAGAGTTACCCAACACTAATTCCATTCAAACTAGACTACAGTGGAGTCAAAGAGTGGATTATCAGCCGTTAATCAAAGCGTATGAACAATTGGCCATTGCTGATGAGATAAATATTTCGGGAACTTGGATACAAAAAGGTACTTCTCGTTTACAATGGAATATAACTTACCGCAACCTTGAAATTAAACAGGAAAATTCCAAGCTTGAACCGCAAGAAACTTATCTAGGACGCATTAATCATCAATTGAATTTGGCTAAAGGTAGTATAAAAGCGACAACAACTTACGAAATCGGCTCTGGGCAAGAACCTAAAATTGAGTACAACTATTTGCAAGTGCAAAAAGGCGAAGGCAACTACCAGTGGGTGGATTACAACCGAGATAGTATTCCGCAGGTGAGCGAATTTGAGGTAGCTAATTTTCAAGACAATGCGGACTATGTGCGAGTTGCTCTATTCACCGATGAATTTATTCGTAGTAACAACGTAGAATACAATCAAAGCATCAATCTCAACCCTCAACTGATTTGGCGCAATGAAACGGATTGGCGCAAAGCTGTATCAAAATTTTCTACTCAATCCATCATTCGGATTGTTCGTCGAGTGAAAGACTTGGCAGGTGTTTCGGCATGGAATCCATTTCAATTTAGTATTGCAGATTCCGCCTTAGTTGCCACTAGCGCACTCACCCGCAACACATTATTTTTCAATAGAGGAAATGCTACTTTTGATGTGCAAGTAGGCAGTCTAAATAGCCAACAAAAGCAGGTGTTAACCTCAGGTTTTGAGGAAAGAAAAAGTAAAAAGTACTTTTTGAAAGGACGATGGAATTTTAGGCAGCAGTGGAGCATACAGCTAGAAATTAATAAGGAACAACGGCAAAGCAATTCAGAGTTTTTTGATAATCGAAACTACAATATCCGACAGTTCGAGATACGACCTCAGCTCACTTGGCTACCTAATGCCTCCGTTCGAGCCATGCTGACTTATGGCCTGGAGAACAGTGGTAATGAAAAAATAGACTTGATGACCAATGGTGAAAAAGAACAACTTTTAGGTCAAAACATTAGTCTGGAGGCTACTTTTAGCCAAAGTGCTGTAACGGCTTTCCAACTAAAATTCTCTTACGCAGATATCAACTTTGAGGGCGATGCCAATACACCTGCAGCTTTCAATATGCTTAATGGACTTCGCAATGGACAGAATTATTTTTGGACGCTTGCTTTAGATCGGCAACTGGGCAAAAGCCTTAGGATGAATATTAGCTATGAAGGTAGAAAAACAGGTGATTCAAATATAGTACATATCGGTAGAGCACAAGTAGGAGCAGTTTTTTAACATCTATAATATTGAGTTTGATAACTTGCCAACTCTTCTAAGAATGAAGCATGATAAACTGAATCTATTCCTTTCACAATTTACCCTAAACCATTCATTTTTCAAATAATTGCTACTTATTAACATATTTACTAACGTTCTACACGAAATTTATCACAATCCTTGGTTTCTATTTAACTAACTGAAAAATAGCATTTTGTAAGTAAAAAAGTTAAAATAATCTATTAACATAAAATTTACAATAAGTTATCCACAGGTTTATTCACATCATTTTTTCATTGGGTTTCATCTGATATATTACGTACAATAATGCAACCAACAATAATAAAGCAACTCCCTGATGCATCACGCCCAATGTAATTGGAATGCGTCCAATACTATTAATGATCGTCAGCACTCCTAGTACAAATTGTCCACCCAAAATAGCTAGTAATCCCCAAGTTCCATTTCGCAGGCGCTTAGAAATATTTTCTTTAAAAAGCCGAATAGCGAACCAAATGAGCGAGCCAACCAGTAAATAGGCAGTTCCTCTATGTAAAATCTGTACGACTGCCTTTACATAAGTAGATCGCTCATAATCTACAAAATGTTCTACCTCTGCACCACTATTCAAGGCATTTGCAATTCTTTCGCCTTCTACAAAAATAGGAAAGCTAGGATGAAGCAATCCTGCACGCATACCAGCCATAAGGCCACCAAACGCAATTTGAACAATCAATAAAGCCGCAATACTCCAAGCCATTTTTCGCATACCCGAAAGATGAGCATCTTGCACACTAGATTGTGCAGCCTTTAAATAAGTCCAAAACAAATAACCAAATAAAGAAGTCGCAATTAGCAGATGCGTTACTAGCTTATAAGCACTTACCCACGTCCGACTATCGTCGTTAAGACCGCTTGCAACCATAATCCAACCAAAAGTAGCAGCAGTTGATGCCAGCAAAATTACTATGCCCAGTCGCCGCATTAGCCACTTTGGAATCTGCTTTTTAATAACAAAAAAGACGAAAGGAATAGCAAAAACAAATCCCATCATTCGTGCCCACAATCGGTGGATATATTCCCAAAAAAAGATAACCTTAAATTCAGAAAGCGTCATATTAGCATGCAGCGACTCAAACTGCTTCTTTGCCGCTACCTTATATTTGTCAAAAGCATCCAACCACTCTACTTCATTCATTGGCGGTAATGTACCTTGAATGACAGCCCATTCTGTGATAGATAATCCTGAATCCGTAAGGCGCGTAATGCCTCCTACGACAACTTGCACAAATACCATCACCAAACCGATGAACAGCCAAGTTCTCACAGCAGATGTTACTATTGTGCTGCTACTATTTTTAGTCCTTACTACTAATTGAGTTTCCATGTATCTTTCTTTTTGAAAACAAAAGTATTTGTTTTTATCATCTAGTACACTTCATAACACCATAGTCTGATTATTAATAGTCATTTTAATTTAAAATTTTAATTCTCTTATTATTATTAAGGCTGTTAGTTAGTTGGTAAATAGGCTCAACTTTTGTACGTTAATTATTTATTAACTAATTGTTAAGCAAATGTTCATGCCTTATCCACATACTGACTTTCTATTTATCAGATACTTATGTGCTTTTTCACATGCAAATCTATTTTGATGGTGTGTAAAGAAAATTAGCCTTTTCCTTGTGGATGAATGATAAAATAAAGTGGAATTGAGCTGTTGGTAACTAGAATAAGCTAGCTATTTGGATTTGTATGAAAACTCAGATGCTTAGTTTGTGAGAAGTAGTTGAAAACTTTAGTGGTTTACCCCATTGTTTTGCACATATTGCTCTAATGATATGTATGCTGTTTTTCAAATAGTTATCAAAAGTTATTAAATAGGCTGTGAAAAAAGTATTGTTGTACCTTTAGAAGCGGTTTGTTTTGGATAAAATGGTTAGTTCAATGTTAATTTATTGTTATCTAAGTATTTATCCATGTTTAGCTATGAAACCTATTTTTTAGCGTTTCATTTTTGACTACTTCAAAATTAAGACCTATTACAATTACCTTTTTCTTTAGCATCAAACTAAATTTGACGCACAATTAAGCTTTAGCTGTGATGGAGTCATTCAAGTTGGTTTTAAGTTTACTTTTTATTTTTTTCACTATCATTCAGCTCCTTTATTGGATAGTCGTATTTTCAAAATTAGCCCGTTACAGATCACCTATTAGTAAAAAACAAGTACAGCAGCCTGTTTCAGTAATTATTTGCGCTAAAAACGAAGCTGAAAATCTAAAGAAAAATTTACCCCATATCCTAAATCAAGACTACCCTTTTTTTGAAGTAATTGTAGTAAATGATCATTCTATTGATGAAACAGCTAATATTCTTTTGGAATTTCAAAAAAAGTTTTCGACCTTGCACATAATTAGTCGAAAAAGAGTGAATAGTGATAGAATTGGTAAAAAATTCGCACTTGCAGAGGGAATAGAGAAGGCTAAATACGAAGTTCTTTTATTAACAGACGCAGATTGCAAGCCCAATAGTTCTAAGTGGATACAATCCATGCAAGAGCAAGTCGATGGTGTAAAAGCAGTTGGATTAGGGTATTCTCCTTACGAAAAGAGAAAGGGAATGCTCAACAGGTTTATTCGTTATGAAACTGTTTATACTGCTATTCAATATTTATCTTTTGCTCTTTGGAACGCACCCTATATGGGAGTTGGGCGTAATTTAATATACAGGAAATCACTTTACCATAAGGTAAATGGTTTCAAATCCCATGAGCATATTGCTTCAGGTGATGACGATCTCTTCATCAACGCAATAGCTCATCTTGACAACACTACAGTCATAGTAAACAAAAATGCTTTTGTTTATTCTGATCCGAAAGAAACACTAAAAAGTTTCATTCGACAGAAATCGAGGCATTTGACAACTGGTACTTCGTACCAATTTAAACATCAGTTGCTATTAGGGCTACTTTCGGGTAGTCATATTGCACATTATTTTTTGGGGACATTCACATTTTTATTGGGTAGTTATGCTCTAGCCATTGGAGTGTATCTTACTCGCATGAGTATTATATTGCTGGTAAGTCGTGGTATTTTTCACAGGTTAGATGAAAAAGGGTTATTGATTTGGATACCTGTGTTAGATATAATGATGGTTTCCTATTACATACTGTTTGCACCAGTGTTAGTATGGGGAGTTAAGAACCGATGGTAAACTTGTTATTCCATGCTCGTTATTTGACGAGTGCATTATGAACATATTTAAAAACATTTGCTACATGAAGTAAAACTGCCGCGTAGGTGCATTTACTAAGTGTGCAAGCAAACCCATGAACATGTGTATTTCTACAACACTTTCTACTAAGGCTCAAGACGATTACAACTTGGTGCAAAATGCTATTGCAGGCGACCAAAGAGCCTACACAGAATTAATGGATCGTTATCGCAATTCTGTTTTTCACACTATGTTAAAAATGGTGAACAACAAAGAAGACGCTAATGATCTAACGATTGAAGCCTTCGGAAAAGCATTCAGGAAATTATCTAGTTATGCGCCGCATTATGCTTTTAGTACTTGGCTTTTTAGAATTGCAATCAATAATGGTATTGATTACATCAGAAAGAAGCGCTTGCAAGTATTTTCAATTGATGATACGATTGAGCCAGGTGGTAACCAAGACTATGCTTCTAGCATCCGCTCCAATTCTTTAAATCCAGAAGAGCTCTTCATGAATGATCAGAAGATTGAAATGATGCGTGCCGTGCTGTGCAAATTGAATGAAAAGTACCGCTTGATGATTGAATTGCGTTACTTTGAGGAACTGAGTTATGATGAGATTGCACAGGAATTGGATATTCCTTTAGGTACAGTAAAAGCACAGTTATTCCGTGCGAAGGAAATGCTTTACGAAATGATTCAGCAGCCGGGAGCAAGTGCTTATTTGGAAACTACTAAGCGCAAAGCTAAAAACAGGAAAGCGACATCTACCGAGATAAGCGCAGAGAAAGCAGCAGTTGCTGCATAGTGTTCAAGAAAAAATTATTCCAGTGCAAGTAAAATGAGGAGTTGTTCGAGAGGGCAACTCTTTTTTATTCATCTACTTCCATTAAAGCACGCTCAAAAAAACGGCCTAGTGGTCGAGCAGCTAAATAATAGTCAATAAAAATATCAGGTAGATTTTCTTTTAAAATGATCGAGGGCTCAAGTTCGCTAAAGTAGTAGAACTGCTTATTGAAAAGATAAGGTTGCTGCTCAGCCGCTTCTGTAAATTCTTTAGGAAGGCGTTTGTATTTATCGCCATGAATAGTGCCATTAAACTTTTCTTGAAAATCTTTAGCATCTAGCAATGATTGAAACGTTTCCATATCTGATGCTATACCTTCTCTGATCTGTTTGATTTGCTTGGGACTAGGCATGTATATACCGCTGTAAATGGCTGCTTTTTCATCGTTCAGCTCAATATAAATTCCTGGCGACACCGTGTCCTTTCTGCCTCCTTTGCTAATTGCGGCAGAGGTATTCGTTTTGTAAGGCGTCTTGTCCTTACTAAATCGAATGTCCCGATAAATTCTAAAGATGGCTTCTTTATGTGTGATTGCTATCGAAGAATCGTGTATTTGCATCCGATCAATCAGTTCAGTTATAAAGACTTGCATTGGTTTTTTTACGTGTTTTTCATAGCGTTTTTTGTTGTCGTGATACCATTCACGATTGTTATTTTTGCGAAGATCCGTAAAGAATTGATGAAAATCAGTTGTGAAATAAGGCATAGAGACAAGTTTAATATATACTCAGGTATTATTCGTTAAAAAATTTACTGAATTGTAGTTTGATGCTTAGGTCTCATCTAACCTTCCTGTTAACCGCTGCACAATTTTAAACTCACTCAAGAAAGATCGAGCAATTACTCGGAGCACCGTATAAGTTGGAATAGCTAACACCATACCAAGTATTCCACCTATTTGTGAACCCATGAGAATAACAATAAAGATCTCCAGAGGATGGGCTTTAACGCTATTAGAAAAAATATAAGGTTGTAAAACAAAATTATCGAGTAACTGAACCATGGCAAAAACGGCAGCTATTTTTAGTATTAATGGCAACATACCTGTATAGAAATCCACTTCTAAATTAGAAGAAATAGCAATGAAGACGCCAAATATTCCACCGATTAAAGGGCCTAAATAAGGAATTAGATTGACCAATGCAGCAAAAAAACCAATTAATAAAGCATACTCCACTCCAATGATCGAAAGGGCAACTGTTACAAAAAGGGTAATGATAGAAATTTGTAGAGCTATTCCTGCAAAATAACGAGTGAGCAAGCTAGAAATGTCATTAACGATGTTGGAAACTTGAGTCTCATGCTGATTAGGTGCAGCAGCAATGACGGCTTGCGCGAATAAATCTTTCTCTTTTAAAAAGAAAAAGGCAATGAATATTACAGAAAAAATAGAAATGAAGACAGTGCCCAAAGCACTAAAAAAGGAATTAAGCCCTTTACCAATATCGTCTAGTTTGAACCAGCCAGAAAAAGAATTTCTGAGTTGATCCTCAAATTGTGATCTGGAAATGGGAGGCGAACCAATTTTATCAAGTCGTTTATTGACTGATTCAATAGGTTCATTCAAAGAAGTAACGATTTTTTTATAGTCCACACTAGCGAAATTATCTATCTGGTCGATAATCATTGGAATAAACAGAGCAACAATTAATAAAGCAGCTAATAAGAAAGTTAGTAATGTAATAGTCGCTGAAGTAGTAGCTCCCATTCGCCACTTACCTAGTTTTATTTGATTTTGTAGAAATCGTGTCATTGGTCTTCCTGCTAGTGAAACCACCCAAGCTCCTAATACATATCCTAAGATTCCCCTGAAATAGTAAAGCAATAGTAAGGCTAACAATATCCCAATGATTATGATAACTGTATTTCTTTTGATTTTCATGTTTGTTCTATTGAACGCTTCATTGTTATTATTTCAAAAGTACAAGTTTTTGCTCAAAAGAAAAGAGAGAGCAGTTTCAAGAATTGATTGATCGTTTATCATTTAGCTGATTTTCAAATAGTTTACAGTCTTTCGTCAATATTGTATTCAGGTTAAGTAAAAGAAGCATTTTTCTGAAGTAGCTTTTTCCACTTGGCGGAGGTTTCGCTGTAGGTATAGGCATTATCATTTACCTTTTCTACTCAAGTACATCTTGTTCTTGTCCAAAAAAGCAGAATACGACTCCTGAAGAGTTTTCTCACTGTCTATTACATCTGATAATAAATAGGCAAATTTCATCATTACATCTTCATCCTTTTCGTTGACGTAGTCGTACGCAAAATTGGTGAATCTTTTAAGTTTATCAGAAAGTATATTTGTCTTTAGCTCAATGTCCGATAACTGTGAGATTATTTCGTAACTCAAAAGTTCGGCTTTGTTAGAAATGAAAAATCTTAAACTAATATTCTTGATAGAGGCAACTTGAAATCCACCTGAACTTGATACGAACTCACCAATTGTCTGCTCATTTTCTTCAAATCCATTCACAAGTTTTTCAAAAAGCTTTAAGTGCCGCTTTAAAACGGTATCAACTTCACTTTGGCTTGATATGACTTCACTTTCAATCGCTATAAGTGTCTTTCTTAAGTACGCTTCGTTGTCTAATCTTTCTTTATAGCTACCTATTGATACCGCAATTAAAACACCTATTACAACAATAGCGATTTCTTTGAGAAAGTCTAAAATTTGATTTCTTTTTTTCATTGCTGAATTCATGAGACAAATGCAACTTTTTGACTAGTTAATTTCTGTGAGATAAATATAAGGTTTTTAAAATCAAATCTCTTTCGCGGTCGCTGATTAATTTAAGTTCCTAAAAAAACTCTTTTAGCTGGTTCTTCGTACTGGATAGTTGTGCAACATTTCCCAAAACGACAAGCACCTTTTCGGCTAGTCAAAGTGATAAATTAGAAACTGCCAAAATTGCATTGGCATAGGCATTGTAACTTACTTTGGTGATAATTGAAACCCAGCATTAGAAAAACAAACGTAATAGCAATGCAGAAAGGAAACATATCAGTACAAACGGAAAATATTTTTCCGATTATTAAGCAATTTTTGTACTCCGACCGGGAGGTCTTTTTAAGAGAGTTGGTATCGAATGCAGTAGATGCTACTAGTAAGTTGAAAACACTGGCGAAACGTGGCGAAGTGCAAGGCGAGATAGGTGATACAACTATTGACATTCTAGTAGATCAAGAAGCTAAAACCTTGACCATTCGCGATCGTGGAATTGGAATGACAGAGGAAGAAGTACAAAAGTATTTAAACCAAGTAGCCTTTTCGAGCGCTCAGGAATTTTTGGATAAATACAAGGAAGATAGCAGCATTATTGGTCACTTTGGACTGGGTTTTTACTCTGCTTTTATGGTGGCAAAGCGAGTGGAGGTACTGACAAAATCGTATCAAGAAGGGGCACAACCTGTCAAATGGTCATGTGAAGGCAATCCAGAATATACAATTGAAACAGTAGAGAAGGATTTCAGAGGAACGGATGTGATTTTATACATCGAAAATGAAGATGATAAGGAATTCTTGGAAGATAATCGCATCGAAGAATTGCTGAATAAGTATGCGAAGTTTCTACCTGTGCCGATTCAGTTTGGCATGAAAACGGAAACAACTTATGAAGGAGAAGGGGAAGACCAGCAGGAAATTAATACTGAAGTTCCAAATATCATCAACAACCCTAATCCAGTTTGGAAAAAACAGCCAAGTGAGCTAACGGATGAGGATTACAAGAATTTCTACAACGAGCTGTACCCATTTTCTGCACCACCATTGTTTTGGATTCATCTGAATATTGATTATCCGTTCAATTTGACAGGTATTTTATACTTTCCTAAAATTGGAAATTCCATAGCTGAGCAGCGGAATAAAATTCAGCTATACTCCAATCAAGTTTACGTAACGGATGATGTGAAAGAGATCGTACCAGAGTTTTTGACTTTGCTACATGGTGTGATTGACTCACCAGATATTCCTCTGAATGTTTCTCGGTCTTATTTACAAAGCGACAGTAACGTTAGAAAAATCACAGGTTACATTACAAAAAAGGTGGCGGAGAAATTGAGTGAGCTTTTCAATAAAGACCGCAAAGGATTTGAGGAGAAGTGGAGCGATTTAGGTGTTTTTATCAAATATGGAATGATCTCCGAAGATAAGTTTTACGATAGAGCGCAGAAATTTGTGCTGCATAAAAATGTAGATGGTGCATTTGCTACATTGGAAGAGTACAAAGAGAAGATTAAGGAAAATCAAACAGATAAGCATAATAAAATCATCCATCTTTATACTAACAATTCAGACGCTCATCATAGTTATATTGAGGCTGCGAAGACCAGAGGATACGACGTACTAGAGTTTGATAATGTTTTGGACAACCATTTCATGCAGCATTTAGAAATGAAGTTGGGAGATAGCACTTTTGTTCGCGTGGATTCTGATACGATTGATATGTTAGTACAGAAAGATGAAACGAAAGAATCTGTACTCAGCGAGCAAGAGCAGGAACAAGTAAAAGCAGCCTTTGAAGGATTGACAAAGGATATGACGGGTGCAAGTGTGCAGTTGAAACCACTTTCGCCAGATGATGCACCAGTGGTGATCACAAAGCCAGAATTTTTGCGACGTATGATGGAGATGCAGGCTCTTCAAGGTAATCAATTCGGTGGTGCATTTCCTGAATCTTACAATGTTGTCGTTAATTCTAACCATCCGCTTGTAGCCAGTAAACTGTTGAAATCAGAAGGTGCAGAGCGCAACGATTTAGCAAAATATTTGTATGATTTGGCGTTACTGAATCAAGGAATGTTGAAGGGTAAAGACTTGACGGGTTTCGTGCAGAAAGCCTTGAAATTTGTAGAATAGAGAATACAATATTTTAGCATTTGCCCAACGTATTAATCAGAAGGAGCAGACTTATCAATAGCTGCTCCTTCTTTCTTTTGCTTTGAAAAGGAAATTGGTAGGCTCAGAATATTCCTCTATACTTGCTACTAAATATAACTGCGAATGGAGAAAACAGATTCTTATACCATAAAGCTACCTGAGTTTGAAGGTCCTTTTGATTTACTGCTATTTTTTATAGAGCGAGATGAATTGGACATTAATGATATTCCTATTGCCAACATTACGAATGATTTCCTGTATTACATCCGTGAAATGGAGCGGCTGAACGTTGACCTAGCAAGCGAATTTATCGTGGTAGCGGCTTCGCTTTGTAGAATAAAAGCAAAGATGTTGCTTCCAAGAAGGTTAGTGGATGAGGAAGGCAATGAAATAGACCCCAGAGAGGAACTGGTAAATCGCTTAATCGAATATAAGCGATACAAGGGGGTGTTAGAAGAAATGAGAAAGATGGAAGAAGAACGTTTTTCTAAATCAAGCAGAGGAAATATAACAAAGGAACTCAAACAGATTGCAGAAAAAGCACTAGTAGATGTAGAACTAGAATCAGTAACCTTATTTAAGCTGTTGAGAAATTTTGAGCGTTTGTTAAAAAAGTATGAAGACCGTACGGCTACCAAGACGGTTCATCGTGTAATGCGCTGGGAGTATACCATAAAGAAGCAACAGTCGTATATTTTTGAGCAGATTGAAAAAAAGGCGAGTATAGATTTTGAAGAATTGTTTGTTGGTTTAGAGAATCGTATTCATGCCATTGTTACTTTTTTAGCATTGCTAGAACTTCTGAATACAGAAAGGCTTCATGTTTCGACTAGAGAAGGTATAAACAACTTTTGGTTGAGCAAAAGAGTGAATGACTCGGGAAACTAAATGAGAATTGTCGTGAACGACTTACTTTTTTTTCAATTCCATCACTTTGAAATAAAGAATAATGCCAGAGAAAAAACTGCCAACAACATTGGCAAAAATAATAGGAATATCCTGTTGTATCCACCCATAGGCTAGCCAGCATAGAATACCTGTGAACATCATCAAATACATACCTAGTGAGAGATCACCTGTTGATTTAGTCCGCCAAGTTTTAATGACCTGCGGTATCAGTGCGCCAGTTGTTAGGCAAGCTGCGAACAATCCAAGTACTGTTATCATTTAGTAATTAGGCTAATTAATTTAAGTGCACTCGTAATCAGCATAAAGGTAAAAAAGGAATAATTGAATTATTGTTTAATTTTGGATGCTTATTGTAAACTGATAGTATGTTCCAACTTAGCTAAAGCCTGTGAGCAAAATTGTTTACAGGTTCAGATTATTTACTTATCTACACAATTTTCTGGTAATGTGGTTTTTACATCACTGAACATTTGAAAATGTCCATTTACTTATTGTTAATAATTTTAATCAAAATAAATGATTGAACTAGGAGGAATAATCATCTTGGGAATTGCCGCTCAATGGATCGCATGGAAAATTAAAGTACCTGCCATATTGCCCTTAATTCTCATTGGCTTATTTGTAGGACCTATTTGGACGCTTTGGAGTTCTGATGGTGAAAAGTTTATACAACCTATCTTTTCTTCAGAAACTGGTAGAGGACTCTTTCCAGGCAAGAGTTTATTTTACTTTGTTTCGCTTTCAATCGGAATAATTTTATTCGAAGGAGGTCTAACGCTAAAGCGCAGTGAAATAAAGGATGTAGGAAAATCCATACTTCGATTAATTCTACTAGGCTCTTTTATAACGTTCATCGGTGCTGGGATTGCTGCTAAATTTTCTCTTCCTGAGCTAAGTTGGCAAATTGCTTTCCTATTCTCTGCATTAATTATTGTAACAGGCCCTACTGTTATTGCTCCTATTCTACAAAATGTACCGCTCAATCGAAACGTATCAACCGTACTCAAATGGGAAGGGATTCTGATTGATCCAATTGGTGCTTTAACAGCAGTTTTGGTGTTTGAATTTATCACCCAAGACCATGCAGGATCAGACTATACGCTTGAAACCATCTTGCAGGTAGTACAAGTTTTGATTGATGGACTGGTGCTTGGAGTAGTGCCAGCTTATGGTCTGTACTGGATGATAAAGAAGGATTTGATTCCTCACTTTTTGCTCAATGTATTTACTTTAGCCTTAGTATTAGCCGTTTTTGTTCTTTCTGACTTATTGGTGCATGAGTCTGGTCTAGTTTCTGTGGTGGTGATGGGACTTGTTTTAGGTAATCTCGATGTTCCACGGATAAAAGAGATACTAGACTTTAAGGAGTCGTTAAGTATATTACTTATTTCAATTCTGTTTATTGTGCTTGCCGCCAATATTGAAATAGCAGATTTACAATTGCTGCTTGACTGGCGAGTGTTATTATTGTTTACTATTATTATTTTTATTCTCAGACCCTTAGGTGTCTTTTTGAGTACCATCAATAGTGGCATGAGCTTGAATGAGCGATTGTTCATTTCTTGGGTTGGTCCGAGAGGGATTGTAGCAGCAGGTATCGCTTCCTTATTTGGACTACAGCTCCTTGAAAAAGGCGTTCCTTCTGCTGAATACGTTACCCCTCTGGTGTTCATGGTCGTACTTGGTACTGTCCTACTGAATGCAACACTTGCAAAACCTATGGCAAAATTGCTAGGAGTAACTCAAGACTCTTCAAAAGGTATCCTGATTATTGGAGCTAATGAGCTATCAAGAGTGATCGCTAAATATTTGCAAAATAATGATCGCCATGTTGTATTAATAGATAATTCTATCAGCAATATCAAACAAGCTCAGCAAGAAGGCTTGGAATGCCTTAGGGCAGATATATTTACGGATGCACTCGCAAGTGAAATAGATTTGGTGGATATGGGATATTTACTTGCTTTGACAAATAACTCCGATGTGAATAATTATGCTATTAAAAAATATAAAAAAATATTTGGTGAAAACGGAACGTTTCGATTGATTACTCCGAGTGAGATGCGATTAGATGCCGCAGCTATACAATCTAATGATATATTTTCTTACAGGGATGACTTCATTAATTTTGGCGATATTGTCAGACATTATCCAGAAATACACGAAGTAGAATTGCAGTCAAAAGACCATCTGAGAGATTTGATTGCGGCAATGTCAAACGAGAATAAGCGTGCCCCCATTTTTCTGCGGTACTCTAGTGGGCAACTTGAAGTTCTTCAAAATGATTTTGAAACGACCGATATAGAAAAAGAGACTATGTTGGTGTATTTAGGAAAAGCCTTAGAGCCAGAAGAAGAAGTTAAGTTTGAGGATATCGAACTCACCGAATGATTAGCTTTTTATGGTAGGGAAGGTCAATGACTCTAGTTTTTATTCTATGTTAGATGAAGTTCTTTTTCTATTTGTTCTAGTACTGCTCTAGCACTGCTAATATTTTTTATGCCTTCTCTTATAACGATAAGGTGTCTGTTCGTTTTTTTTATGCTTAAGCGAAATTTATCCCCTCTTTTCCCCAAGAATTGGAAGAACGCTTCAAAGTGTTCGCTTTCATAAAACGATGACTGAGGATTTTCCACAAAATAACATCTTAACTTATCGCTTTTCAATGTGATCCTTTCAAAGCCTAAGGATTTACATAACCAACGCAAGCGCAATCCTTCAAATAATTCCATCACAGACTTTGGTATTTTGCCAAATCTATCGCGAAGCATTATTGTAAAATTCTCAATGCCAGCTTCATCTTCAATTTTATCTAGTTGAGTATATAAATTTAGTCGCTCTTGAATATTACTAATGTAGTTATCTGGAATGTACATTTCCACATCTACATCTAAGGTAACATCTCTAACATAATTGCGCTCCTTCTCAATTTCTTCTTTGAACAGACCCTTGAATTCGTTTTCTTTCAGTTCTTGAATAGCCTCTTCCAATATTTTTTGATACATCTCATATCCAATATCAGCAATAAAGCCACTTTGCTCTGCACCTAGAAGGTTTCCAGCACCACGAATATCTAAGTCCCGCATAGCAATATTGAAGCCACTACCTAAGTCCGAGAATTCTTCTAGCGTTTCCAATCGCTTGCGTGCATCCGAGGTTAACGTTGACATGGGCGGACAGAATAAATAGCAAAAGGCTTTTTTATTGGAACGCCCAACCCTTCCACGCAATTGATGCAAATCGCTCATGCCAAATTGATGGGCATTATTAATAATAATAGTGTTAGCATTTGGAATGTCTAATCCTGTTTCGATAATATTGGTACATATCAATACATCATATTCTTTATTGATAAAATCTAATAAAGTTTTTTCCAACGCTTTGCTTTCCATCTGTCCGTGAGCCATAGCCACATCTACATCGGGGCAAAGTCTGCGAACTGTATCAACCATATTGGGCAAAGACTTTACTCGGTTATGTACAAAAAACACTTGTCCTCCACGCATCACTTCATAGTAAATGGATTCTTTCACCACCTCATCGTTGAAAATTCTGACTTCTGTGTGGATAGGCTGACGATTAGGCGGAGGCGTTCGCATGATAGATAAATCCCTAGCTGCCATCAGAGAAAACTGCAAAGTTCTCGGAATTGGCGTAGCTGTTAGGGTTAATGTATCTACATTTACTTTGAAATTCCGCAGTTTTTCTTTTGCAGAAACACCAAATTTTTGTTCTTCATCAATGACTAATAAACCTAAATCTTTGAATTTTACCTTTTGATTTAACAAGGCGTGTGTGCCAATAACAATATCAATTTCACCTTCAGCCAACCGTTTATAAATTTCATTCTTCTCTTTCGTCGTTCTAAAACGATTAACATAATCAACAGTAACACCAAATTCGTCTAATCGACTTGAAAAGGTTTTGTTATGTTGCAATGCCAATATTGTTGTTGGCACTAGGACGGCCACTTGTTTTCCATCTGCTACTGCTTTGAAAGCTCCCCTAATTGCTACTTCTGTTTTTCCAAAACCCACATCTCCACAGATTAAACGATCCATTGGATACGCTTTCATCATATCTTCTTTCATCGCTTGCGTTGCTTTGTACTGATCGGGCGTGTCTTCATAAATAAAAGAGGCTTCTAGTTCATTTTGTAAGTAACCATCTTCAGGAAAAGCATGACCCTCTGATGCTCTCCGTTTTGCGTATAGTTTGATGAGTTCTCCCGCAATGTCTTTTACTTTTTTCTTTGTTTTTCTTTTTAAGTTACTCCACGCATCAGAACCAATCTTGTCGAGTTTGGGAACTTTTCCATCTTTACCGATGTACTTAGAGATTTTATGTAAGGAGTGAATACTCACATATAGCACATCTTTATTCCTGTAAAATAAGCGAACGGCTTCTTGGGTATGTCCATTTATGTTTATTTTTTCAAGACCTGAATATTGTCCGACGCCATGATCTATATGAGTAACAAAATCACCAGGCTGCAGTTCTCTGAGCAATCGCACATTAAGTGCTTTATCTTTAGTGTATCCTTGACGGAGTTTGTAGCGATGAAAGCGATCAAATATTTGATGATCTGTGTAGCAGGCGATTTTTAGATTGCTATCTACAAAGCCTTTGTGAATAGATTTTAATATAGGTTGAAATTGAACACTGGCATTCAAATCTTCAAAGATGTTGTGAAATCGTTCAGCTTGTCGAGCATTTTCGGTGAATAGATAATTCGTGATGTTTGCTTTTGAGTTATGCTCAAGGTCTTCGATTAAAAACTTAAAGTTTTTATTGAAGTTAGGCTGAGCTTTAGATTGAAAAGTGATCTTGTTCTCGAAGTCAATTGTTTGTTTTTTATTGCTAATACAAATGATTGGATGGGCTTCTATTTCTTGTATAATCTCGGCTGGTTTAATAAAGGAATGACTTCTAAATATCTCAGCCAATTCGCTTTTGTCTAAAGCAGATATTGACTCGCCAAACTTTAGCGCTTCTTCAAAACACCCTTGAAGATGGTCGATAATGGTCTGGACATCTTCGACTATGACAACGCAGTCTTCTTTTAGAATAGGAAAAATGCTCACCTTTTCGCTAGAGTCGAATTGCGTATTGATGTTGGGTATGATAGAAACTTTGGCAATGTTACTCTTTGAAAGCTGAGTCAATGGATCAAAAGTTCTAATACTATCAACTTCTTCATCGAACAGCTCCACTCTATATGGATAATCGTTGCCATAAGAGAAGATATCTACGATGCCACCTCTAATAGAATACTGTCCTGGCGTATAGACAAATTCTTCCCTCTTGAAGCCATAATCAGTGAGTACTTCAATTATAGTGCTTGTATCGACCTCTTCTCCTTTTTTTATTTCAAGTTTGTGTTTTTCAATGGTAGAAGGCGCAATAACTTTTTCAAACAATGCTTCGGGGTAAGTAACTACTATTTCACCTTTTGCATTTGATTCTGCAATTTTATTCACTACTTCCGTTCGTTGAAGCACATTTTCTTCAACCAGTTTTTTAAATTGGCGAGGCTGCTTAAAAGAGTCTTGGAAGAATCGGATTTCTTTATTTTCAATTAGATTAGCAATATCGTTTTGCAGATATGCGGCTTCTTCTTTGTTGTTGGCTATGTATAGGTAGTCTGTTTTGTGCTGTTTATAAATGCTAATTATTATAAATGCCTTTTGGCTTCCCGTAAGCCCTTGCAGTTGAAGGCGACTTAATTTTTTTTTCTGTAGATAATTGGTTATTTCTTTGGTGCTTTCTGATGAGGTATATCGTTCTATCAACGTTTCAATTATATTCACTTAATGGGTTTTATTGATTCAAACAACTGCTACTGCATTGGGTTTATTCGATTCACGCACTTAGTTCTTATTGTTGTGTTCCACGTGGAACAAGTTATAAGTCATTCATCTCGCTAATAGAAATTCTTTAAAAAAGTCATAGTTGTTTTCAATTATAATAGACTTCTTGGGCTTTTCTATAAGAATAGCTAGCCTCTCTGGAATATCTATTTGTTTTGTTTTGCCAGCGAGTGCATCTTTCATTGCATCTGTAAATTTGGCAGGATGAGCTGTTTCTAATATGCTTACTTTCGAGTTGGGTTTCTTTTCTAGGTAAGCTATCGCAGCTGCATATCCCACAGCCCCATGCGGGTCTATGATGTAATTGTAGTTTTCGAGCATCTTTATTATGTGTTTTTGCGTTGATTCGTCGTCGCATTTATAGCCCCATACATCTTTTATTATACTGTTCCACGTGGAACAGTAAATATCCATCATTCGCTGAAAGTTGGAAGGACTACCAACATCCATTGCATTGGATATGGTTTCGTAGGAAGGGTGAGGAGTGAATATTCCAGATGCCAAGTATTGAGGAACAGCGTCATTAATATTTGTAGCTGCAATAAATTGATGGACGGGGAGTCCCATTTTTTTTGCTATCAAGCCTGCTGTCAGATTTCCAAAGTTCCCGCTAGGAATACAAAAGACGGTGTTCAATCCATCATCGGGGAGCTGTTTGTACCCCTCAAAATAGTAAAATGATTGAGGGATGAGTCTCGCAATATTAATAGAATTGGCAGAGCTGAGGTCAAATTTGTCATTTAAGTCTTGATCTAAAAATGCTGTTTTTACCATTGCTTGGCAGTCATCGAAAGTACCTTTTACTTCAATGGCTGTAATATTTTCACCCAGAGTAGTCAATTGCTTTTCTTGTAGCCCACTTACTCTTCCTGAAGGATAAAGAATAATGACTTCCACTCCTTTTGTTTTATGAAAACCAGCGGCAACAGCTCCACCCGTATCACCAGAAGTGGCAACAAGAATCGTTAGCTTTTTGTCTTTTTCATTTCTGAGGTAACTCATAAGTTGCGCCATAAATCTTGCACCAAAATCTTTAAATGCCAGTGAAGGCCCATGAAACAGCTCAAGTATAGAAATGTGTTTGTCTAAATGAACTACAGGAGCAGGAAATGTAATAGAGTTTTCAATGATTGCATACAAATCTTCTTCTGGAATAGATGAACCGATGAGTGTCTTGGCTACCTCAAAGGCAATAGCTTGGAAAGAATACTTAGGTAGATTTTTTATAAAGCCATCCGAAAGTTTTGGAATTTCTGTTGGCATATACAAGCCTCTATCCTTTGGTAAGCTCTTGAACACTGCTTCTTTTAATGAAACAATATTGCTTTTGTCATTCGTGCTATATAATTTCATGGTAAAAAATGGTTTAGCTATTTATAATCTTACTGCTCCTTTGGGATTGATCTTTGAAATAAATAAATCGGATGCTATTTTGTTATCAGTAAATGTTTTTTGCATGGCTTGCCCTACATTTTCTGCAATTGCCTTACTGGTACAAAGCGTAAAAATAGAAGGACCAGCACCAGAAATACTACAACCCAAAGCCTGATGATTGAGGGCTGCTTCTTTCACTTTATAAAAGTGTGGAATTAATTTAGCTCGCTGAGGCTCTATAATAGTATCATTTAAGGATCGTTGTATCAATTCCAAATCTTGATTGTATAAACCGATAATTAACCCTCCAAGGTTTCCGGATTGCTGAATAGTCTGACTGAGTGTAACTCGATCGCTCAATACATTGCGAGCATCTTTAGTGAGTATTTCGATTTTAGGATGAACAACTGCGGCAAATAGCCCATCAGGCACAGGCAACTTATGAACATCCAGAGTGGGATTATCTCGAATAAAAATAATTCCTCCCAACAAAGAAGGAGCAACATTATCGGCATGATAAGCTCCATCAGCAATCTGCTCGCCTAGCACCGCAAAATGTAGTAACTCTTTTTTAGGCAAAGGACGATTTAATAGTTCATTGACTGCCATTACTCCAGCAGCAGCACTTGCAGCACTTGATCCTAGCCCGCTACCGAAAGGCATTTTTTTGTGGATTTCTAATTCAATTCCCCTTTCAGTTTCACCAATAAATTCTAATAATTTTTGGGCAGCATATCCTGCTGTGTTTTTATAGATATCATAAGGTAATTTTTTTCCTTCTGTTCCTGTAATTTGGCTTATTTTTAATCCTTTATTACCTGAAAACCTAGCTATGATTTCATCCCCAGGATGCTCTAAAGCAAAGCCTAAAATATCAAACCCACAAGCTACATTAGCAACACTAGCAGGCGCAAACACCTTGATAGCTGCACTCATCCTTTTTTATTTGTTTAAATGAATAGATTAATTGTTGGGTGAAGATATGCAAAATTGTGGGGAGCTTTAGAGGAGGATTTTAGTTTGTTCAAATGTTTGAACGCCGTAGTTTAAGTATTTAAATAGAACAGTTGCAGAGAGCAGAGATGAACTAAATTTAATTTACCTCTGCCCTTTCAGCTTACTAAAATTTAGCTCGTTGAAGAGTCAGGCTTAGCTCCTGCATTTCTTATATTGACCAATTTTCTCAGCAAGTCAAACCAAAATGGTGCCCCTAATGTAATCGACAGGGCAGTAACAAGCCAGCCGACAATTTTCAATATCCAGTTAGTTGAACTGCTATTGAGTTCTTTGAACTGTTCTGAGGTCCAGCCAATACCTAAGGGCGATTCAATAGATGCCAAATCGCTTTTTAGGAGGTCTTCTATTCTTCGCTCTAGTTCTAGGTTAGGGTTTTCTGCTAAATACTGCTCTGCGGAATCTGCTATTTTAATGGCTAGCTCAGGATTGCTTGATAAAGTTTGGTATATTTCTATAATGTCCGCATTGAAACCTATCGCAATAACTAAGCCTATGATAAAGAGTATAAGCTGGGTCTGGCGTTTATACCAACCTGATGTTCTGTCCATTACGCTATCGTACCAATTTTCTACTTTTGATTTAAAAGAAGATACTTTTTGTTCAACCCCTTCTGCATAATTGATAATTTGATTTTTGATTTCTTCATTTTGTAAAAATTCTACACTAGCTTTAAGTTTGTCCACACTTCTACTGAGTATATCTTCCTCTTCTGCTTCATCTATTAAGCGGATTAAAGTATTCTTTAGATTATTATTTTGATCTAATCCTCCTAGTTTAGCTTTAAATTCAGCTACATTTTTTTTGCCTTCAAATAGAATATCTGAAAGAATAGTCCAGAAAGAATTAGCACTTATATAAGAAGGTGGTCTATAAGCATTTTTTGACCAATCTCGTTTGGAGCAAAGTTGTTTGTACAGTTCGCTCTTCTTAAATTCGTTGTAGAGCGATTCATCCCCATCATGTGCGAGTATATGTTTGAGTGCCCTGAGTAAATTTTTTCCACGAAGGGCAAGAATTCCTGATATAAGTTCCATAATAGTTGTTGCTAATAGACTAAAAAGCAACATGACAAATACAATACCGATAATAATTTCTAGGATGTGCATAAAAATGAATGTTTTGCTTAGTACGAGTAAATATAAGAATTGTAAATTGCCGATCGATAAAAAATAGTTGTCATTTAACTACAAATTTGTTTACGCATGAAAAGTATTTATACATTGTTCTTGATTGGGCTTGTTTTTGTGAGCACCGACTTATTGGCACAAAAAGAAATTCCAGCACTAGAATTAAAAACGCTTACAGGTAAGTCCGTCCTGCTGAAAGATGCTGTTTCAAAAGGAAAAATTACTGTGTTAAGTATTTGGGCGACTTGGTGCAAGCCCTGCCATAAAGAGCTAGATGCTATTGCAGAATTTTATGAAGACTGGCAGAAGGACTATAATGTAGAACTCATTGCCGTCACAATTGATACACAACGAGCACTATCCAAAGTAAAACCAATGGTTAGTGCTTATGGATGGGATTACACTATTCTTTCAGATGTTAACAATAGTATTAGTCAAGCAATGAATTTTCAGTCCATTCCCCAAATATTCTTGATTGATCGGAATGGTAAAATCGTCTATGCTCACTCTGGCTATGTACCGGGAGCTGAGTACGAGCTAGAAGCGGAAATTGTAAAAATCGTAGAATGACTTGATCGTTATTTTCTAAAGTGGTATTATGTAGGAGTCATATTTGTTCTTCAAGGCTTCTATATCCTTTGTTATTCCAAGGAAGAAGCCACCGCCTCCTGCCCCGCACAATTTGAGTTTAAATAGATTACTACTTAATCCTTCTAGCCATATAGATTTAATTGTTTTAGGAATCATTGGTTGAAAATATCGGAGCTGAAAATGGCTGATCTGATGAAAGGATTCAAATAGTAGATGAAATTCCTTGTTTCTAATAGTTGCTATACTTTCTGCAACTAGTGGCAATAGCTCCGCATGAATTAGGTTTTGATAGTTTGTATTTCTGCATTGCTCGACAAACCAATTCACTAGCGCATCGGTCTTCCTCTTTTGTTGTGTATTGTAAAGAAAGAGTTGATAATTGTCTTGTGCAAGTTTGGGAATGGGTTCAATAAAAATGTCGTTTTGATTAATATGCACTGCCTGATTAATATAACATATCAACGGATCAATGCCAGAACTAGAGCCATGGAAAAAGCTTTCAAGCTGCGCAAAAATGGCTTTTAGACTGTTCAGGTCTGTCTCTTTTTGAATAGCAAAAGTATCATACACTGCCGCACTCAATGCACCTGAACTTCCTAGTCCATATCCGACAGGAATATCTGATTGAAAGTTTAACCCATTTTGAATGTAATAATCAAATGAAGCTATGTCTATTTGAAATTTTAACTTGCTAGATTTTTGAAGATCGTATAAATAATTTTTGAAAGGAGCCAAATCAAATGAACTCCCACTGTCGCTAGACCACATACCTGAGAATTGACCAATAGGAATAGCAAGGGCATCGCTTCCCTCAATTATGGTATATTCTCCAAAGAGTAGAATTTTAGCTGGATATATTCTATTTCTTATCATCCAATAGCTAGCAAGCGTATTTATTGACAATAAATGTTTGTTTTATCACTAAGACTTAAAGCTATGCAGGTGTAGGAACATAGATTTCTATAGTTTTTAGTTCTTTTTTAAGCCACTCGTCTAGGTGTTTATACCAATCAATATGAGGTGAAAATTGCCCGCAACCACCAGCATGATTTATACACTGGGTGTCCTCCCACTGTTTATTGCACTTGGGGCAACGTGCAGCCGTATCAAAAGTGTTCCAAATGTGTCCACAAGTACAAACCCAGTAAGCTCCACCGTCAGGTTCCCAATTACACTTTGGACAAGCTATTTTTTCTGATGCCATTTCTTAATTTTTACTTTATTTTTAAATGTAACATTGTAGTTCCATAACCGAAAACATAATACATTATTCAACAATAACCATGCTTAAAAAGGTTCAATTAATTTAGACCCTTTTGTTATTTTCAGCAGGAATAGTTTTCAAATAAGTTTGTAGCAGATGATACGTAGCAATACCCGTCGCCATAGCTACATTCATAGAAAGATTTATACCGTACATCGGTAGATGAATAGTTCGATCGGCAAGTGCTAAGATTTCTTTGGATACGCCACGCTGTTCATTGCCAACGACTAAAATGCAGGGCTGCGAGACTTCAATTTGCGTGTAAGGAATGCTTTGATCTGTTATTTCTAGTGCAAAAAATTGATGTGAATGTTTAAGGGTGATAAGGTCGTCAATAGACTTTAAACGTTCCAATTGAACATACTCGTTGGCTGATCTGGAAAAGCGTTTTAATTTTCGATTTGAGAAGTGTTCGGCCACATTGTAGAGCCAGATTTTTTTCAAGCGAGCTGCATCTGCCAAGCGAAGTATTGCGCCAATATTTCTTATGTCGTTGATGCCATCTAGCAAAATACTGATGGGATGTCTTTGCTTGCCTATTTCTGTTAATGCAAGCTCTATGTTTTCGTGCTTGGCTTGAAATGTAATTGGGCGGTTCATGTACAACGTTTATTTGTTTACTGATAAAAACGAACGCTATCTTTGCAAAGTTTTTTATTTGGATCATTTCAGTAAATAAAGGAATAATGATGAAAATATGGAAAAAAGAGTTCACGCTAGAAGGACTAAATAATATCAGTGCTCACTCAATGTCGGGACATGTGGGAATTGAATTTGTAGCGTTTGGAGATGATTTTCTGACCGCTAAAATGCCTGTGGATGCAAGAACAAGACAACCAGTGGGGCTTCTACATGGAGGTGCTTCGGTTGTGCTGGCAGAAACAATCGGCAGCGTAGCAGGTTTACTGTGCTTAGAAGATGACACTAAGACCATAGTAGGGGTTGAAATAAATGCAAATCACCTGCGTTCAGTTCGTGAAGGTTGGGTATTTGGAACGGTGCAGCCGACTAAAGTAGGTAGAAACTTACACGTTTGGAGCATTGAAATTAAGGATATCGAGGATCGTTTGATATGCGTGAGTAGGTTTACCGCAGCCGTTGTAAACTTAAAATAATTGAAAAATTAGGACTATGAAATCACTGTACTTTTTATTGATGCTATTATTGCCTATATTAAGTGTGGCACAAAAAAACACAAAACTACGCGCTCAATTAGACTATCCTCAATTTGTTAATGATATATGGGGTTGGGTAGCGGAAGATGGCACTGAATATGCTATTGTAGGAACGCAAACAGGAACATCTATTGTCAGTTTAGCCGAACCGACTAATCCAGTAGAAGTCGCTTTTGTAGAAGGACCGAATTCTACTTGGCGAGATATTAAAACTTGGGGTAACTTTGCTTATGTTACTCATGATTCTGCTCGCGATCCTAATATTGGACTTCATATTATTGACCTTTCTCAACTACCCGATACGGTAATAGCTACCAATTGGATGCCAGAATTGGATAACTTAGGCACATTGGGTAGATGTCATAATTTGTATATTGATGAATTTGGCTTATGCTACTTAGCGGGCTGTGATGTAAATAATGGAGGGATGATTTTCGTAGATGTTGCATCAGAGCCTGGTAAGCCACAATTCATAGGAACGGGGGATGCGCGCTATGCTCACGATGTATATGTGAAAAACAATTTGATGTTTGCCTCAGAAGTATATGCTGGTAATTTGAGTATTACCGATGTAAGTGATAAAGGCAGTCCTGTTCTCTTAGCAACTCAAAGTACGCCGTTTACATTTACACACAATGCTTGGGCTACTGATGACAACCAAACCATCTTCACAACCGATGAGAGGGGCGATGCATCCGTTGCTGCTTACGACATCTCTAACTTGGAAGACATACAGTTACTTGATGAGTTTCGACCTTCAGCGACCATTGGTCGTGGTGTTATTCCACACAATGTCCACGTTTTAAATGATTATCTTATCATTTCTTACTACACAGACGGAATACTAATTGTTGATGCTTCTGTTCCAGAGGCACTCGTAGAAGTAGGAAATTTTGATACCTACGAAGGTGCGGATGGAGGGTTCAGTGGTGCTTGGGGGGCTTATCCCTTTCTGCCCTCTGGATTGATTTTAGCATCGGATAGACAGAATGGACTGTTTGTTATTGAGCCTCAGTATCAAAGAGGTAGCTTTTTAAAAGGCGTAGTTAAAGATGCCATTACACTAGAGCCTATTCCATTTGCTAGAATAGAAGTGAGTGTTGGCGCCGTTGATTCTTCATTTACGGATAATGAAGGAATATTTACATTAGGATATGCCGATGAAGGAACTTATCGTCTTACTTTCTCGACAGGAGCGGCAGAATACGAGCCTAAAGTAATTATGACTACGCTGCAAAGCGGGGAAACTGAGCTACTGGAAGTGCTACTAGTAAGGAAAGATGATACTACTACTAGCACTGACTTCACGGAAGAAATTAAAGATTTTCAAGTTTATCCCAACCCATTTTCTAATCGACTTTCTGTAGATATTAATCAAAATATTGATTTCGAGTTAACTGTCAGAGATATACTGGGAAGAAAGATGTTTTCTAGTAGTCAACCGGTTTATGAATTAGTAACGACCAATTGGGCAACTGGAATCTATCTATTAGAAGTATATATAGACGGAAAAATAGCGACTACTAAAAAAGTGATGAAAGGTTTATAATAGGGCAGAAAATCATAAAGTTAAAAACTATTTGTAAACACAGAAATAGCATAAAACTTTGGTAATAAAGTTCGTGCCTACAATCAAGTAGTAAGATTCAGAATTGATAAATTTACTAGAAGTCGTGTTTTATATTTATTTGTTTATCAACATATTACGGAAAAAAGATAGAACTGTATGGATATTTATGTTTTTTATACTAAGATAAATACAAGTAGATAAGATATGAATAGAGTTTGCCTGATTGGACTGGTACTATTCTTTACTGTTGGATGTGAGGAAAGTAGCAAAACGGATAAAACTATAAGCGAAGTAGTACCAACTGGAGTAGATAACGTAGCTTATAAATGGGGACAGATGGCACTAGTAGCAACAGCAAATGATACAGAGCGTTTTCAGCCTAGACCGACAATTACTTCTCGATACTTAGGATTGATTTTTGTGGCTGTTTTTGATGCTTGGTCAAGGTATGACGAAAAAGCAGTTCCTGTTTACTTGGCAGGGGTTAAAAGAAGACCCGAAAAAGAACATTCATTGAAAAACAAAGAAATTGCCATCAGTTATGCTGCATTTCGAGCTATGAATGAATATTATTTCTCTGATGAGGTGTTATTCACGAATTTTATGGAAGAATTGGGACTAGATCCAAACAACAAGAGTTTAGATTCTAGTACTCCCGAAGGCATAGGCAATTTAGCGGCTGAAGCAGTCATCGAAGCACGGAGAGGAGATGGTGCAAATCAATACGGAGAGGAGAATACTTCTAACGGGAAACCCTATTTCAATTACGTCGGATATGAACCCGTTAATTCCGCAGATGAAAATATTGATCCAAATCGTTGGCAGCCAAAATACTTTTCGGACGGAAAAGGAGGAAAATTTGCTCCGAGTTGCTTGACTCCTTTCTGGGATAAGGTCAAACCAATTGCTTTACAATCTGCTGATCAGTTTAGACCAGAGCCTCCTCCAGTAATAGATTCTGAGCAATTAGAAAAAGAGGTGAGAGAAGTGATTGAGATGCAAGCAAACTTGACGGATTATCAAAAAGCTTTGGTAGAGTTTATGCGCGATGGTCCTCAATCAGTACAACAAGCTGGGCACTGGTTAAAATTTGCACAAGATGTATCAAGAAGAGACCATCATACACTTGACCAAGATGTCAAAATGTACTTTTACAATCAGGTTGTTGCAATGGACGCATTCATTGCATCGTGGGATTCTAAGATGTTCTATGATTATGCAAGACCCTATGCCTTGGTTCATGAATACTATAACAATCAAAAAATTAAAGCTTGGGGAGGAGCAGGAAAGGGAATAATAGAAATAGATGGTGAACAGTGGCGACCGTATTCACCTGAAACATTCTTATGCCCTCCTTTTCCAAGTTATGTTTCAGGGCACAGTTGTATTAGTGGTGCATGTGGTGAGGCATTGAAATTGTGGACAGGAAGTGATAAATTTGGTTCTGATGCTCAACTAGTTGCAGGAGCAATGACAGAGCCAAACAATTTGGGCGATACGATAACGCTGAATTTTCCGACATTTACAGAGACAGCAGAAATGGCTGGGATTTCAAGAGTTTTGGGTGGTTACCATATTCAATCGGATAATATTGCTGGATTAGCACTAGGTAGGAATGTCGCTAGAGAAGCATGGAATTTTTATAAAAAACATTCAGGAGAAGAAAAATAATAAACGAAATTACAACTGGTCAGGTCGCAGATAACCAAATAATTTAGAGAAATGCACTCACTTCTTTTTACGCAATTCATCAAATTGTTTTGGATAATAAAAATCAGTAAGTTGCCCATTTCTATTGTTAAAATCATCCCAACGATCAATGCTTGCTTCTATTTTTACAATGCCGCAGGTAGGTACGTTGGTAATATGTTTTGCACTAAAGTCATTGGCTAACATCGTAAGTGTTGGGTTATGTCCGAATAGCAAAGCAACGGACCATTTTTCTGGGAAAGTGTTAATTATACGATAAATTGTTTTAGGCAACGCCTCATAGATGTCTTCATTTGCAATAATAGTACGTTCCTCCATTCCAAAAGCAGTTGCAAAGTAGGTGGCAGTAGTAAACGCCCGATTAGCAGGGCTTGAGAGAATAGCGTCTAGTCGGGAAACGCGATTACTCAGAAACTCAGCCATAAAAGGAGCGTCTCGCAAACCTCTATGGTTCAAAGGGCGGTCTATATCTCTGAGCATCGGATCTTCCCAGCTAGATTTTGCATGTCGAATCAAGAATATGGTTTTCATTCCCAGTAAAATTTAAATAAATGTACTCCAATCAAGGCTAAATAACAACTATCATTAAGGCTTAGGATTTAAAAATTATTCCTTAAGTCGGCAGACTTACTATTCGTCTCTTGAGTATTAAGAACTAATATATACTGTAAGACCAAAAAAGAATAAATTTTGTCATTTTTTTGCGAATTTAACGAAACTTTTTGGTGATAATACGTCATTAATATACAAAGTGTTTAAAATTATTCTTAACTAAAAAATTCTACAAAAATGATGAAAAAACTACTCCCTGTTAATAGGAGAGGGAGACCTTTTTTTACGACTATTGAACTGCCTTTTGTCAAAATGCAACAAAACATTAAGTGGCAGTTGATGTTTTTTGGGGCATTAATCGTTCTACTAATTACAAAGGATGTAAGTATTCAATTCAGTATGAGTGCTGATTCTACACCTTTTGTTGCTTGGTCATTCGGTGAGCTAAATAAAGACTCAACCAACGTGAAACCGCAACTGCTCAATGTTTCTTTAGTGGAAAGCGAAGGCAAGACGTTTTCGGTGGCTCAATCGCTCACAGCGGAAAATAACACAGCAAACACGTATCATAACGTTACGCCAAGTACTGACGATAATGCACTAAAGCGTGAGTTAAAGCGACGTAAACAAATAAATTACATCAAGAGGTATGCTCGTGTTGCTCAGGTGGAAATGGAGCGTTATGGCATTCCTGCAAGCATAACCCTAGCTCAAGGGTTACTAGAAAGTGATTGCGGAGAAAGTCGGCTAGCTATGAATAACAACAATCATTTTGGTATTAAGTGCTTCTCGAAGACTTGTGCTAAAGGACATTGCTCTAACTTCACGGATGACTCTCACAAGGATTTCTTTAGAAAGTATAAATCTTCATGGGAAAGTTATAGAGCGCACAGTCAATTCTTGCAGAAAAAACGCTATAGGCATTTGCAGAAATTACCTGTAACTGATTATGAGGGATGGGCGCATGGCCTAAAAAAAGCCGGTTACGCCACAGATCCCAACTATGGATTTAAGCTCATTCGACTTATTGAAGATTTACAACTTTATCGTTTAGATCGGACTGATTAATATTCAAATAAACTTCCTAATTTCCGAAAGCTGCCAGTGGGCAGCTTTTTTTGTTTGCATATTTGTCTAAATAGCCTTATGTTGCTAAAAATTATAGTACCGCAATGTCTATTACACTTGTCATCATTATAGTTACTGCACTGATCTCTTATCAAGCCTTGAATAATCCTAGTATGCAAGCCCAACTGTATCACTCTCCTCATAGGGAAGCACATCATGGAGAGTACTACCGCTTCATTACATCAGGTTTTGTTCATGGAAGCCTACCGCATTTGTTAATTAATATGTTTGTGTTTTATCAATTTGGTCAGATCGTTGAAGCCTATTTTGTCAATATTTTTGGAGAAATGCTGGGGCGTTTAAATTTTGTGCTGCTGTATGTATTGACTATAGCTTTTGGAGATTTTCCGACATTTATTAAGCATAAAGACAATCCAAATTTCGCTAGTGTGGGAGCATCAGGAGCAGTTTCGGGTGTTCTATTTGCATTTATTTTATTTGATCCTTGGGCAATGTTAGGATTATTTTTTGTCATTCCCTGCCCTGCTATTATTGCAGCCGTTCTGTATCTTGTTTATTCCTCGTGGGCAAGCCGCAATCAAGCTGGCAGAATAGACCACGATGCTCACTTTTACGGGGCTATATTTGGCATGTTATTTACAATTGTTCTGAAGCCTAGTATTTTCAGCGTTTTCCTTCAGCGATTGACAGATGGATTTCCCTTTTAGATCGTTAAGAACTCTTGTCGATTTTTTTCGTACAGTTGCTACTCAATTTTAGCTTATTTTTGCAAGCCATTTCATATTGCAAAATGAACAATTTATGATTAAAGTAGCAGTAATGTTGAGTTGGTTAGTCGCAACCACAGGGATAATACTCTCCGCACAATCAGATAGTTTGAACGTGGATTTGGAGGAGATAATAATACAGGGAAATCGTCTAAGCCTACCTTTTTCAGAATCTTCTAGGACTATTAACGTCATCACAAGGGCAGAAATTGAAGCTGCGCCTGTTGCAAGTATAACGGAACTGCTGAGGTATGTTCAAGGCATTGATATTCGTCAGCGTGGAGCGCATGGTGTTCAGGCTGATATAAGCATCAGGGGAGGAACATTCGATCAGACTTTAGTACTGGTAAATGGCATCAAAATGAGTGATCCGCAAACGGGGCATCATAGTTTAAACCTACCCGTAGATATCGAAAACATTGAACGCATTGAAGTCATCAAAGGTCCAGCAGCACGCATTTTTGGACAAAATGCCTTTACTGGAGCAGTTAACATTATCACAAAAACACCCGAACAGCAATTTGTACAGCTAAATTTGCAAGCAGGACAATATAATTTGGGAGGTGTAAGTATAAATGCTGCTTTTCCATCGAAACAGATCAATCAATATTTTTCTTTTTCTAAAGACTTTTCGGAAGGGTATCGTTACAATACGGATTACAACATAGATAACTATTTCTATCAAGCAGACCTGAAACTCGCTGGACAACAATTAAATATTTTAGCAGGCTATACCGAACGAGCATTTGGAGCAAATGGGTTTTATGCTAGTCCAGATTTTGCGGATCAGTACGAAGCTATTCAAACTAGCCTCGCAGCAGTAGAATATAAAATAACTAAGAATAGCTTTGTCATCACACCTCGTATTTATTGGCGACGCAATCAGGATGAATATATTTTCGTACGAAGTAACCCTTCCATTTACAGGAATTTACACATTGGCAATACGCTTGGCATGGAAGTTAATACTGCTTGGAGTAACAAGTGGGGAGCAACAGGATTTGGGTTAGATGTGAACCGCGTGTCTTTGCGAAGTAATAATCTTGGTGATCGCAGTAGAAATGTAATGAGTTTTTTTGCAGAGCATCGCTTTCGACTATTCGATCAATTAGATATTACGCCGGGTATTTTGTTTAATTACTTTTCTGATTTTGATGCTAATTTCCTACCCGGTATTGATATAGGTTTTCAGATAACTGACAATTTCAAATTGTACGGAAATGCTGGATACACCTATCGGGTACCGACATTCACTGACCTATATTACGAAGACAGAGCGAATATTGGCAATGCTAATTTGCAGCCTGAATCGGCACTAACTTATGAACTAGGGGTGAGTTTTAAACAGCAAGATTTATCAGTGCAATTGAGTGCTTTTAGCCGTTTGGGAACAGATTTGATTGACTGGACAAAGGCGATTGATACCTTACCTTGGCAACCTCAAAATTTTAGTAACGTGAATATGCGAGGTGCAGAAATGATGATACAATGGCAACCTACTGCTATGCAATGGCTTCGGAACTTGAATGTAGGCTACACTTACATTGATGCCGTAGTTGTGGCATCAGATGTGGCTTTTTCAAGATACGCACTAGAAAATTTGAATCACCAGCTTGTCATTAGCTTCGATCATCAAGTATTTAAGCAGCTATTCCATAGTTTTCGCTTTCGCTACCTTGATCGAGTTAATTTAGATGATTATGCTATTATAGATAGTCGCTTAGCTTGGCGAGCAAAGCAATACAGTATATTTTTAGATGCAGCTAATTTACTTGACACTAACTACACGGAAACCAATTTAGTACCCATGCCAGGAAGGTGGATTCGACTTGGGGCTTCTGTGAAATTCTTAGAATGACGCACTAACAAAGCGAGGCGTATTCCTCTCTAAGCTGTAACAGTTTTTTTCAAGCCTAGCAATTGTCTGCCCATTGCACCCGTCAATGCCCCTAAACCACCTGCAATTGCTCCGATAATAGTGCTGAGAATAACTAAAAGAAAAGGACTAACACCGCCTAACAATTCCGCCATACGAGCAGTGAGTGTAGAATCACCAGTAGAAATCCAGTAAGTGTAGCCCATCCACAATAAGCCGATCGCTAGAAAACCAGCTAGGAAACTAACGGCGGCATATTTATAATGAAAAAATACAGCAACTCCTGCAGCTACTATTACCAAGCTCCACCAAGGTAATAGTAGTTGTACGATCCAGCTAAAGAAAAAAGTGAGCGCAAATTGAAGGATAAAGTTTTTCATGTTTGATTTCAGTTTTAATGACCAATCTTATTTGCTTTTTAGTTGCTGATTGAACAGAATTGGTTGTCGGTTGTCATCTTCATCTTTCATAAAAAACAACTCATAATACTCACCAGCAATCCATTGGTCAATCATATCGTCATAATACGGACTACCCGGATTGCCAGATTGACCGCCGGGATAGACGCCATAGGCTTTTATTTCTTCCCCCAATTCTACCACCATACGCCAAGAAGGGCCGGTTGTTTTTCCAATAGCATTTGGAGCTTTTCGATAGCCATCAGATGGAATATCATATCTTCCGAATGGCTCGATACTCCTAGAAAGATGTGCAATGTAAGTACCTCTGTGTTCCTTCCAAGTGTAGCTTTGACCTTGACCTTGCAGTTCTTCTTGAAGAGTATTAGTGGAATTGATAAAGGCTTCTGTTGCAATGTCGGTTGGTGTTTCTCGATTGGGAGTTTCGGGTTTATCCCAAAAGACGTTTAATGTGTTTTTTGTCATCATCTCAACAGTCTTCCAATCTCGTACACTCAGCACTTCCATTTTTGCTTGCTGCGCTGAAACTTCATCCCAAAGCAACCGATAGAGTTCATCTGCCCACTCTGTGAACAGCACCGGAGCAACTTCATCTTTCCTGAAATAGAAATCCCAATCTTCAAGTATTTTTATTAGACCCGATTGAACGGAACTCAACTTTGAGCGGTCTAAAAATTCAAGCATTTTGGGCAGTGCTTCTTCTGCAAAAAGGCTCTTACTGGAAGTTTGTAAATCCATCATATCCTGTACGGTGATGCTATCCATTTCCTCTAGCGTTCTATTAATGAAGCGACCTCTGTAAGCATCAAAACTTTCGCTGTGGTAATAGTAGGGATAAGTTTCATCAGTAGATCGCTGATTGGAAGATGCCACAAAACCTCTCGGTGGATTTTTAACTTGTGGTACTTCTTCCATCGGTACAAATCCCTGCCACTCGTTTTGGCTCTTACTTCCGTCCAAGATGAATCGACCTTGTGCTGGCTGTTTTTTAGGAAATTTTCCATTAACTTTCAGCGCAATATCCCCTTCTTTAGAAGCAAATACAAAATTCTGGGCGGGTACTTCATAGCTTTTTAATGCTTCCGAATAGTCATCATAGTTACTAGCTTGATTGAGCTTTAAGAAAGTAGTAAACTCCTCTGGATTAGGTGCCTCTAGACTCAGCCAGCGCATAGCTAAATCTTTGTACTCACTATTATCTGATTCGTACATGATGGGGCCGTAATGCGTCCAACGTACCGTATCAATGACTGTTTTTTCCCCCTTGACTTTAATTGTTTCTACTCGTTGTTCTACTTTTCTAGCCTCTTCGTCATACCGATAAACTGTTTTAGCTTTATCAATCCATTCTAATTCGTACCAATCTACTACGTCCTGTCCAACATTTGTTTCTCCCCAAGCAATATTTTCATTGAAACCAATTATGACAAAAGCTACGCCAGGTAGGGTAACTCCGTAAGCATTTAGTCCAGGTGCATTTAATTGCATTTCATACCAAATAGAAGGCAAGGTCAAGCTCAAGTGTGGATCGCTACAGAGAATAGGATGACCATTAGCTGTTTTGCTACCAGCCACTGCCCAGTTGTTACTGCCAATTTCGGGTGGCGCAATCTTTAATTGTGGGTAAGGCGATAAATCACCTAACAAAATTTCACTAGTGTCGGCTACTTGTAGTTCGCTTGAGTCGGTTTTCCATGCTGTTCCCACAGGTATAATTGGTGATTGCTCAGGGTTGATTTCAGGATAGAGAAAATTAAATGTTTCCTCTCCAAATATTTCTAGTGCATTGGTAGCCCGAATGTCTTGATGCCCGAAATTTAGATCTAGTGCCATCACCTTTTGAAAAAGGGCGGTTTTTAATACTGACCACTCTTCGGGTGCATAGCCAAGCAATTTGAATTCAACAGGGTACTCATCTGGCGAAAGAGCACTAATAAAGGCATTCACGCCTGCTACGTAAGCCTCTAGTAAATGATAATTCTTGCTGAGCTTCCAACTTTCCACAGCTCTTTCCGCCGCAACTACCATTCCTCTACGGCGCGCTTCCCTGTCTAGCTCTATCGTCCTTTTGCCTAGTACTTCTGATAAACGACCGCCAGCAGCTCTTGTAGAAACATCCATCTGCCAAAGCCGATGCTGTGCGGTTACATAGCCCTGTGCAAAGCAAAGATCATCTAGGTTTTGAGCAAAAATATGTGGCACTAATCGCTCGTCGTACTTTACAGTTACCGTTTCTTTTAGTCCTTTTAGCTTTTGTTTTTTGTAAGTCTTTTCTGACTCTATTTTTGCGTTTTGCCAAAAGCCTTGAAATGGACTCATCAACTTACCCAAAGCAGGTAAATCATCTATGCCAAATGGATTGCTAGTGTTCATTAGATAGTTGAAACCAGCCGTTATCAATAATGCAAGAAAGAATTTTAAGAATTTCATTTGTTGTTGTCTATTCCCAGTTAAATAGTGATTACTAACGAGGATGAAAATAGCTAAAAAAATGACAACTGCATCAAAAAATGTAAAAGAAATAGGGTTTGTAGTAATATAATTGATTCTTTAGATTTATTCAGCATCATAGTGCTCCCTTCATACAACCCCTCCTCTGCCTTTTAACACTATTTAAATGTGATTAAAAATCTTGAGCTTACTTATTGCGTTCGTATAATTCGCTGAAGTAGCTTTAAGGTTTTATCTTTGTTCTGTTTTTGAACGAAAATTTGATGGTAATTCAACTTATGATGAATTTGAAATATTTAGGTGCATTTGTTTTTTGGTTGGGATTCACGCTAACTTATGGACAGGTTAGCACAGACACAGTAGCGGTGCTAGATTATTCCAGTCCTAAAGACTATGAGATTGGTGGCATTACAGTTGCGGGAGCTGAGTTCAGTGATGATAATGCTATTATTTCTATTGCTGGTTTTAAGGTGGGTGAGCAAATCAGAGTGCCGGGTCCTAAGATATCAAGGGCGATTAAATCACTTTGGAAGTTACGCCTTTTCACTGATGTACAAATCTACAAGACCAAAGTAGTAGATGATGTTATCTTTTTAGAGATAATGGTAGAAGAAAGACCACGCCTGCTAGGGCATTCTTTTGAAAACACAAAGAAAACTTATCACGACGATCTAAATGATAAATTAGAATCATTTTTGACCAAAGGTGGCATTGTTACCGAAAACACAAAAGCAAACGCTGTTGAGGCTATTGAAGCATATTTTGTCGAAAAAGGATTCTTAGATGCCAGCGTGCAAGTACGTGAAGTGACTGACACCAATAGAGTCAATGCAGTGCGATTAGTCTTTGATATTGATAGAGATAATCGAATCAAAATTGCAGATATTGTATTCTCAGGAAACGAGAACGTGAATTCCAGAAAGCTGCGTGGTCTAATGAAAAATACCCGTAGAAAAAAGCGATTGTTCTCTTCCTCGAAGTTCATCAAAGATACTTATGAAGAAGATAAGGATGTAATTATTGCTTATTACAATAAGTTGGGATTCAGAGATGCACAAATCGTAAAAGATTCCGTATATCGAAACGAGGATGGACTAGTCGTGCTAGATATTCAAATGAGCGAAGGAGAGCGCTATTATTTCAGGAACATCACCTGGAAAGGTAACTCCATTTACGATACCACCACATTACAACAGGTGTTGGGTATTGAAAAAGGAGATATTTATAATCAAGAATTGCTAGACACCCGCCTATCTTTCAATCAGCAGGGCTTAGATGTGAGTGCACTTTATTTGGATAACGGTTATTTATTTTTTCAAGTTGATCCGATTGAAGTAGCAGTAGTAGAAGATTCGATTGATTTAGAAATTAGAATTTTTGAAGGACCGCAAGCAACGATTGATAAAGTAACCATCACGGGTAATGATCGAACTCACGAACACGTAGTGCGTAGAGAATTGAGAACAAAACCTGGTGCAAAATTCAGTCGTCAAGATATTATCCGCTCTCAGCGTCAGATCATTAACTTAGGCTACTTCAATCCAGAAAATTTAGGGATCAACACTCCCGTCAACCCTGAGCGTGGCACAGTAGACATTGAATATCAAGTAGAAGAAAAACCTTCTGACCAACTGGAGCTTTCCGCAGGTTGGGGTGGCTTTAATGGATTGATCGGTACGCTTGGTGTTTCTTTTAACAATTTCTCTCTGAGAAATATTTTCAATAAATCGGCTTGGAGTCCACTGCCGCAAGGAGATGGTCAACGACTTTCAATACGAGCGCAAACGAATGGACGCTTTTATCAATCCTACAATGCTTCTTTCACAGAGCCATGGCTAGGTGGAAAAAAGCCAACTTCATTGAGTGTTTCAGGGTTCTACAACAAATTTTCCTATTTCTCAGGTGGAGAATTAAACTTATGGCAAGGCTCAGTGAGCTTAGGTACTCGACTGCGTTGGCCTGACGATAATTTCGTTTCAAGCACCGCTATTAATATTCAAAATATTGATTTGAATCAATGGACAGGACTTTTCCGAACAGATGATGGAGAACTTGTGCAGAATGGTAAGTACAATAATTATAGTGTAAGACAAACTCTTTCTCGTTCTACGGTGGATGCACCTATTTTTCCTACCTCGGGTTCTACCTTCTCTTTGTCGGTGCAGTTCACGCCACCCTATTCTGCTTTCAGAGGAGAGCCTGAAACACCCTACGAAGAGCAAGTGCCAGAGGAACGCTACAAATGGATAGAATATCATAAGTGGCGTTTTGATGCAGAATGGTACACACAACTTTTTGATAAATTTGTACTAAAAGCACAGGCTAAAGTTGGTATTTTAGGATCTTATAATAGTGATATTGGTACTTCTCCCTTCGAGCGATTTCAGCTAGGCGGTGATGGTTTAAACAATCAGCAGTTTGGATTTAACGGAGTAGACATTATTTCATTCAGGGGATATGAGATTGAAGATTTTGAGAATAATTTGAACAATACAGGGCAGAACGTTGCAACACCAATATTTAATAAGTTTACACTAGAACTGCGCTATCCCGTTTCTACTAATCCAAACTCAACCATCTATCTGCATACTTTTCTGCAAGGCGGAAACGCTTGGCAAAATATTAAAAGTTTTAATCCATTTGAAATCAAACGTTCTGTTGGAGCAGGTCTGAGGGTCTTCTTGCCAATGTTTGGCGTGCTTGGGTTTGATTATGGTGTTGGATTTGATAAACCTGGTGCTACCATTAAAGATTTAGGTACATTCAATATTGTACTTGGGTTTGAGCCAGAGTAATGGAAGTGGGCTAAATGGATATTGTCAACTATCGGGCTATGGGAAAACCTCTGATCTAAATTTTAGCACTAAGATTGTTATTGACTATTGCCCAGTCAAAATTAAGAATAGATATGTTTGACCTAACAAACAAAGTAGCCATTATCACAGGTGGTGCTGGGGCACTAGGAGGAGCGATGGCGATGGGACTGGCAAAAGTGGGTGTGAAAGTGGGTATCCTAAGTCGAACCGCTTCAAGCGTAGAACAGAAAGTTACTGAAATACAAGCAGCAGGTGGTAATGCAATGGGATTAATAGCAGATGTGCTAAGCGAGACTCAATTAAATACAGCCCAAGATAAAATACTAAAGCAGTGGCAACGAGTTGATATACTCATCAATGCTGCAGGTGGTAATATGAAAGGTGCAACCATTACGCCGGAACAGGATATTTTTGATTTATCGATAGAAGATTTTGATAGAGTAACGGATTTAAATTTGAAAGGTACGGTGTTGCCCACTACTATTTTTGCAAAATCAATGGCAAAGCAGAAGAAGGGATGTATAATCAATATTTCTTCAATGGCTGCTCAACAAGCAATCACAAGAGTGGTTGGATACTCGGCTGCCAAAGCCGCAGTTGATAATTTCACTAGATGGATGGCCGTAGAAATGGCGCACAAATTTGGGGAAGGCATTCGGGTCAATGCTATTGCGCCGGGCTTTTTTATTGGCGAACAGAATCGCAATTTACTCTTGAAGGAAGATGGTACTTATACACAACGTGGTCAAACTATTATCGACGAAACGCCTTTTAAGCGATTTGGTGAGCCTGAGGAACTCGTAAGTACAGTGCTTTGGTTATGTAGTGATGCTTCGAGTTTTGTTACGGGTATTGTTGTGCCTGTGGATGGTGGATTTAGTGCTTTTTCGGGTGTTTAAAACTGATAGCTAATGAAACAACTTATTGAGTCTTGGCGATGGTATGGACCTAATGATCCTGTTACCCTTTCTGATATAAGACAATCTGGTGCGACAGATATTGTAACTGCTCTGCACGACATTCCAAATGGTGCAGTCTGGTCAATAGAAGCAATCGAAGAAAGAAAAGTAGCTGTTGAAGCTGCTGGGCTAAATTGGTCAATTGTGGAAAGCGTACCTGTTCATGAAGATATTAAACGGCGAAGTGGTCAATATGAAACTTACATCGAAAATTACAAAACAACGATCCGCAACTTATCTGCCTGTGGTATCAAAACCATTGTCTATAATTTTATGCCTGTAATGGATTGGCTGAGAACAGATTTGGCTTATCCCATGCCCGATGGTGCATTAGCGCTCCGATTTGAAAAGGCAGCTTTCATTGCGTTTGAATTATTCATTTTAAAACGCATAACTGCCAAAGACGATTATACATTTGAAGAACAACAAAAAGCAGAAGCTCGCTTCTCGACTATGTCCGAATCAGAAAAAGCAGCACTAACCAGTTATATCATTGCTGGATTACCAGGAGGAACGGCAGAAAGTTCAAAATCACTGGATAACTTCCAAAGATTACTGGCGACTTACAGCGGAATAGATGCCACAAAATTACGAGCTAACTTGATTGCTTTTTTACAAGCAATAGTACCCATAGCAGAAGTGTGCAAAGTTAATTTAGCCATACATCCTGATGATCCTCCTTTTCCCCTGCTAGGTCTGCCACGCATCATGAGTACAGCACAAGATGTTGAGGCAATGCTAGCAGCAGTTGATTCGCCTAACAATGGATTGTGTTTTTGCACAGGTTCTTTTGGAGTGAGGCCTGATAACGATTTATCACAAATGATACACGATTTTGGTGATCGAATCAACTTTGTTCATCTTAGAGCTACTAAGCGCGACGAATTAGGCAATTTTCACGAAGCCTCACATTTGGAAGGCGATGTTGATATGTATGCTGTAATGAAGGCATTGCTAGCCACTCAAGCTCAAAACGAGCGTCCATTAGCTTTTCGTCCCGATCATGGACACCAAATATTAGATGATCTACGAAAACAAACTAATCCCGGCTATTCTGCTATCGGTCGTCTTCGTGGCTTGGCTGAATTGCGAGGACTTGAGCTAGGCATTTTGGGCAGTAGAGATAATCTCACTTCTAGTAAAAGAGCGTTACTTTGATCTTTAAAGAAAGTGGATTAGAGTTTAATTTCCCTAAGCAATGGGTTGTTAAAAAATACGACAGCCATCCTTTTTATAAAGGTATGAGTGGAATGGGGATGTCCGCAGTAGATTTTATTTGTATTACCGAGCAGGAGGAAATTCTATTGATCGAGGTTAAGAACTACAAAGATCGGCATGAAAAGCAGATGGAGTATATTCTTACCTTATTTGACGATCACAATCGCATACTTGCCAATCGGTTTATTGAAAAAGTGGAAGAAACACTCATGGGGATTCGACTTATTGCTCAATATTTAGCAAAAAGTAAATGGAATCGTTGGCGGTATCGCCTGCTCAACCATTCAAGGCTAAAAAAATGGATACTAAATACAGATCGCTTGTGCTGGTTATGGTTAAATGAGCAAATTAATGCTCAACCCAGTCAGGTGAAGCTAATCTTGTGGTTAGAACTTCCCGCTGGATTAGAACCCAAAAGAAGATTAGTAGAAGAACAGATATTTGAATTACTCGACAAGCCCTACACTGCTACGTTGCTTTCAAGCTATCAACAAACTGAGTACGGAATTACTGCCAAATTTTCAAAATGATATTTTGCATCGCTCCAATACTTCTACTAATTCATTGAGTATCATAGCTGTTGCTCCCCAGACAATATACCCTCCGACATCGAAGTATGGCACATTTTTTAAATACACGCCTTCTCTTATGGTTAAGTTAGTAAATTTAACATTAGCCTTATCTTGTAATACTGATAGAGGTGCTTTTAAGATAGCTTTCACTTCGCTCTGCTGCCTCTGAAAAGTGGGAATGTCTCCAATAAAACCCACGAATGGATGAATAAGGAAATTACTGACTGGCACATACAACTGAGTAAGTTGACCAAGTAAGGTGATCTTTTCAGCGGCAACGCCAATTTCTTCCTCCGCTTCTCGAAGTGCTGTAAACGATAGGGATTTATCGCTTTTTTCGTGCTTCCCTCCAGGAAGACTAATTTGACCATTATGCTTGTCATTTGGGTTATTGTCTTGTCGTTGAATGAGTGGCATTTGCCAAGTTGCTCCATCTTGGTAGAGTAAGATTAATACACTAGCAAGACGCACTTTTTCTGGTTTTGACGGTTTTATCATTCGCCCAATATTCGCCATTTTTAGTTGAGCTTCAACACCAGGCAAGGGCTGTTTGAGTGCTGATGATATTTGATTAATAATCATAAGAAATTAACATCAACTTTTACTTTATCTACTCTGTAAGGTTCGCCCTTTGAATATACTCTTCGAGTGCCATTGTCATAGAAGGAATACCTGGTGCGGGTGCTTTAATATTAATCGTCAAACCTCTTTTTTTCACTGCTTCACTAGTGATGTCCCCAAAAATCGCTAACCGAGTATCGTTTTGCTCAAAGCTCGGAAAGTTTTCATACAGAGATTTAATGCCCAAAGGAGAGAAGAAGACTAATATATCATAGGTTACATCACTAAGATCAGAAAGATCGCTACTTACGGTGCGATACATCAAAGCATCTTGCCAGTTGAATTTCTCTTTCGTCAAAAAATCAGAGACATATTTGCTTCCTAAGTTAGAGCAGGGAAGTAAGAAATTTTCTTTTGATTTGTACTTTTGTAGATGCGGTGCCAAGTCACTAATCGTCTTTTTTCCAATGAATACTTTGCGCTTTCTGTAGACGATGAATTTTTGTAAGTAATTAGCAATTGCTTCTGATAAACAAAAGTACCTAGTATCCTGAGACATTTCTATGCGTAATTCTTCGCATAAGCGAAAGAAGTGGTCTATGGCATTTTTACTCGTGAAGATGACTGCAGAGAATTCATTAGGACGAATACGTTGCTTTCTAAATTCCTTTGCTGTCAGTCCTTCTACATGAATGAACGGACGCCAATCAATTTTTATATCGTATCGGTCTGCTAACTCAAAATAAGGTGATCGCTCGGGTTTGGGCTGAGAGACTAAAATCGTTTTAACTGGCTTATATGTCTCCACGCTTGTTTCTTTACCTGCTGTGGCCATTCAATATCTAGTTTTTTTTACTCCTCCTATTGAGTAAAGTGAACAGAAAACTTATTAGTTCAGATCACTTAGAATTTACCTGAATACAACGAGGCAAATTTTATTAAAATCAAAATAGGAGCTATTTCCACAGTGCAAATATACAACAAAAAGTGAAACCCATAGGAAGTGAGTAAAGTATTGCCGATCACTAGCCCCCTGAATCCACGAACAGTATAGCTGACGATTATTAGTCCTAATCCTACCCATAAAACGCTATAAGTTAATTCTTCAGGAGTATATAATAATGCAATATTAACAGGTAATAGCGCAACACCTAGTACAATACCAAAGAGAATGATGAGATAATTATACTGGCGAACAGTTCTGCCAATAGGAAATACAAAATGGATAATTTGTAATACTAGATGCTTAATAAAAATTAATGCTCCTACTATTCCAATGCAAATCAAGACATCGTGCAAAAGATTTTGTGTGATGCTTAGCGCTTTGATACGTAAAGCCAATGCTAGGAAAATACCAATATTAAGAAGGGCTGCTAAGTACCAAAGATTAGTCGGAATAACGGCAGTGCTCGTATATTCTCTAAGGCTTTGAACCAGTGTGTTGCCACTGATTACATTTTGATAGGCTTGATTGAAATAGTTTCTGAATAGCGTGAATAGAAACGTGACTGGGACAATGGCTATCAGTGCAATAGCTAATAAATGTTGAGGCTTAGGAGCATCAGAAATAGGGCGCATGTTGATGACTTTTTCAGCTCTTCTATTGCTTTTTTTTGATGGCTGACGCACAAGCTCAAAAGGATTTTTACTTATTTCTTTTGCAGCGGAAGTGTTTGATACTGATAGGCGATGCTCAATTTCGAAGGGATTGTTAGTTCCTTGAGCAAATAACATTTGTCCTACAAGTAGTGTAATACACATAAGCAACCATTTTATTGATACTCTATTTTCCAATCGAAAAGTTTTCAATTTTACTTTTTTATTACTTTTTCTACCCAAAATCCATTTTCATCTTCTAATTTTAGAAAGTACATACTCGAAGGAAATATAGATAAATCTAGCTTGATTTGCTGCTTGGAGGGCGCTATTTTTTTGAGCAGTTCTCCATTGATATTCCACAACGTGAGTGAAGCAGTGTTTGAAAGCTGCTTTGGAAGTTGTATAAATACATACTCGTTGCTAGGATTTGGTGCAATCGTGAATTTTGTAAAAGATTCGTCATTTGTATTTGTTAAGTCATCCTCCAAAATTGTAAAGAATTGATCTGATATATCAAAGAAAATATTATTCGCAGCTTTTACTTTGAGACGTCCACGTCGTGTTGCTTTGTTGGGGACAACTACCGTAGCAATACCTGTATTGGGAGCAGCATGAGCAAGCGTGTCAGGATATGTAAGCCCATTATTGTAAGAGAGTAGAATATCCACTGCATTACAGTTAACGGGAGGTTGGTCAGTATTGCCTACTTCCCACAGGACATCTATCTCCTGCTGCCCATTCAATTCCGAACCTCGCTCGTTTAATATGTTTATTCTAAAGTTGCTAGCCTGTTCTGTTGAGCTAAATTTATAACGTTTCTGTGTTACTCCTCCTCCGTTGGGGTTATTATCTCTCACCACTACTCTAAATTCAAAATCTCTCTCATAGAATGGCAATACTTCTGCTATATCCTCTCTGTTTAGCAGCAAATTGATGCGTTTAGGCAGTATTCTGTTCCCAGAAGAGTCTGGCAGTAGGGTTGTGAAACTAGGTGCACTTCCAGCAGGAAACCCAAGTGCGGTAGCAGAACCCAAGTCAAACTGCTCCCAAGAATAAGTCAACAAATCATCATTGGGGTCGTTAGCTGCCGCAGTCAGTTCAAAAGGTGTGTTGATTGGAATATAAAGTCCTTCGGGGTGTAGGATAGTAATGTTGGGAGGAATATTTCCTGTAGCGATCTCTTCTTCACAACTCACGCTGCTCAATAGCTGGTTCATTTGCATAATGCTGAAGCCATGAAAATACTGGATACTTGGTGAAATATTATCAGAGCCACACGCACCTGAGTAAGACATAATGGTGGTGCCACTGCCCGGCTCTACCGCAGAGCTAGAACTACGTTGACCTTGATTGGCATTGCCACAACTATTCCAAGTGTGGCTGGCACCAAGTTGATGTCCCACCTCATGAGCAAATGTTTCGAGTAAGCCATTTTGTGCTCCGAGTACATCATTATTGGAATCGAAGAAGCTAGAAACTGCAGCTCCCTTAGTACTAGAACATACGCCTGCTAATATTGCTTGCCCTGCAATACCTCCTGTGATATCAGCCGAAATGACATGACCAATATCATAATTTTCTCTGCCAATGATCGAATCAAGTATTTCTACATTATCGCTAAGAATAGTGCCACTTCTATTGTTGAAAGGATCAGTATCAGGATCACTAAAAATGAGTTGATCGTTATTATCCACTAATACAAATCTGAGGGAGAGATCACGTTCATAAATGGCATTTAAACGATTGGTTAAGGTAATAACAACAGATAGAGGGTCTTCGGTATCGGTGATGCTAGCACGAGCAAATTCCCCCGTTGTTGAGATGGCCATCTCTAAAATTCGGAGCTCTTCACCAATCGCTTGATTTGCGATACTTTCATCAATAGGAATAGCATCTGATAGTGCCTCTGTGGCACATGAAATTGATGATTTGTAATTTAATTGATTAAGATCATATACGATGTATTGCGTTTTGCTACCTTTGATAGGGTCAATGAGTTGAGTCGTCTCGCCTCCGCTTATATAAGCATGGAGTCCATTTTTTGTCCAGTCTATTCTTGCAGTGTATTTCTTATCTTTGCTTTGTGCTATGAATGTTTTTATTTCGGGATGCTTTTTAGCAAAGCCTTCTTTCACAATCGAAGACTCCAAAACGGCGAAGGGAGATAGTGTTCCATCAGCTAGTGGTAAAAAAATAGTATTTGCTGCTGACCATTCAACCTGAAACTCTTCTGAGGCATTCCATAGATGTAATTTTAGAGTGCTTGTATCCAATGATAAAAATTGTGAATGATTTACGTCATTATATTTGTTGACGATTGCATTTGGGGGTTGAAAGGGAAACCAATACTTTTGACCTTGTAGCATATGAGTCAGGACTAAAAAGGTGAAAAGTAAAATTTGTTTAACGCTCATTCTGCTTAATTTTTTGATTAGAAAAACGTGCTTCATGCTTTAAGATTGCTGCTTCTATTAAATTATGGACAATATTTCGGCTCTTTGGTAATTGTTTGGAAAAAGTACAAATTATAATTTTGTTTAGCGGGTTTACAATAATATGACATTGAGCAGAAAGGTAAACAATACATTTGTTAGGCAGAGTTATCAATACAAAGTTATTAATTCTTATCAGTAATGCTTGATACTTACAAAATATTAACGGTTACACACCGTCAGATAAACGTCAGCAATATAGGTGACTTCGTGTTGAAGTATAACTCTAGTGAGGAGTTGAATCATCAATTGCACCACCTGAAGACAACTTTTCATTTCGATGAAATTATGTACCTAGCTACTTGTAACAGAGTAATGTATTTCTTCTCTACAAAGGAAGAGATAACACCTGCTTTTCAATATAATTTTTTCAAAGCAATCAATTCAGATTTAGATGCAAGTCAGATTGAGGAGTCTGTTAAGTTATACGAAGGAAATGTTGCTCTTGAGCACTTATTTGCAGTAGCAGCTTCCACCGACTCTATGGTAGTTGGTGAACGCGAGATACTGAGACAAATACGTGAAGCCTATGCTCAATCCAAAGAAATGGGTTTGACGGGAGATGATATTCGTCTTGCTATTGATACAGCAGTTGTGGCTTCTAAAGATGTTTATTCAAATACTAGGATTGGTGAAAAGCCCATTTCTGTAGCTTCATTAGCTGCTCAACGCTTATTGGATTTTCATCTGCCTAGAGATGCTAGAATTTTGATGATCGGTGCTGGTCAGACAAATATGCTAGTATCAAAGTTTCTAGTCAAGTACAACTTTACAAATGTAACAGTAAGTAATCGAAGTATTGGAAAAGCGGAAACACTAGCGGCTTCACTTGGTGGAAAGGCAATTGCTCTAACTGATCTGGAAGCATATAAAAAAGGTTTCGATTGTATGATTGTTTGCACAGGAGCAACTGAGCCGATCATTACTGAAGATATTTATCAAGGATTATTAGGCAAGGATACTGATATCAAGCTAATCATTGATCTGTCTATCCCCAATAATGTTGACAAGGTATTTCTATCTGAATTCAATGCAGAATATGTTGAGGTAGAAGATATCAGGGCGATGGCAAAGGTCAACCTCTCATTCCGACAAGCAGAAGTTAAAAAAGCACATAAAATATTAGATCAATACTTAAACGAATTCCCAATGCTCTACTCACAGCGTAGAATTGAAAAAGCGATGCGTACAGTTCCAAGTGAAATTAAAGCAATCAAATCACATGCCATGAACCACGTTTTTAAAAATGAAGTAGATGCACTGGATGAGGATACGAAAGAATTGCTAGAGCGCATGATGACTTATATGGAGAAGCGCTGCATTGGAATTCCGATGAAAGCAGCAAGAGAAGTAGTCATTCAATAGATGAAAAGTCATTTTGTAAAAAGCTAAATTCTGAAGTATTTAACAATAAAAAAGCCACATCGCTTTGATGTGGCTTCAAATAACCCCAGTGCTAATTTGTGAACTCATGAAAAACTCTTTGGTTAACGAGGTTACAATTTCTAATTCGATTTGTTATCTGTATCTTTAAGTTGTGCCTTCAAAAAAATTTTAAAAATGGGAGCAATTTATGCTCCCATCAACATACCATAATCGGTTTCTGGTAATTTATAAAGACACTAGCAATCACCTAATTTTGTAAACTTATTGGAAAAAGTAGCTTGCCCTCGGCGAAGGGCAAGACTCACATCAATAAGTTATAATCTCATGAAAAAGAACGAATTTATACCTAATCTTTTGGCTCTCATTCAAGCCTATATTTTTGGTTTTGTTAAGGTTGGTTTCAACAGACTTCAATATGTTCATGGAATCAAATGCAAACAATTAAATAAGTCTTTTCAAGCCTTAGGTTAGAAACATCCTACTGAAACATCAGAAAGTCTTCACTTTATTGGCAATTAAATCGGTTTTTGTGATGTTCAGCAAGACATTTCTTTCATCAACCTTCGACTCTTTATATCAGATTTCTATCTTTCAAAGTTGAATCACTCATCTTTTTGAGCGTTTATTCTTGTCGTTATTTCCTTTCGACAATACAAATATGCAAGTACTTCACATCGAAAAAAAAGACAAAAAAAAGCATTTGTTGAAAAAAA
>CAYWKD010000012.1:78373-82334 GCA_964458705.1 uncultured Saprospiraceae bacterium | reverse complement strand
ATTAGTTGGCATTTAAAAAAGAATATATGTTTCAAAGTTTATCGGATAGGTTAGATGGCGCATTAAAAACGCTGAAGGGAGAAAACAAATTAACAGAATTGAACATCGCTACTTCGATCAAGGAAATTCGCCGTGCCTTAGTAGCAGCCGATGTGAACTATAAAATTGCTAAGGAATTTACAGAAAAGGTAAGGGAAAAGGCACTTGGTCAAGCCAATGAACTCAAAAGCGTGAAACCGGGTGAGTTGATGGTGAAAATTGTAATGGATGAGTTGGTGGATTTGATGGGAGGGGAGTCCGTTGAAATTAATTTAGACGGAAAGCCTACTGTAATTCTAATTGCTGGCTTGCAAGGCTCTGGTAAAACGACTTTTTCTGGAAAATTGGCATATCATCTTCAAAAAAATAAAAAGCGTCGTCCACTTCTTGTGGCTTGTGATGTGTATAGACCTGCGGCCATCAATCAGATTTCTGTACTGGGGGAACAAATCAAAGTACCCGTTTACAAGGAAATCGAAAATAACAATCCTGTTGAGATTGCCTTAAATGCTATTGCTCATGCACAGGTGCATAATTTAGATACAGTCATTGTGGATACTGCTGGTCGTCTTGCAGTGGATGAAGAAATGATGACAGAAATTTCTAACATCAAAAAAGCAATTGCTCCAAACGAATCGCTTTTTGTAGTAGATTCTATGACAGGGCAAGATGCAGTCAATACTGCAAAAGCCTTCAACGATGTCATTAATTATGACGGCGTGGTGTTGACAAAACTCGATGGAGATACGCGTGGTGGTGCAGCACTTTCCATCAAATATACTGTTGGCAAGCCTATCAAATTTGCAAGTGCAGGAGAAAAAATGCAAGATTTAGATGTCTTTCATCCCGACCGAATGGCACAGCGTATTTTGGGCATGGGAGATATTGTTTCATTTGTAGAGAAAGCGCAAGCAGAGTTTGATGAAAAAGAAGCTGCGAGGATAGAGAAAAAAATTCGTAAGAATAAGTTTGATTTTAATGACTTCCTAGGGCAAATAGATCAAATCAGAAAAATGGGAGATATCAAGAGCCTGATTGGTATGATCCCCGGAATGAATAAGATGGTCAAAGATATAGATATTGATGACACAGCCTTTACTAAGGTAGAGTCAATCATTTTTTCTATGACACCAGAAGAACGCGCTAGTCCAGAGCTGCTTAACCCAAGTCGGAAAAGGCGAATTGCCAAAGGTTGTGGTCGAGATATGACAGAAATTAATATGTTTATCAAGCAATTCGATCAGATGAAGAAAATGATGCACCGCATGAGCAAATCAGGCATGATGGGAGGAGGTATGAGTCCCGCTGCGGTAGGCGGTGGAAAGCCAACTCGACCTAGTAAGACACGCAAAAAGAAGAAACGTAGGTTTTAGGCTCGGCAACAGCCATTTGTTGGTCAGCGTTGAAAATTTATCGTCTTTTCTTAGAGCCTTGTCGAGAAATATATTGTTGTATGATTAACTATTGTACATTGAAAAATAGTTTCTAGTTATTACTTCAAAATTATGAAAGACAAAATTTTCAGAACAGTCGTAAAAGAAGCAAAAAAACGAATTATGAGCAACAATAAATCAGACAGAACCAAACATGCAGATACGGTCATAAGAAATCATATTCTTTTTTCTATGGGAGCGGGGTTCATTCCTGTACCCGTAGCAGATATTTTTGCAGTGGGAGCGTCACAATTAGACATGATTAGGCAGCTTTGCAAAGTATATAATATTGATTTTCAAGAAACGCAAGGCAAAGCAGTTGTGAGTGCTTTGACTAGCTCTACGCTTGCTAGAGTGGGAGCGGGTAGCATAGCAAAAATGATTCCAATTATTGGCTCTTTTGTAGGAGGTATCACCAATTCTATTTTAGCAGGTGCTTCTACTTATGCACTTGGTGAAGTCTTCAAACGGCACTTCGAGACGGGTGGAACGATTCTTGACTTTGATGTGGATCGCTTGAAAAAGGTATATCAAGAGAAATTTGAAAAGGGCAAAGAAGTAGCTAGGGATCTGAAAAAAGAACAAGAGCAAGAAGAAGTAGGATTTAAAACTAATAGAAAAGAGGAAGAGGTTACTTCCAAACCGACCTCTGGGGTAGCACAGCGATTGAAAGAATTAGCAGATTTGAAAGAAGCTGGTATTATAACGCAAGCAGAATTTGACCAGATGAGAAAGAAAGTGCTAGATAACTACTAATGATATAGGTGTTGCAACTCTCATCATTTTATGACTATCGGAAAAGTTACTTGAATGTTAGTTCTTCCACCTGCATTTAAAAGATTGCCATCGCTTACGCCTGTTGCCAATTTGTTAGGCTTGTATTGTAAGTTGATAACAAACGTTCCTGAACTGCTGCTATTGGTTTTTAGAGCAGTAAAAAGTCCAACAGGATTATTGTTAGCATCACCATCGGCATATTGAAGTGCTGCGTTTGCATCATTGATGATGAAGAAAAATTGATAATCGGTCTTACTCTTTTCAATAGCTTCGCTAATATTTTCGGTAGGATTAGCATTCTCATTTAATAGCTCCAATGAGCCGAAGTAGAGTGCATTGGCGTCTAAAGTATCCGTAGTAATGGTTGGATTTGCTCCACTGCTGCCGTCTAAGTCTTGATAATAAAACACCTTTGTTTGATTTGCTCCCGGATCAATTAAGGTATATCGGAGCGTCGAGATTTCTTGTACTTCTTCCTCTGGTGTTGGACGCTCACTGTCTTCACAGCTCCCTAATCCGATCACTATAACAATTGACCAAACCAAATATGAAATAATAACATATCTTATAAAAATATTCATTCTAACAAAATTGTTTCTTGCAACGCTGTTGCAATTTTTGTAATTTGTGCATATTTTCAATTGCAAACTTAAAATTTTAAAAAATGATGCGAAACATCTTACTAATTTTATTGACCTTTTCACAATTAACTTATGTTACTGCTCAAATTACACAAGTCAATCTAACCTTTACGCCCATTGATGGAGGTGATGTAGTAATGGCTAGTGCAACCGATGCAGGAAGCGGTTTAGTTGTGAACAATGAAATCAATTTACTAGAAAGTACAGTTTATGAGCTTAAAATAGATTTAGGCAATGCAATGACTCAGTACATGGCTATTCAAGACCAGCTACAATTTTTTTTTGAAACCTCTGAGGAAGCCTTTATCGGGTCGGAATCTTACGGCGATACAGACACAAATGGTCTTCCAGTTGGATTCACAACGGAATGGAATACAGAATGTAAAGAAGCAGCAACAATGGGAGACTTCAGAATAGCTTTGAAGAATTTGGGTGCCAACAAGTCCTCCTCCAGCACTATTAGTAATGGTGATACTGAGTTCGATTTGACTTGGACACTCAATGTATTAGATGATCCAGATGCGCCAGGATGTGAGAATGAAGAAGAAATCATTACGGATGTAATACTAACCTTTACGCCCATTGATGGAGGTGATGTAGTAACAGCACGAGCGCAAGACCCCGACGGAGAGGGCGTATTAGACTTAGAGATTTTAGACGAGATCAATTTATTGGAAAGCACAGAATATGAATTATCCATTGAATTGAAGAATGAAATAGAGGGAGAAGATATTACAGAGGAGATCATGGAAGAAGATGACGAGCATATGTTCTTTTTTGCTTTCGCAGATGAAACATTTAGTAGCCCAGCAGGAGATGGTAATGCAGACAATCGGGACGATGCGATAAACTATAATGACTTCGATGAAAATGGTTTGCCCGTTGGACTTTCTACGAATTGGACGACGATCTGTATTGAAGATGGTGATGTAAGAGGTGATTTCAGAGTTGTCTTAAAGCATCAACCAGATATCAAATCAGCGACCTCCACTATTAATGATGGTGGTACAGATGTAGATTTGACTTGGACACTCAATGTATTAGATGATCCAGATGCGCCAGGATGTGAGA
>CAYWKD010000012.1:49713-78273 GCA_964458705.1 uncultured Saprospiraceae bacterium | reverse complement strand
GCATCAACCAGATATCAAATCAGCGACCTCCACTATTAATGATGGTGGTACAGATATAGATTTGACTTGGAATATTAACTCTGTCTTTTCTAGTACGCTTAGTATCGCGGAGCATGAAATTGATATTTATCCAAACCCAACGAATGGCATTATTCAATGGGAAGTTTCTGAATTACAAGCCAACAGTAAAGTGCGTGTGTTCAGCCAATTAGGGCAGTTGGTTTTAGAAACAATTAGTAGTACATCATCTGCTGATTTGTCTAACTTGCCGAAGGGACTGTACATAGTGCAGATTACCAATGGCGAGCATACGGGAATGAAGCAAGTAATAAAGCAGTAAATAAAATTGCTTAAAGTTGTGCGGCTCGGATATTAATTTTAATTCCTTGACGCACAACTTTTTATTTTACTTGTTTAAATTGTTAATGCTAGTTCTCATCTATTAATTCACTCAATATCAATTGGAAGCCTTGCATAACATCCTCACCTGAGAGTGGTGTTGAAAAGTTGTCAATATGCTCAACCGATCCATCTTTACGATAAATAAATACTTGTTCTTCAATCGGATCAATTAGCCAAGCTAGGCGCACTTCGTTTTCGATGTACTGTCGCATTTTAGCCTTGAGTGCTTTAAGTTGGTCATTTTTAGAGCGAATTTCCAAGACAAAATCAGGCGAAATATGAGCAAATTTTATACGCTCTTTTTTGGGTAGTGCTTTCCAACGTTCAAGTTGTATCCACATGGTGTCGGGCGAACGAACGGAATTGTCAGGTAGCGTAATGCCTGTGCTAGAATCAAATGCCTTGCCTTGCTTGGTTGCCTTGTTCCAATTTCTTATTTCTGAGCTAATTTCAATATTAAATTCGCCAGTTTCTAAGCCAGTAGGTGCCATAATCATTATATTTCCGCAAGCGTCTCGCTCAATGTGCAAGTCATCATTGACCCGACAGAATTCGAAGAATTGCTCGTCCGTAAAACTATCAATTGATTTTAAGACTAATGTTTCCATGATTGCAAAGATGATTTATGCCAAATCCAAATTTATTCCACCTTTTGTCCTTTCATCGCTAACGCAATATTGTGATCCATTGCCCGATGTGCTAATGGCTTTGTAAACTCATTTAACTCATCCATTAGTTTATTAATAACATCCTTATCGCTGCCCTTTACAGCTTCTGCTAGTTGCTCAGTTAGTTCAAGTGTTTGCGTTTTTTCTTGCGCTGTTAAGAGAGAAGTATTTTGTTCTAAGAATTTTTTTGCAGAAAGGATGATGTTATTAGCTTCATTTCTTGCTTCCAGCAGACCACGAACTGCCATATCCTCTTCGGCGTTCTGTATAGAATCAATTAGCATTTTCGCCATTTCTTCCTCTGAAATACCATAGGTTGGGCGCATTTCAACTTGTTGTTCAACATCAGAACGCAACTCTTTTGCTCTGACCGTCAAGATACCATCGGCATTCAATAAGAATTGAATTTCGATTTTTGGCAACCCTGCTGGCATGGGGGGAATACCTTTTAAGATAAACTCGCCTAGTTTTCGGTTGTGCGGCACTAAATCTCGCTCTCCTTGATAAACGGCTACTTTTAGGTTTTTTTGTCCATCCACTGAAGTAGTATATTGCCGTCCTGCTCGCGTTGGAACAGTAGAATTTCTAGGAATGATGGTATCCATCAATCCACCCACAGTTTCTATACCTAATGATAGTGGCGTAACATCTAACAAAAGAATATCCTTATTATTACCAGCTAATATATCCGCTTGAATGGCTGCACCTAGCGCTACTACTTCATCAGGGTTGAGTGAGTCATTTACTGGCTTGCCAAAGAACTGCCCCACAGACTCTTTCACCAAAGGCACTCTAGTTGAGCCGCCTACCATTATGATATGGTCAATATCGTCTTTTGTCAGTTTAGCATCTGATAGCGCAATTTTACAATTTTCAATAGTGCGATTTATCAAAGGCTGCGCTAGTTCATTAAATTTTTCTTTGGTAATACTCAATTCCACGCCATCCAGATCGGCTGTAAATTCATCTTGACTGCTCAATGCTTTTTTTGCTACCTCCGCATTGGTTCGCAAAGCCTGCCCCAGCACTTTGTCTTCATGTAATTGTATGCCAAAGAAATCTCCTGTGGAAATCCAATACTCTACTATTGCGCTGTCCAAATCATCACCTCCTAAAAAAGTATCTCCATTGGTAGAAAGCACTTCAAAAATACCTTCTTGAATACGAAGAATTGAAATATCAAAGGTTCCACCCCCTAAGTCATAAACAGCGATGGTTTGTCCGTCATTTTTATTAATAGAAATGCCATAAGCTAAGCTAGCAGCCGTTGGTTCATTCACAATACGAAGTACATCCAAACCTGCTAGCTTTCCTGCATCTCTGGTTGCTTGGCGTTGAGCATCGTTAAAATAGGCAGGCACTGTGATTACGGCTCTACTTACCTCGCTTTCCAACTCCTGTTCAATTCTCGCCTTGAGTGCTTTTAGAATTTGAGCGGATAACTCTATTGGTGTAAAAAATTTATCTTGTACTCGAATTTTAACTAAACTCTCCATGTCTTCATCTATCACTTTATAGCCAAAGTATTGCTGTAGCTCAGCAATGTCTTTGTAGGACTTTCCCATCAATCGCTTAACGGAGTAAATTGTATTCTGAGGGTCTTTAATAAGTTGTGCTTTAGCAGCTTCGCCTACCACCACTTCTTGATTTTTATCGAAATGCACCACTGAAGGCACGAGCGTACTTTTGCCATCTGTTCCCTTTACAGCAGTAGCTTTGCCTCCTTTCATGTAAGCCACCAAGCTATTCGTTGTGCCCAGATCAATTCCAACAATGATGTCTTGCTTTTCTGCCTGTTTTATTCCTCCTGTCTTTAAATCTATTGATACTTTTGCCATAATTAATCGTAGAACAGACTTTATAGTCTGCTTGGTTTTAATGATTCAATTCGTGCAAACCAGATATTATAAAGTCTGCATTACTTCAATGAAAAAAAATGCTTAATAATTTGAGTGAGTTTCCAGCCTAAAGTAGGCGAAATTACTTTATTAAAGATAGTAACAGGTCGATCAGAGTGATGTTCGCCTAGATCATCATAATCAAAAGAATCGGATTGATGAATGGCTTCTTCTGTTTCTTCTGCTGCCGATTGTTGGCTCAAAAATAGGTGTGTCAAGGTATGTACTGCCACTAAATCCATGATAGATTGAAAATCCTGATCGGTTTGCTTTTTTTCCATAATTTGCGAACTTGACTGTTGATGTTTTATTACTTACAAAATGCTTTGGAGCGTGTAGAAGTTTACAAATATGAATGTTGCATAAGACTATGAATTTACTCTTTTACCATTTGCGCTACTTCATTGCTTGCAACTGCTCCAAGAACCATTCTTTATTAATCATAGGTTTGGCGTCTAATATTTCTTTGTGTAGTTTTTCTTTTTTCTGTTTATCATAAGGATTAACGCGCACTAGTTTTTTAGTGTATTTAATAAGGTTACCGTACACCAAAACATAGGTTTCACTAATGCCTTTTTTGCGTTTAAGGTAGGCTTTAAAACTCTCCAGCAAAGATTCTAGGGCATTCAGTTCGTCTAGCTCGTAGTACATTCTGAGCAGCATAGATTTACTGTTAAGATTAAGCATAATGTCATCGTGCTCATACATTGCAAGATGTTGCATTGATTTTTTATAATCTTTGGTCATAAAGTAAAGCGATCCCAAACCAAAGTTAGAAAAGCTGTTTTTATATTTTTTGTGTAAAAAGTTAGAATATTTATTGATAAATTTTTCAGTCCAATCAAATTCCTTCAAGTGTAATGCTATTGATGTAATATTTCTAAACGTATATGGGTCTAATAATTCGTTATTTATAAAAATGTCTTCTTTCAGCCCTAGTTTATTTAGTTCAAAAGCCTCTCTGATATACTTTTTATCCCCTCTATTCATTTTGTTGATGCAGTAGTTCAGAACTATCAATATCATATCTTTTTTCTCCTTAAAAGAAAAACGATTAATAAAAAATAGCAGGTGCTTCTTCAATAAAAAAAACTGTTCGTCATCTTTAGTCTTCAATACTTTGAACAGAGAGTAATAAATCATTAGCATTGGTGAATCTTGGTGTACTCCTTCATCAACGATATTGGATATTTCTTCAAGGAGTGGAGCAACATCTTTGGAATAGGCTTTCTCAGTGTTGAGTAGTAGCGAGCAAACATTTCTCAATTGCTCTACCATAAAAAAATGGTCTAGCGAGTTAACAGTAGATTGCAACTGAGCAATTTTTTCTGATATTGGCTTGGTCTCTGTGTAAACAGAATATTTTTCATACTCAAACAAATATTTGTTCCAATAATACTTTCCTCCTATCGGGATGGGCTTTTCAAATTTTCGCTCGATTGAGTTAAGTGTTCTATCAACGTACTTAAAGAGTTTTCTTTCTTTATAGGTCTTGGCTAATAAAATGTCATTGTAAGTGTCGTCTTTACTTAATTCATTATAAATTAAAAATGCTTCCAGCGATTTCGTAAAAAAGTATATCGTTTGTCGAATTTTGGCATCGTCATATTCTTCATTTGGAAATATTTTTTCAAAAACAACTTCTTTGACTAGTTTTTCTTCTCGCTCCAGATAATCTCTAGTGAAACAATAGTCAAACAAGTCAATGACATCCTCTCGTTGATTATGAAAAGGAGAGCGCAGCCATTTTTTTAAATCACGAATTTCTTTTTTGGAAAGCGTATGCAATATTTGAATGAGTTGGCTTCTGTGCATCTATTTTAATATTTGGTCAATAGTAATATATTTTTCAACAAAATTAAGTGTTAAATTATTGTTATACAGTGTTTAAATATTATAAAACACAAGTGTTTACTTCAACATTTACAATATTTTGTCTTTCGATTTAGTTGGAAAGAAGTGCATATTTGTTTTTGGGAAGCTATATGAGTTAAATTGGTTTTTAAATCTGAAATGCTGAACACAAACTAGAAATTCAAAAACTGTAATCACATGAAAAGATCACTTACACTATTATTACTGTTGCTGCTAACGCTGACCGTTGGTTGGTCGCAAGGTTGGAAACGCACTTTTGGGGGGCAGACTGCCTTCGACTGCCAAAAAGTATTACAAACAAATGATGATGGCTATTTTTTGGTTGGAAGTCGAGAAGTCGGAGCGGGTATTAGCGAGAGTGTGTACGTTATTCGATTAGATTTAGATGGCAACGAACTTTGGTCACAAACCTATACACAAGGCTGGGAAGACAAAGCTTTTGATGCTCTATTGAGCACTGATGGTGGTCTATTTATTGCTGGACAAACCAAAGCAACTCCCACGGATGATATTGATGCTTTTATTTTGAATATCAATCCATTTGGAGAAGTCCGATGGTTCAAGACATATGGGGATGAACTAGATAATAACGTAGTTGCTATTACAGCAAATAATAACTTCTTGGCTCTGACAGGTTATGCTACCAATGCTGAATTGAATGCCAGAAATTTTTATTTACTAAAAACGGATTTAGAAGGTACATTAATATTTGAGAAGCAATTAGGCGGTGCAGATGAAGAAGAAGCCAGAGATATTATCAAAACGGAAGATGGCTTTCTACTAGGAGGCTATGTAGAATATACTTCCTCTAGCAAGCAGCGCGATATGTACGTGGTGAAAGTGGACGAGAATGGAGAACTGCGCTGGAGTAGAACGCTAGGAGGCTTTGAGTATGAAGATGCCAAAGCAATTGCTCAAACGCCAGACGGCAACTTTATTATTGCGGGGAATAAAGGAGTAACAGAAGATTTTTGTGTGTTTAGCTTAGATAAAGATGGTGTACAACAGTGGGAGCAGCAATACGAATTGGAGTTTGAACAGGTTTGTACGGATGTTTTTGTCAACGATGATGGCTCAATTGTACTGGGTGGTTCAACTATTGATGCGGATGGTATTAATATTGATTTAGCCATTCTAAAAGTTGCTGCCAGTGGAAACTTAATTTGGGCTAGCCAATACGGTGATAAGGAGTGGAAAGATGAAGCGAGTAGTATTATTGCCACTAATGATGGAGGCTATGCTATTGCGGGGAGTAGTGATTTGCTAAATGTATCTAATAATTCTGTAAACAACTTCATTATTGTCAAAACTGATGCGTTGGGTAATGTCAATTCCAATAGAATTGAAGGACGCATTTTTTATGATGTAGCAGAAGATTGTAGCTGGACAGGTAATCAGGACATTCCCCTCAAGGATTGGATTGTAAAAATAGAAAATCGAACAGCAGGAAGTGAAGAGGTTTATTACGTAGCTACGGATGAAAACGGAAACTACGCCGTAACGACTGGCATAGGCACTTACAAAGTGAGTGTGCTCAACCAAAATGAAAATTACTGGACGCCTTGTGTGAATGACTTAACTAGAGTATTCACTACAACTTATGATACATTAAGAGCAGTAGATTTCCCGATTAAAGCAGACCTATCCTGCCCTTACGTTGAAGTAGATATTTCTGCTCCTTCCTTGGCAACTTGTGCAGATGTAAACTACACGGTTTCTTACTGTAATATAGGTTCGGCACCTGCTAATGATGTAAATGTAGAAGTTGTTTTAGATGATTTAATTAGCCTGAACGATGCTCAAATTACACCTATTGAGGTTAACGAAAATACTTATAATTTCAATGTTGGTAACTTGGGCATAGGAGAATGTGGTTCGTTCATCATCAATGCTTCTTTAGCCTGTGAAGGTTACATTACAGGGCAAGCTCACCGAGTAACTGCTCAAGTAGATACTGCTTTTGCTTGTTTGAAGCCGAGTGAAGGATGGGATAGAGCAAGCTTGAGAACAAGAGGATCATGTGAAGGGGAATTTGTAGAGTTCAGGCTCATTAATGTCGGTAAAGGAGATATGGAGTCTTCTACAAGATTTACGGTTATTCAACAAGATGTAATCCTTTTCTCAGCGCCAATTCAACTTGAAGCAGAAAGAGACTCTCTGATTAAGTTACCTGCAAGAGGCACAACCTACCGCCTTATTGCAGAGCAAACACTCGGTCATCCAGGGCGTAGTTTCCCAACGGTAGCTGTAGAAGGTTGTGGCACTGATGAATCGGGCAGTGTAACCGTGGGAGATGTAACTCAATTTTCTGAAGATGATGCCGATCCATTTGTGGCAATAGACGTACAAGAAAATACAGATGCTACAGGAACTTACCTGCGTGGCTTTCCAAAAGGCTACCGCGATGACCATCTTATAGAATCAGGTAGAGATATTACTTATCATTTGCAATTTCAGAATACTACCAACGAGCTACTGCGCCATGTGGTTATTAGAGATACGCTACCAGAATCATTGGACTTAGCTTCTGTTATTCCTGGAGCGAGCAGTCATCCTTATGAATTTGAAGTGTATGGTGGACGCATTTTGAAATTTACTTTTGACAAATTAGAAATACCTAGCATCAATGAAGATGAAGCCAGCTCAAAGGGCTTTGTGAAATTTCGAGTACGCCAACAACCCAATCTAGCAACTGGCACAGTCATTACTAATCGTGCTTCAGTAGCATTAAACTTCCAAAAGTCATTCGATAGCAATGAAGTATTTCATACTATTGGCGGCGAGTTGGTAGATTTTGTGGAAGCAGTGGTAACAAGTACAGAAGCGGTAGAGTATGAAGGCGTGAGCGTTCAGGCAGCACCAAATCCATTTACGGAATGGACGATTTTCACAATTGGAGGCTGGGAAGGGAAAGCTCCACAATTTCAACTCTTTGACGTGCATGGAAAATTGCTGCGCCAAGTGCCCTTCAACTTTGACAAAGTATATTTAGAAAAGAACGACTTGGCAGTGGGCTTATATTTTTATCGAGTAACGGCTAATGAACAATTGTTGGATGCTGGAAAAATTGTAGTACAATAAAATAGTGCAGATCACTAAGTCGCAATTTTTTACTGTCACATCAAGCAAAGCTGCTTGATATTGGAAGAGTTCTAATTGAACAGATCAGTCGCAGTTGGCTGGTCTGTTTGATTTATACGCTAGTTTGACTTATACTTTCTAAAGTGCATCATTCGTTTCTACCCCAACTTAATTATTTTTCATGCGAATCCTCCTTTTTATTAGCACTTTCTGCTTTACTAGTCAATCTTTTGCTCAAATTTATAGAGATAGTTCATCCATTAATAAAGACATTGTGATCGAACAATTGGAGCAAATAAACTCTGAGTTTCGAGATGTTAACGTTTCGGTTACGCCCAATGGTCGCTATCTGTATTTTATGTCTGGTCGAGGTGCTGCGCCTTGGTCGATTAAGGATGATATAAGTTTTCGAGGTAAATCAGAGTATGATGGTGATATATGGTATAGTGAAAAGAAAAATAATAGCTGGCAGTCACCTCATTACTTACCTCGATCAATTAACACGCCTAATGGCGAGGACGAACCCAATATTTCGCCTGATGGACAGACGGTTTATTTCCAGAGTTGGCACGATGGCTGGCTTAGAGATGGCGGTCCCTACTATCGGGCAGAACGCTATGGCAACCGCTGGCAAAATCCCATAGGATTGCATGGTGGAATTTATCAATTTTTTAGAGATAGTATGAACTATTATGGTCGTTACGCAACAGATGGGATGTCCATCTCGCCCGATGGCAGTGTGTTCATTGTAGCAGCAGGTAAAGACTATGATGGAAATTTAGATTTATACATCAGTAGAAAAAATGAGCGTGGCTACTGGTCATACCCTAAAAGACTGACGGTGAGTACGGACAAAGATGAACGCTCTGTTTTCATAGCAGGAGATGGCAAAACGATTTACTTCGGCTCAGATGGGCACGGCGGCCTGGGCGGTTTAGATATTTTTAAAACAACCCTGCTTAACCTTAATCGCTGTGGTAAAGTGATTAATATCGGGCCGCCCTTTAATACGGATAAAGACGATTATGGCTTCATCATTGGAGCATTAGGTAATGATGCTTACTTTGTGAGAGAAGATGATATTTATTATGCTGATCTGAATGGACGAGCTCAAGCAATCAAACCGATGCCAACCATCGTTATTAACGGCATAGTTAAAGACTGTAATAGTAATACTGTTCAGTCTAGTATTGAATTATATGATCTGCAAACACAAAAAATTATAGCTAGAGCAAGGAGCAATTCAGTAACAGGAGAATACTCCTTAGCCTTTCTAAAAAAAAATGGTAGCTATGTTCAGCGATTCAAGTTGTTTAGCGATCAATCTGTGATCAAACAACCTTTTGAGGTAATAGAAAATACAGCTAACTTATTGACTTTTGAGATTAAGCCAGAGTGTAAACCGATGAGTTTTGCTCAACCTACTCCGACTGAGAAAGTCGAAGTTGCTGACTCATTCGTTTTAATCGAAGAAACAATTTACTTTGATTTCGATCAGTTCAGTTTGACAAATGCTGCGCAGGCAAAATTGGATAGCCTAATTGACATAGTTGACACAGTAGCAATTACTATCAAGTTGACTGGGCATACGGATAGCAAGGGCACCAACCAGTACAATATGCAGCTTTCTGAGCGTCGAGCCAACTCAGTAGCCGCCTATTTCCGGGATAAACTAGATCAAATACAGACCATAATTGAATTTAAAGGAGAGGAAGTTCCATTGATTGACAACACTACCGCTGCCAATCGTGCTAAAAATAGAAGGGTAGAAATAAGTATGCAAGAAGAATAAGACTCAGTTTGGCATTATCAATCTAATTTCGAGTATGAAATTTTGCGGAGTTTTAAACTTTACTTGTTCCCATGACATTATTATCTTTAATATGGATTTTATTTGGTGAGGAACGTTTCCATCATGTACTGAGCGATGGAAGCGTTCCTGTATTTATAGGATAGAGAAGGCAAATTAAAATTACTATTTGCTCAGTTGTATTAGCTTTTGAACTTGGTAAATAGGCTCAAATATTGCTCGCAGCATAATGGATTAAACAAATTTAAGTTGCTCAGTATTTTATTGCTGATTTAGAATCAAATACCATTAAAAGTTCGGCAAACCGTTTTTCAGAAAAATTAATTATTTCTGATAAAAATTTTTTGTCTTTATTTTAGAATTATGAAATTGCTTAAAATCTTAGTAAAAGAGGCGTGATTTCAATTTATTAATCAATAAAAGAGTTGTTTTTAGAAGGCTGCTAGGTTTAGCGTCTTTAAAATTAAGTTCCAATTAAAATTAAATTATAGTATCATGGCAGGAGTTAGCTATATGTCGCAAGAAGCGTATGACAGGCTGGAAGCAGAGCTAGATGAGTTAAAATCAACAGGACGTCAAGAAGCAGCAAAGGCTATCGCTGAGGCAAGAGAAAAAGGAGATCTTTCTGAGAATGCAGAATATGATGCTGCTAAAGAAGCGCAAGGGTTGCTAGAGTTGAAAATCAACAATATGGAAAAAACACTAGCAAGTGCGCGAGTGCTCGATCCTTCTACGATTGATACTTCTGAGGTGCGCGTTATGACGAAAGTGAAAATCAAAAATTTGAAAACAAAGAAGTCACTCACTTATCATCTGGTATCAGAATCAGAATCTAATCTGAAGGAAAAAAAGATTTCTGTTTCTTCACCTGTGGGCAAGGGATTGCTAGGAAAAAAAGTAGGTGAGGTAGCAGATGTAGATTTGCCTGTGGGTAAAATCTCTTTTGAAATTTTGGATATTTTTATTTAAAAAGAAAAGCCCCTGAAACTTTGAGCGTTTCAAGGGGCTTTTTCAAATCATATCTTAGCATTATGGCAAGCATTTTTACTAAAATCATTAATGGTGATATTCCTTCGCATAAGATTGCAGAGACAGAGGACTACCTTGCTTTCTTGGATATTTTTCCTTTGACTAAAGGACATACGCTTGTCATCCCTAAAAAAGAAGTGGATTATATTTTTGATTTGGAAGATGAAGTGCTGTCGGGATTAATGACTTTTAGTAAAAAGGTATCGAGGGCGGTTGAGGCAGCTATTCCGTGCGAACGTATCGGCGTTGCTGTTATTGGGTTAGAAGTGCCACACGCTCATCTGCACCTAGTGCCAATAAATGATGTAAGAGACATTAATTTTGAGCGACCAAAGTTACAACTTTCATCAGAAGAACTTTCAGCTATAGCAGCCGATATTCGCAAGCATCTTGAAGATTGACAAATGGACTATATTCAGGCAGTAAAAAACCTTTTGCATGAGATCGAAGTAAGTGTAAAAGAAAACTCATTTGTAAAACTCACACTCAGTAAGCCACGCCAAAAAGGAGAGTTAAAAAACATTTACATCCGCTATATTACGCTAAAAAATGAGCCACATTTCTCTTTCACTTTTCATTATGACACAAAGGATGAAGTGCAAAATGCCTCCATCAAAGCAAGCCTAGAACTTATTGAAGATCAACTTAGCACTACTTTTCTTCATGCTAATTTATTTACTACACAATTTGATATTAATCTAGAAACTTCTAAGAAAGGTAAAGTGCGCTGGCAGAAAAAAACAGCTACCTTAAAAAAAATACCACCTCGACAACACGATAGAGAAAAGCGTCGTCATGTCACATCTGACCGTCCATACTTGAAGCATTTAGGGATCACTAGTAAAGAAGGAAAAGTGCTCAAAAGCGCTCAATCTAAATACAAACAAATTGATAAGTATATTGAAATCATGGATGATCTGCTGCAGGAGATAAAAACAGATCAACCCTTAAAAATTGTAGATATGGGCAGTGGGAAGGGTTATCTCACATTTGCTTTGTACGACTATTTGGTTCATGAGCAACAGCGTCCTATTGAAATAGTAGGTATTGAGTTGCGGCAGCATCTAGTTGACTTTTGCAATAAAGTGGCAGAAATAGTGGGTTTTGAACAACTTTCATTTGTTGCACAAGATATTAGGGATTATCCTGCTGCATCCATAGATATACTCATTGCGCTTCATGCCTGCGATATTGCTACTGATATTGCCATTGCCAAAGGAATTCAATCAAAGGCTAGTTTGATTGTCTGTGCGCCGTGTTGCCATAAACAAATTCGCAAACAAATAGCTAGTCAAAACATCCTGACACCAATACTCAAACATGGTATATTGGAAGAGCGGCAAGCAGAGATGATTACCGATGGTATTCGAGCCTTAATTATGGAGCAATGTGGCTATCAGTCTAAAGTATTTGAGTTTATTTCCAACGAACATACTGGCAAGAATTTGATGATTGTGGGAACAAAGACGGATGTTATTAATGAATCAGCAGCAGTTCAAGTTGCAATGATTAAAGAACAGTTCGGTATTCAATATCATTATTTAGAGCAATTGCTTTAGCTTCTTACTCGACTTGGATCATATTTGAAAATGACATTGAGCCACAATGCTCTTGAAAACCTAAAGAACCAAACAAAGAAAATAATAAAAACCGCAATCAATAAACCAAAAGAAGCAGGGATACTCCAGCCTAAGACCCAATGGAAAAAAAATACAAAGCCCAAGCAGAAAAAGCCCGAGATGATATAAGACAGAAACATCGAACCGTAGTAAAATCCCGGTTCAGGCATATACTTGAAGCCGCAGTTGGGACATTCATCTGGCATATCGAATGGCTTTTTAAGTGCAAAGCTGTGGGTATAAAATAAATCTCCTTCTTGACATTTAGGACATTTGAATCTTAAAACACTATATGTTTTTGAACCTTTACCGAATAAATTCATATTTCTATTTTTGGCTAATGTCACTATTTATAAGATGAGCAACTGAAAATCAATCTACTTGTAAATATACATGAATAAATGTTCATGTGTTGTAGTGCTTTGCCATATTTTTATCAAAATGACGATTCCTGCATTAACTTGGTGTGATAATATATGCCATGGCGACCCATTGCTGACTCCAGTTGCCAAATTTAGGTAAGTCTTTCCTATTTTTACTTTGAAACTCTGTGTGATAGTTAGTGCGAGAGGCATGAATGCGCGAGTTTCTGCCGTGCATCATGGTATATTCGATAACATTATTGTTTTTATCAGTCTTGACTTCTGTTACAACGCCAACGTGCATGATGTAGCCGTTGCTTGTATAGTTATTATTCTTATCAGTCAACTGCTCTATGGTCATATTTTGGAATTTCTTGCCGGGTTTTCCAAAAAACATAACACAGCCTGGGCGGATGGAATTGCGAGATTTCATGGGGTCTTCCACAATGATTAAATTTCCTTTTTCCCAAAACCAATCTGCAACTTGCCGACTGCTTCTTTCCTTTTTGTACATCGGATAAACATAGTCATTACTACCACACAATAGGATTAAGCGTTGCCGAATGCTGTCCTTTATTTTATGAAAAATACCAGAACAATCCTGACCTTCACTAATGATGTAAGCAAGTTTTTGTGCTTCAAGGTGCTCTGAAACTGACGTTAGTATTTCACTCATTTTATTATCACTCAGACAGATTTTGACTTTGCCTAAGCTATCTTTAGAGCTTTTTACGGGCAATGTTTCTGGTGTTGGTAGAGGTGCTACTGGGGTAGTGCTTTTTACCTCCTCTTTATTATCATCTTGAGCCACAGGCGAATTGGCTATGCTGTCTTTTACAACTTGTTTGCTAATTGTTGATGGCGTACTATCTTTTGCTATTTCTTTTTTAACCACTGGATTTTTGGGAGAAGTGTTTTTTGTAATACCTATTAAATATCCAATACCTAACCCTAGAATTAAGGCAACTGCTGACCATATCCAATTAAATGTTGTATTCATTATGAACGATTTACTATTGGGCAAAAAAGTATAATTAATCGTAATGTCAAATGGCACAAAGAAAATCGAATAGCTTGGACTTTACAGAAAAGACTGTAAAGCAGAAAAATGAAAAAAATAAGTCATTTTCTACCTTCACAAAGATAATAGAAAAAGAAACTGAAGTGGACGCATTTCAGCGTTTTCTTTTTCTTTGGCAGTTAATAAATGCTTCAATGAAAGAACAATAGGTATCTTATTAAATTTCTTACTTGTTTCATACAATAAAACTTACCATTCACTAGATTGAGCCGATATTTTGCAAATTTTCCCTTTACCTTTGTCGCTCAAAATTAAAAGTTCAATGATTAAGTATTATAACATCAACGGACAAATTACGCCAAAAGAAAGTGCAGTAGTTCATGTTTCAGATTTAGGATTACAAAGAGGATATGGTATTTTTGACTATTTCAAAGTAGAACAAAAAGTACCAGTGTTTTTTGAAGATTATATGAATCGCTGGGAGAAGTCTGCAGCTTATATGCACTTGGAATTGCCGCTAAGTAGAAGGGCCTTAAAAGCCCAAATCCAAGCACTTATCGAAGCCAATAAAGTAGAAAAATGTGCTATAAAACTAATTTTAACTGGAGGTTTTTCTCCCGATGGCTATACTCCGTCTGAGCCCAATCTATATATACTAATGATGGAACAGTATCGACATGCTGATGTTGAAATTAGAGATGGATTAAAACTGATGTCTTTAGACTATCAACGGGAATTGCCCCATGTGAAAACGACTAATTATGCAATGAGTTTGATTGCTCAAAATCAATTGAGAGCGATCGGTGCAAAAGACTATCTCTATTATAAAGATGGTTTCATTTCAGAGTCATCGAGGGCTAATTTCTTCATCGTGCAGCAGGATGATACCATTGTTACGAATGAAAAAAATATTCTAAAAGGCATCACTAGAAAACAGATGATTAGGTTAGCGCGTAGTCGTTACAACTTAGAGATTAGAGATATTACATTTGAAGAAGTGCTTCAAGCTAAAGAAGCATTCCTAACAAGTTCAGCCAAAGGGGCATTGGGGGTGGTGCAGATAGATGACAAAGTAATTGGTAATGGCAAAGTAGGGAAAGTAACCCAAACAATGGATCGTCTTTACAGCGAAGCTTTGCAGCAGTATGTGCTAGACAATCAAGTTGTGGCAGTATAATTAAACCTAATTCATGGGGCGAAGAAAAAAGTTCAAAAACAAAATGCTATCCAATGTACTAATCACAGGTATTGCAGATAAAGGCAAAAGTGTTGGAAGAACGGAAGACGGACAGGTTGTATTTATAGAAGATGCTATTCCGGGAGACATAGCAGAGGTGGAGGTGTACAAAAAAAGGAAAGGCTTTTTTCAAGGAAAAGCCAAAACAATACATCGCTATTCCATAGATCGGACAGTGCCCTTCTGTGAGCATTTTGGTACTTGTGGAGGTTGTAAATGGCAACATCTTTCGTATGATGCACAACTTCGCCACAAGCAAGAAGTAGTAGAAAATGCGTTGCAGCGAATTGGCAAAGTAAATGTGCAGCATATGGAACCCATATTGGCTGCCGAACGAAGGACCTACTATCGCAACAAACTCGAATATTCTTTTTCCAATAAAAAATGGCTAACCAAAGCACAAATTGATTCAGATATTTCCAACCTAGAAAATGTGTTGGGTTTCCATCGAGCAGGCGCATTTGATAAGGTCGTGAATATTCAACATTGTTGGCTACAACCTGAGCCTTCTAATCTTATTCGTAACCGCATCAGAGCAGTGGCTATTGAGCAAGGATTGACGTTTTATGATGCTCGTGAAAATGTTGGCTTTCTAAGGAATATGATAATTCGAGTATCTAGTTTGGGTGAAGTAATGCTAATCGTTGCATTTCATACGGACGAGCCTAGCAAATACAAGCCATTACTCGATCAACTTTTGGAAGATTTTCCTGAAATTACGACTTTACTCTATTGCATCAATCCTAAAGTGAATGATTATCTGATGGACTTAGATATGATTACTTATTTTGGGAAAGGCTATATAGAAGAAAAAATGGGGCTCATTCGCTTCAAAATCGGCCCGAAGTCCTTTTTTCAAACGAATACACATCAAGGTAAACGACTTTATGATACTGTTGCGGAATTTGCAAACTTGAAAGGTACTGAGAACGTTTATGACCTCTACACTGGCATCGGTAGTATTGCATTATATGTAGCGCAACGAGCTAGCCAAGTCGTTGGGATAGAAGAAATTGAAGCCGCAATTAATGATGCCGAAGTCAATGCTCAACTTAATAATATCAGCAATACTATCTTCTACGCAGGCGATGTAAAAAATATACTAACTACCGAATTTGCAGAAAAACACGGCAAACCTGATTTGCTCATCACCGATCCACCGAGGGCAGGTATGCACGCTGACGTTGTAAGAATGCTGCTGCAACTAGCTACGCCGCGCATTATTTATGTTAGTTGCAATCCTGCTACCCAAGCAAGGGATTTGAATCTACTTTCTGAGCAATATTACATTTTGAAAGTGCGAGCAGTGGATATGTTTCCACACACTCACCATATCGAAAGCGTAGCTTTATTAGAATTGAAATGACGTACTTATCAACAAGTAGAAGTATTTAGCGTTTGATTATCAAATACTTGCGCTACGTATTTTTCTTTTCTTAATCAAGCCCAAAACATCTACATTGATGAAGAAAACGCCTGTTAGCATGATTAACGCAGCTACAATAGACTGTTGTGTAATGACTTCATCCAAGACAGACCAGCCAAGTAGCATAGCCACAATTGGATTGATATAAGTGGAAGTCGCTACTTTCTCGGCGGCGATGCGCTTGAGCAAATAATTAAAGGCAGAAAATCCTAAAATCGAACCAATAAGTACCAAATAAACAAAAGCCCAAGTCGAGGTAGTGCTCACAGCACTAAATTGAAAATCTTTGTGATCGCCCATGATAAAACTGAGCAAAATTAAAGCGCCACCACCTGCCAGCATTTGAATAGCCGTATTTTGAGATTGCCCTTTTGGAAGTTCTGATTTTTGAATAAACACAGAACCATAGCCCCAGCATAGCATACTTAAAAAAATGATAAAGACACCGATTAAGCTGCTGCTTTCGGTGGTGATTTGATCTTGAAACACTAGCAAAAACATACCTAAAAAGCCAAACAGAATACCAATATAGCTACTCAACATAGGCGGTCGCTTTAGCACTGCCCATACCATAAATAAAGTTACAAGTGGTTGCCCTGCGATAATCATTGCCGTGATGCCTGTATCCACATATTGCAGCGACCAAGCTATGCCACCTGTCCCACAACCAATGAAGAGTGTGCCACCAATAGCCGCATTTTTTACCTGCTTCAGAGAAGGTAAATTGAAGTGCATTGTCAATGAAATGAGGTATAAAATAAAACCTCCTGTAAAATAGCGAAACCCAGCCATGAGTATTGCTGGAATGGAATCAATCGCTAATTTTACGCCTAAGAAAGTTGTCCCCCAAACAATGTAAATCACTAGAAATGAGAGGATAATTAAAACTAGTTCTGTACCCTTATAGCGCATCATTCTAAAGTTTAGCTAAAGTGTGATTTACAATTTACGATTGCAGAAACGGATTGCTCTGCTTTTCTGTTCCAATAGTCGTACTAGAGCCATGCCCAGAATAAACTTTAACACTATCCGGAAGTGTTAACAATTGCTGACGAATACTCCGAATCAGCGTATCGAAATCTCCGCCTGGTAGGTCAGTCCTGCCAATACTATTTTGAAACAAGGCATCACCCGCCAAAACAAATTGATCCGCCTCGCAGTACAAAGAGACACTAGCGGGCGAATGTCCAGGCGTGAATAGTACTTTTAATTCGGTGCTGCCAAAAGTGATAGTTTCCCCCACTTCTATGAACTTAGCAGGTGCTGGCGATGGTTCGGAATAAGGGATACCGTACATACTAGCCACCTGAGGTACGGCTTCCAGTACGGGTAGCTCTCCCTTATGTATTTCCAAACCCAAACCATAAGTTTCAGCGACGAAAGCGTTGCCAAAAATATGGTCAATGTGGCAATGCGTATTGATGAGGCGAACAGGTCGCAGATGATGTTGTTGAATAAAATCAATCAGTTGTGTTTTTTCGTGAGCTTGATAGCAGCCCGGATCGACAATAATGCACTCTTTTGTACCATCGTAAATAATGTAGGTATTTTCTTGAAAAGGATTAAATGTGAAATAGTGTAGGCTTGTCATAGCTTTGGTTCAAATAATTTTTCGCAAAGAAAGGAATTTAAGCGTAAAGTGAACGTTATTTTACTCTATTTGGACTGACTATTTCAACGGGGTAAGCAGCTCAATTTAAGTCTGAGTAAATTGAAGAGTGTTCAGGCTTAGCAACATAGATTTGCTAAGGCTTCGTAATTTTCAATTTTTATTTCTACTGAATAGTTACAGCGTTTATTTTTATATTTGCTTTGTTATAACAAACTAAATTAAGACTTATGAGACGATTGGATTGGTTTACAGTTGCAATTATTGCAGTATGTTTGGCACTAGCCGTAGTACTGATTGTGATTGGAGTAAGAAAATTTATGGGAGGTGAGAACGATCTGAAAAGCCCAGAGACTGTTGCTGTGTATGATGAACTTGAGAAAGAAACAGAAACAGCAGACGATTACAGCACAAATACGATTACAGAAGAAGAGCCAGCAAACGTTACTACAACAGATTATGACAATGAAGACTTGAATTTTGATTGGTTGGACGAGGAACAAAATGCAAATGCTTCCAATTCCTCAAGTACAAGCAGCAACACGAGCCAGTCTTACAGCAATGTAGGCGATTATATGGTATTGGCAGGGACATTTTCTGTTGTACAAAATGCAGAGAATCACGTTAGTAATTTGAGGAGTAAGGGTTACAGTAATGCTAGAGTGGAGCGATTTGATCGAGGAGCTTATGCTGTGGTGCTAGTGGATCGCTTTGCAAATGAAAGTGCGGCAAGGAAACTAGTAGGAGAACTAAGAAATCAGCATGGCATAGATTCTTATGTAAAGCTGAAAGAATAAAAAAAATAGTAGCGGAAGGCAGCGGATGCCTGATCTGAAACGTAATGTCTATGAAAATAAGAAAAACACGCTTTTGATCAGGGATCGGCTCTTCCTTTACTCTCACTGAAATTTTGCAATAAGAAAGAGCCGATTACCCTTTTTAACTGATTCGACTCCAACCTTTCATCTCTCTAGCATATTCATCCAAATAATTTTTTAAATCCCGATGCTCAGATTTCTCTAATTTTTCATCATGGTCTAAAATTCGGTGAGCAATTTCTCTAGCTGTTTTTAAAATGGCTTGATCCTTTCCTAGATCAGCTAACCGGAAATTAAGTATGCCGCTTTGTTGCGTACCTTCCATATTGCCAGGTCCTCGTAGGCGTAAGTCCGCTTCTGCTATTTCAAAGCCATTGTTGGTGCGACACATAGTTTGGATGCGTGCTCTACTCTCGTTGCTAAGTTTAAAACTGGACATCAAAATACAGTAAGATTGTTCTGCTCCACGTCCCACTCGACCCCGCAGCTGATGCAACTGCGAAAGTCCAAATCGCTCGGTATTTTCAATGACCATCACCGAAGCGTTAGGCACATTTACTCCTACTTCGATAACGGTGGTTGCTACCATAATCTGGGTTTCGTTTTTCACAAATCGCTGCATTTCAAAGTCTTTGTCTGCTGGTTTCATTCTTCCATGCACAATGCTGATTTGATAATCCGGCATTGGAAATTCTCTGCTAATAGCTTCATAGCCTTCTTGCAAATTCTGTAAATCCAATTTCTCCGACTCTTCAATTAATGGATAAACGATATAGACTTGTCGCCCTTTAGCGATTTCTTTTCGCATAAATTCCATTGTTTGTAAGCGATGATTTTCTGTCTTGTGCAGTGTTTTTACTTCCTTTCTACCTGGTGGTAATTCATCAATCACGGAGACATCCAGATCGCCATAAAGCGTCATCGCAAGCGTTCTGGGAATGGGGGTGGCAGTCATTACTAAAACGTGGGGGGGATAGGGCTTACTTTTTTTCCAGAGTTTGGCGCGCTGTTTCACGCCGAAGCGGTGCTGCTCATCTGTGATAGCAAGTCCAAGATGCTGAAACTTCACCCATTCTTCTATCAATGCGTGTGTGCCAATCAAAATATGTATTTCACCAGCTTGGAGCAATTTTAGGAGTTGCTCCCGCTTCTTGCCTTTCACACTTCCTGACAAAAAGCCTACTCGTATGCCTAGTCCTTTTACGTAATCACTTATGGATTGATAATGCTGCTGCGCCAAAATTTCAGTCGGTGCCATCAAGCAAGCCTGAAAGCCATTGTCCAAAGCGATAAGCATCGCCATCAAACCAACAATTGTTTTTCCACTACCTACATCTCCTTGCAGCAAGCGATTCATCTGTATTCCTACTCGCAGATCGTGTCTAATTTCTTTGACTACACGCTTTTGTGCATTTGTGAGTTCAAAGGGTAATTTTTCACTGTAAAATCGATTAAAGTAATCACCAATTTTGATGAACTCATGTCCTTTGATAGCATTCTTGCGTCGTTTTTTGAGTTGAATAAGGCGCATTTGTAAAAAAAAGAGTTCCTCAAACTTCAAGCGATTTTGGGCGTGTTTGAGTTCGTTTTCTGTTTTGGGGAAGTGAATTTGCTTCAAGGCATCGAAGCGAGATGGAAAACGAAATTTCTCTTTGATGTAATCAGGCAAGTTCTCAGGGAGGTCTGCTGGAGTCAACTGCGCCATCAAGGTCTGAAGCAATCGCCTGCGAGCTTTTACGTCCAAACCTTTATTATTCAATTTATCCGTACTGGGATAAACAGGTGCGAAGGTCTCTGCTTTTTGGGTGTTTTCTGGAGAGACAAATTCAATTTCTGGATGAGGAATATTCAACTTGCTATTAAACTCGTTCACTCTTCCATATACCACATATTCCCCTCCAATTATTAGCTGCTGCTGTAAATAATGGATACCTTTAAACCAAACTAGCTCAATTACACCTGTATCATCACGCAGTCGAGCTACCAAGCGTTTTTTGCGTCCTTCACCATGTGCTTCCATCCGCCTTAGTATGCCTCTAAGCTGCACCTCACCACTATCGCCCGTCAAGCTCTTGATTGTATGAAACTTTGTCTTATCTACATATCGGAAGGGAAAATGAAACAAAAGGTCTTTAAAAGTAAAGATGCTCAATTCTTTGCGTAGCATATCTCCTCTAACAGGACCTACTCCTTTTAGATATTCGATTGAACTGGCTAATATTTCTTTCTTCGCTTGCATAGTTGAATTGTAACTAGCAAAACAGGAGTTTGGTTGACTAGATACTATGCTAACTGGCTTGTTGAGTTATATAAGATTGCCGAAGTCTCCAATATTCCTGAAATTGATGCTTTATGGGTTCTAGCATTCTTAGTTTCGATTGAAATGAATGTTATTTACTTCAATCGCCTTAGCTTCACTTCTGGCAGTCCTTCTTCAAAAGAAAAATGATCCACTCCGTTCATGTATCGATCAAAAAATCTCATAATTAACTGACTGTTCAGGTAAGTCATGCGTTGAGCAGCGGTTGTTCCTGTTTCAGTAAGTGTGCGCAAATTCGACCAATACGGCAAATCTCCAAAACTAGCGTGACCCGTGCCAGTAACAATAGCTTCATAATAGTCTTTTTCAGTAACTTGGTCGTAGATGAAGAAGTTTGGCGTGAAAAAAGTATCGTAATTTCTGTCTGCATAGATGGCTAGTAGGGGTTTTCGAAGTACAGTATCAATTAATTCACCCCATTGGGCGCCATCCAAATTAATTGCTGCCTTTACTCGATTGTCCCAAGCGGCCGTTTGAGCAACCACAGCACCGCCCCAAGAATGACCTAATAAACCAATACGATCCAAGTCCAATCGCTGATACAGGAAATGATTGGACTCGGCATTGTATCGGAGGAGTTCGTCAAGTAGAAAAGAAATATCAGTTGACCAGCGATTCATGCTTTCATCATAGGTAGGCAGTTCATTTACTAATGCTCGCATTTGTAGTAACTTCATAGAATCTGTCGTGGCCGTTTTGAAGGATTGAGTGAGGCTATCAACCTTGTTAAAATCAATGGTGAAGTTGACATATTCAAAGTAGGACTGAAGTGGATAAAGTCTTTCTTTCTTAAAAATAGTCATTGGATTTTCGTGTGTATGTTCCACCCCCAAAACAATGTAGCCTTGACTCACTAACTCCTCGATAATGGAGGTATATTCTTCGCTATTCCAACCATAACCATGCGACAGAACGATGACTGGAAAAGCTTCATCAGCGATTGGCAACGATTTTTCAGTATGTGTTGGGATTAAACTGAAATGAGAAACGACAAAACTAGGAAAACCCTTGCTTTTTGCAAATGCTGCACCATAGCCTTCATCTAAATAAGGCTCGGGGCGCTCAATAGCTTGTTCAGAAGGATACCAAACTTGTATGGTTAATTTTCGATAATCGTCTATAGCTGGAGTGATGCTTTCTGGGCGATCCTTGTCTTCAAGATACATAGTTTGCAATCCTACCGAATAGCCTCCAGTGGGCTCAGGAAATCGAAAAACTGGAAATGCCCAAGTTGCAGCAATGCTAAGCAGTGTAGCCAGAATGCCTGTTACTAATAAACTATAACGTAGTGCTTTGCGATCAAATCGGATGAACCAACTCACTAAAACTAAGGCAATAACTAAATACACTGGATATAACTGCCAGCGGCTTCCTCCTGCCAACAAATGCACAGCTAAAAGCCCTAAGTTAGTATAGACAACCCAGCGTTGAAGCGATTGCTTTGAGTTGAAGGAGAATAGTAAAGTGATTAATGTAGAAAGCAATAAAAGAACAGTCAAAATTTGCATTGTTACAGGTGTTTCAAGTAATTTATTAGATAAGAGTAAACATATTTTTCAATCAGTTATGAAGCCTGAATGTTGCCAAGTTCATTGGTCTCAAATCTGGTTTTCTATTTAGATGCCTACGAGTTGCAAAATGGTGGGTGAGGCTATACTATTTTCTTGGTCATGTCCAAGTCTTTTATCATTAGCAAGTAAGATTTAGCGAAGTTAGGGCGAGTGTCAAATTTCAATTTGTTGATAGTGGGGGAGAAGCGAGGGAATTTGGCACTATTCGCTGCTTTAATTTGATCAAATGCACGACGGATGGCTTTGCTGTCGAAGCGTTCTCTTTGAATGTCGTAATAAACAGTTTGAAAACCTAGATTCTTAAAGAATTTAGGCTCAATAATTTTATAATACAACTCAAACAAAGCTCTGTCGGGACGTGGAACGGCATAATTGAACATAGAGTAGCCTATTATGTAGCTTGGAATCGCTAGTGCTACTTCAAAATGACCATTTTCATTGTACCAATCCATGTTGTGCAATTCGCCTTCAATAAAAGTGGCAACTCGGCTGTGATTTTCAGGAGAAGTAATGCCAAAAGTAGCCGTTGTCCGATACAACTCTTTAAAGTAATCTGCTCTTGAGCGATCAAGTAGCCATTGAAACTCCTGCTGTAAGACTATATTTTTTTCGGCTGTGTTAGCCGTACCAGAGAAATATTTTCTGTGGATGCGTTCTAGTGTCTCCATCATATAGCCTTCTGGCTGAATCAGATAGTCTAATTTGTAAGTTAAGTCGAGTAGTAGATAAGCAATAGCGCCAGGATATTGCTCGGCATCTAGTTGCCCGTTTTGAATGACCTTGAGGGCTTGACGTATTTTTTCTTTTATAAAGTCATATTTAACTGATTTTTCTAGCTCAGTTAAGGTGATAAGATGTTTGTTTTCAACAGCTTGGAGCATATTGCTGAACTCTTCCACCAGCAAGTCGTCTTGCTTATCTGCATGAGTTGCTAATTCTTTCAGGGCATAATAAATTTTATAAGGCGAGCCATCAAGTGTATAAGTATCAAAAGTAATGCAGATATTCTTTTCTTCATCTAGTGCAAAGCGGCTGTACTTCAGGTTGAAATTTTGCTCCAGCAAACGGCGTAAGAATTTAGTATTGAGTGCTTTAGCTTGAGCAACTTTGGCGGTAGCAGTGAATTTATTTTGATCGGCGGTGCCATAGACTCGCTTAGAGCCTTGCAAAAACTCAAAATGTATGGTCTGATCTCTAATTTCGTAACGAACATTATCCTCTTGTTCGTCGCTGATGTATTGGAAGAACAATTCATAAGCCTCCAAGTAAGATGCCTGCTGAAATGCCTCGAGGGATTGATTCCATGCTTCGTAATTTTCTTCTTCTTTGTAAGCATCACTGTATCTTCCAAATCGAATACGAGGTTCGTCGAGTTGTTCTTCTGATTTTTGAAATAGCTTATTGAATAGTTCCATAGTTGTTCTAACCGATAATAGACTGAAAGTTACATTTTAATATTTAATAAGTAAATGGACAGATTTTAAATGTTTAATGATATAATAATCGCATTAGCAGAAAATTGTATAAACAAGTAAACAACCTAGACCTACAAACAATTTCGTCCGCTCACTTTGCGAAGACATTTTGGAACAAAGGCTGCAATAAAACCCCATCAGCCCTTGTGATTACTGCTCTTGTGCTTTGTCCCATTTGCTCAACTGATTGAGAACAGCATTAAAATCTTTATGCAGTGGCGCATTTACTGTCAAAGTTTTTTCAGTCGTTGGATGCGTAATTGTTAATTGATAAGCATGGAGCGTGGTTCGGTTCATAAGCGGTCGCTCTTCCTGTGTTTTGCCTAAATTGTATCGCTTGCGTTTGATTTCAGAGAGCAAAAACTCCGCTCTTTTGCCGTAAAATGGATCAATAGCAAGCGGATGACCAATACTGGCAAAATGTACCCTGATTTGATGAGTGCGCCCTGTTTTAATATTGGCTTCGACAAGTGAAAAACGACGAAATTGCGCTATTTTTTTAAAGGAAGTAAATGCTTCTTTTCCTTTTTTTGAAGCGATCATTCGACCTTTTTGTACAGGATGTGGCGCAATGCCTACTTCAATTTCACCCGAGTCGTGCAGCAGCACACCGTCGAGCAATGCCCAGTATTTTTTTTCTACGCTGCGTGCCTCAAACTGCTGAGAAAGTTGTTGGTGCGCCACTGGCGTTTTGGCAAAACAGATGATGCCACTCGTCTCAAAATCAAGGCGGTGCACAATGAATATATCTCCAAATTGCTGCTTGAGTTGATGATAAAGATTGGGCTTTTTTGCATCGAATCGGTCGGGAATGGCAAGTAGCCTAGCGGGTTTATTGACAATTACCAAAGCCTCATCTTCGTGTAGAAATTCTAGTTTTATTTTCATTGCGTTTCACTTCCGTTTGCTCAAATTTAACTACCCTCTGCTAGAAAATTTAAAGTCTGTACCCAATTTAAAAAATAACTTATTCTAGTCGGCGTTAAGTCAATACAAAACCGATTAGAGTTCACTTCTAATTTGTTGGGCAGTCTCAGATTTTTCGTTTTATCTTTGACTAACTGATGCTACAAAACAACACACCTTGAGAGAATAGTGAAAATCAAAGTTTGATTTTAATATTATTTTTTTGTTTTTTGTACAAGTAAAGTTTTAATAAGATAAATCTAGGGGATAAAGTATCATCGTTAAAATTTCAATTATTACCCAATATGAGAAGAATATTATTCAGTGTAATGATTTTGTCGGGTGTATTGAGCGTACAAGCTCAAGACATTCATTTCTCGCAATTTTACCTTTCGCCACTTAATTTGAATCCTGCCATGACAGGAGTGATGAACGGAAATGTGAGGCTCGTAGCCAATTACAGAAATCAGTGGGCAAGCGTTTTGAAATCCAATGCTTTCAGCACGTATTCTGTTTCTTACGATCAAAAAATTCCCGTTGGACGCTATGATTATTTTGGCATCGGTGGTGCTTTCTGGGGCGATCAGGCAGGAGAATCAAGATTTACTACCACTACGGGTAAGTTATCTTTCTCTTACAGCAAGAGAATGGGCGGCTATCGCAAGAAGAGCCATTACTTAGTGGTAGGAGCGCAAGGTGGTGTCGCACAGCGAAGTATAGATTTTCTAAATCTCCGCTGGCCCAATCAGCATGATGGGGAAGGTGGTTTCGACCCTTCGAGAAGTTCGGGTGAAAACACCCTAAACGACAACTTCTTATTCGCTGATGCAGAAGCTGGACTGCTTTGGTTTACTGTATTGGATGAAAATAATAACTTCTACATCGGCGGTGCTTTTCATCACTTGAACCGCGCCAATCAATCCTTTTTTGAGGGAGAAGAAAATCTACTTTACAGCCGCCTTACTGCACATGTAGGAGGAGAATTTATGGTATCTCGAAACTTTGGTCTAGTGCCAGGAGCTATTGTGATGCAACAAGGTCCTTCGTTTCAGCTAAATACAGGCACGAGTTTTAAATTCTTGCTAGGCAACAGCCGCACCGATTATCAAGCCTTCCAAATTGGAGGTTGGGTGCGTTTAGCTAATCGCTACCAAGATGAAACATCGAGCGGCATTCTAGCAGATGCAGCCATTCTTTCTACTCGCTTCGATTACAACGGCTTCAGCTTAGGCTTTAGCTACGACATCAATATTTCGCCACTCTCTGCAGCAAGCAATGGAAATGGTGGCTTTGAATTTGCCTTAGTGTACGTCATTAGCGGCAAGGAGAACAGAAATGTTTACTGCCCTCGCTTCTAAGCTTCTTAGATGAAGGCTTGAGTAAGTGGATAGGGTTGTTTATTTGTTTAGGTGTTTATTTGTTTAGGTGTTTATTTGTTTAAGTAACTGACATTGTGCGAAACAACAATAGCTAGTTGATCGACCTTATTTCTTTTGTAGCGTTAAAAAAGAAATACAGTCTTGATTTTTTGGTTCTTTTTTATCAAGAAAAAAGAACAAGAACTTACAATAGTCAATAACTCAATACCTAAGCGAACAAGCATTTGGCTCATTCACCCAATAAAACAAAGGCACAACGCCAAAAAAAACATATCTTGTCAATAAAAGCGGCAAGCAATGATCCATACCATACCTCCACCTATTATTGAACAAGTCCCCAATGCCTTTTCCTTTTCAATGATAAAAGTAGCGGGTGGCAGCTTTATGATGGGCGACAACCAATCACCAGACAAAAGACAGAAACCCGAACATCTCGTTACTGTACCCACCTTTTATATGGCTCAATATACGGTAACCAATGCTCAATATGCTGTCTTTTTGAACGAATATGGCAGCAGTACGGTAAAAACGGGCGAATACGCTGGAGAAGAAATGGTGAATGAATATAGGTGGGGCGTACAAAAAGAAGAAAACGCCTGGCGACCTGCTCTGGGCTACGAGCAACATCCGATTGTTGAGGTATCTTGGTACGGTGCTGTAACTTATTGTCAGTGGCTGAGCGAAAAAACAGGACAAAAGTATCGCTTACCCTCCGAAGCAGAATGGGAATACGCCGCACGAGGCGGCAAGCACAGCCTGGGGTTTCCCTACGCTGGCAGTCATCGTTTAGCAGAAGTAGCTTGGTACGATGAAAACAGCTATGGCGAGACCCATCCCGTTGGTCTAAAAGCCCCCAATGAGCTAGGCTTGCACGATATGAGCGGGAATGTTCGGGAATGGTGTGCCGACCATTGGCACCGCAATTATAATAATGCGCCTAAAGACGGCTCCGCATGGATAAAAGGTGGAGACACTAGTCGCCGAGTGTTGCGGGGCGGTTCTTGGGTCTACTATACTAGGGATTGTCGCTCTTCCTATCGCTACCTCAACTATCCAAACGATCGGTACAGCAACTATGGGTTTCGGCTTGTCAGGGCTTAGTAACCCTTTGCACTTTTACCCTTTTATCCTTTTCTTGTGTGGAAGGCCGCCGAAGGCGGTGAATTTTTTTTGGGGGATTGTTGTGCCAAAAAAAAACAAACAAAGGAGGGGCGTTAGCCCCAGCATCATTATAAGGGGCGTAGCCCTGACATCATCATAGACTGGCATTAACATCATCATAAAATATGGCAAATACATACACACAATTATATATTCAATACGTTTTTGCGGTCAAAGGCAGGCAAAATCTAATCAAAGAATCGTTTAGAGATGAATTAGAAAAAGTGATTTGTGGAATTGTTACCCATCACAAATGTAAAACATACGCCATTTATTGCAACCCCGACCATGCGCACCTATTTGTGGGGATGCACCCAAATATTTCCCCATCCAAACTAATGGAACAAGTCAAATCAGGGTCTTCTAAATGGCTCAATGGCAAAAAATACCTCCCTACTAAATTTTCGTGGCAAAATGGATTCGGGGCATTTACCTATTCAAAATCGCACATTGACAGGGTGGTGAAATATGTTTTAAATCAGCCGGAGCATCATAAAAAACAATCCTTTCGAGCGGAATATTTGTTGTTGCTTGAAAAATTTGAGGTTGATTTTGAGGACAAATATTTATTTGAATGGTAGCATTAGCGATGATGCCAATTGGCGATGAAGCTATCAGGCGATGAAGATGTCAGGGCTAACGCCCCTTTTTTTGTGGGGATTATTGTGTCTATGAAGATGTTAGGGCTACGCCCCTTTTTGTGAGGATTGTTGTGCCAAAAAAAACAAACAAAAGAGGGGCATAGCCCTGACATCATCGTAGATTTGACATCATCGTAGATTGTTGTGCCAAAAAAAACAAACAAAAGAGGGGCGTAGCCCTGACATCATCGTAGATTTGACATCATCGTAGATTTGACATCATCGTAGATTGTTGTGCCAAAAAAAACAAAC